>DATAKE010000059.1:0-54717 GCA_036261745.1 Opitutaceae bacterium
GGGGCGACTCAGCAAATCGCAGTAGGGTTGAATCTTAAATTGTCGCTAAGCGCACACCTAAACTGAGGCAGCTCTGTGGGTAGGGCGGGACCGCTGTCCTCGCCGGGATTTGAGGGCTTGCGACGTCGTTGGCCGCGACCCGATGGGGTCAGGCCGCAACCTGCAACGGAGCGCCGTGCGTCTTATCTGAACCAGGAAGTCCGCCAGCCGGTGAGCATCACGGCATTCACTCCTACGGTGCCCGTGAAAAACATGCCGGTGCCGCCGTGGTGGTTGGTTTCGACGGGCACATCGAACTGGACCTCCCGGGGATAATCGAAGGCGTCGCCGCTGCGGGCTTCGTCCGTCGACGTGACCGACGCCAGCAACCGGCCGTTTTTCACCGTCAGCTCCACCGTGCATTCAGAGACAAACGCGCTGGACATGACTTTTTTGCTCACGGGGGTCATCACACCATTCTCGAATTTCACCACGAAGAACGCGCAGCCCGCCACGGCGCCCGCGCCCTTGTAGCCGATCGCATTGATTTCCTCGGTGGTCAGGCGCTGGATCCGCAGACCGTACCCAGTCTGCGTCGCCAGATCATATTTGATGTACACGTCGAGAAACTGGTTGGTCGCGGAACCGAAGCCCTGGCCGGTGTTTTTGTTGGGCGCAAATTTCGCCCGCACGGTCATGTCACCCAGCTTGTCGCCCAATGGCGTGTAGAACAGGCGTGCGCCGCGAGCAGTTTGGTAGAGTCCGTGGTAATCGAGGGAGCCCGCCTGGCCCGGACCATAGGTCCAGGAGTTGGGATTCGCCGCGAAGCCGGGGGTATTGTTCCGCCCCGTCTCGGGGGCGACGGAACCGTCAACGGTCCAGGTGCCGGGAATAATCCTGGGCTGAGGATCTGCGGGAAAATTTTGGAAATCCGTGTCGATCGCGAAAACCGTCACGTCGCCTTTCGTCACGGCGGCGCGTGAATAAAACGTCTGCGCCTGCCCCGCCTCGCTCACGCTGTGCTTCGGCTGGATCGTGGCCATCAGGTAGGAACCCACATCGCCTTCCGTTAACGTGTAGGCGATTTCCGGTTTGCTCCGGCGGCTGACGGCGACCTTGAGAGGATTGGCGCCCTGCGCGTCCGTGCAGCGATACCAAGTGATGAGCGATTCATCGGTGCGGAGGTTGGAGCCGAGGTTCAGCGCATAGCTTAGCGTCACCCGACCGTCGGCAGGCGCCGTGATCACCGGTGCGCGGGTAAACGTCGGCGGCTCCACGAAAGCGGGCTCCACTTTCACGCGGGCGCACGCTTCCAGTCCCAGCTCGTTTTTCGCGACGATGATCACTTCCACCGGCGCGGCGGTGGTATTTTTGCCGGCGACTGTGAGGGAGTTGTTGGCGCCGGGCGTGAGCTCCACCACGTCCGGATTACTCGCCTTGAACTGCCACTTTCCCAGCGCCGCACTGGAGGCGTAGGCGGCAGGCGTCACGCTCACGGTCAGATTCGCCGTCGTCTGGCCGGATCGGATCGTGCTGATCGTGGCGGCACCACCAGCCCGACCCGCGGGAACCGGAGCACCCGTCGGCCGCAATGCGGCGCTTGTCGGAATGCCCAGGTAATAATTTTCCTCTTTGCCGGCGGCTTTGGCGGCCGCCTTGATCGCCGGGGCGTAGCCGAAGGGATCGGCGCCGGAAATATTGGGAACGTTGTAATACGTCTGGCCGCCATGGGTCACCTTGAAGGCCTTGAGCAGGTCGGAACCCTCCGCGATCACGACGGTCGCGCCCGGCGTCGCCGCTTCCTGAATGACGTAGGGCTTTCCGTCCATGGTGACGTTGTGCTGATAACCGCGCGTCGTCGCGGCGGGCGGCACGCGGTCCCAGGACAATTCCACGGCAATGGCGCGATCGATCAGCTCCTGACTGCGGTGCAGCCGGGTGTCCACGCACACGCCGCCTGCGCCCGTGCCATCGATGAAGCCGAACCGGTGGGGGCCGCGGCCCTGCAGGGCGCCCGCACCCGGGATGAAGGTGATATCACAGTTCAAGTAGGCCCGGCCGCCGGAGAAGTTGGAGCCGTAGAACTCCAGCGTGCATCCGACGTAGGTGCTTTGTCCGCCGGCGTGGCCGCTGCTTTCGATGTGGCAGTTGAGGTAGGTCCGGGCGAAGGGCAGCAGGTTCAGCCGGCTGACAAAGGCCGAGTTGATCGCGACGCCGTCTCCGCCGTTGTAGGAAAACAGCTGCGCCTGCGCGATGGCGTCCGCGCGCCGAGGGCGGCCGAGGGACGGAGCCAGTGGGAATTTCAGATCGACGTTGCAGTAATTGCCGAACGTCACGTTCTCGGATTTCAGGCCGGTGCCTTGAATTTGAAACATCGTGAAGTTGCCCGCCGACCCCTGGGTCTGGCCGCGGTTGACGGCGAAGACGACGTTCTGCCACTTCGAGTTCAACCCATAGAAATAGAGATGATCGCAGGCGATGGTCATGCCGAGCGGCGCGCTGCCGCCATTCCCGCGGATCGCGGGATCATCCGGATCGTCGACCCAATAAACCCCGGGCGCGGTGAGCAGCATCATCGGCTTTTCCGCCGTGCCGTGCTTCAGCGCCTTGGCCGCAGCCTTGAGCGTGTTGAAGGCGTAGGGATTGCCCGCGAGCTGTGCGGCCTGAAGCCGGTAGTCGAGAAAGAGGGTGTTCTCGTCGAGCGTGAAAGTCCGGCCGTTCCATTTCACCGTTTTGCCGTCGAATGAGACTGGCTGGCTCGGGTCCAAGGCGCTGTAGCCCGCATAGTCGGCTGCGCTCGCGCCCGGGAGCAACCCGGCGAACAGGCTGACCGCCAGTACGACAGCAAACACCTCGCGGAATTTTTTCTTCATGGGGTGGGAGAAAGACGTCCAAGGGCTTGAATTGATGCGACTGCAATCGTTTCTCCCCGCATCCAATCCGGTTCCGTCTGCGTCTGGCCCCGCGAGTGCACCACCCCATCGCTTCGCTGAACGGCCTGCGCGTCTTCGCCTGTTTTATCCGCGGAACGCTTTTGTTTCTGGCCATGCTGATCACCGCGCGCGCGATGACGGTCGAACAACGCCGCGACCACCTCGCGTGGATGCAGCAAAACCTCCCCGCCGTTCCCGAATGGAACGCGTGGCAGCAAAAAACCGGCGGGCTTCCGCCGGACTTCGATGCGTTGCGCAGCGCGAATTTTCTGCCCGATCCGTTTCAATTCGCCGATGGCCGCGCGGTGGCGATGCCCGCCGCCTGGCCGCAGCGCCGCGCGGAAATCCGCGAGCTTTTCGAGAAGCATGTCGTCGGCCGCATTCCGCCGAAGCCGATGCTCGATCGCGTTGTCCCGCTCGAGGAGACGAAGGGCGAGGGCTATCTCACCCGCAAGGTGCGGCTCGAGTACGGACCCGACAGCAAGGCGACGACCGAAGTCACCGTGACAATCCCCGCCGGCCGCGGACCGTTTCCCGTCCTGATCGGCAGCGGCTGGGCGGGCGCACTCGTGCGGCGCGGATATATTTCGGCGAGTTACTCCGGGAGCGTCGACCAGGTCTCGAACCTGCCGCAGCTCTATCCCGATTTCGATTTCGCCACGATGGGTCAGCGCGCGTGGATCTCGCAGATGGTGGTGGATTATCTCTTCACGCTGCCCGAGGTGGACCAGGCGCGCATCGCAGTCACCGGCTACTCGCGCGAGGGCAAGATGGCCATGACTGCCGCCGCGATCGATCCACGCGTCGCGGCCGTGATCGCGGGGAGCACGGGCGTCGGCGGCGTGTTGCCGTGGAGGCTCTCGGGCGAGCGCGGCATGGGCGAGGGGATCGAGTCGACCACCCGCATGTTTCCGCTCTGGTTCGCGCCGCAGATCCGCTTCTTCTCGGGACACGAGGACCGTCTTCCCGTCGATGCCAATCTCCTGATCTCCCTCGTTGCACCGCGCGCGTGCCTGATGAACTGGGGTCTCAACGACGAGGTCTCCAACGTCTGGGGCGGCGAGCAAAGCTATCACTCCGCACTGAAAGTTTACCGCGCGCTCGGCCAGCCCGACCGGCTCGGCTTGATGCGCCTGCCCGGATTCCACGGCGCGAACGACCAGGAACTTTGCCTCGACTGGCTCGACATCCAGTTTGGCCGCTCGTCGCGTACGTGGACAAACAATCTGCTCTATCCCTGGGATTTCGCGGAATGGAAAAAACGCACGGGCGAAACGGGAGAGTTTCGAGTTTCGGGTTTTGAGTCCCGAGTCGGCGCGGGCGCATCCGGGACCGCGAAACCGGTCGCGCTTTCATCCGTCGCGTCGGTTGCAGACGCGGAAAAACTTTCCACCGATACTCGTGCTGCTGTGCAGTGGCTCCTCGGCGACGCGCCCCCGCGCCTCGCTCCCGGAGCGGGTGGCGGACGCGGATTTCCCGGGCGCGGACCGTCTTCCACCTCGATGAAACCCGTCGCGAATCCCGGCCAGCTCGCGCCCGATGTCGCGGGCTGGGTCGTCGGGCGCAACAGCATCGAATTCGGCTGGAACGATCCCGATCGCTCCGCCGCTGACACGCGCCGCATTCGTTTCGGCTCCGGTGTGACGGGCGATCTTTATTTTCCCGCGGGAACACCGGAGGGCGCGAAACTCCCGACCGTCATCTGGCTCCACGGCTACAGTTATCCGCTGGGGTACATGTGGGTTTACCGGCGCGACCTGCATCCCGTGCTCGCGCTCGTGAAAGCCGGCTACGCGGTGCTCGCCTTCGACCAGTGCGGCTTCGGCGGTCGGCAGGGCGAGATCGGTCCTTTCTACGATCGTTATCCGCATTGGTCGCAACTCGGCCGGATGGTCGAGGATACCCGTGCCGCGATCGATGCGCTGGAAAAAGAAACCTTCGTCGACGCGCAGCGGATCACGCTTTTCGGCTACACACTCGGTGGCATGGTCGCGCTCCACACCGCGGCGCTCGATTCGCGTGTGAAAGGCGTCGTCTCCGTGAGCGGTTTCACCCCGATGCGTACTGATACGGCCGATCGCAATACGGGCGGTGTCGCGCGTCTCAGCCTGCAACGCCCCGTCGTCCCGCGGCTCGGGTTGTTCATTGGGCGGGAAAAAGAAATTCCGTACGACTACGATGCGCTGCTCGCCGCCATCGCGCCGCGGCCGGTCTTTGTGGTGCAGCCGACGAGGGATCGCGACGCCACGCCCTCCGACGTGCGCGCGGCGATCGAGCGCGCGCGTCCGGCCTATGCATTGCACGGCGCGGCCGATCAGCTCGGTCTCGATGAGCCGAACGATTACCAGCGCCTGCCCGCCGCCACGCAGGACCGCGCGATCGCGTGGATGGCCGAACATTTTCCGAAAATAAAGTAGGGCGGGTCTCTGACCCGCCCTGGCTTGATCGGATATCGCAAACGCCGAACCCAGAAAGGGCGGGTCACAGACCCGCCCTACTCAGCCTCTCATGAAAACGAAACTTCTTTCCCTCGCTCTCGCCGTTCTCGTTCCGTCGTTCAGCCAATCGGCGGTCGCAGCGGCCGCCCCGGTCACGCTCGCCGAGGACGCCGACACCTACACGCTCGACAACGGCATTGTTACCGCCCGCGTCGCGAAGGCGTCGGGCGATCTCGTGTCGTTGCGTTACCGGAACGAGGAAATGCTCGCCACGTTCCTGAAGCCCGACGGCACGCCCGATCTCGAGAAGGATCCGCCGGGACACAATGTCACCGGCATCAACCGCGGTTTCACCGATCACCAATACGGTTTCTGGTCACACGACGCGATGGGACCGAAAGCTTCCGGAATCGCGGCGGTGGCCTCGGTCACGATCGATCCGAGATCCAACCGCGGCGCGCGCGGCGAAGTTTCGGTGAAAGGCAGTTCGAAGGGCCGCAAGATGGGCACCGGTCCCGGCGTGCCGGGCGGCGCGAATGCGACCGGCCAGTTCGCGGCCGACATTGAAATCCGCTACGCGCTCGGGCGCGGCGACTCCGGCGTCTACACCTATTGCCAGTTCGAGCACCCGGCCGATTACCCGACGACTTCGATCGGTGAAGCGCGGTTCTGCGCGAAGCTCGCGGAATTCTTCGACTGGATGAGCGTCGCGCAAACCTCCCACCATTTTAAGCACTACCCGAAGGAGCTTCGCGAAGGTGACAAATACGTCTACACCGTTCCGCTCACCGACAACCCGGCTTTCGGCTGGTCGAGCACGACGAAGAACGTCGGCTTCTGGTGTCTCAACGCCTCGATGGAATACATGAGCGGCGGTCCGACCAAGGTGGAGTTCCAGGGTCATCGCGACACCAACGCCATCGCGGCGCCATGCGTTCTGAATTACTGGCGCAGCAGCCACTACGGCGGCGCGGCCATCGATGTCGCGCAGGGCGAGCATTGGAAGAAAGTGATCGGGCCGTTCATGCTCTACGTGAACGCCGGCGCGAATCCGCAGGCGATGTTCGACGACGCGAAAGCCCAGCAGAAAAAACAGGCCGCCGCGTGGCCGTACGAGTGGGTGGCGGGCGTCGATTATCCGCGGCCCGCCGCACGTGCGATCGTTCGGGGCCGCCTTGCGCTCACCGACCCGCTCGCGCCGAAGGGGGCGAAGATGAGCAACGTCCGCGTCGGCCTTACCGCCCCCGCGTGGACCTCTCCCTTGCCGCTGGGTCCGAGCGGGGTCGCCCGCGTCGTCGACTGGCAGCAGGACGCGAAGTTTTATCAGTTCTGGACGCGCGGGAGCGACGACGGCCGGTTTGAAATTCCGAATGTTCGCCCCGGCACCTACACGCTGCGCGCGTTTGCGGACGGCGTACTCGGGGAATTCGCGAAGGCCGATGTCACCATCGCCTCCGGCAAAATCGATCTCGGGAAAATCGCGTGGACGCCGGTCCGGCGCGGGAAACAGCTCTGGGAGGTCGGCATTCCGAATCGCAACGGCTCCGAGTTCTTCAAGAGCGAGTCGTATTGGGAGCCCGCAATTCCGCTCGATTACGCGAAACTCTTTCCGAACGACGTGAACTTCGTCGTCGGCAAAAGCGATTTCCGGAAGGACTGGTTTTTCCAGCAGGTGCCGCACAACGAGGATCCCAGCGCGAAGCCCGGCGGCTTCAACGGCATCACCACGCCGGGACGCGCGACACCGTTTGCCGTGACGTTCGAAGTCGCGACCGCGCCGCCCGGTCGCGCGACGCTCCGTGTCGCCCTCTGCGGCACTCAGACGCGCCAGCTCGAAATCACGGTCAACGAGCAACCTGCTGGAATCATCACGCTCGCGGCGAGCGATGGCGCCGTCACGCGTCACGGGCGTCAGGCGATGTGGTACGAGCGCGAACTGGCTTTCGACGCCTCGCTGCTCAAATCCGGTACGAATGTCCTGAAGATCATTTTGCCGGCGGGACAAATCAGCGCGGGCATCCTGTGGGACTACGCGCGCCTGGAACTCGACGGGTCGGCGAATCCACTTCCTCCCAAGACAACCTCCCTTTGATTGTCATTCTGAGCGCGGCGAAGAATCCAGCAGCGGGTTCGAATCCCCACCGGCGGCATCGTTACTCCCACTGGATTCTTCGCTCCGCTCAGAATGACAGGCAGAAAATAGTCATCATGAAATTCCTCACCCTTCTCATTGTCGCCGCCGGGTCAGCCGTGCCGCTGGTGGCGTCTCCCGGTCCGTTCGTGACCAAGGCGCCGATCGTCAAGATCTGGCCGGGCGTCGCTCCCGGTTCCGAAGGGAAGACCGCGGCCGAGCGCTGGGTCGAAGGCGGGACGCCGGACGCGTTTCATCGCGTCACCGATATTCATGTTCCGTCGCTGACGGTTTATTTGCCGCCGAAGAGAAAAGCCACGGGCGCGGCGGTGATCATCGCGCCCGGTGGCGGGCACCGTTACCTCGTGGTCGATCTCGAAGGGGAGCTGGTTGCGAAGAAGCTGAATCAAATGGGCATCGCGGCGTTCGTGCTGCGCAGCCGCCTCGCCCGCGCGGAAGGCTCCACCTACAAGGTTGAAGTCGAGTCGCTGGCCGACCTGCAGCAGGCGATTCGCGTCGTGCGCGAGCGTGCGAAGGAGTGGGCGGTCAATCCGTCGCGCGTCGGCGTCATGGGCTTCTCGGCGGGAGGGCACCTCGCCGCACTGGCCGAAAATAATTTCGAGGCGGCGACGCGTCCCGACTTTGCCGTGCTGGGATATCCGGGGACGGGCAGCGCGGGCATTCCGGTCGGGAAGGATGTCCCGCCGACCTTCATCTTTGTGAACGACGATGACCCGCTCGCGACGGGAGCCGGCAAATACTATCTCGCCCTGCGCGAGGCCAGGGTGCCGGCGGAGTTCCATGTTTTCCGCCGCGGCGGCCATGGGGTCGGCGCCACCGGCCGGGGCGCGCCGGGTTTTGAAAAACTTGGCGCCGCGAAATGGCCCGAGCTGTTCCGGATTTGGCTGGCAGATCTGGGCCTGCTGCCTTGAGCGCGCTTTCAGCGGCCGCGCTGGGGCGATTCTGCCGCGGTTTCTTGAAATCCGCGCTGGACGGGAACCACTCACCCCCGGACGCTACAATGAAACGATTCTGCAATAGCTGGCTGCTCTTTCGGTCCTAGGGTCTAGGGGCGCCCCTGAGTCTTTTTTCATGCCCCCGTCCAATCCGAACTGTCCTGCCCCACCTTCGCCGGACGTCCTTCTTGCCTCCATCATCGATTCCTCTGACGACGCGATCGTCAGCAAGGATCTCAACGGCATCATCACGAGCTGGAATAAGAGTGCGGAACGCATTTTCGGTTACACGCGGGACGAAGCGATCGGGCGTTCCGTGACGATGTTGCTTCCGCCCGGCCGCGAGGCGGAGGAACAAGGGATTCTCGAACGGATTAGACGCGGCGAGCGGGTCGATCATTTCGAGACTGTCCGGCAACGCAAAAACGGTCAGCTGGTCGATGTGTCGGTCACCATTTCGCCCATGCGCGATGCCTCGGGCCAGATCGTTGGCGCCTCGAAAATCGCCCGCGACATCACCGGGCAGAAAAGCGGCGATCGCGCCGGATTATTGCTGGCCGCCATTGTCAGCTCCTCGGACGACGCGATCGTGAGCAAAAATCTGGACGGGATCATCACCAGCTGGAACGCCGGGGCGGAGCGGATTTTCGGCTACACCGCGGAGGAGGCGGTGGGACGTCCCGTCCTGATGCTCGTCCCGGTCGATCGCAAGGACGAGGAGCCCAAAATTCTGTCGCGGCTGCGGAAGGGCGAACGCGTCGATCATTTCGAAACGATCCGCGTGCGGAAGAATGGGGAGCACTTCCACGTCTCGCTGACCATTTCGCCCGTCAAGGACCTGACGGGCGCCATTATGGGCGCTTCGAAAATCGCGCGCGATATCAGCGACTTCAAACGGATCTCCGCCGAGCGCGAGCAACTCCTGGAAAGCGAGCGGGCCGCCCGGGCGCAGGCGGAGCATGCCAACCGGATGAAGGATGAATTTGTGTCCACCGTTTCCCACGAATTGCGGACACCGCTGAACGCCATCGTCGGCTGGACGCAGGTCTTGAAAGAATCGGTCCAGGGCGCCGAGGACCTGATGCGTGGTGTCGAAATCATCGAGCGCAACGCGCGCATCCAGGCCCAGCTCATCGACGATCTGCTCGACCTGGGCCGGATCAGCACCGGGAAGCTCGCCCTCGACATCGCGTCGATCGAGCCCGGCGCGGTGGTGCAGGAGGCGATTGCGTCGATTCAGCCCACGGCCGATTTGAAACGGATCCGGATCAAGACGGTGCTCGATAGCGTGCGTGGCACCATCATGGGCGACAAGCAGCGCCTCTTGCAGGTGGTGTGGAATCTGATGTCGAACGCGATCAAGTTCACGCCGAGCGGCGGCAGCGTGGTGATCACGGTCACGCGGGTGAATTCGCATCTCGAGATTTCCGTGTCGGACAACGGCCGCGGGATCGGCCCCGATTTCCTGCCGCATGTCTTCGAGCGTTTCCGCCAGGCGGATTCCTCGACCACGCGCCAGCATGGCGGGCTGGGAATCGGACTCGCGCTCGTCAAGCAGCTGGTCGAGTTGCACGGCGGCCAGGTGCACGCGGAAAGCGCGGGGGAAGGGAAGGGCGCGACCTTTACCGTGAGTCTGCCCGTCGCGAGTGTGCATTCCGACGCGAGGCGGGCGCGGCATGCGGCGACCTCCGTCAAAGAAGTCGATATCTCCGCGGCTGAGGAGCTCGCCGGCGTCAAGGTGCTGGCCGTGGATGACGACAGGGATTCCCTGGAAGTGATCAAACGCATCCTGATCAGCCGCCACGCGCAGATCGAAACGGCCAATTCGGTCGACGAAGCGCTCAGCATTTTCCCCGCGTTTCGTCCCCATGTGATCCTGAGCGATATCGGCATGCCCGGGCGCGACGGTTATGAACTGGTGCGCTGCATCCGCGAATTGCCGGGAGGCACCGCGGTGCCGGCGGCTGCGCTGACCGCGCTCGCGCGAACCGAGGACCGCATGCGGGCTTTGCGCGCCGGCTTTCAAACCCACCTGAGCAAGCCGGTGGCTCCGCTGGAGCTGGTGGCCGTGGTGCGCAGCCTGGCGGCATTGCATGCCGGACAGGCGAACTAACCCGGTGCGTGAAAACGATCCGGCGGTGAGTGCATGACTTCGTTACCCGCGGCGCCGAAGCGCCACCGTGTGCTTTTGGTCGAAGACCATGCGGACACGGCCACGAGCATGGCCTGGTTGTTGACGCGTTCCGGGTACGAGGTGACGACGGCCGTCAGCGCGGCCGCGGCCCTGGAAGCCGCCGCGCAACAGCCTTTCGACGTGATCGCGAGTGACATCGGCCTGCCCGACCGCAGCGGGTACGATCTGATGAAGGAGATCAAAAGCCGTTACGGGTTGAAGGGGATCGCGCTGAGCGGCTACGGCACCGAGGAGGATCGCGCGCGGGCCCGCGAAGCCGGCTTCACCGAGCACATCGTGAAGCCAGTGAATTTTTCCCACCTTAAAGCGGCCCTCCAACGCTTGCTCGCAGACGGGCCGTGACGCGGGAAGACTTTCGTGCGTCTTTCGTGCTGAATTCTTCTGAACATGAAATCCCGTTTCCCCTTCCTCCTTGCCCTCGCGGTTGTCTCGTTCGGCGGCCTGCGCGCCCAGAACGTCCCCGCCGCCACACCGGCGCCGACGGTTGCCGTGGCGGCGCCGGTTCAGGCCCGTGTCAGTGTCACCTGTGACCACCCCGACTGGCTCTACACCCCCGGCGAGCCGGTGAAGTTCACGATCCGCCTCGCTGAAGGCGATGCGGCCCTCGGCGATGTGGAGGTCACGTACTCCTTCGGGCCGGAAATGATGCCCGCCGAAAAGAAAACGGCGCGCACGGGCGCCGACGGTTCATTCACGCTCGACGGCGGCACGCTGGCCGGTCCCGGCTTTCTGCGCTGCATCGCGACGATCGAACGCGGCGGCCGCACCCTCCGCGGACTCGCGACCGCCGGGTTTTCGCCGGAGAAAATCAAGCCGACGCAAACCGAGCCGGCAGACTTCGATGCGTTCTGGACGAAAGCGAAGGACGAACTCGCCAAGCTGCCGATCGACGCGCATCTCACGCCGCTGCCCGATCAGTCCAACGACAAGATCGAGGTTTTCCAGGTGAACCTCCAAAACGTCGGCACGCCTCCGTCGCGCACCAGCCGTTTCTACGGCATTCTCTGCGTGCCGCGCGGCGAGGGCCCGTTTCCCGCGATGATGGTTCCGCCCGGTGCGGGCATCCGTCGCTACACCGGCGAAAAAACCTGGGCCGAGCGCGGGTTCATCACGTTGCAGGTCGGGGTGCACGGCGTCCCGGTTTACCTGCCCGAGGAACTTTACGCCTCGCTCAACGGCGCGCTCGGCGGCTACGCGACGATCTCGCTCGATAATCGCGACCGCTATTATTTCCGGCGCGTGTTCATGGGCTGTCTCCGCGCGAACGACCATCTTGTCTCGCATCCGAAATGGGACCGCAAAAACCTGATCGCCCACGGCGGGAGCCAGGGCGGATTTCTCAGCATTGTGACGGCCGCGCTCGATCCGCGCGTGACGGCGCTGGTGGCGGCGTTTCCCGCCTACTGCGATGTGAGCGGCTACGCCCACGGGCGCGCGGGCGGCTGGCCGGGTATGCGCATGCTCGCCGAGGCCGCCGAGCCCGCGCGGGAAACGAAGCTCGCGACGACCGCGTACTTCGACGCCGTGAATTTCGCGCGTCGTTTGAAAGTCCCCGGCCATTTCGGCTGGGGCTACAACGACGAAACGTGTCCGCCGACCTCGATGTTCTCCGCCTACAACGTGATCACGGCGCCGAAGGCGCTGAGCATCTTTAAGGAAATGGGCCACCCGCGCGTCCCCGGTCTCACCACCGCCGAGCGCGAATGGCTCCTGAAGCAAATCGGCGCCGCCGCGCCGACACTCTGATCGCGACCGGACCAGGACTGTAGGAGCGGCTTTATGCCGCGGGCGTCCGCGGGTGACGGAGTTTCGGAATCGCGGCGTAAAGCCGCTCCTACAGCCCGAGCTGCGGGGTTTGGCTAAACGCGCATTGGTCTCGTCCCACGGCGAGCTGCGCGACCTCGCCATGACAAATTCAAATCGGGATGCACCGCTTTTTCAGGGCGAGGTGCGCTCCGGGACTTTGCCTCGCGTGTATTTGTCGAAGACGCCGGTCACGGGCAGCGCGTTGCCGTCATCGTCGAACATCCCGCGCGAGCGCAGGCGGCTGGGCGAAACCGCGGGCTCCCACCAAAACACGCCTTTGCCGAGCCCGTGCGGCGTTGCGAGCACGGCCCGCTGCACCTCCTCGAGAAATTCGCGCTGACCCTCCGGCGATTCAGGATAGGGCGCGGACGCGTGCTGATATTCAGCGGGGCGCCAGTTGTAGGCCACCTCCACGAGGATGATGTCCTTCCGATACCGCTCCGCGGTGAAGGCCAGGCATTCCTTGAGTTCGAGGAGCGAGCCGTGCCACCACGGATAATAGGATTGCCCGATCACATCGAACTCGACGCCGCGGCTGATCAGGTTGTCGAAAAAATATTTGGTGGCCGCGACACTGCCCGACTTCTCGATCTGGACCATGATGAGCGGGCGCGGAGCGCCGGCCTTGCCGGCGTCGACGCCAGCAATGCCGGCTTTGACCAGGTCCGCGAAATTATCCCAGTTCTGGGGCAGCCGTCCGTCCGGCCAGAGCATGCCCGGCGTGATCTCGTTTCCATTCTGCACCATGTCGGGCATCGCGCCCGCCTCGCGAAACGCGGCGATGGTATCGCGGGTGTATTCGAAGACCGCCTTGACCAGCTCCTCGTGGGATTTTCCCTCCCAGGCTTTCGGCAGCGTTTGCTTGGCGGGATCGGCCCAGGTGTCGGAATAGTGGTAGTTGAGGAGAAACTTGTACCCGAGCGCCTTGGCGGCTTTCGCGGCGGCGATGGTGTAGTCGAGGTTGTTCGGCAGGCGGGTCGGCGTGTGAAAAAGCCGCAGGCGGATCCACGTGTAGCCGTGGTCGCGAAAAATCTGCAGGCCGGGTTTCCCGACGCCGCCGTCCTTGAACACGATGCCCCGTTCCTCCGCCTGCTTGAGGAACGAGAGATCGGCGCCGACAGCGTACGCAAGCTCGGCGCGCGCGGGAGGCGCGACCGGCGTTTTTGCCGCGGCCGGAGCGGAAGAAGGAGCGGGGGAGGTGGGCGCGGTCGCACACGATACGAGGAGCGCGGTAAGCAGCGCACTGAGCGGCAGCAGGGCGGGAAATGGACGCGGGGAATTCGCCATGCCCCGACACTCGCCGGCGAATCGAAAACGGCAAGTCGATGCGGCGCGTCTCCTACAACTGAGGTTTTAGGATCGCTTCGAAATAGCCCAGATTCTCAGCGCCCAAGACGGTGGCAATGACCTCGCCCTTGCGTCCGATCAGGAACGTGGCCGGTCTCGCCGCACCGAATTGATAAAACCCGGGGACCGCTCGTTTTTCGACGCGCCCGTGCGTCGTGATCATCGGGTGCTTGAGGAGGTGCTGGTCGATGACCTCGAGGCTTTCGTCGGAAAGATTGATGACCACGAGGCCGGCACTTTTGAATTTCCGCTGCAGCTCGTTCAGGTCGGGCATTTCTTTCAGGCACGGGATGCACCAGGTCGCCCAGATGTTCAGCAGGACAACGTTCCCGCGATAGTCCGCGAGGCGTTTCTCTTCACGGGTGGAGAGCAGGGTGAAGGCGAAGTCCGGAGCCGCCACGCCCTTCGCGGCGGCGAGAGCGAGGTGGGTCGCCCGGATTTTTTCGAACCGCTCCGGCGACCGGAAATACATGCCAACGAGGATCAGTGAAAAGATGACTCCGGGAATTCCCAAAAGCTCGCCGAGCCATGCGAGAAATACGGGACGCTTTCTCCGCTTCGCGAGCAACAGCAGCGTCGAACCCGCGGCAACGCCCAGGCACGCCGCGATCGCCGCCGCCGGGTGCAATGCGAAATGGCGCACGCTCTCCTGTTGCAGCGTGATGAAAATCGCGGTGAATCCCGGCGGGAACAGACACCACTCCATGAACTTCAGGCGCCGGTGTTCTTTTGCAGAAAGCCCGCGGCGAAAAGCGCGGACGAGTGAAGCGGCGCATCCAATCGCGAAAAGCACAAGGAACCACCCGGCGTGTTCCGCGATGAACTGGAGTATTTTCATCATCCCGTGCTGAAGATCGAAATGGTGCCACGGAAGCGAGTGCGCAAGCCGGCTGGATCACCACGCTCCTTTTTCCATGGAAAGCCGGCGCGCGGTCGAAGCGGCGTGCAGACGCATCGGTCCGGCGCAGATCAGGGAATCCCGGCTCGAAACCGCCGCTTTTTCGCTTCCGGCTTTTGCGTCCGGTCCCACCGCTCTTTCCCACGTGGAATTTTCCGACTCCACGCTGCTCGTGGTGGGTACGCGTTACTGGCTGGCCGTCAGTCCGATTGATTCCAATGTCGCGTCACTCTGGCGATGGAATGCCTCCATGTCTTTCGTTTCGTTTGATATCGACCAAACCGGGGCCGCCGATCCCTGGACTGACACGTTGGGCGGGGCGCCGGAAGGTGGCATGCGGATTTCCGGCGTCGCGCCAGTCACCGCGGTCCCCGAGCCATCAACCTACGGGATCATCGCGGGAGCGTTGCTCGTCGCGGCAGCGGCGTGGCGTCACCGGCGGTAACAAAGCGGTTGGCCGCAAGCGCGGGCGAGCGGGAGAGGGGAAGGACCCGTCTCGTACCGCTCACGGAGTACGCGATTACTTTTTGCGCTCTTCTTCAGCCGTGGCTTCGCGCACGACGCGGAAGCCCACGTAGAAATTCTGGAAGTCCGGAAAGTTGCGGCCGCGAAACGCGCTGCGGCAATGGCGCGGGCCGTAGATAAACGCTCCGCCGCGGAGGATGCGTTCTTTGCCCTCGGGCGGCCCGTGCGGATTTTCCGCCGCTCCGGCCGGATATTCGGCGTACCAGTCGCCGCACCATTGCAGCGCGTTGCCGATCATGTCGTGCAGGCCCCAGGCATTGGCGCGGAAGGAGGCAACCGGCGCCGTGTGCTGAAACCCATCCGGCCAGGTGAACGCGGGAAAGAGCGTGAACAGGGCGGCGGTTTCCTGACCGGAGCAATTCGCCCAGCCTTTTCCGTCGTCGGGATTTTCGCCCCAGGGATAGGCCGTCGTGCCGCCGGCGCGGCAGGCGTATTCCCATTCAGCCTCGGTCGGCAGGCGGTAGGTGTGTCCTTCCTTCGCACTCAGCCAGAAACAAAATGCCCGCGCATCGTTCCACGTCACGCAGACGACCGGATGATCGCCCGCCTGTTTGAAGCCCGGATTTTTCCACGACCCTTCGGGAAGTTTTGTCCATCCGTTGGTCTCCACGCTCCAGGCGCCGTAGGCATAACCCTGGGTCTCCGCGGCGGTGCGATGGCCGCTTTCGCGGACAAAGGTCTCGAATTGCGCGACGGTCACATGGGTCGCCGACAACCAGAACGGCTGGGTGATCGTCACCGCGTGCTGCGTTTCATTCGGCGACCGTTCCTTCTCGGTGGCCGGGCTGCCTCCGACGAATGAACCCGCGGGGATCCGGACGAGTTTGAGGCCGAGGTGATTGGCGCTCGTTGTCCGTGCATCCGGCTGCGCGTGCGTAACGGATAAAAACGCGAACGACACGCAAGCGAGCAGAGTCACCGTGAAAAAGCGGGGGCGGTTCATCGTGGTCCTGGGCGAGACGGACGAGGGAGCGAATGAGCCCGGCTTTATTTCCACGCCAGCACCACCGCACCGGCCGCAATCAACGCGCCGCCGACCATGGTTTTCGTGGTCAGCGATTCACCGAGGAAAAGCGCCGCGAAGATCAGCACGAACACGACGCTCAGTTTGTCGACCGGCGCGACCTTGGAAGCCTCGCCCAGTTGCAGCGCGCGAAAATAGCAGAGCCAGGACAGCCCGGTCGCGATGCCCGAGAGCGCGAGAAACAGCCATGTGCGTTTCGAGAACGCGAAGACGGCGTTGATGGGGTTGGTCGCGAGCGCGACCGCCCACGCAAACACAAGCACGACGAGCGTCCGCACCGCCGTCGCGAGATTCGAATCCACGTCGCGTACGCCGATCTTGGCGAGAACCGCCGTCGCCCCCGCAAACACGGCGGAAAGCATTGCCCAGAAAAACCAGTTCATGGGCGAACCGTTGAGCGGGCGCCCGGGGAGGTCACCACGAAATCCATCCGGACTTCGCCGGTGAATCCGGCTTTGGATTGCGAGCGTAGGAAGCGTGTGATTTGAGAACCCGTTCGCATGCGGCCGCTCCCCCAAATCCTGTTTCGCACCGTGTGCTGCGGGCTGCTCGCGATTTCTTGTTCCCTGCGCGGTGCCGGCGCGGAAGCGACGGCCGGCGACCGCGACGTGCGCCAGGAAGCCCCCGTTACGCTCGATCCGGTGAAGGTCACCACCGATCCGTTTTCCCTCTGGGGCATCAGCGTCGCGGGCCACATCAGCCTGCGGAGCCGGCTCGCGGGCGGGCCTCCGAAGGAACTTTATGTCGGACTGGTCTACGCCAGCTCGCCCGCAGACCGCGCGGGCGTTCAAAGCGGGGATCAAATTATCCAGATCAACGGAACCCTCCTGTCCGGGATTCCGTGGCGGGACTTGGTGAAACAAATGCGGTACTCGGAAAAGGGGCGGACCATCTCCCTGACGCTTTTCAATTGGATGACCAGCGAAACGAGGACCGTGGAATTCAAGCTCGGCGCCACGGGAAGTGGCTCCAGCGGGGTGGCCCGGAGGAGATCAACTGCTGGGGCCTGCTCGTGTTCGCCGAGAAGCCGGCGGGAGTTCAGCTCACGGTGAATCCCAAGCAACGCCGCATCAAGGAATGGAAACCGACACCGGTCCTGGAGAGGCGAAAAGTGAAAGGCGCCCCCAATCCGCTGGAAATTGCCTTCGACGAAAACGGCAAAATGAAGACGAAGCCGGCGCCCGTTTATATTTTCCGCCGGATCCTGACGATCGCCTGGCAGGGAAAGTCGCTCGCCCTGGTCGAGCGGGAAAACCGCACGGTGGAAGTGATCGAAGGCGACAAGGCGCCCGAGAGCGACGACGTGATCGGCCGGATCGTGCCCGAAGGCGCCACGCTGATCCTGCACGCGGACGGCAAGTATGAGTTCAAGGACGCGCCGGCAAAATCAGACGCATCGCCGTCGCAAGGCGTCGATCAACCCGCAGCGGCTCCTGCGGTGGTTTCGCCGCCGGAATCCGGCGCGGCAAGTGCGAAGCCTTGATTACGGAATCACGTTGGCGTGGCGGGCGATTAACTTCCAACCGGCCTCCGTCTTCATCCAGATATTCGTGTAGCGTCTTTTGACCGGCACCGTGGAGGAAGGCGCTTCCCCCAAAGGCACAACGGTCTCGCTGCCCATGGAGATGACGAGGTTTTCGCGGATGGTGAGATGCTCCACGTGTCGCGTGAAAGCGGTTCGCGTCCTTTGCATCACCGGCCGGGCGGCCGGATCGGGGGTGGCGGGCACGATCTGGCCCTCGGGATTGTGCACGACGTAGTCCTTGTCCCAGAGTTTTTTTAATGTCTCCGTGTCCTTCGCGAGCACCGCCTCGACCTCGGCCTGCTCCAGCCGCCTGATCTCCGTCTCGATGGCTTGGTTCTGGGCTGACAAAAGGGAGGCGCAAAAAAATGCGAGCGTAGCGAGGAGAAATTTCATGGGAGAATGGGACTTTTGGGCAGGCGATTCCTCAGGGCGTGCCGGCGAGGAAACCGCGGTCGCCGAGCCATTCGCGGAAACGTTCGGGCCACGCGGCGGACGGGGTCTTGTTTCTCGGGCGCACGCCAAAGCCGTGGCCGGTGCCGGTGTAGATGTGCAGTTCGGCCGGGACGCCGGCCTCCTTGAATCTCAAATACACGCGGGCCAGGCCCTCCGAGATATCCGGACGATCACCGTAGCCGGCGACGAGGAAGGCCGGCGGCGAATCCTTCTTCGGCGCGATCGCACCGGAGTTGCCCGGATAAATGAGCGCCTGAAACGCCGGCCGGTCGTGCTCGCGCTCGATCGGGTCCGCGGCATCCGCATCGCGGCCATCCGATTTCATTCCGGCCATCGCGGCGAGTTCGCCTCCCGCGGAGAAACCCATCACGCCGACGCGTACGGGATCGATCTTCCACTCCTTCGCGCGGCTGCGGACGAGACGCGTCGCGCGCTGGAGATCCGCAAAAGAGTGGGTCCCGATCTGGTAGGTCGAACCTTCCTCGCGGGCCAGCCGGTATTTCAAAACCACCGCCGCGATGCCGTGATCCGCGAGCCAGCGGGCGACGCTGTAGCCTTCGTGATCCATCCACAATTCGCGATGGCCCCCACCCGGACAAATCACCACGGCGGCCCCCGTGTTTTTTCCCGCGGCGGGCAGATAGACCGTGAGGGACGGACGGTGAACGCTCGAGACCACGTGCTCTCCATCCTCCGGGGTGATGCGCACTTTCTCGTCGCCTGTTTTGCCCTCCGACCCTGGCACGTCGCCCGGCCAGAGGGGGATCACCGGCGGCTCGGCGGCCCAAGCCCCCGTCACCACCAGTTGAACGCAAAATAAAATTCCGAGGAGGGAACGCTTGGTCATGGGCATGGAGCTGTGAGGTTGAATTTTTCCTGACGGGCGGGGCGGGGCGGCGGAGCCAAATTCAACGCGCATCGGAAACGCGCGGGGCCGTGCAGGCAATCGTTTTACCCGGGAAACCATTTGATCCTTCCCCCTTCTTTCCGCCAGCGTCGGCGCCGTGGCGCTTTATTCGATCTGTCATTCTGAGCGCAGCGGAGAATCCATTTTGACTGCAGCACCGGTGAAGGGCTTCGAGCCTCCTGCCGGATTCTTCGCTCCCCTCAGAATGACAAACCGGATGAAAGCAGCCTGGCAGTGCGGATTGGTCCTCCCGCTTCTTTTTCTCACCGCCGCTGCCGCTGCGGCCGAGGAGCGGCCAACCGGCCCCATTGCCGGCGAAGCGTGGAATGTGCCCCTGGCGGAAAACACGTCGCTGCCGCTCGCCTGGATTCCGCCTGGCGCGTTCACGCTGGGCAGCCCGGCGACGGAACCTGGCCGCAAGGCGGACGAAGGCCCGGCAACTCAGGTGACGCTCTCGCGCGGGTTCTGGCTCGGGCGCACGCTCGTCACGATCGGTCAGTGGAAAAAAGTCATGGGCGTCGACATCCGTGAGCACCTCGTGAAGCGGATTAACGACGACACGCTCCACGAGCTGCACGGGAAAAAGCAGACGTTGCGCGCGCTCATGGGCTGGTCGCGCGACGCGGACCCCGCCACGTATCTCGCCAACGAGGATGAAAACCTCCCGATGTATTTCATCAGTTGGAACGATGCGATGGGGTTCGCCCGCGAGCTCAACGAGCGCGAGCGCGCCGCGGGCCGTTTACCCGCCGGATATGAATATACCCTGCCCACCGAGGCGCAGTGGGAAAACGCATGTCGCGCCGGCAGCACCGACGCGACCCACGCCGGCCCGGTCAGCGCGGCGGTGCTCGATCGCATCGCATGGTACGACCAGAACAGCGCGCGCGGCTACGAAGGCCGGCGGCTCGGCGCGTCGCGTTCCGGACCGCGCGAGGTCGGACAAAAGGAGCCGAATGCGTGGGGCCTGTTCGATATGTCGGGCAACGTCTGGCAATGGTGCCGCGATTGGTACGGTCCTTATCCCGGTGGAAACGTCACGGATCCGCAGGGCCCGTTGAACGGCACGGCGCGGGTGAATCGCGGCGGCAGTTTCGGCAGCGGCGCGAACTCGATGCGTTCCGCCTGCCGCGCGTCGAACCCGCAGGCGGAGGCGAGCGCGTACCGCGGATTCCGCCTGGCGCTGTCTCCGGAGAAATTGCGGTAGCGAACGAGGCGTTGCCACAAGGGCGCCGAGCTCGGTGGATGGCAGCTTTGACGCGGGGGATCCCTCCGGAACCGACGTATTGGGACGCCGCCGGCCGCAAGCCGTGGGAGCGCATCCATTCGCCGAACGGCACCTGGATATGGCGCACGTTCGACGCTACGGGGCGCCAGACCGCGGAATCCACCTGGGTGGGAAAAGGCATGGTCGATGGACGCGCGACCTCGAGCCGGGCACCGGCAGGCGACGATTAACGGGGTTTGCGGTAAGGCTCCGTGTAGCTCGGCGTGCGGTTATCCCAGGCTTTTTCGACGAACCAATTTTCACCGATGCCGATCGTGACGGTGCGGCGTTTCTCATCGATCACCAGCGGAACGCTCCAGCTTTTGTCGTCGTCAAAATCGAGCGGATGCGTGGTGACCGCGCCTTCCGGATAAATCACCTGCAGGTTCGTCGTGTAGAAATCGGTGTGGTTCCAAAACTGCTCCACCCGGAACTGGGTGCCGTCCGACGACGCTGCTTCGGCGAGCACATAGGTGCGATCGATAAAGACGTCGGGCAGCCAGATGCCGATGAGCAAGGGAAGCAACAACACCGCCGCGGGAACCGCCACGCAGGCCAAAATCTGCCAGACGGCCTTCGTGCGGGGTTTCATCGCTGCAACAAATCTCAACGGGATCGTGGAGAGGAGCTCATTCGCGAAGTGGTGCATTTTGTCATCGCGAGCTCCGCGGGACGGCGAAGCAATCCACCGGATCGCGACGATGCCACGCGTCGGCGGCCGCGGCGCGCCTCGCGCGCCTCGGATGACAAAGCAAAGTGTGCCACTCCCATCATTCGCGAAAGGGTTGCCGGGCTGCCCGGCATGGATAGCGGTTGAGCGACTGCGCCTGATCCTGTTTCGGTGCATGCTCTGCAAACGCAGCCCCTCCTCTCATGACTCCTTCTCTTGTTCGCGCTTTGTTTCTTTGCGGTCTGACCCTCATCACGTGGATGACGACGAGCTGCACGACCATCACCGGTCCAACAAGCTCCTCCCAATTTCGCCTTTTTGTCGCCCCGCAAACCGTGCGGTCCGATGAAGTGACGCTGCTGTGGGACAAAGTGGATTCCACGGCAACGGAATCGGGAGTGGCCGTCACCTACCAGGTGCTCCTCGACGACAAACCCCTGGCGGCGACTCCGAAGACTCACTTCACCGTCAAAGAGCTGCTGCCTGCGCGCGACCATGTGTTCGTCGTGAAAGCTCAGACCTCCTCCGGCCAGGTAGCTCAACGGAGTAATGTCGTTCGCGTGAAAACGCGTCCGAGGGAAACCATGCTATCGGTCGAGGCCTTTGGCGCGAAAGGCGACGGCACGACGCTCAACACGAAAGCGATCCAAGCCGCGATCGACGCGTGTCCCCCGAATGGCGTGGTACTGATTCCGGAAGGCGTGTTTCTCAGCGGCGCGCTTTATCTCAAGAGCGACATGACGCTGAAGATCGCCAGGGACGGCGTCCTCAAGGGCTCCGCCGACCCGCAGGATTACCTGCCCTTCAACCGAAATCGTTTTGAAGGCTGGGAAATGGAAACGCATGCCAGCCTCCTCAATGCGGGCAAACTGGACCGCAACGGCCCGGCGAATGTCCGCAACCTCAGCATTCGCGGCGAAGGCAGGATCTCCGGCGGCGGCCGCAAGCTTTCCGACACCATTCGCCGCGCTTTCCCCGGAATTAAGGGAGTTCGCGCCCGCGGCCGGCTCATCCTCCTCATGAACGCCGAGAACGTCGAAGTCGCCGGTCTTACCTTGGAGGAAACCCCTTGTTGGACGCTCCACTACATCTACTCGGAAAACGTGAGTCTTCACGGCCTCACCATCCGGAGCGATGTGTTCAACGGCGACGGCATCGATCCGGACTCCTCGAGGAACTCGTACATTTTCAACTGCACGTTCGATACCGGCGACGACTGCATCGCCGTGAAGTCGGGCAAGAATCCGGAGGGCAATGTCGTCAACCGGCCGACGGAGAACGTCTGGATCGTCGATTGTAATTTCATCCGCGGACACGGCATCTCCATCGGCAGCGAGATGTCTGGTGGCATCCGCAATGTGCTCGTGCAGGACTGCGTGGCCGGAGCGCTCCTCAATGGCATGCAGATCAAGGCGACCAAGGACCGCGGCGGGGTGGTGGAGAACGTCACCGTGCGCGACTGCAACCTGCAGAAGATCACGGTCCTCACTGCGCTGGCGTACAACAACGACGGCGAGCCCGCGCCCGAGCCGCCGTACTTTCGAAATTTTCGCTTCGTTAACCTGGACCTGAGCACGGCAAAACCAGACAGCGCCGTCGTGATCGTCAACGGATTCACCGCCGCCGGCCATCGCACGAAAGACATCCGCTTCGAAAACGTGAAGCTCCCCCGGGGCGCGATCGTGAAAGTGGAAGACTCCGAAGACGTGACCTTCGAAAAGGTCACCACGCCCGGCGGCGCGAAACCCCAGTACGAGGTGAGCCGGTCGGAGCGGGTCACGTACTAGGGCGTGTCTTCAGAATCGGTCGCAGCGTAGCAGCCGAGGTGACGAGGCTTTGTCGTGATTCGGCCAGCCTCGTCACCTCGGCTGCCACGCTTTGCGCGCCACCCGTGGATTCTTCGCTGCGCTCAGAATGGCAGATGGGTTTGAAGGCACGTCTCAGAACCACGGCCTACTTCTCGGTGGAGTTGTACGGGACGTAGTTTTCCCAGCGCCACGGCAGCGAGCTGTCGCCGGTCACCAGCTCGAGCAGTTCCTTGAAGATGCTTTCCCCGTTCGAGCTGTTCGTCATGAGGATGACGGCACTGCGTTTTTGCAGGTGGCAGAGGGAGAAATGCTCCCAACCGTCGTCGTGCCCCTCCTTGAAAAATGCCGGGCCATGCGGCGTGCGCTGCAACACGCCCCAACCCAGGCCGTAGGCCAGGCCCACCGCCCGGTTTTCATCCGTCGTCTCGGTCGCCAGGGTGGGAAACTGGCGTTTCGAAAAAATCTCGATGCCGGGCTTTGTCATTTCCTCGACGGAGGCGGGTTTCAGGAGCCGACCCTGCAGCAGGGCCTCGATCAGCTTTGCATAGTCCGCCAGGCAGGTGTCCATCGATCCGGCCGCGCCGGGCGTTTTCCACTGGCGGCGCTCGAGGGGTTTTTCCTGCTCGTCGTGGCCGATGGCCAGGTCGGATGAAAAGGCCGGGCTCCAGATCATTCCCGTGCGGCTCATCTTCAACGGGCCGAAAATCCGGTCCTGCATGAGCGCGGTGATCGATTTCGCGGTCACCGTCTCCACGACGAGCTGAGCGATCGCGATGCCTTCGCCGGAATACGCGTACCGGCTTCCGGGCTCGAAATGGAGCGTGAGCTTTTTCCCGGGCATGATCCAGCGCCAGTTCGGCAGACCGGTCGTGTGATTGAGCAGCATGCGGAGCGTGAATCGCCGGGAGCGCTCATCGCTTCTCAAGTCGCGATACTGCGGGAACTCGCCGAGCGGCCGGCCGAGATACCGCTCGATCGGTTGATCGAGATCGAGCCGGCCCTCTTCCACCAGCTGCATCACCAAAATCGCGAACGCCGCTTTGGAGAAGGAGGCTCCCGACATCACGCTTTGATCCGTGAGCGCCGCGCCGGTTTTTCGATCTGCGATTCCATGCGCTTTCAGGTGGACGATCCGGCCCTCGTTCACCACGGCGACTCCGAGACCGGTGACGCGCGCCGCCTTCATGAGACGCGCAACCTGCAGGTCCAGATCAGCGACCGGCAGGGTGCGACCATCGAGACGGGCAATGGTGGTGGAACCCCCCGCCTCGACTGCCCGGAGAAAGCAGGCGCTGCCCGAAATCAAAACCGACAGCGCAAGGATGCGGGACAGATTGGTGGGGAAAGATTTCATTGCAGAAAAACCCGCTAGAGGCGGGAAAGTTGCAGCCGGGGCGGCCCAATTTTTCCCCGGGCTGATCCCACGACTCGCTGACCTTCCGTGAGACATGGGCGGAGTCATGAGTCCCTGTTGTTGGGGCAGTCAGTTTTCCCCGGCCGGGGGCTTTTCTCCCATCATCTGCCGGACCTCGTCGGGAACCTTGATTTCCGTGGTGCCGAGCTCGCGCAGGTTCCGAATCAGGACAAACGAGCGCGGCTCACGGCGTCCTAAAATCACCATGATGCCCTCGCCCGCGATTTCGTAGCTCACCAGCTGTCCGTCTTTCGCGCGAATGGTCACCTGCACCGACGCGTTTTGCACCGTGGGTCCCAGTGCGCCCAGCACACTCGCCTTCATCGGAGGCGACACGAGTTGGGTTGCTCCGGCTGGCGTGAGCGACACCTCAAAAAGACCGGGCCGCAGCAGCGTGACCGCGTCGAGATGGGCGAGAACGAGGGCGATTTCGTGATCGGGCCTCCGGATGCCGATTTCCCGCCGGCTGACCCCTCCGCCGGTCGATAGCCCGACGATTTTGATTTCACGTCCCCGCGGCGCCGGTCGTGCGATGGAGGATGGACCGCTTCCGGGTGGGAGGGGAAGTTGACGCAGCGACTGCCAGCCGTCCGGTGTCCAGAAAACCCACCGATCGGACACCGCGGTCTCGCGATCCATAAAACCGGGCCACGGTTTTGCCACGGGCATTTCGTGTGCTGGAATGTGCGGGCCGCGCCGCAAATTTATTTTCGTGTAGCCGCCTTTTTCGTGCTGGCCCTCGGTCGCAAGTTCCGTGTCTTCGCCGTTGGCCTCCGGTATGCCGCGCGTGTTACTGACCACCCAGGTGTAGCTGGGTTGATCCAGAAAATCCTGCAGCACCGCGCGAACGGTCTCGGCGGGGTCCTGCGCTGCCCAACCCCGCGGCGAGAGGGCGGCCACGCAACCAAAGGCGATCCACGAAAAACGCATGGGGTGCACCCATGTTCCGGTCGGGCTCGCTCATCGCAAGGGAGAAGAGGCCGGATCCGCGCCGGTATCGGATGGCCGTCCACTGTTAGCGCGCTGCCGGGCGTTTGTTTTTCCGCGGCTGTGATTGGCTCCGTCGCAACCCCATGAAGCCGCTTTCCCGCTGGTTCCCCGCGTTCTTCCTTGTCGGCGGTTCGCTCGCCTTTCTCTCAGGCGTCTCCGCCCAGCCGTCGGGCGGACCCTATGGTCCGCTGCCGCAAACCTACGAAGTGCCGCGCGACGCCGCGCATGTCTATTACGTCGCGCCTGATGGGCAGGCCGCGGCCGACGGAGCATCGCTCGCCGCGCCCACGACGCTCGAGGCGGCCATCGCCAAGGTCGTCACCGGCGACGCGATCATCCTGCGCGGTGGCACTTATCGCACGGGCGGGCTCCGCCTCAACCAAGGGATCACCCTCCAGCCTTACCGCGACGAACAGCCGGTGCTGAAGGGCACGCGGATTGCCGATCAATGGGACAGACTCAACGACGGGGTGTGGCGCACGAAGTGGGCCACGCTCTTCCCGCAAAAACCCGCCGACTGGTGGCGCCGTCATCGCGAGGGGATGCGCACGCCGCTCCACAAATTTAACAACGACATGGTTTTCGTGGATGGAAAACCGCTCCGTTCCGAATTCTGGGAGGGCGGCCTCGACGGCGATTCCTACTCGATCGATTACGACGGCGGCTATGTCTACATCAAGTTCGACCCCGCCGGCCGGCAGATCGAAATCACGGCCCAAGACAGCGCGTTGATCCGCGTCACGGCGGAGGTGCACGGGAAGAAGTCCGACCACAAGGGCTACACCATGCGCGGTCTCACGCTCACCCAGTACGCGTACCGCGCCCTCGAGATCGATGGAAAGCGGGACACCGTCCCCGCCGGCGTGGAGCCGACCGATGATCCGGTCGGCGTGGCCGATCCCTCCACCTTCGGCAAGCAGGTCGTCGGCACAACCTACGAGCACATGGCGATCACCCACTGTTCACGGGTGGCCGGTTACTTTCGAGGGGATGGGTTCGTCATGCGGCATTGCCTCATCAGCGACACCAGCACCGAGGGACTCTACCTCATGGCGTCCTCGGACTGCCTGATCGAAAAAAATATCTTCACCCGGAATAACATCGAAAAAATCACCGGCTACTATCCGTCTGCCGTGAAGATTTTCAACCAGACGCACCGCGTCGTCTGCCGGGACAACCTCGTCATCGACAATCCGAATTCCAACGGCATCTGGTACGACGTCGGCAACGTCGACGCCGTGTTCGTCAACAACCGGATTGAAAACTGCCTCGACGGATTCTTCTTCGAAATCTCGAAGCGCGTGATTGTCGCGGGAAACGTTTTTGTGAATTGCGACAAGGGACTGCGCATCCTCAACGCGTCCGGCGCGCGCGTTTACCACAACACGTTCGTGAACACCGTCGCCTCCTTCGAGCGCGACACCCGCAGCGCGGTGGGCGACCACTTCGGCTGGCATCCGGCGACGGGCCCGGACGTGCACGAGCGCGACGGCCACGTTTTCTCCGGCAACCTGCTTGTCGCCGACGCTGCCTTCACGAAGGCGTTGTTGCGGGCCGACCAGGCGCCGGCGCTGAAGGAAAAGCTCACCAAACCGCCCTTCGCCACGGTCGACTACAATCTCTACGCGCGGCCCGCCAGCGATGCCGCTCCGACCCTCATCGTGTGGAGCCCTGCGACCGGCAGCGCGAATCAGTACATGTTTAAGTCGCCCGCGGAGCTGCAGCAAAAACTGCCGGCGTTCGAAGCCCACAGCGAGCTGCTGCCCCTTGCTCCCGATGCGGTGCTGGAAAATCCCGCGCAGAAGCGTTACGCCCCCGGCCGCTCGCTGCCGGTGAAATCTCCGCTGCCCGCCGAGATTGCCGCACTGCTCGGCTGGCCGCGGCAGGACAGCTACACGCCAGGTGCGTACCAGGTGAAGTAGTGGCAGCTTGAGCCTTGGCCGCTACGGCGGCGGGACGTGCCAAGGGTTGATCGCGGGGCATTGTGCGCGAGCAGTCACCTCGCTGCCGGACGGATCTATAAAATTTCGCCATCCAGCACCGGCTTGATGTCTGCAACCGGCGTGCCGTCGATCGCTTCCATCGGACCGATCCGCAATCGGCTGCCCTCGATTTTTCGAATCGTGACGCGGTGCAGGCCGAGTGGATTCGGGCGGATGGGCGAGCGCGTCGCGAAAACGCCGGTGAGGGGAGCGGAGGCTTCATTGCGCGGGTGAACTTTCAACGTGTCCCGCTTCGACTGGTGAAACCAGGTGATGACGACGATGTCCTGTCCCGCCGCGAGTCCGTGCAGTGCTTCGGCAAACGCCGGGTCGACTTCGAGCCAGACGTCGGGCGCTCCTTCGGATCCCTGACGCGGAGCGCTGGCCAGTGTTTTCAAATCGGAGCGGATAAAACCGACCGGCCGGATGGAATAGGAGAGAGGCGCGCTCATGATGAAGGAATCGTGCGGCGGCGACGGTGCGGGAAATTTCCGGATCAGCGACTTGGCCGGACGAGCTTTGCTTTGATCACCGCAGCACTGGCGGGCGAGAGGGTCACGGCGATTTCGCGGTTGTTGACCGGGGAAACGGGCAGCGCCGTCCACTGACCGCGCCACGTCCCGTCTTTTTCGATGGGCGCACCACCGAGCGTCACGCTCGCGGCAGAAGCGGCGATGTCGTGGTCCGGCGTGGCGAGGGTGATGATCTGTGCTTCCGCTCCGATGGCAGTGTCCAGCTTCAGTAACACCGACTGCGCTGCGGCCGCGGCACCGTGCTCCTTGTTAATCAGGGTAATGGTCACCGTCGCTTCGTCCACGAGGGTGGCGTACGCGGCGATATGGGGAGTCGCGGCGGACGCCACGCTGACGGGCAGCGATCGACCCTGGCCGCCGAGCGAGAAAAGTTTCATGCCGTAGCCGAGCGGCCGGACTTCGTAGCCGGCACCCGAGGTGACGAATGCGGCGTAGCGGCAGGGGAGCATGATCGAGCCGCCGGTTTTGTCGCCGGTGTGGAAGTTCACTCCGACCGCGCCATGCGTCGCCCACCAATGCAGGTAATCCACCGCCCAGAGCGCCGCGGCATAGCTGTCGCTCGCACCTTTGAGTCCGCTGTACCAGTAACTGTTCGTTTCCGTGAGCCGCAGTGAAACCGGTGCGCCGGCGATCGACGCGGTGGTGGCCTGCCGGATTTTTTCGTAGAGGCCGTAGGCTGACGGCGAGAGCATCTTCTCGCGCGACTCGGCGGCGTCGGCGGGGATCAGTTTCAGGACATCCTCGGTGCCGTCGCGGGGATTCCGGTAGGAACAGCCGAACGGATAACTGTGCAGCGTGACCTGGGTGAGGCGGCCCGATTCGTTCGCGAAGTCCCGCACCAGGTTTTGATACAGGTTCTGCGCCGCTCCCGGGAGCAGCGACCTGGCGTCGGGTGGATTCTGGTCGGGCCCGCAAAATTTCGCCCCGGGAAATTCGGCAACGATGGCGTCGCGGATGGAGGTCCAGCGGGCGCGGTAGACGTCGTAGTCCTTGTAGTAGTCGGGTTCGTTGCCGATGGAGAAGCTCTCCAGCACGTCCGCGTAGTTGTCGCGGATCAGTCGCGCCACTCTGCCGGCCGCGGCCGGATCTCCGCTGTGGAGGCGGACGGAATAGATCACCTTCACCCCGGCGGCCTTCGCGAAATCGAAGAACGAGCGGACATCCGCCTCGCTGGGGATGGCGATGAGCGAGGCGTCCACGGAATTGCCGCCGATGCGCAGGTTTTTCACGCCGAGGGTGCGGAAGGTTGCGAGCAGCGGCAGGTTGTCGGGGCGAAAATAATGCGCGTCCTTGTCGTCGGGCAGCATCCGGCTCGTCTCATAGCTCAGCCCGGAAAAGTCCGGTGCGATGGCGGCGCCCGGCTCCCGGGTGGCGATGGAAATCGCGACCGGGTCGGCGGCGGCGGCGCGAAGGACCACGGCAGACAGCAGCGCGCAGCCGGTGAGGAAGATTCGGTTCAGTGGGGTCACGAGGAACAAGGGAGACACGAAGGAAGACCCGCGTCGCATCCGAATCAACCCAGCAGCTTGAGAATGCCGACCACCGCGAAACAAACGTCACCGAGATAAAACGAAAGGAGCAAGACGCTGTAGATCTTCCACGGATGCCGCGCGAGATTGGCGAATGCCTGCCGGTGTCCGCTGCGTTCCAACAACCCCAGGCCCTCGCCGCGCGACTCGAGAAAGCGCACCGCGAGATATTGGTAGAACGCACCGGCGAGAATCGCGACGAGCCAGCAAACCCAGGCGAACGCGAGCAGCGCATTGACGGGAATGCGACCGGTTTCGCCGAGGACCTTTTCGAAAAACGTGATGGAGAGAACCAGCGCCCCGAGGCTCAGCTGCGTGTATGTCTCCGCCGTCTTGCTGTACGCCTCCATGATCTTGCGCTCTTCGTCGAGCGCCGCGGCTTTTTCGATTTGAGACATGTTGATGTTTATCCAGCCCGGCGGTTGAGGCGGTTGTTTACTGGTAGATTAATCCGAGCTTCTGCAGCCCGAGCATCAGCACGGCGACGAGGAAAGCGCCGGCCAGGACTCCGGCAAACGATCCCGTCCAGCCAAATTCCTTTTTCGAAATCATCTGGGCAAATCCGGCGAGAGCGGCGCCGATCACGAACCACGCGCCGATCAGCAGCACTTTCGACGACACGACCGGCTTTTGCTTCAGGGCGCTCCAGACGAAGTAGTAGACCATGATTCCTCCGGCGAGGCAGAGCGGGCGGAAAAAAGGGGATCGCATCGTCACAGGGCGGGATGCCGCGGAAAACCCCCGGTGGGTGAAAATTTCACCTCGATGGACTCGCCGGCGTGAAACGGAATAAATCCGGCGGACGCCACCCACGCCGGGATGGCCGATCCTTTCGCGTCCTCCAAGTGCGCGCAAAACACGAGCCGGCCCTCCCGCTCGCCAAACGGGCTGCGGCGGGCGCCCAGCCAGTTTGTTTTCAAGCCGACGATTCGCAGGCCCGCACCGGTAAAAAATCTCACCGCGCGCCTTCTCGCGAAGGCCGCGTTGGCGGCCGCCACACTGAGGAGCAGAATCAGCCAGAGGAAAATGGTGAGGCCGTCGGACATTTGTTTGCCGGTGGGAGAAGGCACCCTCAATTTGCGGCGGGAAGCGAGTCCCGATTCAGAATGAAACCGCATCAGATTTCCGGTCGGTGCGTCAATCTCCCACACCCCATGCAACGATTTCCCAGGATTTGTCTGATCGCGACGCTGCTGGCTGGTTTCGCCGCCCCGTTTCCCTCCGCCCACGCCCAGCCCGCCGGCGATCCGCTTGCCGAGGGTTTCAAAAACCCGCCCGATGCCGCGCGGCCCCGGACGTGGTGGCACTGGACGATGAGCAACGTGACAAAGGACGGCATCACGAAGGATCTCGAGTGGATGAAACGCGTGGGCATCGGCGGGTTCATGCTCGCCGACGTGAATTCAGGGCGCGGGCAGGACGTCGAGCCGAAGACGCCGTTCGGCACACCCGAATGGTTCGAGGCCGTGCGGCACGCGGCGGCCGAGGCGGACCGGCTGGGTTTGGAGATGTCGATTTTCAGTTCGCCCGGCTGGAGCGAGACCGGCGGGCCTTGGGTGAAACCCGAGCAGGCGATGAAGAAATTTGTCTGGAGCGAAACGACGGTGACGGGCCCCGCGAAATTTTCCGGCAAGCTCATGCAGCCGCCGAACAACATCGGTCAGATCCGCAACACGGGCGCGGGTTACTACACGAGCGATGCCAAGGACGCGCCGTTCTACGCCGACAGCGCAGTCGTCGCCTATCGCACGCCGGCGATCGAAAACATCACCGGCCCCGCCGTTAAGCCCACGGTTACCTCGAGCAACGGTCCCGTCGACGGCACCGCCTTGCTCGACGATCAGCTCAACACGCTGCTCACCATCCCCGCGCCGGCGGGCGGCGGAGCGGCGTGGGTGCAGTATGAATTTTCCGAGCCGTTCCCGGCGCGCGCGATCACCTTGGGCGGGCAGGGCGGCAGCGGGCGCGGCATTCCCGTGGGTCGTGTGCTCGCGAGCGACGATGGAAAAACCTTCCGCACGCTCGTCACGTTGCCGGGCACGCAGCTTTACCGTCAGGGCATGGTGCGGACGTATGCGTTCGCGCCGACCTCGGCGAAATTTTACCGCATCGAACTCACGGGCGCGCCGGTCGGGCCCGCGCCGACGATGAGCCAGGCGCCTGCCGTGCCGGCGCAGCAGTATATTTTGAGCGAGGCCGTCCTGCATCGCGGCGCCCGCGTGCAGCGCTGGGAGGAGAAGGCCGGTTTCAGTTTCCTCTTCGAGTACGATTCCGTGCCCACGCTCGATGTGCCCGCCGATGCCACGGTCGCGGCACGCGACGTGATCGATCTGACCGCGAAGATGAAACCCGACGGCTCGCTCGACTGGGACGCGCCCGCCGGCACCTGGACCGTCCTGCGACTGGGTTACTCGCTGACCGGCGCGAAAAACCGTCCCGCGACGCCGGCCGGTTCCGGTTACGAAGCCGACAAGCTCAGCCGCCAGCACATGGAGTCGTACTACCACGGCTACTTCGATCCGATCGCCGCAAAACTCGGCCCGCTCTTTGGAAAAAGTCTCCGCTACGTGATGATGGACAGCTGGGAGGCGGGCACGAACAACTGGACCGACGCCATGGCCGCCGAGTTCAAGAAACGCCGCGGCTACGACGCCACGCCGTATCTTCCGGCGTTGACCGGCCGCATCGTCGACAACGCCGACGTGAGCGACCGCTTCCTCTGGGATTTCCGCCGCACGCTCGCCGATCTCTGGGCCGACGCGCACTACGGCGTGATGGCGGAAAAGCTCCGCGAGAAAGGCATCGGCATCTACGCCGAAGCCGCGGGCGTTTCACTTGAGATGCCGGAGGACACGCTGCTGAACAAAAGCAAAGTCGAGATTCCCATGGGGGAATTCTGGGTGCGCGACCTGCACCCGCGTCTGATGTATCTGCAGGATGTGCGCGGCGCGGCGTCGGCGGCGCACGTCTACGGCAAGCCGCTCGTCGGGGCCGAGTCGTTCACCGGTGGCGGCTACGAATCGCCGTACACGCTGAAAAAAGTCGGCGACTACTGGCTCGCGCAGGGGATGAACCGTTTTGTTTTCCACACCTCCGCGCATCAGCCGCTCGATACCAAGCCGGGCAACACGATGGTCGGCACGCATCTCAACCGGAACATCACCTGGGCCGAGCAGGCCGCGCCGCTGTTCACCTATTTCTCGCGCCAGTGCCATATGCTGCAGCAAGGCCAGTTCGTCGCCGACCTCGCGTACCTCCTGAACGAAGGTGCGCCGTCGACGCCGCCGATTTGGGCAGCCGGCACCGTGCCGACGCCGCCGGAGGGCTTCGACTACGATTTCATCAACGCCGACGTGCTGCTCAACCGCATGAGCGTGAGCGGCGACGGCCGGCTCGTTCTTCCGGACGGCATGAGCTACCGCGCCCTCGTGCTGCCGCAGACGGATCGCATGCGTCCGGAGCTCCTCAAAAAAATCCGCGAGCTCGTCCTCGGCGGCGCGATTCTCATCGGGCCGAAGCCCTCGCGCTCGCCGAGCTTGGACAACTATCCCGCGGCCGACGCCGAGGTGCGTGCCCTCGCGACCGAAATCTGGGGCGACCTCGATGGCGTGAGCCGCACGATCCGTTACGTCGGCAAGGGGCGTGTCGTCTGGGGCTGGTCGGTGGCCGATGCGCTCGCCGCCGCGAAAATCCCGAAAGACTTCGACTACGCCAAGGGGCTCGATGCCGAGCTCGCGTGGCTGCACCGGCGCACGAAGGACGCGGATATTTACTACGTCGCCAACACGACCGATGTGGCCCGCGATTTCGACGCGCGCTTCCGCGTCGCCGGCCGCGAGGCCGAGCTGTGGCATCCCGACACCGGCGAGATCGAGCGCGCCGACTACAGCATCGCCGGCGACCGCACGGTGGTGCCGCTGCGTCTTGCGGAACGGGAATCGGTCTTCGTCGTTTTCCGTCGCGCGGCCGCCAGCCCGGCCCGCACCTCTCCGTCGCGTCAGGTCATGACCCAACTCACGACGATCGATGGCGCATGGGACGTTGCCTTCCAGGAAAACCTCGGCGCTCCCGCGACGCTGCGGCTCGCGCAACTCGAGCCGCTGACTGCAAACACGGATGAAGGCGTGAAGTTTTTTTCCGGCGTCGCCCGCTACACGAAGACGATCGCTGCGTCGCCCGAGTGGTTCCGTTCCGGCACGGCCCTCGTCCTCGACCTCGGCCGGGTCGGCGACATGGCGGAGGTTTCCGTCAACGGCCGGTCGCTCGGCCTCGTCTGGAAAGCGCCGTACCGGATCGATGTCACGAGCGCGCTCAAGCCCGGCGAAAACAAACTCCAAATCAAAGTCACCAACCAGTGGACGAATCGCATCATCGGCGACCGCACCGCGCCGGCGGACAAAAAGGTCCTCAACATCCCGGCCGCGCCCGGGCCCGGTGGAGGCGGCGGCGGTTTCGGCGCACCCGGCAGCGTGCCGCCCGAATCCGGCCTGATCGGCCCGGTGACGCTCTTTTCCAAAACCCACATTTAACTCACACCCGCTTTGATTGTCATTCTGAGCGCAGCGAAGAATCCATTTGGATAATCGCTCCAGTGAAAGGCATCGCACCTCCTGCTGGATTCTTCGCTGCGCTCAGAATGACAGAATAGTTTGCGAGCCCGCTTATCATGAAATTTCTCACAAAAATCTCCGTGTCGCTTCTCATGGGCGGAGTATTCCCAGCCCAAGCCCAGATCACCGACACCGAGTCCGGCACGGTCGCCAATATCTCTGTCAACTACACCGAGGCCAAAACCGGCGCCTACACACTGCCCGATCCGCTCAAGCTCGCCAGCGGCCAGCCTGTCACCGACGCGAAGACCTGGTTCGAAAAGCGCCGGCCGGAAATTTTCAAGCTGATCGAGGAAAACCAGTTTGGCCGCGTGCCCGGACGACCCGCCGCGCTGCACTTCGACGTGTTCGATCCCGGCACACCCGCCTTCGACGGCAAGGCGCTGCGTAAACAGGTCACGATCTATTTTACCGGGAGTCGAACGGACCACTACGTCGACGTCCTCCTCTATCTGCCCGCCAATGCCACCGGTCCCGTGCCGGTGCTGCTGCAGTTCGGCTGGGGTGCCAACAACCTCGCCGTCGCCACCGCGGACAACGGCGTGAAGGTGGGCCGCCAGTGGAACGCGCAGGAAAAGAAACGCCTGCCCGCCAATCCCGCCGCGGGGCCGGCGCGCGGCCCCGGTCGCAATCTGAACGTCATGCAAACCGTCGAGCGCGGTTTCGCCCTCGCGGTTTTTAACTACACCGACATCGACCCCGACGCACTCGACGCCACGGCGCAGGGCATTCGCGCGGCGTATTTGAAACCCGGGCAAACCGAGCCTGCGCCCGACGAGTGGGGTTCGATTGCCGCGTGGGGCTGGGGCGCGAGCCGCATCATCGATTACCTCGAGACCGAGCCGAAGATCGACGCGAAGCGCATCGCGATCAGCGGCGTCTCGCGGCTCGGCAAGACCGTGCTCTGGACCGGCGCGCGCGACGAACGCGTCGCCTGCGTCATTGCGAGCTGCTCGGGCGAGGGCGGCGCCGCGCTCAGCCGCCGCGACTACGGCGAGACCGTCGCGCACCTTGTGGCGCCCACGCGTTATCCGTACCAGTTCGCCCGCAACTACCAGAAGTGGGCGGGAAAAGGCAGTGAAGCGCCTTTCGACGCGCACCTGCTCGTTGCGTTGATCGCGCCGCGTCCCGTGCTGCTCCAGACCGGAACGACCGACAAGTGGTCCGACCCGTACGGGGAGTATCTGGCGGCGAAGGCGGCGACGCCGGTCTTCGAACTGCTTGGGAAGAAGGGTCTGGAAACGAAGCAAATGCCGCGGCCGGGCGAACTCGTCGGCAACACGCTCAGCTACTTCATGCACGAAGGCGGCCACGGCACGATTCCCTCGGACGCCGAGATCTTCGCAAAATTCCTCGAGGCGCAACTGAAGCCCTAGGAACGAAAGGGTCTCACGCGGAGGCGCGGAGAACGCTGCAAATACAGTTTGGGCAGGTCGGATTCATCCGCGTTCCCCGCGCTTCCGTGTGAACGATGGCTGGCGTTCACTGCCGATCGAAGAATCGATTTTGTCACCTATTAAGTGACATGTTCGGATTCGGGGAGGGCCGGCGGTGGGGGCGGGGAATGCGGACCTTTGGGGGCGCCACCTCCGGACGCTCGTTACTGGCGTCCGAATATTTTAGGGCGGAGGAAGGACGCCCACCCCACTTGCATCCCTTTTACGCGCGGAACCCGTTGCGATAGTCGCGGCCGCGCTCGAGGCGGGCGACGACCTCCACGTAGTCGCGATTGGAGAGAGCCGTTTGGAAACGGTGCAGCTCGTCCTCGTACTCGCGGAGGGCGCGCAGAATTTCGTCCCGGTTTTGCTCAAGGATCGTGCGCCAGAGGTGGGAGTCGCTGCCCGCGATGCGCGTGGTATCGCGCAGACCGCCGCCGGCGTGGTTGCGCCAGGCCGGATCCTTTGTCGCGAGAAAGGCGCAGAGCGTCGACGCAATCACCTGCGGCAGGTGACTGATGTGGGCAACGATCTCGTCGTGTTTGTCCGGATCGACCGTGACCACGTCGGCGCCCAAATCGTGCCAGAAGCGAACAACCGACCCGGCCGCCGCGGCGGCGGTTTCCTTGAGTGGCGTCACAAAGCAGGTGCGCTTTTCAAAAAGCGTGGCGGTGCTGTGTTCCCAGCCGGTTTTCTCCGAGCCGGCCATCGGATGCGCCCCGACAAAATGGGCATGGCTGCCGAGGGCGGCGTGGCCGAGCCGTGCGATGTCGCCTTTGACGCTGCCGACATCGGTGACGAGTGCGCCGGCGGACAAATGCGGGGCGATTTGCTGCGTGAGCGGCACGATCTGGTCAACCGGTGCCGCGATCACGACGAGGCTGGCGCCGCGCACGGCGTCGGCGGGGGTGTCGGCAATGGCATCGCACCACGGCTGGTCGCGGAGCTTGAGCCGGGTTTCCGGCCGGCGACTCCAAATCACGATCCGCTCCGCCACATTGCGCGCCCGGGCGGCGCGGGCGACGGATCCGCCCAAAAGGCCGGGAGCGAGAATCGTGAGTTGGGGGAGGGACACGTGCGGGCAAAAACGCAAAAACGCCGCCTGGTGTCGAGACCTTCGGCGGGGCGGTAGTGATCTAGTTTGAATTTGTCATCGCGAGTCCCGCTCTGGGGGACGTGGCGATCCAGCTGGATTGCTTCGTCGTCCCGTTTCGCGGGACTCCTCGCAATGACAAATCAGGACACTACCGGCGGGGCGGGAGTGATCGGAATTGTTGGAGCGGCGGTCTATGACCGTCGTTCGGGAGCACATGAAGACGAGCGGTGTGCCCCAGCGGTGGGGGAGAGCGCCGGCCTCGGCGGTCATAGATTGCCGCTACATTTCAATCATCCGGCGGGGAGAGTCCCGGAGCAGGGATGAACGGGCCTACTTCGAGCCCAGCCCGACAATTTTTTTGAACTCAGCCGCCGTGAGTGGCTGCACCGAAAGCCGGCCGCGGCGAATGAGCGCGGTTTCGGCGAGCGTGGACTCGGCTTTGACCTGCTCGAGCGTGACCGGTTTGGCGAGGGGCTCGCCGGCTTTCAACTCGACGGCGACCCAGCCCGGTTCATCGGCGGTGGGATCGGGATAGGCGGGTTTCGCCACCTCGGCGATGCCGACGACCGCCTTGGTGGACACGCTCTCATAAAAAAGCACGCGATCGCCGCGGCGCATCGCGTTCAGATTATTGCGGGCGGCGTAGTTGCGGACGCCCGTCCAGCTTGTGGAGCCGTCCCGGACGAGATCGAGCCACGCGTACGACTCGGGTTCTGATTTCACCAGCCAGTATTGGGTTGTCATGCAGGAGGGCGTTTGGTCCGCTGCACAGCAATGGAGGATGACTCAGCTGAAAAGGCAAAAGCCGCACGTGCTCAGCGGTTCCTCTACGTAATCATGGCCGTGATGATCCTCGCACCGCTCGTTCTGTTTTTATTACGTTTGCGTTGAGGAACCCCCGCTGTCCTCCCCATGAACAAAACCCTTCTGCCGATCCGTCTTGTGTTTGTCGTCCTTTGTGCGGCGGCGGGCTGGCTGGTGTGTTACGCCGAGCCGGATTGGGATGCCTACCGGGTTCGGGCCGTGTTGATCGGTTTGTCGCTCGGCATCCTCGTGGTGCTCGTCGATGTGATGCTCAAGGGATTTTCACTGCGCGGGCTGTCGGCGATCACGTTCGGATTGGGCATCGGTTCACTGATCTCCTACCTGCTGAGCGTTTCGCCACTGCTGGCCCAGGGGGATCCGGCGATCGTATTTCTCGTGCGGCTCGCGCTTTTTCTCCTGTGTCCCTATCTCGCGACCGTGATCGCGCTGCGGGGCAAGGATGAGTTCAACCTTGTCATTCCCTATGTGCGCTTCGTCCCGCACGACGTCGATGTGCCGGTTGTGGTGGTCGACACCAGCGTCCTGATCGACGGGCGCATCGCCCGGGTCTGCGAGTCGGGTTTTTTAAATGCGGCGCTCGTGATTCCGCGCTTCGTGCTGGATGAGCTTCACTCGGTCGCCGATTCGCCGGACATCCACAAACAGGCGCGCGGCCGCCGCGGTCTCGAGGTGTTGAACGAGCTTCGCAAAATCAAGCACATCGACATCCGCACGCCGGAAAGCGAAGTGACGAAGCGCGAGGACGTGGATGCGAAACTGGTTTTCCTGGCGCGGTCGATGCAGGCCAAGCTTCTCACCACCGACTACAATCTCGCCAAGATGGCGGAATTTCACGGTGTCCACTGGCTGAATCTCAACGCCCTCGCGAAATCGCTCCGCCCTGAAGTCATGCTGGGTGAACGTGTCGAGGTGGACCTGATGAAAGCCGGCAAGGAGGAGGACCAGGCGGTGGGTTATCTCGAGGACGGCTCGATGGTCGTGGTCAACGCGGGGAAGCCCCTGATCGGCCAGCGCGTGCAGGCGGAGATTGTCAGCGTGCTTCCGACCGCGGGTGGCAAAATGATTTTTGCGCGGCTCGTGCCGGCGGTCGCTCGCTAAAGGGCGAACCCGGCCGGGTTTTGCGCCGGGGCGGCGGTGCCGGCCGCGCGGGGCGAAAATTGGTGTTTACTTGGTGGCGGCGATTTTCCAATACCTCACCTCCCTTTAGGGGCCAGTAGCTCAGTTGATAGAGCGCATCGTTCGCAACGATGAGGTCGTCGGTTTGATCCCGATCTGGTCCACCATTTCTTTACGAGCCAGGGCGGTCGGTTGCGAAGTGGGCGGAGGAAACCTAGGATCGCCGATGCACGATCTCGATTTCCTCACCCGTCTGGAGCACCACCTGGCCGCGCGAATCGCGTCGCTGGACGTGAAGGCCCATCCCTCGAGCGATGGCCCGCGGCGTCTGACCCGACAGTGGACGATCGACTTCATCGCCGCGGAGGCCGCGCAGCACCCGCAATTCCAGAATCTGGCGGCCTTGTTGCGCAACGTGAGGGAAGGCAGTGCGCCGTGAACCGCTCCGCACTCAACCCCGGGGGCGCTCCGATTTAGCACGCCTTGCTCTCAGCTCTAGACTCTCTGCTCTCAGCTCAACTTCAGCTCTTCGTCTCGAGGTATTTCCAGTTCTGCGGTTTTCCCGCCGCCAGCCACTCGATCGTTGTCCGGAGTCGCCGCTCACGCGTCGCGTGCTGCTTGGCGTCCGCGATCCAGTCGAGATAGGCGCGGCGGTGACTGGGTGCGAAATTTTTAAAGGTCGCGGCCGCCTTCGGATTTGCGGCGAGCGCTTTTTTCAAATCGGCCGGCACGGGGAGTTCCTTGCCGGGCTGCCGCGCGCGTTTGCTCTTCGATTTCGGTGCGTCCCGCTGTTCGACCGCCGAGCGCACACAGGCGAGGAGGAACGGGTCGCTGGGCAGGTCGGCGAGCGAAGTGAGTTTTCCGAATTGTCCCATGCCGGCGCCCGCGTTGTTGGTTTTTTTGAGCCAGCGGCTGACGTCGATGTCGCGCCAGAAGAACAGCGAGCAGTGCGCCTTGAACGCGGCGAGTCCGCAGAGCAGCCCGTGATATTCGAAGAAGGGGCAGCCCCACTTGATCGTTTCCACCGCCGCCGGGCATCCCTCGTGAATCAATTTCCGAAGATGCTTTAGAACCGGGCGGGCAAATTCACCCGCCTCCGCAATGTAGGAATCAACGCGTGGATCTTTGGTGGCCATGGGCAAGAAATTGACGCGGATCGTAGAAATCAGCGCCCCTCGCGCAAGGCGAGTCAGCAATCGAACCCCGTCCAACCTGCAGCCGCGTGGAAGGGCGAGGGCCGCCCGGGGGGCGACGAAGCAATCCCGCAGGAGCTTGAAGTGGGGCGGGAGTGGGCGGCCCTGTGACCTTCCCTGATTCGGAAAGAGCGGGTCACAGCCCCGCCCTGCCTTCAGCGCCCGCCGCGAAAATCACTCCGTGCTGTTCGTCGCGAGGGTGCCGCGCCGCAGCCGGATGGCGTGGGTTTTTCCCTCGCGCGAAATTTCGAATCCGCCGCCCCAGTCGGCTTCCTCCTGGTAGGGACCGCTGAGCCACTGAACTTTTTTGCTGGCGACGTCGTAGGAGTATTTACCCTCGCCGAAATAATTTCCCTCGGCCGTCCGGGAAACGCGGTACTTGCCGCCGGCGAGCAGCTCGACGTGGCCGAGGAACAGGTTTTTCCCGCCGGGCCCGTACGAGAGAATGTTGTATTTGCCGAGCCGGGGCGGCTGGTTCGCATCGAACGTCGGGACGGCGGGAGCGGCGCCGGGAATCTTCCGCACAAATTTCATGGCCGCGATGCCGACCCAGCCCGGGGCGGCGTAACCGTCGGTGAGAATTTTCACCTGCCCCGCCTTGTCGCCCTGTCCGACTTCCACGACCGTCCCCTTCTGCCACCCAAACACGCTGAGATTGGATTCGATCCGATCATTAACCTGATAGACCACCGCCTCCGCCGCGCGAAGCGACACCGCCCCAAAGCCGGCCAGGATCGCGAAGAGGCAGCAGGTAAAAAACCGGGCGGGAGATGATCGGCGACCGCCAGCAGAGGTTTCCATCGCCGCAGCTGGCGCGCCGGAAGGCTGCGAGTCAACGGGCATCACAGACGCGGTGCGGCAACCTGAGCGCTCAAACTCAGCCCCGCGCCAAACATTCCTCTTTCATTTTTCTTTCTTCGCGGGCCCAATCGATAGGTCCGTAGCTTGTGCTTACCCCGAGAATGATTCAGTCGGTTCCAATCACACGGTTGGGCGAAGACAAATGCATCCCCCCTCTAACACCGGTTCGCAAGACGCTCCCAAGCCTTCTCGCTGGGCACGCACGTTACTCCTCCTTTCCTGTCTCCTGCCCCCGCTGCTTGCACTGGAAGAAGCGTTAAGGTGGGGACCGTCTCGTTCAATCCCCGCATCTCATGTTATCGGCGCCATTGTCGGAACTGGTTTGGGGTGCTGCGCTGGTTGTTTGGTAGTGATCATTTCGCTCTTTGGCCGCAGTTGGCGTTCCCGATTTTTTTTACCGGTTTTGGTGCTCCAAGGGAGCGGGGCGGCTTTCTTTGTGTTTAGCATTTATGGTCGGAAGTAAGAAAGAGCCCCACCAGTCGCCGCGGCGAACGTCAGGGCTGCGCCCCGGCACGGCTAATCTATAACGTCCGGCAACGAATGAAAAAAGCGGCTATCTGGGTTATCACTCTTCTGTGCGTCGCGGTCGCCGGCTATGCGATTTACTCCTACGCGCTGCTGCCGCCGGGAAGCACCGTGGCCCCGGCGATGAAGGCCACCTACCAGGCGCATCGAGCGAGAATCCTCATTCATGTCTTCTGCGCGGCGGTTGCCTTGGTCACGGGCCCGTTTCAGTTCTTCCCTGGCATCCGGCGGCGGCGGGCGATCCATCGAAGGATCGGTTATGTGTATTTCTCCGCTGTTCTCACGGGGGGAATCGCGGGGCTGGCGATGGCCTTCATCGCCTACGGCGGGCTGGTTTCGAAGCTCGGCTTCGGGGCCCTTGCGGTGTTGTGGCTCTACACGGCCGCCATGGCCTTGCTCGCCATTCGAAAAAAATCCTACGCCGCGCACGAGGTCTGGGCGATCCGGTGTTTTGCCCTCACGTTTGCGGCCGTGACGCTTCGACTGTACCTCGGCGCGTTCTTCGCGATGGGCCTTTCTTTCGACGATTTCTATCCGGCGCTGAGCTGGCTCTGCTGGGTGCCCAATCTCCTGTTGGTCGAATGGATTATTCTTCGGAGTCACAAAGAGCCGAACCACGCGCCGGAGCCGGCGTGACCATTGCGTCCTCGCGTGGATCGGCGGTGACGTGCGGCGTCTTCACGGCACCTCGTAGATTTCGATCAGGGCGACGCCGGTGGTGGCGTTGAGACCGCTGACCTGGGCGGTGTAGCCGCCGGGCGGAAGCGTCGCGATGATCGTGCAGTCGGCGGAGCCGGGTGGGAAGGGTGGCAGTCCGACGGAGGCGGTAAGCGCAGCGACCGTGGCCGGGTTGACCACGTTGCTCCAGCCGGTGTTCTCCGCGATTTTCGCGCCGCCGCCGCTGTAAACGGCGAGCGTGGGTTGTCCGAGCGTGCCGCCGACGCCTTGCGCGGCGAGCGCGGGACCGGAAGCGCGGATGATGACCTGCTTCGGATCGCTGCCGAGGATGATGATGCCGGGAATCAAAATGTTTCCTCCCGTGCCGACGAACGCGCGACACGAGAGCGCGGTCATCCGCGCGGAACTGGCACCGAGGTCGTAAACCTCGATGAGTGCGACGCCGGTCGGCGCGGCACCCAATCCCCGAACATGCGCTGTATAGGCGGAACCCGCGGTGAGCGTGGCGAGCAGAGCGCAGTCGCCGGAATTGGGTTTGTACTGCGGAAGGCCGGAAGCGGTGAACGCGGCTTGGAGAGCGGTGGTGGCGCTCGCGGTGCCGGTATCCCAGCCGGTGTTGGTCGCGATGGGATTGGCGACCCCGACCTGGAACAGCTGCAACTGCGGCTGCGCGAGGGTGCCGCTCACCCCTTGTTCGATGAGAGCCGGGCCGCTCGCGCGAACGACGACTTCACGCGGGCCGGTGCCGCCGGCGACGATGCCGGGAATAAGAATATCCCCGCCGGTGCCGACGACCGCGCGACACGAGATCGCGGAGAGCCGCGCGTCGCTGGCGGCGGCGGATTTCACGATGAGCGCGGCCGTGGCGCTGGTGACGGAGCTGACGGCGTCGCTGACGAGCACAGCGTAGTCGCCCGTGTTGCTGGGCTGGGGATTGCCGATCGTGAAGGTGGGGCTCGTCGCACCGGCGATCGCAGTGCCGTTGAAGAACCACTGGTAGGTCACCGGCGCGGCGCCGTTCGCGGTGACACTCAAACTCGCGGCGACCCCGGCTGTGACGGTCTGCGTTTGCGGCGGCACGACCACCGTCGGAGACGAAGAGATCAAATCACCCACAAACGTCGTCACGCTTTCCGCGGGCAACGATGCCGTGAATGACGCCGCTGTGATCGCGATCGAAGGCTGGAGCGCCAGGTTCGCGGTGCTCGAAGTCTGCCACGGCGTCACCGCGCTCACGTTTCCATTCGCGAGGGAAAATTTCTGGGAAACGGCCACCGCGGTTTGGTTGATGGCGACGATCACCAGCTTGTCGCGTTTGAAGGCCGACACATAAACGCCGGTGGTCGGATTGCCGGTCGAACCGATGCGGACAAAGCCGGGACGGACAAACTTCGCGAACTGCGCCATCACGTACCCGCGCTTGGTCACGACGCTGTCTTCACCGAGCGGACCGTAGAAACGCCGCAGGTACCACCAGATGTACGCGTTGAAATTTCCCGTGACCAGGCAGTCGTGGATTTCCTTCCCCGTCGCGAGCGCACCGGCCCAGTCGACCGAGAGGTCGAGATGTTCGGTCATCCACACTTCCTTTCCCTTCGCGGCGGCGAGGGGATACGGCGCGAGTCCTCCGCCGTAGATGTGGCCGCCGACGATCGCGATGTTCGCCGCCGCGACCGGATCGTTGAGTATGGGGTCGGAGATATTTTTTCGAAACTGAAACGATTCCGGCGCGATGACCCGCGTGGCGGTGATCGCGCCCGCGTGATTCCTGCAGAAGTCGAGCATCTGCGCCGGAGTCCAATCACAGGACTCGTAGGTGACCGCGATGTCGGGCTCGTTCTGGACCGAGATCGCGTACAACGGCGCGCCATTCGCCGCCATGTACCCGGCGAAATCGTTCAGGTAGGTGGCGTAGGCGGCGTACGACGACGGATTCAGCGAGCCGGAGATCAGGCTGTTGTTGCTCTTCATCGCGGCAGGCGGCGACCACGGCGTGGCGATCACCTCTGCACCGCGGGCGCGCGCGCCTTGTGCGTTCGCCAGTTCGAGTGTCCGCCACGCCGCATCGGTGGAAACGCGAATGCGCAGCAGCGTCAGTCCGATCTGGCCGGGCCCGTTTCCGAACAGCAGATCGAGATCGGGCTGGGTCAGGGGTGTTGTGGGCAAAAACACCGTGTTTCCGCCGAACCCGCGAATGGTCTGGGCAACGGCCGCGGCGTCGATCTGCGCGTCTGCAGCCCCGACGGTGCCCGGGCCCGCGAATGAAAACGCGAATGCGACCACGCTTGCGCGCAGGAATTTGATTCTGCGTCGCGCGGATCGTGTGACGGGAGGGATGGGTGGGGTGGGAGACATGCGCGGGGTGGCGCCACGAACCAAGTCGAGTGCGCCGGAACCAACCGCCGCCCCGGGGGCTTGTCGAAAAACCATTGAGTCTAACAATGGCCGGCGCGTCTCACCGCGCCGTCGGGCGCGCAACGCCCGACCGTCAAGCGATCGTAAGACGCGCGCGCTAATGCGATTTAGGCTTTTCTGCCCGTGATGATTCGCAAGGCTCGCGGCCATGACTTCACCCCGCTCGTCATGGCTTGCGACGTTTCAGGCTCGCGTGGCGATTGTGGGCGTTGTTCTCGGGTTTTCGGGCGTGGGCGCCTGGCGATTGAATGGCTCGGGGCACGGTCTCGCCGCCCTCTTCGCCGGGGCGGCGGGGATCGTGGCCGCGATTTGGATCTGGCGGAAACTCCATGCCCGCGCCCTTGCCGCCGCGGAGGCGCCCATGGTGTCGCTGGTGCTGTTGTTGAAACAGCCGCGCTACCTCGAGGCCAGGGTGCTCGCGGAAATTCTCCGCTCCGCCTGGGGCATTTCCTTTTCCACCGGCGGTGGCGACGGCGACAAGCGTGGGTCGGAGGAGCCCTTCATCGTCGGCGAGACGCCGATCTTCCTGGTCCAAACCGGCACGACCCTGTTCATCGTCCACAATCACGAGCGGTCCTATTTCGATGACGTCGATGAGGTCGCGAAGGGAGTGCCCGAGCTGAGGCTGCGCTCGATCGTTCAAGAGCACCGCGCGTGGCTGTCGGTGGATGCGATGGGTGTCGAGGGCGCGGCGGAGACCGCGGCCGCCTACGCGAAAATTTCACGCGCCCTCGCGGAATTCGCCGACGATTCCGTGCTCGGCTTGCTTCAGCCCGCGAACAACCGCCTGACGCCATGGGAGTCCGAACTCGAAGCCCGTTTGCGCCGGGGCGAAAATCTGGACGAGCTGTTTGCCGCGACCCAGGCGCCGGTTGTGCAGATCATGGACGACGATCCGCGCATGCTGGCGGCCGTCGCCGAGGCGAGGCAGCGCTGGCCGGAGTTCGTGGCCGCGCTGCAGGCGCGCAAACCGGGCGGCAATTACGCCGTGAAGGCACCCGTTACGCGCGAGGATCACACGGAGTTCATCTGGATCGAGGTCGTCGGCCTCGAGCCGGAATACATCCATGGCACGCTCGCCAACGATCCGGTGAATCTCGGCGGACTGAAGTTTGGGGATCGCGTGGAGGTGCCGCTGGCCGAGCTGAACGACTGGATCTATCAGCACGCAGAAGGCGAAGAACCGCGCGGCCTCTTCACCGTCAGGATTCTCACCCACACGTTTAAAAAGCAGATCGACGCCCGGGACGGTTGATCGCGGTCACCGCGAGGCAGGCGCGTCCGTACGCAATGTGTTTCCCGAATCAGCGCCTGAGGCCACGGGAGGGGTCGACCGGCAGAGGCGGCTCATCGCGGCCGGTGCGATGCACGCAAACGCCGCCACCAGCGCGTAGATATTCTGCTGGCTCCGCGCGAACGACCGGATGGGCACCACGAGGGTGGGCACGATGCCTTCGCGCTGGATGAACCGGGCCAGGTCGCGGTGGCCGATCGTCGCGGGATTGCCGGTGCGTGCGGCTTCGGCGACCAATCCGGTGCGAAGCGCGGTGTGCAGGTGATCGAGTCCCCGACGGCGTAACTCAGAGGAAAGCTTCTGCTCGAGCAGGGCGGTGCCGAGGTTCTGGGTCGTGTAGTGCAGCAGCCGTTCGGTCAGGCCGCCTTTCAGCGCGGGCGCCCGGTCCAGCGCATCCCGTTCGAACCCGGCGAGCAGTTCGCGGAAGGTTTCCCCCCGCAGCGTGTCGATCCGCCCCAAAAACTTCGGGGCATCGAGCTCCCAAGTGCCGGCGCGGAACGCCGTGAGGCGGGCGTCCCCTGCGGCGGTCGAGGCGTCCACGCCAGGTTCCATCGCGAGGTCGAGCCGCACGATGCCTTCGGCACAAAGATCGGCGACGACGGGCAGCGCGTCGGTTCCGATCCGGCTGCGGGTGACGACGTCGTGGCACCGGCGGTGAACCCCTTCCCAAAATCCGGCCCCGCCGAGGAGGACGGCGCAGGTGGCTGCGACGGCGGCAAAGACGCCGCGTTGCAGCCAGCGTCCCGTGGTCGAGTGCGCGCCGTACCAGCCTAGCTGGCGAAAAAGCCGGTAGCTGGCGAAGCCGAGCAGCAGTCCGAGGCCGGCCCCCAGCAGGCCCCAGACGGCGAGCGATTGAAGCAGGGCGATGAATTCGTCGTGGCCGAGTTCGCTGGCAAGCAGGGCCGAAAATTCGCGGAGGGATTCGGGCATGGGGCCGCGGCAGCATCCGGCAACCGCTGCGGCAGGCAAGCGTGGAGCAGCTGCCGCGCGGTCAGGCCGCGGCCCGTTTCAACGCGGCCGCGCCGGTCGCATGCGGCAGCAACTCGCGAGGAATCCGCCGGCGCCAATTCCGCCGGCGACGCCGAGCCACGCGAGCGATGTCGCCCACGCGCCCGGTGCATCGGCCGGCGCGCCGCAGATCTCCGGTCCGCCGAGCCCGAGCGCCGTGCCGAGCCCCGCGTAGGCGAGCACGCACAGCACGCATTTGGGTGCGAGTGCAAGCAGCGCCGCCGGCCACAGCCAGCGGACGGCGCGGCGGAAAAACTCAGTGCGAGGCGACGGCATCGGCGGGCTGGTCGTAGCGATCGTGGAAACGGACCCAGCTCATCGTCGTTTCGGAATCCTCGTCGCGACCCTTCGGCACGAGATCGAGCAGCGTGTAGGTGCCGATCAACGCATCCAGGCCGCGACTGTAGGTCGAATACGTGTGATAGATATCCCCGTTTTTGGTGCGGGCAAAGACGCTGAGCCCCGGTGCCTCCTCGGAGGGGAATTCCGTGCGGGCGTAGTTGTAGTAGACCTTGCCCCGCGCCATTTCCTCGGCGGTGAAGGAGACGTGGTAGTCGTAGTTGAAGTCACCGCCGTGGGAGGACACCCAGTTGAACCCCCAGCCCATCCGCTCCTGGAACGGCGCCAGTTCCGCGAGCGGCGCGTGCGAGACCGCGGCGAAGGCGACGTCGCGCGCCTGCAGGTGCACCACGGCCGGGGCGAGATGATCCGACACATAGCTGCAGCTCTTGCAGCCCTCTTCCCAGCCGGGGCCGAACATGAAGTGATAGACGACGAGCTGGCTGCGGCCCTCGAACAAGTCCGCGAGCGACACGGGGCCGGCGGGAGATTCGAACGTGTAGGCCTTGTCGACCTTCACCCACGGCAGTTCGCGGCGGCGGGCGGCGAGCCGGTCCCGCAGCTTGGTGAATTCTTTTTCTTCGCGCAGGAATTCGCGGCGGGCCGCGAGCCATTGGTCGGGGGAGACGACGGCCGGAGGGTTGAACGAGTTGGTTTTCATGGGAGGTGGATTCTTATTTCTAAGGATAACAACGATTGAGCGGTTGGATTCCGGACAGGGAGGTTTGTGGGCAAGGCAGTGGCCTTGGTTGATCTGAAGGGGAAAAAGAAAGGCGGTCGCGAGCCGCGCCGCCCTTGCGGAAAGGTCGGGCCGTTTAGCTTTTCAGTTCGGCTGCGTGGAGTTTTTCGTACTCGCCCACGAGCTTGGCGTGGACCGGCCAGAATGCGGGGCGGGGCGTGCCTTCCAGCAGCGCCACCAGGAGGCTGAGATGCGAGTGCCAGCCCGCGGCGTAGTTGGTGAGTTCCGCCCGTTCCTCCGCGCCCCGCGTGCGGTGCGTGAGCACGAGAACCACCTGCCTGCCTTGGGTCGTCAGCTCGAAGGTCACTTCCGAATCGTCGCTCCCGAACGTGTAGACGAGCAGCCGCGGCGGCTCGCACCGGAGCACGCGACCCTCGAAGGTCACGCCGGGATCCTGCACATGGGCATATTTCGCGGGCGGCGTTTCGTCCGGCACGAGGTTCTTGTGCTTCATGGCAAACTCGACTTTGCCGCCCGCCTTCTGCTCGAGGACGCCGCCCGAGAACCAGCGGGCGCGTTTCTCCGGGTCAGTGAGATATTCCCAGACGCGCTCGATGGGGCCGGGGAGGGTGCGCACGATCCGCACTTCGTCGGGGCCGCCGAATTTTCCGTTCTGTTCGTTGGTTTTCATGATGAGGATTTTTTCTTCGCCTTCCGTTCGTTCGCCGCATCCTCCGCGCGCAGCTCGCGCTCAAGGGCGTCGAGGCGGCGCGACCAGACCGACCGCGTTTTCTCCAGCCAGTCGTCGAGGTCGTCGAGCCCCGCGGGGTTGAGCGTCTGGATGCGGGACTGGCCCTCGGCGCGGGTCGTGACGAGCCCGGCTTCGCGCAGCACGTTCAGGTGCTGGGAAATCGCCGGCGCGCTCATGTCGAATTCCTCGACGAGTTCGCCCGCCGTCCGGTCACGCTGGGCGAGCAGTTCAACGATCCGGCGCCGAGTCGGGTCGGCGATGGCCAGGAGGCTTTGCATGCCGGCACTAATTAAGTATAAACTTAATTAAGCAAGAACTAAATCAACGGCGGCGGGATTGTCATTGCGGGGAGGTCCGCTCTGCGGGGCGACGAAGCAATCCAGTTGGATCGCACCGAGTGCTCTGTGCCCGTGGCCATGGGGCCTGCGCGTCCCTCGCAACGACAAATTCAAATTGGGCGTGTCTTCACCTCCATCTGTCATTCCGAGCGAAGCGAAGAATCCAGGGGAGGATTCGAAACGCTTCAGCGGCACGGACGTCCAAATAGATTCTTCGCTGCGCTCAGAATGACAACAAAGGCCAGGAGGCGATTTTGAAGACGCTGCCGCTATTCCGCGGCGGGAAAGGTCTCGAGGCGGTGCGACCGGCGGTAGTCCCGCGGTGAACAGCCGCAGGCGCGGCGGAACGCATCGTTGAAGCGGCTGATGGAATTGAAGCCGGAGCTGAAAGCGGCGTCGGCGATGGTGAGGTCGGTCGTCGCCAGCAAACGCTGCGCGTGGGAAACGCGGTGCTGGGTGAGATAGTTGATGAGAGTGGTGCCGAACGTTTTTTGGAAGAGGTTCATCGCGTAGTTCGGGTGCAGTTTCACGGCGTCGGCGATCTGCTGGACGGTGAGCTGCTCCGTGTAGCGCTGCGCGACGTAACAGGCCAGTTGTTCCACCTTGTTCAGGCCGGTGTCGGTGACGGACGCGATGCGGTGGCGCTTGTTCGCGCGTTTGCGCTGCGGCGGAACACTCAGCGCCAGCCGCACCAGCCGCGCCTGCATCTCCAGCAGCACGGCTTTTTCGAGCTCCGGTTTTTCGAGCGACAAATCGGCTTCCCAGTGCGCGAAAATCCGGGAGTCAGACTCGGCGCGATCGGCGGCCGGCTCGTTGACCAGCTGGCCCTGCAGGAGCGGCTGCACAAAATGATCGGGGAGCCGCCACTGGAGAAAATACTGCAGCGGAATCGTGGCGACGTAGTACGAAGTCCCGCGGCCGAAATCGATGATCTGGTGGGGAATCCCGGCCCAGAACGCATTGATCCGCCCGGCGGTGACCACGATTTTTTTTCCGCCGAGGAGATAAGTCACCGCGCCGGCCTCGAGGAAGTTGAGCTCGATCTCGTTGTGGTGATCGGGCCGGCGCATCGGCGAGGGCCGCCAGTGCACGCAGGTCAAACCGTAGGGCGTGAAGTCGGGCCGGTCCGGATCAAAGGAAGTGGGGGAGTGCGGGACGACCATGAGGTTTTAAACGCGGTGCTAACGTCGGCGGACCGAGGGCTTTGTCGCGAAGAGTATCGCATAAGTATACCGCCAGTCCGCCGGCTTTTGGGATTCGTTTGCCGGTATTCTAATCCGTTTTGCGACAGTCAACGCACGCCCGGCCCCGTGCGTAAACTTATTTTAGAGGCACAAAAAACCGAACGGCAGGGAGACCACCGGGATTAATCTGTGCTACGTTGAAAGTCTCGCGGGGTGCAGGGTTTGTTGTTTTCTCATCCTTCCCCCGCTCGGCATCCCCCAAATCCCTTCCTTCATGAAACAATCCCTCCCCCGTTTGTTCCCCCTGACTGGCCTGCTGGTCAGCCTCCTCTTTGCCGCATGCAAGCCGTCCGCCAGCACGCCCTCAGCCGCTTCCGGCGCCGCCGCGAACAACCCCGCCAAATCGAAGCGCGTCGCCGTGGTCGTTTCCACGTTGAACAACCCGTGGTTCGTCGTGCTGGCCGAGACGGCCCGGGACCGCGCGAAAGAACTCGGTTACGACGCCACGATTTTCGATTCGCAAAACGACCCGTCGAAGGAATCGACGCACTTCGACAACCTCATCTCGTCCGGCTACGGCGCGGTGCTCTTCAACTGCACCGATGCCGAGGGCTCCATCGCCAACGTGCGTCGCGCGAAAACCGCCGGGATTCCCGTGTTTTGCATGGACCGTGAGATCAAGGCCAACGACGCCGCGATGTCGCAGATCCTTTCCGACAACTACTCGGGTTGCGTCGCGCTCGGGCAGTATTTCGTCGAGCAGGTCGGCGAGACCGGAAAATATGTCGAGCTCCTGGGCATCGTTGCCGACACGAACACGTGGAACCGCTCGAAGGGATTTCACAGCGTCGTGGATCGTTATCCCGGTTTGAAAATGGTGGCGCAGCAGAGCGCGGAGTTCGACCGCAGCAAGGCCCTCGAGGTGCTCGAATCGATTTTGCAGGCGAATGCCGACATCGACGCCGTGTTCTGCGGCAACGACGCGATGGCGATGGGCGCTTATCAGGCGCTGCTGGCCGCCGGGAAAGCCTCGAAGGTAAAAGTGTTCGGCTTCGATGGCGCGGACGACGTCGTGAAAGCCGTGGCCGAGGGCAAGATCGCCGCGACCGTGATGCAGTTTCCCAAGACGATGGCGCGCACGGCGGCGGAAAACGCCGACAAGTTCATCAAGGGACAAAAGGAGTTTCCCCAGCGCACGCCCGTGGCGGTCGAGCTCGTGACGCGCGCGAACGTGGGCAAATTTGGCGACTATGGCCGGAAGCAATGAGATCCCGAAAGTAGGGCGGGTCTCTGACCCGCCCCTGCCTTCGTCCCCGCCCCGTGCAGAAAGGGCGGGGCAGAGACCCGCCCTGCTCATCGGCGTGGTGGTGGTCGCGGTGGCCGGATTGCTCTGGGCATTTCCGCTCTTCCACGTGAGGCCGCTCCAGGCTTCGGGCGCTGACGGAAAATCGGCGGCCTCTTTGGCCGCCGGTGCGTTCGATCCCGCGGCGACCGCGTTGCGTCTCTGGCAAACCGACCTCCGCGCCGCAGCGCAGCGGGCGCCCGAGTTGAAAAATTTCGCCGCCCAGCTGCGCGCGGATCCCGCCGCAGCGGGCAGGAAGTTCGCGAGCGCCGCGGGCCTTGGCACCGCTTACTATTTTGTCCGGGGCAGCGGCAGGGTTGTCGCGCGCGACCGGAACCAGGTGAAGATCGCGCTCGATGGCGCGGAAGCGACGATCGTGGCGCTCCGGATCGGGCCGGTGTTTGGCAACGCGGTGCGCGATGGCTGCGGCTTGCTCGAGGTGAATGCGTTTCCCGGCCTGCAGGAGTTCAATGCGCTCGCCGCCGAATTGAACACGCTTGTCGAGAAGCACGTGATTCCCACCGTGCGCGAGAAAGCCGACGTCGGGGCGCGGATTCAATTCGCCGGTTGCGCCGGGGCGCCCGAAACCGTCGGCGGCCCGGATGAACCGCTGCTCGTTCTCATCCCGGTGGAAGCGTCCCTCCTCTGATGTCCGGCTCCGATCAGATCCTGCTCGAAGCGTCGGGCATCTCCAAATCCTTCCCCGGCGTGCGGGCGCTCGATGGCGTCGCGTTGCGCGTCCGCGCGGGGCGGCTCGTGGCGTTGCTCGGTGAAAATGGCGCGGGAAAATCCACGCTGATGAACGTCCTGTCCGGCGTGTTTCCGCCCGACGCCGGCACGATCCGGCTCGACGGCCGCGAGGTCTCCTTCGCGAATCCGCGCGAGGCGCAGGCGCTCGGCATAGGCATCGTCCACCAGGAGCTGAATCTGATTCCGTATCTTTCCGTGGCGGAAAATATTTTTCTCGGCCGCGAGCCGTGCGCGGCCAGCGGCCTGATCGACTACCGGCGGCTGCACGCCGATGCCGCGGTCATTTTGAAACGGCTCGATCTGCCGGTGGCGCCCGGGACCGTCGTGGCCGATCTCCGGGTCGGGCAGCAGCAGCTGGTGGAAATCGCGCGGGCGATTTCCGCCGATGCCCGCGTGCTGATTCTCGACGAGCCCACGTCGTCGCTTTCGTCGCACGAGGTGGAGGTGCTGTTCGGCGTGATTGCCGATCTGAAAAGCCGCGGCGTCGGCATCGTCTACATCACGCACAAGTTCGAGGAACTGGCCCGCATCGGCGACGACGTCACCGTCATGCGCGACGGCCGCGTCGTGGGCGAGGGGCTGCTCGCGGAGCTCTCGCGCGACGCCATCGTGCGTCTGATGGCGGGGCGTGAGTCGAAGGAGATCTTTCAAAAATCCGCGACCGCGCCCGGCGCCGGGTTGCTTCGCGCCGATGAACTTTCCCTGCCGGGCGAGGGCGTGGGCCGGCCGTTTCTGGTCGAGCGAGTTTCACTTTCACTGCGGCAGGGCGAGGTGTTGGGGATTTTCGGGCTTGTCGGCGCCGGGCGCACGGAGCTGCTGGAAACGCTGTTCGGCCTGCATCCCGGTCGCGCGACCGGCCGCATCGAGGTAAACGGACAGCCGGTGCATTTCGCTTCACCGCGGGATGCGATCGCGGCGGGGCTCGCGCTCGCGCCCGAGGACCGCAAGCGCGACGGACTGGTGCTGCCGATGAGCGTCGCGGCAAACGCCAGTCTCGCCAGTCTCGATCGCACGCTGCGCGGCGGGTTCGTGAGCGAGACCCGCGAAGCGGAATACATCACGCCGTACATCGAGCGCTTCCGCGTGAAAACGCCCTCGCTCGCCGAGCTCATCGTGAATCTTTCCGGCGGCAACCAGCAGAAGGTGATTCTCGCCAAGTGGCTCTCGACCGCGCCGAAAATCCTGCTGCTCGACGAACCCACCCGCGGAATCGACGTGAACGCCAAGCGCGAGATCTACGCCTTCATCGACGAACTCGCCCGCGCCGGCCTGGGCTTGATCGTCGTGTCCTCCGAGCTCCCCGAAGTCCTGGCGCTCGCCGACCGCGTGATGGTGATGTGCGAGGGCCGCAAGACCGCCGAGTTCACCCGCGCCGAAGCCACCCCGGAACGCGTGCTGCACGCGGCACTGCCCGATCTCGCGGCGATCGCCTCCTGACATGGCCGCTTCGAAATACTCCGTGTTTTTTGCCCGCTTCCGCTCGCTGCTCGCGCTGGCGTTGATGGTCGTCGCGCTGAGCCTGCTCTCGGATCATTTCCTGACGGCGGACAACGGCTGGAATATTCTGCGGCAGATTTCCGTGAACCTCTGCCTGTCGATCGGCATGACGCTGGTCATTCTCAGCGGCGGCATCGATTTATCCGTCGGTGCGATTCTGGCGCTCGCGGGCGCCGTCGCGGCCGGGTTGCTCAAGAAGGGAATCGCCCTGCCGGCGTTCAACGTCGTGCTGCAATTCACGCCCGCCGGCGCGATCGCGGCCGGCATTCTGGTCGGCGCCGCGCTCGGTTGGTGCAACGGCGCCGCGATCACGCGTTTCAAGCTGCCGCCGTTCGTCGCCACGCTCGGCATGCTCAGCATCGCCCGCGGACTCACGATGCTCTGGACCGGCGGGTTTCCGATCACGGGCCTCGGTCCGGGTTTCGGACATCTCGGCACGGGGGCGTTGCTCGGCATTCCGATGCCGGTGTGGATCATGACCGCCCTCGTCGGAATTTTCGTGGTGGTCACGCGCCGCATGCGCTTCGGCCGCCATCTTTATGCGGTCGGTGGCAACGAGCGCGCTGCCCGTCTCACCGGTTTGCACGTGAACCGGATCAAGATCGCGGTCTACACGCTTGCGGGTGCGCTCGCGGGCGTGGCGGGGCTGATTGTCACGGCCCGCCTCGACTCCGCGCAGCCGAACGCCGGCCTCGGTTACGAACTCGACTCGATTGCCGCGGTCGTGATCGGCGGCACTTCGCTCTCCGGCGGACGCGGCTCGGTGCTCGGAACCGTGCTCGGCTGCCTGATCATCGGTGTGCTCAACAATGGCTTGTTTCTCCTCAACGTGTCGCCGTTCTGGCAGCAGGTGATCAAGGGCCTCGTGATCCTGCTCGCCGTCGCGATCGACAAGATGAACGCCCGCAATCGCGATTCCTGATGAACTCCGTTCGCACGCTCCTTCTCCTTCTGCTCGCGGGTGTGTCGGTCCCGGCCTTCGCCGCGTCGGAGGCTCCCCGCCATCGCGTGATCGTTTCCACGGACATCGGCGGGACGGACTTCGACGATTTTCAGTCGCTGGTGCACCTGCTGGTCTACGCGGATCGCATCGATCTCGAGGGCATGATCGCTTCGCCGTACGGCCCGGCGCGCAACCGGAAGGAAAATCTGCTGAAGATCATCGACCGCTACGCGGTGGATTTTCCGAATTTGAAAACCTACTCGGATCGCTACCCGGCGCCCGACCAGTTGCGCGCCCTCTCCAAGCAAGGCGGCTCCGATCCCGCCGACCTGCGCGGGTGGGGCGAGCCGACGGAAGGCTCCGATTGGATCGTTCAGTGTGCGAAGCGCGACGACCCGCGCCCGCTCTGGCTGCTCATCTGGGGCGGCATCGACGATCTCGCCCAGGCGCTCCATGACGCCCCTGCGATCAAGTCGAAGCTCCGCGTCTACTTCATCGGCGGTCCAAATAAAAAATGGTCGACCACGG
>DATAKE010000072.1:0-7361 GCA_036261745.1 Opitutaceae bacterium
GAGTGCGTGGATCTCGACCTGCCGCTGATTCAGGCGCTCCAAGCGGGAGACGACTCGGCGTTGAACGAATTGATCAACCGCCATCGCGAATCGCTATTTCGTTTCGTTTTCCGGTTTGTGCGGGATGAGACTGTGGCACGCGATGTCGTGCAGGAGACGTTCGTGCGGGTATATTTTAACGCGAAGAAATTCGAGCCCCGGTCTCTGGTGAAAACCTGGCTCTATGCGATCGCACTAAATCTGGCGCGCGATCAAGGTCGCAAGCTGGCGAAACGACGTCGGGAGATTTCCCTCAACGCCCCTGGCCCGGATGACGGGCCGGCGCTGGAGTTGGCGGATGACGGACCAACGCCCGGGGAATTGGCCGGTCGCCGCGATCGTTTCGGCGCGTTGCAACGGGCAATCGACCAACTCCCGCATAAATTAAAAGCAGCGCTCATCCTGTTCTCGCTCGAAGGCCGCTCGCAGAGCGAAGCCGCGGACATCCTCGGAACCACCCCGAAAACGATTGAGACGCGCGTTTATCACGCGAAGGAAAAGCTGCGGCGGCTGCTCGACCCGAACGCGTGAAGGAGCGAAAATATTTTGAGGGATTCGTGGAGTGTCGGACAATAAGAGGGATGCAATCCTTCTCCCCCATGAATATTCGATCACTTGTTTCCCTCTTCACGCTGGTTGCCGGTTTAGCTACGGCTAGCGCTGCTAACGCAGCGGACGAACACAAACACGACAGTGCGACTGAGCACTCGGGAAAAGCCGCGATAGGTAAACTGGTGAAAGTGGATGCCAAAACTGACGCGACGTGGTTCGCCAAAGCCAAAGCCGCCTATCCAACCGACGTTTGTGTCGTTTCGAACGACAAACTTGGCGGCGATATGGGGTTGCCCCAAGACTACATCTATCGCGAAGCAAACAAACCCGACCGCCTCGTGCGCTTCTGCTGCAACGATTGTCTGAAGGATTTCAATGCGGACGCTGCGAAATACCTGGGTATGATCGATGCAGCTGCGGCCAAGAAAACCGGCAAGTGATCGCGCGCCAGGTTTCGGAACCCGCCATCTCGTTTCTATAAGATATTGCGCCCGGCTCCGTCATTCATTGGTGCTTCCGGTTGGCTCGCCTTCCACACCCCCTAGAAATCTTTGTTCCAGTTGCGGTAAACCCGAATGACCGACGGGCCAAGGAACGAGCGGACTGCGCATTCAAGTCGCCATGCGTTGACCCATTTATTCTCCCTCATTAGCTAGAAACGAATGAAAGCCCCGCTGTTTTTTCTAACGTTGCTGCTCGCCGTTGGCGCAGCGAAAGGTGCCAGCCGCACGGAAATTCCCAATGCGGCGCAGCCGCAACTCTACGCCGCGAGCGACGGCCGCGTGTGGCTTGTGTATGGCCAAGGGGATGCCGTGTTTGTGGCCCGGTCGGACGACGGAGGCGCAACTTTCAACCCCGCGAACAAAGTCGCCGCGCCGGCAAAGCTCGCGCTTGGTATGCGGCGCGGTCCACGCATCGCGGCGCATGGGGATCGCGTGACGGTTACCATGATCGGCGATGAACTTTTTGCGTTCTCGTCCGTGGACGGTGGGAAAACGTGGAGTGCTCCGGTGACAATTAACGAAGTTCCCGCCGCCGCGCGCGAAGGACTGCACGATCTGGGCTGCGCACCCGATGGCGGTTTGTTCGTCACGTGGCTCGATCTGCGCAAGGGCGCGGCAGAACTTTGGGGCGCGGCATCTTCGGATGGGGGGCGCACCTGGAGCAAGAACCAGCAGGTGTATCACTCGTCAGATAAATCCATCTGCGAATGCTGTCATCCTACCGCGCTCTTCGATGCTGACGGCAATCTCGCCGTGATGTGGCGCAACTCGGTGGGCGGTTCTCGCGACATGTGGATGACGACGCGCGCGAAAGGCGCGGCGCAGTTCTCCACCGCGAAAAAGCTCGGCGAGGGCACGTGGAAGCTGAACGCCTGCCCGATGGACGGCGGCAAAATCGTTGCCCTCGGGGCTGGAAAGTTCGGCAGCGTCTGGCAGCGGGCGGGCGAGATATTTTTTGCTCCAGCCAGCGGGCCGGAAATCCTCCTGGGTAAAGGTAAACAACCCGTGGCCGTGGCGAATGGCGCGAGCCCGCTCATTCTTTGGCAGCAAGGCGCTGAGCTGGTCGTGAGCCGAACTCTGGGGGAGTCTCCCTCCAAGATAGCCGCCGACGCCCGCTACCCTGTCGTCGTGACGCGGCCAAATCAGGGCGGATCTGTTGTGGCCTATGAGCAGGGAGCAGCAAAGGACAAACTGCCCGGTGTGGTGATCGAGCGGCTCTAACTTTGCTGATCAGGCGCGAAGTGGCTCACAGGTTTCTCTCGTCATGACCATGGCTCCCGGTCTCCGCAAAATTGCGCTCACCGCGCATGTCACTTCCTCGGTTGGGTGGCTTGGCGCGGTCGCCGGCTTTCTGGCTCTCGCCATCGCTGGCCTTGCCAGCTCGAACGCTCAGGTCGTCCGATCCTCGTATGTCGCGATGGAGTTGATTGGATGGTGCGTGATCGTCCCGTTGAGTCTGGCGAGTTTGCTCACCGGATTGGTCCAATCGCTCGGCACGACGTGGGGACTGTTTCGGCATTATTGGATCGTGGCGAAGCTCGCGATCACGGTATTGGCGAGCGTGCTTTTGCTGGTGCACATGCAGATCGCCAATCGCATGGCCAGCGTGGTTTCGGAAACGACCTTCGCCATCGGCGATTTTCGCGGCCTTCGAATTCAACTGATCGCCGATGCAGCGGCAGCCGTGGTTGTGTTGCTCGTGGCAACGGCGCTGTCGATCTACAAGCCGCAAGGATTGACGCCCTTTGGCCGCAAATCGGAAGACGATAAATTCAGCCGCCCGAGGGAGAATAACGAATCGCGTTGGCGACTTGCCTTAATCGCCGGCGTTGTCGCTTTGATCGTTTTCGTTTTGATCAAGCACCTCAGCGGCGGCGGTTTTCAACACCACTAGTGCGCTGACCGGCACTAGTGTTTGTGGGGTCCCTCCGCTTTTGGCGCTAGCGCTTGGTCAATCGACCTTTCCTGCGTCCATGTGCGCTGGTTGGTGTTCGATCATACCGCGATAGTCGGCAGCAGACATCGATTCCAACTGGCGCACGAAAGCGGTGAGCGCCCAGATTTCTTCATCATCGTGGGACCGGCCGAACGCTGACATGCCCGTATCCTTGATCCCGTTCTTAATAATCGAAAATACCTCCGCGTCGCTCCACCGCGTTACGCGCAGCGCGTCGGCCAAATCCGGCGCCGCGGGATAGAGCTGCCAAGGGTCTGGCTTTTTGCCGGGCGCACCGTGACAAGTGCGGCACATGGCCTCGTAGTGACCCGCGGCGTGTTCCGCCAGCTCCCGGTCTTGAGGTTTGAAGTCTGCCGGCGGCTGAATGTCACGTGCGTGCCTGACGACCGAACGCATCATCATCGTGCGGAGAATTTGTTCTACCGGTTTTATATGCCCGCTTGTCGCGGAAACATCGTAGCGGCCTGAGTAAACGAAAATCAGTGCGATCACGATTACGCCAGCGCCACAGGCAGCCGCCTTCCCTAGAAACCGGGGAAGTGATGTTTTCATTGCGAGGGCAATAAGCGGAGCGCGGTCGGGTCGCGACCGCGCTCGCTAATGCTTAGTGTCGTAGCGGCCGGTGGGTCGCACCGCCCGTGTTCGCTCCCGTCATTTCACGACAGGCTTCGGCACAGTCGCGACACGCCTTTGCGCACTCTTGGCAGTGATCCATCTTGTGTTTGCCACATTCCTCCCCGCAAGCATCGCAGACCTCGGCGCAAAGTTGGCAAACACGCTCCGCGAACTGCGAACCGCGCGCCATTTCACGCATGGCAAATGAGCAGATGTCGCCGCAGCTCCGATCAAGCTCGATGCAGCGAATCATCATCTTGACGTCTTCCTCTTTCAGACAGGCAGTCGCGCAGTGTTCGCAGGCTTCCATGCACTGGTGACACGCTTCGATACAGTCTTCGTATTTTTCGTGAGGCATTTTTTTGTTCTCCTGGGTTGTGCGGGCGGCGAACCGCTCGCGGATTTAGTGCGCCATCGCCGCCGGACGCAGACGAAGGAAAATCCAAACGCCCATCGGGCGCTTGCCGTAGGCGCGGACAAGATCGCTTGGTTGGAAGGACCATGTTACCGCGCCCCCGAGCGCCAACTGGTAAGGCCGGTTCGACAAAAGCTCATGCGTGCCGCCGAGACTGAGCTGCTTCACGCGGATCACGCGATCTGAAGGCGGAATGTCGAGTTCTTCGCCAGCCTTCTCGACCGATTCGGCGCGCGCGAACACCGACATGCGTTCCATCATGTAGCTTGTCTCGATAAGGAAGGCGTCATCCCGGTCGTGACCGGTATCGTTTCGGCCCCACGCTGCGGTGGTGGCGAGATGGGTTTTGGCAGAGAGTTTCGTCAGGTGCATCACGGAAGCCGTCGTGCGGCGGAGGTGTTCCCGCGGATGCAGCTCTTCGGGACTCTTCAAGTATCCGTGTGAAATCTGAGCGCTCCATTCCGGCGTCGGGTTCCAACTGAACCGACCGGAATAGGAATCGAGTTTAGGATGCTCGATGTCCCAGCGATCTTCATCGGGTTCCCGGCCATTGAACCACGAGCCCTCCACCTGCCACGTCTTTTGGGCGATCCCAGCGGTCAACACGCCAAACGAAATGTGCGATGAATCGAGCCAGTGGTGGCTGATGGGCGCCGATGGATTGTCCATCGCGGACATCCGATGCGGAAAGGCCGCGGGTCCTAGTGCGGGTTCACCGGAAGGTGCGACATAGAGAGAGAAGACCGTATCGGGATTAATGAGCCGACGATACCGCGCGGCTAGTTCCATGAAGAAATCGTGCGGATGCTGCCGGTCGACGAGCGCGCGCCCGTGGTAGGCTTCGCCGGATTGGAAAAGCAGAGGGTAGCCTTTGGGCGTCGTCGTCGCAGGCTCCAAGCTGAACATCCCGCGAAGCGTCAGTTCATTGTCGGGCGTCCGTTTTCGCGCCATGAGCATAAGCCAATTGATCGAATTGAGCTGTTCGTCTCCTCGCCGTCCGGACTGATTGTCGTAGGCGAGAAACGCGTTGTAGTGCGTCATGAACATCCAGTCGCCGAGCATCGAGTGATGCGCATGCATCGGCGTTTCTGCGGGTTGCCATGCGGTTCCCGAGGCGTCCTGGCTATCGGGGAGCGGACCGAACCCCATGCTCATCTCGTGACCCATCGGCATGGACATCCCAGCGTGGTTTTCCATCGCCATCGGGGCGCCGTCGCTGGCGGGCGCTCCGCTACCAGAGGCTGGAGTCGAGCCTGCCGGCTTGGGTTGCGCCGGCATTGCAGGATGATCGTGTGCGGGGGCCTGAGCGCGTCCGGCCGTCGCTGTGACAAAGGCGAAAGCGAAAACAAATAAACGGGGCGATGCAGGCAGGAAGGAAAAATAAACGGAGCGCATGGTAGATGTTTCGTCCAGATTCTCGGCAAAAGCTCCAGCAACGGAACCAGTAGAAAGCCCTCGGTTCCTTACACTTCCTGGCTGTTCGTTCCGCGCGCGAAAGCGCCATGATTTTGAGGGATTTGTCCCGTCAGCTGCGTTAAAGGGGCAGTGGAACTGCAGGAAACTTCACGGAAGAGAAAACCCAGCGCGGCAAAGCCAATTGTGCCGACTCGGCAGACGAGCGCAGATCAAGAGGCGGTCGAGACGATCCTCGCGGAGCGGGCGCGGTTTCACCGGTTCCTTGCATCGCGGGTCGGCGATAATGCGACCGCCGAAGATCTCCTCCAAGACAGTTTGCTGCGAGCCCTGGAACAGAATCGAAAGCTTCGTCGCGGTGAATCGGCTGTGCCGTGGTTTTACCGCATTCTTCGCAATGCGATTGTCGATCACTTCCGGAAAAAGGGGGCAGAGAGCCGTCGAACCGAGAAACTGATGAGTGACCTTCACGCGAGCGGTGAAGATGTGGCCGTGCCGCCGGCCTCTTGGGACGCCGCGGTCTGCGCCTGTTTTCGGGGGCTTCTCCCTTCACTTAAACCTCGCTACGCCGAAGTCATCCGAAGGATCGACCTGCTCGGAGAGAAGAAAAACGATGTGGGGCGCGATCTAAAAATAAGCCCGCCCACGATGGACGTTCTTCTGCACCGCGCGCGAAACGCGTTGCGCGCGCGGTTGCTCGTATTTTGCGGCGCATGCACCCGTGAAAAGTGCATGGAGTGTTTCTGCGACAGAGAAAACATATGAGCTTTGGTGGCGGCGCGGGATCGCTCTGCAAAGTTAGGGACGTGAAGGGCTACCCTTTTTCTTCGCGGTTTGGTTTCCGCGTTCCGCCAGCAAGTGGTTGTGGATGTGTGGTGTAAGGAACCACAGCATCCCCTGTAGTTCTGTATTCATGCCAATCGGAATCAGTGTGCGACGGACTCAGTGCCCGGGTGCTCCCTCCCTTCGCCAATGACCTGCCATGCTTTCTTCCGATCCGTCTTCCTTCCGTTCCTATTCACTACGCGCGTCGCGCCGTGAATTTCTTCGCGCCGCGGGGGCGGCGGGAGTTTTTGCCAGCCTCTCACGATTTGCTCCCGCGTATGCGCAGACTCCGCACCCGGCTCACTCCAGTCAGGCGATGGCAGCCGCCTCGCTTGGTTCTGCCACGACGACAGCGTCCACCGTCGATCTCGTGATCGACAAGATGGATTTTCGCATCGGCGAGTCCCTTGGCCAAGCTGTTACCGTCAACGGTTCGCTCCCGGCACCGTTGCTGCGCTTCAAGCAGGGTCAGGATGTCGAGCTGCGGGTCACGAACCGGTTGAAAGAGCGCGCCTCGATCCACTGGCACGGGATTCTTCTACCGAACGAAATGGATGGAGTACCGGGAGTGACATTCAAGGGCATCGATCCGGACGAGACGTTCGTGTATCGTTTTCCCGTCAAGCAATACGGCACGTATTGGTATCACAGCCATTCGGGCGGACAGGAACAGCTCGGGCTCTACGGCCCGCTCGTCATCGATCCCGCAGCTGGAGAGCCGTTCACCTACGCGCGCGAACATGTCGTAATTTTATCGGATTGGACGTTCTCCGATCCCATGCGACTGCTCGCGAAGCTGAAAAAGCAGAGCAATTTCAGCAATCTGCAGCAGCGCACGCTCGGCGATTTCTTCGACGACGTCTCTGCGAATGGGCTGAAGCGCACGTGGGCCGACCGCAAGGAATGGGGTAAGATGCGGATGGACCCGAGTGACATCGCGGATCTCACCGGGACCTATTTCAAGTATCTGCTGAATGGCCAGCCCGGCGCGGCGCCGTGGACAGGAATCTTTACACCCGGCGAACGCGTGCGATTGCGCATC
>DATAKE010000090.1:0-173845 GCA_036261745.1 Opitutaceae bacterium
TTAACGAGAGGATGCTCGGTTTTTTCTCCTCTATAAGCGGCCCGCTTTCCTCAAAAAATGGTCCGATCCGGGCCCACTTTTTCGGCCGGAAACAGGGTTTCCCTGATAAGGCAATTAGCGTGGTCCCCAATTCGAGCGGCGGTCGGACCCGATTACGCTTTTAACGGTCTTGCAGTAGCCTTATGAAGCCTCGAAACAGAGAAAAAAAGACATGCTGAAACACAGGCAAGACGGGCTCGTGGGCCTTCACGGCACCATTCTTTTACTCCTAGTAACCGCTGCGTTCTTGGGATTTTTGGTTTTGGTGGAGACCCAAGGCTGGATCGAATTTACGACCGGGGTCAACTGGCGTCTCTACCTCGTCGGGGTATTGAGCGCGATGGCGTGGATTCACTACAGCCTCCGCGGTGCGGCGGAACGCCTTGGAGCCCTCAATTGGTTGGAGGCGCTTCGACTCACCGCCCAACAACTCACTCGGCTCATGGTGGTGTTGTTCACCCTCACCTTCGTGACGAAGGACGTTGATGTCTCCCGCGCCTTCTTGATCGGCTTCGTCGTTTTGGCCGGCGCGATCCTTCTCGTGGCAAACCTCTGCCTTCCTTCGTTTCTCGCAAATGCGTTTTTCCACCGTCAACGACTCCGCACTGTCGTGGTTGCGTCGGGTTTGGAATCAAGACGCATGCAAGCATGGCTGACGCCTCGCGGCTATCTGGGTTTTGAACCGATTGGCTACATTACGCCGGAAGGAGAGGGAGACGAGGGGGATCCCATGCGGCTTGGAACCGTGGCACAACTTCGCGGAATTCTTCTTGAGCACGGGGTCGATCAAGTGGTTTTCGCTCACGCAGATTTTGATCGGCAAACGCGGTCTGACATCATTCGGTGCGTCGAGCAGGCGCGTTGTCGGATTCGGTTGTTCGTAAACATGAATTCGTTGTTCGGAGCGCAGCCGACAGCGATCGAACACAATGAAAACTACGCGTTCGCGGCTTCCACCGCGGAACCGCTCGACAACCCGCTGAACCGAGTTCTCAAGCGCTCGTTGGACATCGTGGTGGCTTTGCCAATCGTGCTGTTTGTTCTGCCGCCGCTCACCGTCCTCGTTTGGATTGTGCAGAGGATTCAGTCGCCGGGTCCGGTTTTCTATCAGCAGATGCGGTCCGGACTGAACCGTCAGCGCTTCTCGATCTACAAGTTTAGGACGATGCATGTCTACGGTGACAAAACGCGCGCGAAGCAGGCGACACAGGGCGATGCGCGGGTATATCCCTTTGGCCGGTTTTTGCGGAGAAGCAGCCTGGATGAGCTTCCTCAGTTCGTTAACGTCATCTTCGGCTCGATGAGCGTGAGCGGCCCGCGACCCCACTTGCTCGAACACGACGAAGAGTTTTCGAAGTTGGTTAACGCATACTACAAACGCCATTTTGTGAAACCCGGGATCACCGGTCTCGCTCAAAGCAAAGGCTTTCGCGGGGAAGTCGTGGAATCGAGTCACCTCACGGATCGTGTCCACTACGATATGTTGTATGTCGCCAATTGGTCGTTTGCCTTGGATGTCAGCATCCTGGTCAACACGGTTCGGCAGATTGTGAAGCCGCCGCGCTCCGCTTATTAACCGAAAGATTTGGCTGCCCGCCGGGACCTATTTTCGCGCGGGGAGCAACTCGTTCATGGCGACAACCAGCTGGGCGAATTGGAAAGGCTTGGCCAGAAAGCTGACCGGATTGAGTTTCTGGAGTTCTTGAGCGCTGACCGGCCGGTTCACTCCGGAAACGATGATTGCTGGAGTCGCGATGTTTTGGGCGCGGAGTCGGGTCACGAGTTCGGAACCGGTGATTTTTGGCATGATCTGGTCGGTGATGACCAAAGAAACTTCGCCGGGATGTTTCGCGATGTAGTCGAGGCATTCCTGCCCCGAGGTAAAGGCCAGGGCTTTGAAGCCGTGCGTGTCGAGCGCCTGCTTCGTCAAATGCGAGATGCTCTCCTCGTCATCGACGACGGCGATTACTTTCGGCCGCCGGTTTGGCGTGACTGACGAGGGATGCAGGGGACTTTGCCGCTTTGGCTCTGAATTCGCGGAGTTGGTATCCTGAAGCACGACTCCCTCACCAGCCACTTCGGGCAGAAAAACTGACACGACTGTGCCTTTGCGGGGTTTACTCGCCATCTGCACGGCGCCGCCGTGTCCCGTGACAATGCTGTGCACGATCGAAAGGCCCAAACCCGTTCCGTTGCCCATCGCCTTGGTGGTGAAAAAGGGTTCGAACGCGCGGGCCATGACGTCGGCCGTCATTCCGATGCCCGTATCCGCGACCGAAATGCAGAGGTAACGTCCGGGGTTCAGGCTGCCCGCCATCGCTGCGCGCGGACTGCCGATCGTGGTGGCGGTTACTTTGATCACGAGCTGGCCGCCTTTTTCCTGCATGGCGTGACCGGCGTTGACGCAGAGGTTGAACAGGACCTGCTGCAATTGCGTCGGATCTGCCCGCACGGTGCGATTACCCGTTTCGAGATGCGATTCGATTTCGATCGTTGTGGGCAGGCTCGCTCGCAAAAGGGGCAGGGCATCGCTGACCAGGCCTCCCAGCACGACCGCTTGAAGCGGCTGTTCGCTGACTCGGCTGAACGCCATGATTCGCCGCACCAGCTCCGTGGCGCGTGTGCCGGCCTTACGCACATTCTGGAGCACATTTAGCGCCGCCTGATTTTCCGGGATCATTTCCACCGCAATTTCGGTATGCCCGAGCATGATCATCAGCAGATTGTTGAAATCGTGGGCAATGCCTCCGGCCAGCGTCCCCAGCGTTTCCATCTTCTGCGATTGGAAGAGCTGTTTTTCGAGCTGCCGGTGCAGTTCGGCTTCCTTGCGCCGGTTGGTGATGTCGCGCGCCACACCCATCAATCCCGTGACGTGACCTTGATCGTCGCGCATCGGATAGGCTTGGGCATCGATCCACACGCGCGAACCGTCTTTCCGGTAATCTTCGAATTCGCCGCCCAGCGTTTTTCCTTCCAATACGCCGCGCAACAGCGGCTCAAACACTGCATGTCCTTCGGGCGGCAGGCGGTCCGTCAGCGGCCGTCCCAAAAGCTCCACCGAGGTCCACCCGTAAAGTTGCTCCGCGCCCTTGTTCCAATAGGTGATCAAACCTTGGGCGTCGGTACAGATGATTGAGTCCTCGACGCGCGCCAACAACGCCGCATCGCGAGCCAGCGCATATTCCGCGCGCTTTCGCGTATCGATGTCCTGCGTGGTCCCCAACATTCTCAACGGCCTTTGATCCGCCCCGCGCTCGGTCACGCGAGCTTTGTTAGCGACCCAGAGCCAGCCGCCCGTGCGGGTCTTGAAGCGATGCTCGCAGTCCCAGTCCGGCGTGTCGCCGCGCAGGCAGGCGTCCAGCGATCGCTTTACGTTTGCCACATCGTCGGGATGCGCGAGCGAAAGCCACATGTGTGACTGCGGCTGCGGATGTTCATAGCCGACGATGAACCAGGTCGATGAGGGGATCGAAAGATGCCCTGACTCGATATCCCATTCCCACCACACCAGGCGTGAGGATTCGATCGCGAGGTCGAACCGGCTGTGCATCGCCTTGTTCGCGGAAATTTCGGTGAAGGTGATGACAACCCCGTCGATTTCGCTCCGCCCGTTGAGATAGGGGAGACTGCGTTTTAAAAACCACCGTCCTTCCCGGCTCAACACTTCGGACTCCATGGATTCCCCGCTCTGGAGCACGTGGGTGACATGCATCAGCATCTCCTCTTTTCCCTCGAGCTGGTCGGCAATGCGGGTAACCGGTCCGCCGAGGTCCGCGGGTTTCAAGTCGAAGATCCGCTCCAGCGCCGGGCTGAATTTTCTGATGCGCAGTTCGCGATCGAGGAAAACTGTGCCCACTTCGCTGGAAACAAAAAGATTGTTGAAGTCATCCCACAGCCGGCGGAATTCCCGCGCCAGCTGCGATTCCTGTCCGGTCCCGCCCGCGCGCACGGCACTGAGTTCGTTTTCCAAATCCAGGTTTCGCTGTTGGAGCGCGGCGATGATCGCGGCATCCGCGCCAGCCGCGGCGGCGGGCGAGAGATAATCCGACGGAGTGCCTCCGATCGGAGGCCGACTATCAATCAGCGTGGACGAAACTTTCACGGAATGGGGTGAGACAGACAGGAGCGCGGCAGAATAATTCCGTGATGGAGTTGGGTTTCAATACGGTAAAACCAAATCGCCGGAAAGAATGCGTGAGCGTGGTTTCCCTGAGGGGGCAGAAATGTTCTTCAGCAACAGGAAGCATTTAATGCCTGAAAATTGCGTGTGCCTCAGCCCCCCGCGCGGAAAGTGCGATGCTGCGTTTCAGTGAGCAGTTGTTCGTGCGTTGACGGCATTATCGATTCGCTTCTGCTCGGCTCACATGGGTCTCACGCTTCTCGTTCTCGCCGCCGGCATGGGCTCGCGCTACGGCGGCCTCAAGCAGCTGGATGCGGTGGGTCCATCAGGCGAGACCGTGCTCGATTACGCGGTGTTCGACGCAATGCGAACGGGGTTCACCCGCGTGGTATTCGTCATCCGCCGCGAATTCGAAACGGTTTTTCGCGAGCGCATCGGCGCGAAATATTCCGGGAAGATCGGCGTCGATTATGTTTTCCAGTCCATCGACACGTTGCCCGGAGGCTTTCGTGCGCCGGCCGGCCGTGAGAAACCCTGGGGCACCGGACATGCCGTTTGGTGCGCACGCGATCTCCTCCGGGAAAACTTCGCCGTCATCAATGCGGACGACTTTTACGGGATCGATTCGTTCGCGCAGCTCGGCGGCTTTCTGACCGCGGCGCGGGCAACGCAGTTCGCGATGGTGGGCTTCAAGCTCGCCAACACCCTTTCCGAACACGGCGCGGTTTCGCGGGGTGTGTGCACGATCGACGGCGACGCGATGTTGCGCGGAGTGGTGGAGCAGACCGGGATCACGCCCGCCGAGGTGGGGACCGGGAAAAAATATTCGGGCGGCGAAATTGTCTCGATGAACTGCTGGGGCTTCACGCCGGCGCTTTTCAGCGGGATCGACACGCAATTGCGGGCGTTTCTCGAAGTCACCGGCCCCCAGCCGGGCACGAAGGCCGAATTTTATCTCCCCGCCGCGGTCTCGACGCTCGTCGAACAGGGCAAAGCAACGGTGCGCGTGTTGCCCACCGCGAGCCAGTGGTTCGGGGTGACTTATCGCGAAGATAAGCCTCGTGTGGAGGCCGCACTCGCGGCCCTGATCGCCGCCGGCCAGTATCCCACCCGCCTTTTCACCTCTTGAATTTCTTCCGCCCAGACGCCGATGTCTTCGTGCCGCCGCCGGCAAGCCTGTCGGCCAGCCAGGCACTCGCCCGCACCACGCATCTCTGTGTTGCGGCCCACCAGGACGATATTGAGATCATGGCCCACGCCGGAATCGTGGCCTGTCACGCGAGGGCGGATAAATTTTTCACCGGTGTTGTCGTGACCAATGGCGCCGGTTCGCCCCGCTCCGGGCGTTATGCGGAATTCACCGACGCGCAAATGCAGGCCGTCCGCCGCGAAGAGCAGCGCCGCGCCGCCGCACTCGGGAGATATAACCTGCAGCTTCAACTCGCCCATCCGAGCGGCGACGTGAAAACGCCGGCGCATGCCGGCGTGCGCACCGATCTTGAAACGATTTTCCGCGGCTGCACGCCCGAGGTCGTTTACCTGCACAACCCGGCCGACAAGCACGACACCCACGTCGCGGTGTTGCTGCGGTGCATCGAAGCGCTGCGGGCTTTGCCCCAGGGGAAACGTCCGCGCCGCGTGCTCGGTTGCGAGGTGTGGCGCGACCTCGATTGGCTGACCGACGCCGACAAAGTCGCGCTCGATGCCAGCGCACACGCCGAGCTTTCGGGTCCCCTCCTTCAGGTTTTCGACTCCCAGATTGCCGGCGGCAAACGCTACGATCTCGCCACGCTCGGACGCCGCGCAGCCAACGCCACTTTCCATACGTCGCACGCCACCGATGGCTCTACCGCGATCACGTGGGCCATGGATCTCACGCCGCTCACCGAAAACCCGGCGCTAAATATCCGCGACTTCACGCTCGCGCATATCGACCGCTTGCGCGCTGACGTCGAAAAGCGCCTCAAACAATTCGGCGGGCAGTGACCGGCTGGTCGATCACTGCTTCCGCCGGCCGCTCGGCGGCGTACGCGCGGGCCAGCAACACGACCGGATGGGCAACTTCGGTGGTCGTGTCTCCGCGCGCTCGCGCACCCGTTTGAATCTGCAGGTGACACCCTGGATTTCCCGTCGCGATCACCGTCGCGCCGGTGGCGTGAAGATGCGCGAGTTTGCGCTCCTGCAGCCATGCGGCCGTGTCCGGCTGCGTGATGGCGTAGATCCCGGCGCTGCCGCAGCACCACGTCGCCTCGGTGCACTCCCGAAACTCCACTGCTGGGAGCGCATTTAAAATCGCACGCGGCTGGGCGGAAATTTTCTGCCCGTGACAAAGGTGACACGCCTCGTGGTAGGTGATCGCCGTCTTGGCGGACGGCTGCGTTGGGGGCGAGGGTTTCCGGAAACCGATTTCGACGAGCCATTCGGAAACATCCTTCACTTTTCGCGACCACTCCGCCGCGCGGGCGGAGTAGGCAGGGTCGTCGGCGAGAAGACGGTCGTAGTGTTTAAGATGGGAACCGCAGCCGGCCGCATTCGAAACAATCGCGTCGAAGGCAAAGGGGTCGATGGCGTCGAGTTGCCGCCGGGCCAGCAGGCGTGCGGTCGCGGGATCGCCGTTGTGCGCGTGCAGCGAGCCGCAGCAAAATTGGGTGCGGGGCGTGACAACTTCACAGCCGTTTTCGAGCAACACATCCGCCGTCGCACGGTTCACGTCGGAAAAAACCAGGTCCTGCACGCAACCCGTCAGCAGCGCGACCCGATGCCGCTTCGGTCCGCGTGGCGCTTCGACTTCGCCGATGAGCGCGTCCGAAAAGCGGCGCTGTATCATGGGTGTTTGCGGCTCAAGCGCGCGCAGTCGTCGCGGGAGAAGATCCGTCAGACGGAGATCCCGCACCATCGATTGCAGCCCGCTCGCCTGGTAAACCCAAAGCAACCTGCCCAAGGCGCGCAGCGCCCGCGGGCGCGTGAAAAGCCAGCGCAGCGTGAAAGCGCGGACGGCACTGCGGGCCGGGGTCGCCACGACTCCGCTTTGCTCCACTTGGGCGCGCGCCGTTTCGAGCAGCGTCGTGTAGTCGACGCCCGCCGGACATGCCGTGGTGCAGGCGAGGCAGCCGACGCAATAGCTCATCTCCTCGGCGAACGCCGGCGTCGTGTCCAATTCGCCATCGGCGACGGCCCGCATGAGTGCGATGCGGCCGCGCGGGGAATTTCGCTCGCGACCGGTTTCGGCGTACGTCGGACACGAGGGCAGGCACAGCCCGCAGTGCATGCATTGCTGAAGCACCGAGTAGTCGAGCGACTGCAGCAGGTTTTCCCCCTGGGCCTTCAATCGAAAATTTTCCCGGGGTTGAGCAACCCCTCCGGATCGAGCGTGTGCTTGATGGCCTTCAGCAGGGCGTAACTCGAATTGCCGAGCTGCTGCTTCAGAAAACCTTTTTTGGCCAGACCCACGCCATGCTCGCCGGTGATGGTACCCCCGAGGCTCAACGCGTAGTCGAAGATTTCCCTCATCGCTTGTTCGACGCGGTGCATTTCGCCGGCGTCGCGTTCGTTGGTGAGAAAGGTCGGGTGGAGATTGCCGTCTCCGAAATGGCCGAAGGTTGCGATGTCGAGCCGGTGACGCGCGCCGACGTCCTGGATGAAGCGGACCATCTTCGCGAGTTCGCTGCGGGGAACGGTCGCGTCCTCGAGGATCGTCGTGGGCTTTACCCGGGCCAGGGCGCTGAACGCGCTGCGGCGCGCGGCGGAAAGCTGGGCGGCTTCGGCCGCGTCACGCGCGCGGCGGACATGCGTGGCGCCGTTCGCGCGCGCGAGGGCTTCGATCCTGGCGATTTCCTCGGCGACTGCCGCCGGATGGCCATCGGTCTCGATCAGCAGCACGGCTTCGGCGTCGAGAGGCAGCCCGACATGCGCGAAGTCCTCGACACAGCGGATGGTTTTCCGGTCGAGAAACTCGAGGGTGCACGGAATGATTTTCGCCGCGATGATCGCGGAAACCGTTTCCGCGGCGGCATCCATCCGCGCGAAAGTGGCGAGCAGGGTTTGGCGCGCGGCCGGTTTGGGAAGAAGTTTGAGCAACACCTTCGTGATCACGCCGAGCGTTCCTTCGCTGCCGATGAACAGATCGCGCAGGTTGTAGCCGGCCACGTCCTTCACGCATTTGTTGCCGAGCCAGCAGACCGAACCGTCGGCGAGCACAACTTCGAGGCCCATCACGTAGTCGCGCGTGACGCCGTATTTCAACCCGCGCAGGCCGCCGGCATTTTCCGCGACATTGCCGCCGATCGTGGAGATTTTCATCGAGCCGGGGTCGGGCGGATAAAAAAGCCCCGCGGCGTCGGCGGTGTTGAAAATCGTCTGGGTGACGACACCGGGTTCGGCGAGGAGCGTCAGGTTTTTCTCATCGAGCTCGAGGAGGCGGTCCATTTTCAGGACGCAGAGCACCAGGCAGTTTTCGACCGGCACGCTGCCGCCGCTCAATCCCGTGCCGCTCCCGCGGGTGACAACGGGAGTCCGGTTTTCGCGGGCAATCTGGAGCACGCCGGCGACCTCGGCGGCGTTGGACGGAAACACGACGGCGCGCGGGAATCGTTTCAGGGTGGCCGTGCCGTCGAAACCGTAGGGGATCAAGTCTTCGCGCGCCGTGAGGACATTCGACGCGCCGAGCAGCGACTGGAGTTGGGGAATCACCGCCCCACAGCCAACGCGCCGCCGCCCCCGTGTCCAACGGGAAGTGCGCGCCGGCCGCCACCTCGCGCATCACCCATCACCCATCACACGTCACACGTCACACGTCGCACGTCGCACGTCGCACGTCGCACGTCGCACAAACACTCCCGCCCCTTCTGCGCCAAGCTTCGGGGCAATTGTCATCTATTAGATGACAAGGGGAATTTTAGTTTCAGAGGAGGAATTCGAAAAATGTCATCTATTGGATGACACTGTGGCGGGTTGAAATCGCGGAGGGCGGCGCGGTGTCGGGAGGACGGCGGAGGCGAATCGCGGTGCGAACAACTTGTCGGCAAAAACCCTTTGCCAATCCGCGCGCCCCGCGATGACGTTTCGCGCATGTCCCAGGACTCGTCATGCAAGACCCCTTCACCGGCCAGCCGACACGGCTCCGCGGCGTCAAACTCCCGAGCGCCGCTGAACGACACGGTCTTCAAGACGATCACCGGCGACGACTGGAAGCGCTCGATTGCCTCATCGCGGCGGCGGCCGAATGCGGTGTCTGCGCAGATCCGGGCCGCGATCTCGTCCTCCTCGCCGAAGACGAAGTAAGCCTGCTGGAAGTTTCGGGTCCGCCGTGGACGACACTCGGCGACGCGATTCGCGCCTGGCGGGCGTTTGTGCCGCTGCGCTCGCTGGCCGATTTCGGTTTTCCGGCCGATGCGGAAAATCCCCTCGAAGAACCCAACGCGCGGTTGCGTCGCGTTGGTGGCGGGGTCGAGGCCTGGGCGTTTGTCGCGGAAGGAGACGGTTCGATCTACAAATTTTTCCGGATGCACGATGAGGGTGAGCGCATAGGCAGCGCGTTCGCGTTCCGCCTGGGCGATGAGACCACCTTTGTGGCGGAGGCGCGTTTCGGGGATTACCGCGAGTTGCTGGAAAAACTCATGCTGATCGATGCGCTGGCCGGAATGCCGAGCGAAGTGCTCGCGCTCACGCCCGAGGGCATTCTGGTCACGAAACAGGCCTGCGGTGAACCGCTGCCGCAGGGCGAGGATGTTTCGCAGCGGCTGCCGGCGGGGTTGATCGAGATTCCTTCGCGGTTCCTGCGCGCGAATCGCGATCACCCGCGGCTTTTTTTCCTCGCCCGCGAAGGCGGGGTGAAACCGTTTTTGGTCGCCGATCTGCATGCGCGAAATTTTGTGCGCTGCGTCGATGGCGCGCTGCGGGTCATCGATCTGGTGGCGGCGCCGTGGCCGGCGGAATTGATGACGCGGGAAGCGTTGATCGCCGACTGGCTTGTTCGCGTGGAAGGTGATCCTGCGGCGACGGCGCTTCCGGGCGCGCACGACGACGAGTTGTAGCCGGACACAAAAAAGGCGCCCCGCGATCAGCGCTGCGCCCGTTGCCTGGGAGGGGATGATTCCGCTCCGGCTGTTCCAGGATTCGGATTCGCTCAGTGCTTCACCGAGTTCAGGTACGCGAGGACGTTTTCGGCCTGCTTCTCGGTTTGCTTCTCGTCGTGGTAGACGATCTTGCCGTCCTTGATGAGGTAGGCTTCGCGGCTCGCCAGCATCGCGCCGCTCTGGCCGAAGGCTTTGACGACTTTCTTGTCGGTGTCGGAGAGCAGGGGGAAGGGGAAGTGGTTCACCTCTTTGAACTCTTTTTGTTTTTCCACGGTGTCGGTGCTGACGCCGATGACCGCCACGCCGTGTTTCGCGAGTTCCGCGCCCGCGTCGCGCAACGAGCAACCCTGCTTTGTGCATCCGCCGGTGAGCGCCTTGGGATAGAACCACACCAGCGTGTAGGCGTTCTTTTTATAAACGTCGCCCAAGTCGAGGGTGGCGCCGGTGTCGGTGACCGCGGTGAGGACCGGGGCGGGATCGCCCACTTTGAGCGGTTCGGCGCGAAGGAAGGAAAACATGGCGAGGAAGATACTGAAGGGGAGGAGGGTGCGGAGTTTCATGGTCCAGCGGGACGTTGCCCCCGCCGAAACGTTTCGCAAGGGACAGCGGTGGAAAGAGCACGGCCTCAGGATGCGACCGCGCGGGCGGGCTCGAAATTTATGTGAAACTGCGCCTTCGCGCCCCCGCTCCCGCGGCGCAGAAACCGTTGCCACAGCTTCAATGCCCGTGGCGTCCGCTGTCGGCATCCTGCGAACCGCCAACGGCTTCAGCTTCGCATCGGTTAGCCTGCGGCGGCCGGTTTGAAGCGGCCGACCCGGCTTTCGCAAAATCGGCGAGGGAACTCTTCGTTGATGCGGGGTCACAACTGCCTCGGACTGATCGATGATTCGTTCGTGACCAACCAATAACCTCCATGAAAACAAACACCTCACTGAGAACCACCCTTCTCTCCATCGCCCTTTTGGGCCTGACGCTCGGCCTGCGTGCGCAAGACGCGACGATGGCCGCCGGATCCGCCTCGCCGGCCACTTATGGCCTGATTGGCGAGGAATACACCGGAGTTAGTTTCGGCTACACCCACCATGTGGATGGCCCCCCGCGCCAGTTGCGTGGTTTCGGGTTCATCGCGAATCGTCCCGTGGAAACCAATTTGGACGCCGCCTTCAAATACGACTACACCGGCAGCAGCCTGTTCGGTCAGCGCAACCACCAGCATCGCGTCGCCGCGAGTGCGACCTACTACTTGGGCAAGGGCTCGGCCACGCCGTTCCTGGATGCCGATGCCGGCTGGATCTTCCAGAAATTTGGCGGCGTTTCGGACGACGGATTTACCTATCTCGTGGGTGCCGGCGTCGAGTTTCAGGTGCTGACCCAGCTGGTGGTGACGCCCTTCGTCAATTATCAGGACGTTCCGAGCCTGGACAGTCGCGCCTGGGGCTACGGAGCGAAGGCGACCTATCGCCTCGCCAAGGAATGGAGCGCGAGTTTCCGCGTGCGGCTCGATGAAGACCACAACGTGGAATACCGCATCGGTGTGAACCGCCACTTCTAGTCCGGCCAAACCGGCCCAGACCGGATCGAAATTGCAACCACGGCGGAGACGCCGTGGTTTTTTTGTGTCCTGAGATCGGCAGCGGTGAAAAGCGGAGCGCGGGTGGCCGGCGAATTTTTGGAACTTTGAAACGCGCGGCCGACACTTAAACGATTCTTTCCGGGATGCGCTTCCTGACTTGGCTCCGGCCCTAACACCCGCCTAGCCTCCCAACTCCAACCATGTATTCTGCCTCGTTGTTTTCATCCGCCCTGCGTCGTTTTGGCCTTTTTAGCACGTTTTGTTTCGCGATCGGTTCCGCGGCGCTTGCCCAAAGCAACACCCCTTCCGCCGCGGATGGCTACGACCCGAATGTGGATGGCAGCGTTTTTGCCCTCGTGACGCAGGCGGACGGGAAATTGCTCGTCGGCGGAAGCTTCGCCTCGCTTCGTCCGAACGGCACGCCCGCCGGGGCTGAAGTCGGTCGCAGCAACCTCGCGCGCCTGACGGCGGATGGCAGACCCGACACCTTTGCGCCTAATCCCAATGGCGCCGTCAACGCGATCGCGGTGCAGCCCACCGATGGGAAAATCATCATCGCCGGTGCGTTCACCAGCGTCGGAAGCACACCGCGCAACCGCATCGCCCGGCTCAATGTCGACGGCACGGTCGACGCCAGTTTCACTCCGAATCTCGGTAATCAGCTCAGCGACGTGCAGGTTTACGCGGTCGCAATCCAAGCCGATGGCCGGATCGTCGTTGGCGGCACCTTCACCAGCAACCAGGCGACGGGTCCTTCGACGGGTTTGGGGCACAACCGCCTCGTCCGGCTCGAGGCGAACGGCGCCGTCGATACCACATTTAATCCCGACCTGAACAACGCGGTCTTCGCACTCGCGATCGAACCGGACGGGCAAATCATCGCCGCCGGCTCGTTCACCGCGGTGGGATCGGTGACGCGCAACCGCCTCGCCCGCTTCAATGCCAACGGCAGCCTCGACAACGGGTTCGATCCCAACGCGAGCAGCACGGTCAGCTCCCTTCTTCTCCTGCCTGACGGCAAAATCTACGTCGGCGGTTCCTTCGCGAGCCTGCAGCCCCCCAACGTCTCGTCGGCGGTGGCACGCAGCTCCCTCGCGCGGTTGAACGCGGATGGGTCGATCGACGGCAGTTTCGCCGGCGGAGCAAACGGGCAGGTGGCCGCGATCGCGCTGCAGCCGGATGGCAAGGTCGTCGTCGGTGGCGGCTTTACGACGCTGTGGCCGGCGAGCGGCGCCGTTGCCACGGCAGGGCGGAATTTCACCGGCCGCTTCAACGTCGATGGTTCGCTCGACGATACCTTCAATCCGACCATGAACGGTCACGTTCGCGCGATCATCACCCATCCCGACGGCTCCGTGATCGTCGGTGGGTTGTTCACCCAAATCCGGGCGGCCAACGCTCTTTTCAGCACGACACGCAATCACCTCGCACGCATCAACGCCGACGGCACGTCGGACACCACACTCGATCTCGGTGCGGGCGGCGGCGTGATCGCGATGGCGGTCGACAGCACGGGCCGGACTCTCATCGGCGGCACGTTCAACACGGTCGGCGGATCCACCCGCAACTACCTCGCCCGCTTGAACGCGAACGGCACGCTCGACACCGGCTTCAGCCCGGCGTTGGACGGCCGGGTGCTCGCGATCGCGCTCGATGCCGACAACAAGATCCTGGTCGGTGGCGTGTTCAGGACCATTGCCGGGACCTCCCGCAATTTTATCGCCCGGCTCAACACGGACGGGTCGCTGGATGCGGGCTTCAACCCGAATCCCAGTGCGCCGGTCAACGCGATCGCCCTCCAGAGCGACCGGAAGATCCTGATTGGCGGAACGTTCACCTCCCTTCAACCCAACAGCGACACCACGTTCACCTCCCGCAACAATTACGCGCGGCTCAACTCCGATGGCGGCGTCGACACCACGTACACGCCGGCGACCAACGGGGCCGTTTTGTCGATCAAGATTCAGGGCGACGGCAAGGCGGTCGTCGCGGGAAATTTCCAAGGCGTGCAGGCGAGCACCGCGACTGCTCCGGTGGCGCGCAATGGCATCGTCCGCTTCAACAGCGATGGCTCGGTTGACGCCGCGTACAACCCGAACCCGAACAATCTGGTCAACGCGATCGCGTTTCAGGGGGACAAGATCATCGCGGTGGGCGCCTTCACCGTCGTGCAGGCCAACGGAGCCACCTCGAACACCACGCGCAATCGCATCGCCCGCTTCAACACCGATGGCACGCTCGACACCGGCTTCAATCCCGATGCGAACAACACGGTGAATTTCGTTTCCGTGCTGCCGAACGGGAAGGTTCTGGTCGGAGGCACGCTCACCGCGATCGGCTCCACCGCCGTCCGGGAAGTGGCGCTGCTCAATGCCGACGGCTCGCTCGATGCGAATTTCATTCCGCGCCCGAACGGCCGGGTGGTCGCGGCGATTCCGTTGAGCGACACGAGCATTCTGCTCGGCGGCACCTTCACATCCCTCCAGCAGGGCGCCTCGGGGACGCCGGTTGAGGCGAACCGCCTGGTGCGGGTGAACGCCGCGGGGACGATCGATGCCACGTTCTCCGGCGCCGTGGGCGGCCAGCCGGCGGCGGCACAGGTCAATGCCGTGGCGCTTCAGCCGGACGGCAGAATTCTGGTGGGCGGTTCATTTGGGGACCTGGGCGGCACGACCGGCGGCAACATCGCGCGGTTCTTCGCCGACGGTGCGCCCGACACCCGCTTTGCCCCTTCGGCCAATGGTGCGGTCAACGCGATCGCCGTGCGGCCCGATCTTGGAACGGTCACCACCCAGGGAGGCGGCTTTGCCTGGGTTAAGCCGGACGGCACGCTTCGCCCCGGTTTTTCGACGGACGTTAATTCAAAATTTGTGGGACGCGTGCTCACCGTCGCACGCCAGCCGAACGGCCGGATCATCCTCGGCGGTTCGTTCACCAACTCGTCCGGCGTTACCGGTCCCAATCTCGCGCGGTTCTTCGCCGACGGGACGCTCGACCCTTCGTTCAATCACTCGCCCAACGGAATCGTGAATTCCGTCATCGCGCTCGACGACGGCTCCGTGCTCGTCGCCGGTGGCTTCACCAGTATCGCAGGCGTCACGCGCAACCGCATCGCGCGGTTCAAGGCCGACGGCACGCTCGACACGACGTTCGATCCCAATGCGCTGTCCACCATCAATGCGATGCTGGTGCAGCCCGACGGCAAGATCGTGATCGGCGGCGCTTTCACCTCGCTCCAGCCCAATGGCGCCTCGGCCGCAACGATCCGCACCTATCTCGCGCGGCTCGAACCGTCGGGTCTCTTGGACGGCAATTTCAATCCGACCCCGAACAGCGAAGTCACCGCTTTGGCCTATCAGCCGGATGGTAAAATCGTTCTCGGCGGCCAGTTCACCGCGCTGCAGCCCTCGGGTTCGACCACGGGAACGAGCCGCGTCAATCTCGCCCGGGTGAACGAGAACGGCACGCTCGACACCGGCTTCGATCCCAATCACGGCGCCGTCAGCGGTCCCGTCTACGCTCTGCTGGTGCAGCCGAACGGCTCGATCCTGATTGGTGGCGCCTTCTCCGCCATCGGAGGCATCCCGCGCAGCAACCTCGCGCGGATCGACGCCAATGGCGGGGTCGATTTCAACTTCGATCCCTCCCCAAACAGCCAGGTCAACGCCCTCGCGCTCACCCCGACCGGTCACATTCTCGTCGGCGGGTTCTTCTCGCGGATTTCCTTCACGGTGCGCAATCGCGTGGCGCGGCTGGATTCCACCGGCGCCATCGACACCACCTTCGATCCCAACGCGAACGACGGCGTCACTTCGATCGTGGTGCTCGCGGACCAGACAATTCTGCTCGGCGGCCTGTTCACCACGCTGCAACCCAGCGGCTCGGTGGTCGTGGGCGGCGCGTTCACGAACGTCGGCGGCGCGCCGGCGACGAACCTGGCCTTCATCAACGACGACGGCACCGCCACCGCGCTGCGGCCCAACCCGAACGACACGGTCAATGCGCTGCTCATCCAGGGCGACGGCAAGATCGTGCTCGGCGGCAAGTTCACCTCGGTCGCGGGCACGGCGCGCAATCGCGTCGCCCGGCTCAACTCCGATGGCTCCCTCGAGAGCGGTTTTAATCCCAATCTCGACGGCGCGGTCCTCGCCACGGCGCAGCAGGCGGATGGAAAACTTCTTCTCGCCGGCCAGTTCATCACGGTCGGCGGTGTCTCCCGGCACAATCTCGCGCGGCTCAACACGGACGGCACGCTCGACAACACCTTCGCCCCTTCGTTCCTGGTCCTCCCCGTTCCGGTGGTCGCCGTCCAAGCCGACGGGAAAATCGTGGCGGTCTCTGATCTCGGGCCGGGCGGCGCACAGTTTTCGCGGTTCAACGCGGACGGTTCCACCGACGCCACGTTCGCGCCGCTGGCCAACGGCGCCGTCAAGTCGGTCGTAATCCAGGCGGATGGAAAACTTCTCGTCGGCGGATCATTCACCACGATCGCAGGAGTCGCCCGCAATCGCCTCGCCCGTCTCAATGCCGATGGCAGCGTCGACGCCTCGTTCGATCCCAACGCCAACGAATCGGTCAGCGCGATCGCGCTGCAGTCCGACGGGAAACCGGTTGTCGGCGGTGCCTTCAGCCAGATCGGCGGCCTGCCCCGCGTGCGCGTCGCCCGGTTGGCGAGCACTTCCGCGGCCCTGCAATCAATCGTGACAACGGGTACGTCGAGTCCGTCGATCCTTTGGGTCCGCGGCGGGACCAGCCCTGAAGTCGCCTCGACAACCTTTGAAAGATCGGTCGATGGCCGCAGCTGGACCAGTCTGGGACAGAGCGTTCGCACCGGCGGAACCTGGACGGTTAACGGGGCCTCGCTGGGAGTGACTAACGGCATCGTGCTGGTTCGCGCCCGCGGGATTGTGCCGACCGTCAACGGCGGTTCATCCGGCTTGGTTGAACAGACGATGCAATTCCGGGTGACCGGTGGGGTTGTCGCGCTGAGTGCCAGCGAGGTGGCCGTTGCCCGTTATATCATGGGCTCCGATGTCATTGCGTGGCCGGTGCTCGAAGACGGCAGTTCCGTCCCTGGCGGCGGATCGGGCTCCGGGAATCCGTCGAATCCCGGTGGACCTTCGACGAATCCGGGCGGTGTCGGCGCGGGCTTGGTTTCCGGACATCTCTTTGGTTTGTCCTGTCTCGCCCACGTCGATTCGAGCACGCCGCTCATCACGGGCTTTATTGTGAGCAGTGCCGATGCGAAGCAGGTTCTCCTGCGCGCGGTCGGGCCCGGACTCGCGAGCTTGAATGTGCCCGGAGTGCTGGCGATGCCCCGCCTCCAGCTGCACGCGGCCAGCGGCGAAATGCTGCTCGAGAACAACAACTGGGGCGGCGGCTCGACGCTCACCAATATCTTCGCCCAAGTCGGCGAATTCCCGCTGGCCCCGGATAGCACGGATTCGGCCGCGGCGGTCATGCTTGGCGCCGGCGGCTACACCGTCGTGGTCACGGATCGCACGGGCGCAGGTTCTGGCGGCATGGTGCTCGCGGAAATTTATGATGTCGCGGGCACGTCGCCCTTGTTCTCCGCCATGTCCGCTCGCGGTCATGTCGCGGCCAACGGCGGTTCGTTGACCGGCGGCTTCGCGATCGTCGGCGATTCTCCGCGGCGCGTTTTGATTCGCGGCGTGGGACCGGCACTCGGCAGCCGGGGCGTGACGGACGGGCTCTCGGACCCGATCGTCGCCGTCTATCACTTCGATGGCCGCTCGATCGCCTCGAACAATGACTGGCAAACGCCGCTCGCCGGTGGCCTGAGCGCCGCCGAGATCAACTCGGCCGCGGCGAGCGTGGGAGTTTACGCCTTTGCCGATGGCAGCAAGGACGCGGCGATGGTGATCACCCTGCCTCCCGGCACCTACACCGCGCAGGTGACTGCCGGCGGCTCCGCCAAAGGCTCGGCGGTCGTCGAGATCTACGAACTGCCTTGATCGGCCGCCGCTGGCGCGCCGGATTTTTCAAACCCGCCTCGAGTGAGGCGGGTTTTTTATTCTCACCAATCGTCCGAGCGAAACGGAACCGCGGGCAGCCCGGCGCCGTTGTAGAGATTGGCTTCGGGGGAATTGCGCCACGCGTAACGCACCGCGACCGGCTCCCGCACTTCGGGCGACCGCACCAGCAGCGTGTCGCGTTCGATCCGGGCGGTGGCGGCGCGAAAAACCCGGTCCACGCCGGCGACCTCGAGCGATTGCACGGGCTTTTCGTGCGCGACGAGCCCGCTGCCTGCGTGGGCGAGATGGACGCGCAACGCCGCGCCTTCCCGCGTGGCCTTGAGGAAGGTGGGCCCGGTGTCGTCGCAGGTGATATCGTACACCCGGTTTTTCGCCAGCAGGGCGAGACGGCGGCCGACCTCCTGTTTGTTCGCGGGATGGATGTTGTCGTGATCCCCAATGTCGATCGCGAGGGCCTGGCCGGTTTTGGGCAGCGAGAGGGTTTGCGTCTGTGCTTCCCGGAGAAACGCGTAGGTGAGGCCGGTGGGGTCCTCGTCGTTTTTGAAATTGGCGAGGTTGACCCAGTAAAACGGAATTTCCCCCTGCCCGAAATGCGCGCGCCACGCCGTGATCATGGCGGAGAACAGCGGCCGGTATTCCGTGGCGCGGTCGAAATTGCTTTCGCCCTGATACCACAGCACGCCGCGCAGCGCGTAGGGGAGGAGGGGATTGATCATGCCGTTGAAAAGCCCGGCAGGCGTCCACGAATCCCCCGGACCGCGGGGCGCACGCTGCCAGGGCCGCTCGCGCAGAAACGCGGCCACCGCCGCCTCGCCCTGCGCCTTGGCCGCCGCTTCCGCTTTTCGCCAGTCCTTCAACATCAAGTCGTACGCCGGCTTCTTCGCCGGGTAGTCCGCGAGGTCCTTTTGCCAGCGCTCGCCAATGATTTTAAACGCGGGATCGCTGGCGAGCGCCGACGGGCTCATCCACGACTCCACCGGCGTGCCACCCCACGAGCTGTTCACGAGCCCGATGGGAACGCCGAGTTTTTGGAAAATATCGCGCGCGAAAAAATACCCGACCGCCGTGAAGCCGGGAGCCGTTTGCGGCGTCGCCGGCTGCCAGCCGTTCGTTTTCACGGTCTCAGCCGGCGCATTCGCGACCGCGTGGGAGATCTTGATGTGACGGATCAGCGGAAAGTTCGCGGCGGCGATTTCCTGGGCCGCATCCGCGGAGCGGGAAACCGGCCATTCCATGTTCGACTGCCCCGAGCAGAGCCAGACCTCGCCGACCACCACGTCCTGCAACGTCACCGTGTTTTTCCCCGTCACGACCAGCTCCGCGCCCTCGGTGTTCGCCGGCATGGCGTCGAGCAGCACGATCCAGCGTCCATCCGGCGCGGTGGTGGCGTGCGCGGTCGCGCCGTGAAACGTCAGAGTGATTTTTTCCCCGGCGTCCGCGCGGCCCCAGATCGGGACCGGCTTGTCGCGCTGCAGCACGGCGTGATCGGTGAAAAGCGGCGCGAGGGTGACATCGGCGCGCGTCAGGCTCGCGGCAAAAAAAGCGGCGAGCGACAGCAACCGCACCGGGCGAAAGGAAAGCTTCATCGTTAAAAGGCGGGACAATACGCTCCGTGAATTTCCTGCCGAGCGTGAAAATTTCCCCCGGCTTGCGGATCGGGCGGAGTTGCGGAGAATTCCGCCCATGTTTCCCCGCCGCCCCGTCGCGCTGATGGCGCTCCTGATGATTTCCTCCTCCCTCCAGGCCGCCCCGGCTCCCGCGATCACCGACGAAACCAAAATCCCGCCCTACACCCTGCCCGACCCGCTGGTCTGCGCCGACGGAACCCCGGTGCGCGAGGTGGCGACTTGGCGGTCAAAACGCCGCCCTGAGTTGCTCGAACTTTTCGCAGCGAATGAGTACGGCCGCACGCCGGCGGGCCGGCCGGCGGGAATGCACTGGCAGGTGACTTCGCTCGACCGCGCCGCACTCGGCGGCAAGGCCACGCGAAAGGAAATCACGATCTGGTTTTCGGAAAACGAAAAACCGGACAGCCCGCGGATGCACCTGCTCATTTATCAGCCGAACGGCGTGAGTGCGCCACCGCCGGTTTTTCTCGGCCTGAATTTTTTTGGCAATCACACCGTTCACTCTGATCCGGCCATCGCGCTTGCGCGGCCGTTCACATTTTACGAGGTGGATCGCTACCGGCCGGCTGCCCCGGGCACACCGGCGAATTCCGAGCAGCGCGGCGTGCACGCTTCCAAGTGGCAGATCGAAGCCGTGATCGCGCGTGGCTATGCGACGGCGACGGCGTGGTGCAACGACCTCTGCCGCGATCACGTGGACGGCTTGAAGGATCCGGCGGGTGTCGCCGCGCTTTTTTCGACCGGCGGAGCCGAGGAGCGCGCCGCCGATGCCTGGGGCGCAATGGGCATCTGGGCGTGGGGCCTGAGCCGCGCGCTCGACTATCTCGAAAGCGATCGCGAACTCGACGCGAAGCGCGTGGCGGTGCACGGGTTTTCGCGTCTCGGAAAAGCCGCCGACTGGGCCGCGGCGCAGGACGAACGCTTCGCGATGCTGATCTCGAACGAGTCGGGCTGCGGCGGGGCCGCATTGAGCAAGCGCCTCTATGGCGAGACCGTCGCGATCATCAACGGGAAGTTTCCGCACTGGTTCGCGAAAAGTTTCCGCACCTACAACGACAACGAAGCGGCGCTGCCGATGGACCAGCACCAGTTGCTCGCGCTGATCGCACCGCGGCCGCTTTACGTCGCAAGCGCGGACGGCGACCAGTGGAGCGATCCGCGCGGCGAGTTTCTCGGCGCGAAAGGCGCGGAGCCCGTCTATGGGCTGTTCGGGAAAAAAGGCCTTGGCGTCAGCGAAATGCCGGCGCTCGACACGTCCGTCGGCGAAACGATCGGCTACCACAATCGCACCGGGAAACACGACATGACCGGGTACGACTGGGCGCGCTACCTCGACTTCGCCGACCGGCATCTAAACCGCCCCACGCCCTAGGTGGCGCAGCCAACCCGTAGCAGCCGAGGTAACGAGGCTGTGGTTTCGCGAAGTCGCGCCAGATCAGCCTCGTCACCTCGGCTGCTACGACAGGGCGTCGGAATCTGGTTCAGGCATGGGTCTCGGCGAAGGCAGGGTGAGAAACTTGTGCAGCTCGGCCGCCATTTTTCCGCCGAAGCCCGGGACTTCCGAGATCTCCTGCACGGTCGCCGTCCGCAACCGGTCGATGCTTCCGAAATGCATGAGCAGCGCGGCGCGCCGTACCGGGCCGAGGCCGCCAAAATCGTCGAGCACGCTTTCCCGGATTTTTTTCGAGCGCAGCGTCGCATTGTAGGTGTTCGCAAAACGATGCGCTTCGTCGCGCAGCCGTTGGAGGAGATTCAGCGCGGGCGAATCCAGCGGAAGGTTCAGCGGCGGGCGCTCGTCCGGAAAAATGATCGTCTCGTTTTTCTTCGCGAGGCCGATGAGCGCCGGCGGCGTGAGGTCGAGGCTGACGAACGCCTTCAGCGCCGCGCCGATCTGGCCGCGTCCGCCATCGATCACCACCAGATCCGGGAAAGGCCGGCCTTCCTCCGACAGCCGCCGGTAGCGGCGCGAAACGACTTCCTCCATCGCGCGGAAATCGTCGTTGCCGATGAAACTTTTGATCTGGAAGCGGCGGTAGTTGTCCTTGTCGGGACGGCCATCGGCGAAATGAACCATCGAGGCGACGACGAACGTTCCGGAAATGTGCGAGATATCAAAACACTCCATCGTCCGCGGCGGGGCGGGAAGTCCCAGCGTTTCGCCGAGGGCGCGCACGGCGGCGTCGTCGCGTTCGGGCCGCGTCGGATCGGTGCGCTCGAAACGCCGCGTCTTCGCCAGCGTTTTTTCCAGGGCGAACACCACATCGCGCAGCTCGGCGGCTTTTTCGAAATCCTGTTTGACCGCGGCCGCGGCCATTTCGGTGCGCAGCAGCTCGAGCCACTCGCGGGACTTGCCCTCGAGAAATTCGCAGGCGTCCAGCACGCGGCGGCGGTACTCCCCGGCGCCGACGGAGTTCGGGAAACTGTAGATCTCGCGGCGCACGTCGTCGTAGAGCTGCCAGGTGCCGTCGGGAAGTTTCTGCGGATTGGCGTCGGCGAGGAGAATGCCGAACTGCCGCCGCATCTGCGCGAGGGTCTTGCGGAGCAGGCCGCTGTGCGCGAACGGACCGAAATAGCGGGAGCGATCCTCCTTCTTGAGCCGCGTGAGCCGGAAGCGCGGGAGCTCCTCGGTGAGATCGACGCGCACGAGGAGGAAGCGCTTGTCGTCGGTGAAGTCGGTGTTGTAGCGCGGTCGCCACTGCTTGATCAGCTTGCCCTCGAGCAACAAGGCCTCGGGCTCCGATTTCACGTCCACGGTGTCGAAATCGGTGATCAACCCGATCAGCGCGCGGATTTTCGGGTGAAGGTTGGTGAAATTACGCGACGGCTGGAAATAAGAGGACACGCGCTTTTTCAGGCTCTTCGCCTTGCCCACGTAGATGATGCGACCGAGGCGGTCCTTCATCAGGTAAACCCCGGGCTTGTCAGGGAGGCGGCGCACCTTCTCCTTCAGGTTTAACTGTTCCGACACTGGCATTTTTTTAGAATCCGCCTAATCTCCGTTCTCGCAAGTATGGTTTCCCCCGACATCGGCTCGCCGCGCGCGCGAGTGGCTCAACTCCGCTATGAGCTCCTAACCCTGGGCGACGAATTGTTGCTCGGGCTCACGGCGAACGGACACCTCACTTTCATCGGAGCGCAGCTCGGCCGCCGCGGGGTGACGCTCCAGCGGAACGTGACGGTCACCGACGAAGCCGATGCGATCGTCGCCCAATTTCGCGAGAGCTGGGCGCGCGCGGATGTCGTGATCACCACCGGCGGACTCGGGCCCACCTGCGATGATCGCACGCGCGAGGCGATCGCGGAAGTGCTCGGGCAGCGGCTGATCCGCGATCCGGCGATCGAGCAGCACATCGCGGAACGCTTCACGCGCGTCGGCCGGAAGATGACGCCGAACAATTTGAAGCAGGCCGACCGCTTCGAGCGCGGCCAGGTTCTGGTGAACGCGCACGGCACCGCGCCCGGGCTTTGGGTCGAGCAGGACGGGAAAGTTTTGTGCATGCTGCCCGGGCCGCCGAACGAACTGCAGCCGATGTTCACCGACCAGGTGCTGCCGCGGCTCGCCGCGCTGGGTTTGCTGCTGGAGCGCGAGGCCTACGTGCAGCTGCGGACTTCCGGGGTGGGCGAGTCATTGCTCGAGACGCGCCTCCAGCCGATTTTCAACCGCTTCGGTGACGCGCTCAGCATCGCGTTCTGTGCCCACTCCGGGCACGTGGATTGCCGGCTGAGTTCGCCGTCCGGCCGCCTCGCTTATCAGGACTTGGAAACGATTGCCGCGGAGTGCGCGCAATTGCTCGGCGAGGATTTCGTCTGTTACGGGCACGATTCGCTCGCGAAACTCTGCGCCGAGCTGATGCGCGTGCAGGAAGTGAAGCTCGCGGTGGCGGAGACGGCGACGGGCGGGCTCCTCGCAAATGCGTTTACGGACATCTGCGGCGCGTCGAAATTTTTTGCCGGCGGTTGCGTTTGCTACTCGAACGATTCGAAAACGCAGCTCCTCGATGTGCCGGAGTGCATTCTGTTGCAGCACGGCGCGGTCAGCGCGGAAAACGCGGTGGCCATGGCGACCGGTGCGGCGGAAAAACTCGCCGCCGATTACGCGCTGGCCGTCACGGGCTTCGCGGGTCCCTGCGGCGGCACGGCGGAGAATCCCGTCGGGACAATCTTCGTGGCGCTCCATGCGCCTCACGGAGTGTGGTCGAAAAAACTGAGTTATCCCGGGCCGCGCACCACCGTAAAGGTGCGGGCGGTGAACGCGGCGCTCGACTGGCTGCGGCGCGAATTGATGCGCGCGCAGAGCGGCGCGGTGACCACACCGCGGCGGCACGGCGTGATGCAGTAGGCTCCTCCGGTACTGTAGGAGCGGCTTTACGCCGCGACTTCAGCGGGTCTGTCGTGCGGTCGCGGCGTGAAGCCCGCTCCTACAATGCCCACATCGGGCAGAAATCAGCCCAGCAGGCTTTTCAGCGCCGCGAGGTATTTCTCCTGCGTGCGCGCGATGACTTCGGCCGGCAGCTTCGGGGCGGGCGGTTTCTGGTCCCACTTGATCGCGACGAGGTGGTCGCGGACGAATTGTTTGTCGTAGCTCGGCGGGGATTGATTGGGCGCGTAACTTTCCGCGGGCCAGTAGCGGGACGAGTCCGGCGTGAGCACTTCGTCGATCAGGAAAAGATTTCCGGCCATATCGGTGCCGAACTCGAATTTCGTGTCCGCGAGAATCATGCCCGCCTGTTTCGCGCGGTCGTGGCCGAACTGGTAGAGTTGGAGGCTGAGCGCCTTCACTTTTTCGTAGAGCGGCGCGCCGATGATGGCGGCGCCCTGCGCGTCGTTGATCGGTTCGTCGTGCTGGCCCTTGGGCGCTTTCGTGGTGGGCGTGAAGATCGGTTGGGCGAGCCGGTCGGCCTGGCGGAGGCCGGCGGGAAGTTTGATCCCGCAGACTTCGCCGGTTTTCTGGTACGAGCTCCAACCGCTGCCGATGAGATAACCGCGCGCGACGCATTCGATCGTGAGCGGCTTCAGTTTTCTCACGACCATGCTGCGGAGCTGGAGATCGCGATTTTTGATACCGCGGCGGGCGAACTCGCCCGCTTGATCCGGCAGCAAATGGTTTTGGATGAGGCCGCTGGTCTGCGCGAACCACCAGTTGCTGATCTGGGTGAGGATCGCGCCCTTGCCGGGGATTCCATCGGGGAGTACGACATCGAAAGCGGAGAGACGGTCCGTGGCGGATAGGAGCAGGGCGTCACCGAGATCGAAGATCTCGCGGACTTTGCCGGAGGCGATCCGGGGGAAGGGCAGGCCTTCGATGGAATTGACAGCGTTCTTGGGGAGGGCGGCGGCGATTTCGGCAGACGTCATGCCGCGGAATTGCCGGGAAACGAGCCGCGGCGCCATGCAAAATTCGCAAAATGAGCGGGGAAATTAGCCTTGCGCGGAGGGAGTCGCGCCGTAGGGTTCGCGACTCCCGGTTAGTCCCCATCGTCTAGCCTGGTTAGGACACTACCCTTTCACGGTAAGAACCGGGGTTCGAATCCCCGTGGGGACGCCAATTTTTCAAGGCCCGCAATTCGCAAAAGTTGCGGGCCTTGAAGTTTTCGGAATTCCTGCAGCAGATTTAGATCCTTCACCTGGGGACCCGGCGCTACGCGGGCGGCGCATGCCCCGCCAAAGAGTTATCGGGTTTTTACCGCGGGCGAAGTCGCGCGGCTTGGAATTGCCGCGGTTGTTTCCCGTGAACCGGGGCAGGGATCGCCAGTCCCACGTGGGAATGCTACCCCACCATTTCGAGTCGGCGGCCACGCGACTTCTTGGCCAACTCGCCGCCCTGGAAAAGATTCACGGGGTTTTATCGATCGCGACGCCGGCGGACGCTCAGCAAGAACGCGTCAGAACCGTGGTGGAATTTTTGGAAAAGCACATCCTGGCCAAACCGTTGCTGCCCGTGGCGATCACCGCCGTTGCCCGAATCGATCCCTTTGTCCGCGCGGTGATCGAAACACGGAGAACGGCTGGAGGCAGTGCCCTCCGCAATGGCGACGGTTTGCTGGGCCTCGCCGGCCCTCAACTTACGCCTCGAGAATTGGAGGTCCTCCGACTCATTGCCGAGGGACAGCCGAATAAACAGGTCGCGGCCGATCTCGGCATCAGCATTAAGACCGTCGAGAAACACCGGCAGCACGTGATGGAGAAACTCAACATTCACGGCACTGCCGGCCTCACGCGCTATGCGGTCGCGCACCGGCTCGTCGACAGCGGCTCACGCGTGCCTTTCTTTGTCGGGGAGCACAAGCAGTCGGCGTAGGGCTGCGCGATGATCCTCGGGCGGCGCAATCGCGGTTGCGCGCCTTGAGGTGAAACGGGTTCACCGTTGGGCACCCCCGTACTCGCTACACCCCATATCGAGGGCCGGCGAAAACAGCTATCCTCGTGCTCAGGCGAACCGCGTGCAGCGCCGAGCTATTCGTCATCTCCGTCCTTACCAAAAAAGCATATGAAATTCAGTACCCGGGTCTTTTCCCTTGTCGCAACCCTCATCGGTCTCGGAGGCATCGCACTCCGCGCCGATAATATGGCGTCCATCGCCATTACACCCGCAACGGGAGTGGTGACCCTCACGCCCCGGTGGGGGGTTGGTGGAAGTCTGGCTGGGTTTCACCACATGGCGCAGGACCTTGGACTCGGGGGAACGGCGAACAATTTCTACTCGATCAAGAGCACCGCGATTCCCTCGGGCGGTGATATTGCAGCCTTCAACCTTTATGTCGCGGCTTCCGGGGCGGCGACACCTCACGCGGATATCGGCAGCAAGCTGACCCCCAGCTCCTACTCGGCTCTGAGTTCGGCCGATCCCGATGTCGGCTACGGCTCGGTTAACTTCTATACGATTCATCACAAGGGGACCACGGACTACTTCAGCGTAATCAAACCCGGTTCGGGCGTCGCTTCCGCCGTCACCGATCTGAAGCCGATGTCGGCACCCGGCGGCCCCGCCACACTGACGGGGGTCAGCGGATATTTCGGCCTCACCTTCGCCGCCACGAATCTCGGCTATGGCCTCAACAGTTTTTATTACCTCCGCACCGATCCGGTTACGGGCTTCACGAAATTCGGCACGCTTTCGCCCCCACTGCTCAGCGGGTCCGCGGATCAATTCGATCTCGGCATGGGCGGCCACAATGCCCTCGCGTTTACCGGCACCGACGTCGGCTTCGGCACGGACAAGATGTACTACCTGCGATTGGACCCCGTGACCGGTTATACGATTTTTGGGACGCTGCATCCCGTCACCGGACGCGCTTCCGATGTCGCCAATCTCGGCAGCGTTTACTCGACGCTGACCTTCGTGCCCGGCGATCTCGGTTTCGGCACGGGTCGGTTCTATACAACCGGCTCGGTCAATTCGACGTGGCAATCCATCAGTTTCGCGGCAATCGCCGACCGCGCCATCAGCGCGGGCTCGTTCACGGTCAACCCGACCGCCAGCTCCGCGCTTGCGATTGTACTCACCGTAGTACCAGGCTCCACGGGCGCGGCTTCGATCAGTGCCTCTGTCGGAGGCGTCTTCACCGTTACGCCCACCGCGCCGGGCGTGATTACGTTGCAAGCGACGCAGGCGGGCCAATCCGCCCCCACCGCCTTCGCGGGCAATATGCTGCGGCAGAGCTTCACCGCCTCCGGTTCCACGCTGCTTGCCATTACGTCTCAGCCCACCTCGCAAAGCGCGGTCGCAGGTTCCACCGCGACCCTCTCCGTCGTCGCGAGCGGCACCACCACGGTTACGTATCAGTGGCGCAAAGCCGGGACCAACATCACGGGCAACGCGTCCGCCACCACGTCAACCCTCTCGCTGCCCAACTCGCAGGCGGCCGATAGCGGGAGTTATGATGTCGTCGTCACGAACGCATCCGGCTCGTTTCCGAGCAACGCCGTAACGCTGACGGTCAGCGCCGCGCCGGCGGGTTCGCCGGTCATCACGAATTCCTCGCTCTCCGCGCCAGCCACCAGCGGAACCCCCTTTAGCTTTACCGTCGCCGCGTCGGGCTCCCCGACGAGCTTCACCGCCACCGGCCTTCCGACTGGGCTGAGTATCGCGGCGGCCACGGGCGTTATCTCCGGCACGCCGATCGCCTCTGGAACTTCGAATGTCATTATTGGGGCCACCAACGCCTCTGGCACGGGCAACGCGACGCTCACGATCACGGTCGCCGCCTCCACCAACGCTCCGATCATCACCGGGGCCGCCACCGCTCCCGCCTCCGTGGGCACCGCGGTCAACTACCAGATCGCCGCCACGGGTGTGCCCACCGCTTATACGGCGGCGGGGCTTCCGGCGGGCTTGAGCCTCAACCCTTCGACCGGCGCAATCACCGGAACGCCCACCGCCGCGGGCACGTCCATCGTGGTCCTCACGGCGACCAATGCCTTCGGCACCGGTAACTCAACTCTCACGATCACGGTCGCGGCGGCCAATGTCGCCCCCATCATCGTGAGCCCGCCAACCGCGGGCGGCAGTATCGGCGTTCCCTTCACCACCTATGTGATCGCAGCCACCGGCCAGCCCACGAGCTATTCGGCCACCGGCTTGCCTGCCGGCCTTACGCTCAACTCCACGACAGGTGCAATCAGCGGCACGGCCACGGTGCCAGGCACGTACGGGGTGACGGTTACCGCGACGAATTCTTTCGGTAGCAGCACGGTGCCAGTGACGATCGTGATCACGTCCTCACCCACCGCCGCTTCGAGCCGGATCACCGCCTTCTCCGCGCGGTCCCAAGCGGGAACGGGCAATCAAACGTTGATCATGGGCTTCGCCGTCTCCGGAACGAAAACGCTGATCGTCCGCGGTCTCGGCTTCGCGCTCGCGAGTCTTGGCGTCCCCAACGTGCTCGCGGATCCGCAGCTCGCACTCTACAGCGGCGGCTCCTCGATCGGTGCGAATGATGACTGGGGGACGAACCCGAACGTCGCCCAACTCGTCACCGATTCCGCCCGGGCCGGGCTCTATCCTCTCGCTGCCGGCAGCAAAGATTCCGCCTTGATCGCCGTGGTTAACACCGGCGTCTACACCTCCCGCGTTACGGGAGCGAACAACACCACCGGCACCGCGATGACCGAGGTCTACGATGCGGATCCGAACTCGACCTCCAGCGCCCGCCTCTTCGCGGTTTCCGTCCGCATGCAGGTGGAAGCCAACGATGGGATCCTCATCGGCGGACTCATTATCACCGGTAACGCAGCCAAGACGGTGCTGATCCGCGGTATCGGCCCCACACTGTCCACCTTGGGCGTCACCGGTGTCCTCGCGGATCCGCAGCTCGCCGTTTTCTCGAAGGGTGCGGTCATCGGCAGCAACGACAATTGGGAGACCGGCAACAACGTCGCCAGTCTCACGGCCGCATTTCTGCAGCTCGGCGAATTCCCCCTGCCCACCGGTAGCAAGGACGCCGCCATGCTCATCACGCTGCAACCCGGCGCGTACACCGTCCATCTCTCGGGTGTCGCGAACACGACCGGCGTCGCGCTCATCGAAGTTTACGATACCGAGTAAGATCGCCGCCACGCCGGAAAGGGCCGCCCTCTGTGGGGCCCTCATCCGCGCTTGATCGCCACAATCCAGCCGAAGGGCTGGATTTTTCTTGTCCGTTCGTGACGACCGTCGGACCGGCATCCGGTCGCGCGCGATCGAGATCGTCCTTTGAAAGGACGCCGGGGAAATGAGCGCCCGTTCCATCGTATCCATGACCACGCGAAGCCATCGTCGGCTTGCCCCCAGGCGCCGGCTTGAGGCGCTGCTTACCGAGCTCTACGGCCGCTGGCGTGTTTCACCTGGCGCGCCGCCGCGCCTCGCTTTGCCGCACGATCTCGCTCAGGTCGGCGGCGGGACGGATTTCCCACGGGCCAAACTTTGCCCCGGGATGTTTCGAGATCAGGTCGACGGCGTGGTTCAGGTCGCGCGCCTCGAGGATCATGATGCCGCCGAGCTGTTCCTTGGTTTCCGCGAAGGGTCCGTCGGTGACGACAACCTTTCCGTTTGCATAGCGCAGGGTCATCGCGGTGTTCGGCGGCTGCAGCGCTTCCCCGCCCTTGAAGTGGCCGTTGGCGCGGAGCTGGTCGTCGTAAGCGCAGCAGCTGTCCATCATCGCGTTCATTTCCGGCTCCGTGGCGGAGGCGAACTTGTTGGGGTCAATGTAACCGAGGCAGATGTATTTCATGGTGGATTGTGGGTGAACGGGCCCGGAATTGGACGCCATTCATGAGCTAGCCGATTGGGCGGAGTCGATTTCGACAGCCCTGCGAAAAAAATCATCCGAGTTCACGAAGCCGTTTTTCCAGGTAACGCTGCTCCGGTTCCGATTTCGCGAGGGCGTGCGCCTGTTTATAGGCGGTGCGCGCCTCCTCCCTGCGCCCGAGCCGGCGGTGGAGGTCGGCGCGCGCCGCGTGCGCGAGGTGGTAGTCCCGCAATTCACCACGCGCGAACAACGCATCGATGAGGGCCAGTCCCGCGGCGGGCCCCTCGTGCATCGCGACGGCCGCGGCCTGGTTGAGCTCAACGACCGGCGAGGGCTGCATTGCCAGCAGCGCCGCATACAGCGCGCAAATCTGACGCCAGTCCGTCGCCTCGGGCGTGGGCGCTTCCGCGTGAACGGCGGCGATCGCGGCTTGCAGCGTGTAGGGTCCGAAGCGCCGGGTCGCCAGCGCGCGCTCCACCAGCACAATGCCCTCGCGGATGAACGCGTGATTCCACGCCGAGCGGTCCTGTTGCTCGAGCAGCACGAGATCGCCCTCGGCGCTGACCCGGGCCGCGCGTCGCGATTCATGCAGCAGCATGAGCGCGAGCAGGCCGGTGACCTCCGGTTCCGGCAGCAGTTCGAGCATGACGCGGCCGAGGCGGATGGCTTCGGCCGACAACTCCACGCGCGTGAGCAACGGGCCCGACGACGCAGAGTAGCCCTCGTTGAACAACAGGTAGATCACCGCCAGCACCGCGCCGATCCGCTCCGGGAGTTCCCCGCCCGACGGCACCTGGTAAGGAATCCGTTCGTCGCGAATTTTCGCCTTCGCGCGGACAATCCGCTGCGCGATCGTCGGCGCCGAGGTGAGGAAAGCGCGGGCAATTTCCTCGGTCGTCAGTCCGCACATCTCGCGCAACGTGAGCGCGGCGCGGGCGTCGGATGCGAGGGCCGGGTGACAGCACGTGAAGATCAGCTTGAGCCGGTCGTCCGGCAACTCGTCGTCAATGACTGCAGCGGCGGGTTCGACGTCATGCAGCGTGTCGGCGATGTCATGTTGTGATGCGGCGAATCGCGCGCGGCGGCGCATCGCATCGATGGCCTTGAAGCGCCCGGCCGAGATCAGCCACGCGCGCGGATTAACCGGGAAGCCCTCGACGGGCCAGCGGCGCAGCGCGGCATTGAACGCGTCCTGCATCGCATCCTCGGCCACGTCGAAATCGCCGAGCAAGCGGATGAGCGTCGCGAGAATGCGACCGGCCTCCGCGCGATAGACGGCGTCGACGTGCGTTCGAATGTCGACCGTGGGTGGCTCGGACATGCGGGGACGGAGGACTCGGAATTTATTTTCCCGCGTCTCCGATTTTCGGGACGAGCAACTGGATCGCCAGCAGGGCGAGCAGGTAGGTGGCCGAGAAGTAGGCGAACACCGGGATGTAGTTGCCGGTTTTCTGGAGAATCTGGCCGGTGATGCCGTTCACGAATCCCCCGGTGAAGTAGTTCAGAAATCCACCGAGCCCGATCACCGAGCTGATCGCGTTCTTCGGCATCGTGTCCGACACGACGCTGTAGAGATTGGCCCAAAAGCCCTGGTGCGCCGATCCGGCGAGTCCGACGATCAGAACGGCCAGCCACACGGTCGGGGCAAAGGGCGCGAAACACACCGGCACCACCGCGAGCGCGCAGACCAGCAGGGAAATTTTTCGCGCGGCGTTGAGCGTCCAGTTGCGGCCAAGCAACACACCGGTCAGCCAGCCGCCGGCAATTCCCCCGACCGCCGCGATTCCGAAAAACGCGCCGGTCCACCAACCCGTCTCCTGCAGCGTGAGATGAAAGCGCTTGTCCAAAAAATCCGGGACGAAGAACTGATAGAACCCCCAGGCCGGTCCCGCTAGAATGCTGGGCAGCACGTAGGCCCAGACGGCGCGATACTTGAAGAGCGAGAGCCAGGGCACTTTCACCGCTTTCTCCTCGATGGGCGGCTGGCCGGACCGGATGTACGTCAACTCCTCGCGCGGAAGCCACCGGTGTTTTTCCGGTTCGTCGTAGGCGAACCACCAGCCGATCAGCCACAGGAAGCCGGTGCCGCCGGTGACATAGAACGTCGAGGCCCAGCCGATGTGGGAGTACATCCACGGGACGGCGATCGGGCACAGCACCGCTCCGATATTCGTGCCGGCGTTGAACCACCCCGTCGCCAGCGCGCGTTCCCGGACGGGAAACCATTCCGCGACCGTCTTGATGGCGGCGGGAAAGTTCGCGCCTTCGGTGAGTCCGAGCGCCACCCGCGCCAGGACGAAGCCGGCCGCCGTCATCGGCATGGCGAGCGTCATCCACGCGAAACCCACCTCCGCAAACGAGAACCACGGGTAGCTCATCCGGAATTGCGCGGTCTTGTCGATGCAGCTGACCGCGCCGTGCGCCACCGCGGCGAAACTCCAGAGACCGACGAAAATCGGCAGGCCTTTTTTAACCCCCCACTTGTCGATCATCCGCCCGCCCAGCAGATATCCAAACGCGTAGGCGAAGGAGAAAAACGCCGCGATGTAACCGTAGTCCTTGTCCGTCCAGCCGAGTTCGGCACTGATCGGTTTCTTGAGGATGCCGATGACCAGCCGGTCGATGTAGTTAACCGCGACCGAAAAAAACAGGAGCGCGCAAATCACCCACCGAATCCTGCCCGGCTGCGCGGCGCGTTGATCGAGGGACATTTCGAAGGGCGGACGCGATGCCTAGAAACTTTCCGCCGCCCCACCGTCGACGGGCAACACGACGCCGTTGACGTATTTTGCCGCGGGCGAAGCGAGATAAAGCGCGGCCCAGCCGATGTCATTCGGTTCGCCGAAACCGCCCGCGGGAATCCGGCCGAGAATCTTCGCCTTGCGCGGCGGATCGCCCGCCAGCGCCTGCTCGAGCATCGCCGAGCCGATCCAGCCAGGCGCGATCGCGTTGACGCGCACGCCGTGCGGTCCCCACTCGGTCGCGAGCGTGCGCACCACGCCGACATAAGCGCTCTTCGCCGCCGAATACGCCACCACGAGCGGGATGCCCATCAGCGACGCCATCGAGGCCGTGAAGATCACCGAGCCGGCGCGGCGCTCGATCATGCGGCGCCCGGCTTCCCGCGTGAGGGCAAACGCCCCGAGCAGATGCGTCTGCATGACGTGCGCGAATTCCGCGTCCGTCGTATCGACCGCCTTCTTTTTGAGATGAACGCCGGCGTTGTTGACGAGAATCGACACCGGTCCCGCGAGACGCTCCGCCTCCGTCACCAACGCAGGCGCCGTCTCGAGTTTCGTGACGTCGCCGCGCAGGGCGAAGGCCCTGTCGCCAATCGCCGCGCAGGCCGCGCGCAACTCTTCCTCGCGCCGCCCGACGAGCACGACTTTCGCGCCTGCCGCGGCCAGGCATTTGGCGATGCCGAGCCCGAGCCCGGTGCCGCCGCCGGTGATGAGGGCTGTCTGGCCCGTGAGATCGAATGCCGCGTCGCGGGAGGGGAGGTTCATGCGCGGCAGCCGGCGGTGAGGCTCGGAGTATCCTGGTGTTTATACATGACGAAATATTCCCGGTGACCGAGCAGCTCGGGTTTGGTCGCTGCTCCCCGCGCGGTTTCCACCACGAGTTCCAGCAACTCCCGCCCGGCCTGCGCGAGCGTCAGCTCGTCGGCGAGGATGCGCCCCGCATCGAAATCCATGTCGTCGCGCAGCGACCGAAATGTCGCGCTGTTCCCCGTGATTTTAATCAGCGGCGCGACGGGACTCCCGATCACGCTGCCGCGACCGGTCACGAACAACACGATCTGCGCGCCGGCGCTGATCAAGTCCATGATGCCTTCCGTGTCGTTCGGGTTCGTATAGCCAAACTGCATGAAGTGCGCGTCCGGCACGCTGTCCATGATCCACAACCCGGGCGCCGGCGGCGGCTCCGCCACCTTGATCACGCCCTGGATCGGACGCGTGCCGCCCTTCGCGAACGCGCCGAGACTTTTCTCTTCGATCGTCGTGAGTCCGCCTGCGAAATTTCCCGGCGAGACGGAAAACTGCCGCACTTCCTGGCAGTAGCGCACGGCCTTGTCGTAGGCGGCGGTGAGCTGTTGTGCCGCCGACGGTGAAGCGGCGCGGGCGAGCAAGTGATCGCGCAATCCGATCATCTCCACGGTTTCCTCAAACACCGCGCGACCGCCCGCATCGACGAGCTGATCGAAAAACGCCCCGACTGTCGGGTTGCCCGCGAGGCCGGACGTGCCGTCGGAGCCGCCGCATTCACAACCGACCACGAGATCGGCGAGCGTCATCGGCACGCGCGGCGTTTCCGCGCGGATCTTCGCGCGCAGGCGGTGGACGATCTCCTTGCCCGCGGCGACGGATTTATGGGTGCCGCCCATCTGCTGGATGAAAAACCACTCGGCCGCGCGGCCGGAGCCGCGCACCGCGGTGGCGATCTTTTCCGGCTGGGTGTATTCGCAACCGAGACCGACCGAAAGAACGGCGCCCACGTTCGGATGTCGCGCGAGGGCGAGCATGAGCCGGATGGCGTAGGCGTTGTCGTAGCAGCCGGAAAATCCGATCACGTGCACATCCTCCTCGCCCGCGGCGATCGCGTGCGAAACGTGTTGCGCGCATTCCACCGTGTAGACGACGAGCACGAGATTGCGCACGCCCTTGCGGCCGTCGGGTCGCAGATAGCCGCTCCACGAAACGGGAGATGCGACCGGTTCAGACATAGGCGGAACTCGTGTCGGTCGGTGCGCCCGAGTGCAGGTCGAGCGAGCCGGAGCGAACGTCGAGATCGCTCGCGAGGTTTTGCAGGTGAACCCAGCCGCCGCGTGCGACCGGCTGCGTCGCATGGCCGATGCGCACGCCGAATTTCATCACGGGTGTCCCCGCGGCGAGATCGGCCAGTGCAATCTTGTGACCGCGCGCGATCGCTTCGCGGGCGTTGAGCGGCGATCCGGTGGACGCCGCGCCGATCACCTCGACCGGGCCGGCGGCTGCGTCGTCGAGCAGCGTCGCGACGTTGTCGGCCGGATGAACTTGGAAGCAGCGCACGGGCATCGCCTATAAAATCCCGAATTTCTTAAACGCCGCGGTGGCGCTCATCCCGCCCTCGATGGCTTTGCGGACCACTTTCTCGCCGCGCGCTTTTTCCAACGCGCGGGAAATCACTTCCTTCTCGAGTGCCCGCGGTATGATCACGACGCCATCGAGGTCGCCGAAGACGAAATCTCCCGGCTCGATCCACACACCGCCGATCTCGATCGCGCAGCGAAAGTCGGCGACCTGCGTGCGCACCGCCGAATCCTGCGCGTAGCGTCCACGGCTGAAGACGGGCCAGTTCTGCGACAGGACTTGGGGCGTGTCCCGATGATAGCCGTCGATTACCGCGCCCGTGGCGCCGCGCGTGCGTGCGGTTGCCGTCAGAAGTTCGCCCCAGTAGGCGCAACGCATGTCGCCGCCGCCCGCGAGATAGATCTCGCCCGCCTTCAAGTTGTCCAAGGCTTCGGTGAGCAGGCCGAACGGCTTTTTCTGGGGACCATGCACGTCGATCATCAGGACGGGCATGGCGCGTCCGGCGACCTTCATGGTTTCCTTCAATGGCTGCACGGGCGCCGGCAGGAACTGGTGGTACCGCCCCAGGGCGTCGAGGATGTCGCCCACGACCGGCGTGTATAAATCTTTCAGGCAGAGCTCGGCGAGTTGGGTGTCGGATTCCCAAAGACCGGAGGCGGGGCTGTGCGGGTTGGCGGGTTTCTCCACGAGGCAAGAAGCCAGAGGGAGAATCGTGGGGATGCCAGAAAAATGCTCCGGCTCCGAAGCCGCGGCGCACGCACCGGTGTCTCCTAAATGGAGGTATTGGTACAGTTTGTCATTGCGAGGAGTTCCGCTCTGCGGGAGGACGAAGCAATCCAGCTCGATCGCGACGAGTGCGACAGCTTCGGCGCCGCCGACTGCTTTGCGTCGGCGGCCACGGCGCGCTTCGCGATGACAAAGCAAAGCGCACCACTGCCAAAACGGGGGACACAAAAAAGCGGCCCTCCCCCGAGGGCCGCTTCACTAACAGACCACCCTAACAGATCTCTCCGATGAGAGATCGAAGCTTGCGGAACGAATAAACCTCTGGGGATCGACGATGCGGAACGCGTTGGGCATGCCGTCGGGGAACACATCGATCGGCTGCAACCGCCCGGCCTCGCCGATGTTCTCGACGTTCAGCTGGAAGTTCGCGCTGACCCGGTCGCTGAAGAGCTTGGTGCGATACGAGGCGAACCGCCGATATAAAGAGGCGCCGCGGATCATCTGGCGGGTTGGGTTTGCTGGGATCGGAATCAACGCGGAAGAAACCTATTGGCCTTCACGCTGAAACTGGAGCGGGACGGCGGACAACGATGCCCGTGCGCGCATTGTGGAGTGAGGCGTCGGCGGGCACAGAGCTCGAGGCGGGGCGGGACAGCCTGGTTGCGGTCCGCGGCAGTGCTCGCGTGCTGAAACAAGGACTTTCTCGCGCCGAAATGACGGCGTGCGCGACCTTAAGTCGCGCGGTGAAATAACGCGCTCCCTCTCGGAAACTCACCGCAAAGAATCTCAATTCGTGAGCAAGTGAACTCATTCACGCTTCCCCATGCCGCCTCTATAGTGGCCACGCTGCACCACCGGCTTTTCACGCCGGGGTCAGCACGGTCCTACCCCTTCTCCTTGGGCCGTTGCAACCACACCCTAGCCCCGACCAACAACACCCATGAATCGTATATTCCCGCGAGTAGGAGCACTCGCGCTCAGTTCAGCGCTTTGCTTCACCACTGGAGTGCGCCTTGCCGCGCAATCCACGCCAGCACCGGCCCCCGCTACCACCACCACTCAGGATGCAGAGGAAGTTCCTGTGGTCCTCTCGCCGTTCGTGGTCGATTCGACCCAGGACACCGGCTACGCCGCGAAGGATACGCTCGCCGGCACGCGTCTTCGGACGCAGCTGAAGGACGTCGGCGCCGCCATCTCGGTGGTGACGCAGAAATTTTTGCAGGACACCAACTCCAAGAGCGCGGAAGACTTGCTGGTCTACACGACCGGTACTGAAGTCGCCGGCCAGGGCGGTAACTTTCTCGGCCAGGGCGACGGCTCGGTCCTGACGGGCACCAACCGCCAGTCTCCAATCCAGAACACCCGCGTGCGCGGCCTCGCCGAGGCTGACAACACCCGCGATTTCTTCCTCTCGGATATTCCGTGGGATTCCTACAACGTCGGCCGCGTCGATCTCCAGCGCGGAGCGAATTCGATTCTCTTCGGTATCGGCAGCCCGGCCGGCATCGTGAACAGCAGCTTGAACACCGCGGCGTTCAAGGACTCCAACAAGGTTGAGTTTCAATTCGCCACCTTCGGCACGAAGCGCGCGACCGCCGACTTCAACAAGGTTCTCCTCAAGAACGAACTGGCTGTGCGTTTGGCGCTGCTCTACAACGAAATCGAATACCGGCAGGACCCCGCCTTCAAAGACGACCACCGCGTGTTCGCCGCTTTGAAGTGGGATCCAAAATTCCTCGCCAAGACCGGCTCGCGCACGTCCTTCCGCGCCAATTTCGAAAAGGGCGAGATTCGCTCGAACAATCCGCGCGGCACGCCGCCACTCGACGCGATCTCCCAGTGGTTCGCGCTCGGCAAGCCCACGCTCGATCAGCGCACGTCGACCGACTCGACGTCCGGCAGCCCCAACAACAATTGGTTCGGCGCTCCCGGTGGACGCGTGTTTGACGGCGTGGTAACCGCTTTCTCGGGCAACACCCAGGGCATCTCTTATGCATCCCAGGTTCCGGCCTACCCTAACGCGGGCGGTGGCACCGCGGGATCGGGCGTTGGCAACAACACCTTGCGCGGCATCCGCACCTACGACGCCTACGGCAATGCGCAGTTCCCGGCCGGCGCCATCGGCGCCTACAAGGCGAAGTCCCTCACGGATCCGAACATCTTCAATTTCTACGAAAACCTTCTGGAAGGTCCCAATAAACGGGAGTTCAACGATTTTGAGGCCTTCAATCTCGCGCTCTCGCAGACCTTCCTGAACGACAAGGTCGGCTTCGAACTCGCTTACGACCGTCAGAAGGCGAAGTGGGGCTATGCGAACTTCCTCTCCGGCGACGGCGCCGTCATCACCGTCGACATCATGAGCACGCTCGCCAACGGCGCGGCGAATCCGAACGTCGGCCGTCCCATGACGATTTCCGGCGGCGGCAGCGCCGGCCAGTTCTGGCAGGAGCGCGAACGCGAAGCGAAACGCGCCACCGTTTTCGGCGAACTTAATTTCGGCGATGTGATGGGCCGCGAAAATTCGCTCGGCAAAATCCTCGGCCGGCATGTCTTCACCGGTCTCTACAACACGCAGAAGAACGACAACGAGAGCCGCAGCGGCCCGCGCTTCTTCCTCAGCGATCAATATCTCGGCGTAAAGGGCGGCGTCGCCAATCCCGACTCCCTGGGCCAGGCCTCCCGTGACGATATTTTCTACAACTATCTCGGCGGAAGTCTCTCGGGCGCCAGCAGCGCCAGCGGCATCGGCCTCACCGGCGTGAAGGACATCGTGACTCCCCGGAATTCGACCATCCCGATCTGGAACAACACCACCAACCAGTGGGAAACGATTCCCCTCCTCATCACCGACAACAACCTCCCGTCCGACGAATCGAAACAGTACACGCAGGGTGTGCGCAGCCGCAGCACCGTGGATTCGAGCGCGTTCGTCTGGCAGGGTTACCTCTTCGGCGGAAACGTGGTCCCGATGGTGGGCTGGCGCAAAGACACCGACACCTTCCAGAGCGCGGGCAGCCCGCTCACGCTCCGCGGCGTCGCCCAGGTGATGGATCCGAACTGGCGTCTCCCCGTGAGCGCCGGCGACGTGAACTACAAGAGCGGCGGCCAGGATCTCACCCGCAACTACAACGAAATCTCCGGCAGCTCACGCACTTGGAGCATCGTGGCCCACGCCCCGCGCCGTCTGATGGACAAGCTCCCCGGCAAACTCGGAGTGAGCGTGTTCTACAACGAGTCCGAGAACTTCCAGCCCGACGCCGGCCGTCGTGACATCTTTGGCGCTCCCGTCGCCTCGCCGTCCGGTGAGACGAAGGACTACGGTTTCGCGATCTCCGCCTTGGACGAGAAGATCACCCTCCGCGTGAATCGCTACGAAACCACCGTCACCAACGCGAACGTCGCGGGTGAAATCGGCGGCCAGTACCTCATCGGCGCCGTCGAAGGCTGGGGCCAGCAGGCCGCGGAAAAATTCCGCACCTCGATCACCCCGACCGGCGCCACCAACTGGCCGGCCGACACCGTGTTCGGCATCTCCAGCAGCGGTAACAAGGTCACGTGGCGTCCCGCCGGTCCCGTCAAGGGCAGCAGCGGAGCCTACACCTACACGCAGGCTGAACTCGATGCGACCTACACCCGCGAGAAAGCCTCGATCGATGCCTGGTACGCCACGCAAGTTCCCGCCGCCTTCCAAAACATGTGGGGCCTCACGAACTACGCGACCGGTGGCGGCTCGATCAACTTCGCTCCCTCCGGTTTGACCGTCACCGGCGACACCGTTTCGAAGGGCACGGAATTCGAGCTCATCGCCCGCCCGGTCAAGGGCCTCGACATCTCGATGAACGCATCGAAGACCTCGGCCAAGCGTCTCAACCTCGCCAAGAGCTACACGGATTGGATCCTGAAGCGGCAGTCGCAGTTCGCCGGCGCCGCCGGTGAAATGCGCCTCTGGGGCTCTGAAGATGACTTCTCGAATGATTCGACGCACGGCGGCGAAACCGCCCGCGGCAAGTTCGCCCGTGAAACCATCGCCGGCTACAACCTCTGGCAGGCTCTCCTGAACAGCGATGTTCCCGAGCTCCGCCCCTGGCGCTTCAACGTCGTCGGCAACTACTCCTTCCAATCCGAAGGCATCCTCCGCGGCGTGAACGTCGGCGCGGGCTATCGCTGGCAGGACAAGAACGTCACCGGCTTCCCGGTCGTCGTTCGGAATGGTGTGCAAAGCTACGATGTCACCCGTCCCTACAAGGGGCCGAATGAAGGCGTCACCGATCTCTGGATCGGCTACGAGCGGAAGCTGACGCAGCGCATCAAGTGGCGCGCCCAGCTCAACGTCCGTGACCTCTTCTCCACGGACAAGCTGATCCGGGTCACCGTTCAACCGGACGGCTCGCCCGGCGCGTACCGCATCCCGGAACCGCGCATCATCACGCTCACCAACTCGTTTATCTTCTGAGTTCGGGAAAATTCCCTCTTCCAAGTCCGGTGGCGCAAGCCACCGGACTTTTTCTTTTCGGCTTCCCGCCGTGAACGCTCGCTCGCTCATTCTTCCCCGACGGCTCTAGCTTTCCCCCATGACGTTTCGTTCGCGCTCTTTCGCTGCGACTTCATTCGCGTGGGCGGCCGGTTGGATTCTTTTTGCCGCGTCTGGCTGCCGGCGGGAAGAGCGGGCGGCTCCGCCGGCGCGGCTGACCCGAACCGCAATCGTCGAAAGCACTGCGCGTTTTTCGCCGGGCCCGATCGGCGCTTCCTTCGAGGGAAAACCCTGGATCTCACACGTCAATGTCGTCGACCTCGACCGCGACGGTCGCGCGGATGTGCTCGCCTGTGACGACCGGCTTCAGGCCGTCGTCTGGCTGCGGCAGGTCGCGCCCGGCCGGTTTGAAGAGACGAGCCTCATGGCAAACCTCGCCTCGCCCGTCCACGTCGAGGCCGCGGACATCGATGGCGATGGCGACCTCGACCTGCTGGTCGCGTGCATGGGAGAAATTTTTCCCAACAACGACAGGATCGGCTCCGTCATCATTCTCGAAAACGACGGGCGCCAGCATTTCACCCGGCATGTGATCGCGGAATCCGTCACGCGCGTGACCGATGTGCGTGCCGGCGATTTCGACGGCGACGGCAAACTCGACCTCGCCGTCGCGCAGTTCGGCTACAACCAGGGCGAGATTCGCTGGATGAAGAATCGCGGCAACTGGCAGTTCGACAGCCAGGTCCTGCTGAATCTTTCCGGCACCATCAACGTGTGCGTGGCGGATTTGAACGGCGATCGCACCCTCGATATCGTCGCCGTCGTTTCGCAGGAGTGGGAGGAGATTCACCTGTTCGAGAACAACGGCCGCGGCGAATTCACCGGCAAAAAGCTTTTCGGCTCCACCAACCAGGATTTCGGCAGCAGCGGCATCAGCCTCGCCGATCTGAACCGCGACGGCCGGCCCGACATCCTCTACACGAATGGCGACGGCTTCGGTTACGCCGATCCCGGCCAGCGTCCGTGGCACGGGCTGCAGTGGCTCGAAAATCTCGGCGACGGTTTTTTCCGCTATCATCGCATTGGCGATTTGCCCGGCGCCTACAGTCCCGTGGGCGTCGATCTCGATGGCACGGGCGCGGTCGACGTCGTGTGCATCAGCGGGTTCAACGATTGGAAGAATCCGGAGGCCGTTTCACTCGTCGTGTTCAAGAACGACGGAAAGATGAATTTCACAATGCATGTGCTCGCGCGCGAACCGACGCAGCTCACAACGTGCGCCGTGGGCGATCTCGATGGTTCGGGAAAACCCGCGATCGTCGCCGGGGGTTTCTATTCCTATCCGCCGTTCGACAAAATGGGCCGGATCACACTCTGGCGGCCGACGCCAAAGCCATGACGCCTTCCGTCCATCGTCGTCGCCCGGTTTTGTTCGTCATCGCGGCCGCCGCGTTCGCCGGTGCGATCTTCCTCGGGTGGAGGTCGATCGATCGCCACGCCGTGGCCGCGGAATCGATTCCCGCCCGGCCGGCCCTTCGCGGCTGGCCGGCGGAACTCGGCGACAAAATCGCCGTCGCGGAAAAAACGGCCACGGGCTACCGGCGACCGTCCACAGGTCTCGCGGCGCTCGGCCGCCTCTACCACGCGAACGGTTTCTATGACGAGGCGATCCAGTGCTACGCCGGGCTGCAGCGGCTCGAACCGCACGCAGCGCGCTGGCCGCATTTCCAGGCGGGAATTTTCGCCGAGTTCGGCCGGCTCGACGAAGCACTGCCGCTGCAGCGCCGGGCGGTCGCCCTCGAAGCCGGCTATCTTCCCGCCCGACTTCGCCTCGGTGATGTGCTGCTCAAATCCAACCAGACGACGGAGGCGACCAGGGTTTATTCCGACGTCTTGAGTCGCGAGGCCGGCAATCCGTACGCGCTGCTCGGTCTCGCCAAATGCGCCCTCGCCCTGGGGGATTGGACCAAGGCGCGCGAGCATCTGGAACAGGCGATCAAGCTGCACCCGGAATTTGTGGGCGCCCTGTCGCTCGCGGTGACCGTCAGCGAACATTTTGGCGACGCTGCCCGCGCCACCGCGCTGAAAACGGCGATGGGCAAACGCGAATTCAACGATCTCACCGATCCGTGGATGGAGAGTCTGGCGGACGATTGCTACGATCCGTACCGCTTGAGCGTCGCGGCGGCGCTGGCGAAATTTGCGGGCGATCCCAAGGCGGCGCGTCGCCGGCTCGAACGCGCGATCGAACTCGCGCCCGCGGCGGGTTCATACCGGCGCCAGCTCGCGAAGCTTCTGCTGCAGACGCGCGATTATGCCCCGGCGCGGCAGCAGTTGGAAAAAGCGGTCGCCCTCGAACCCGCGGATGCCGACGCCTGGGTGCTGCTCATCGAAGCGCTCACGGTGACCGGCGACTCGGGAGCGGCGCAGCGCGCGATCACCCAGGGGCTCGCGAGTTGTCCGCAATCCGCTGCGCTGCACCAAGTGTCCGGCGAAAAGTTCGCCGCCGTCGGACGCCACGCTGAGGCGATCGCGGCGTTCAAGGCCGCGCGCCGGCTCCGGCCGAGCGAGGCCGGCGCCTACATCGATCTCGCCCTGGTCTATCTCCAGCTTGATCGCATCGACGAAGCCGTGACGGAGTTAAAAGGTGCGCTTGCGGTCCAGCCCGGTCATCCGCTCGCCCTCGGGGTGCTTGCGCGCCATGCCATCGACACGAACGACCAGGCCGCCGCCCGGGAGTGGATTCGCCAGCTGCGACTGTCCCGCGTTTCCCGCGACGACCTGAACGCCATTCTTGCCCAGTTCCAACAACACTTCGGTCACGCCCCCTAGGTTTTCGTCCCTCAACCCATCCAACCCCCGTCCGAAAGTGTCATCTATTAGATGACACTTTTTCCGAGGCCGTGGCCTCGCTTCCGGACAAAATTACCTCCAATGAAAAGGCTTTTCCCGCTTCGTGGATTTGTTTTGGCGCTGCTTGGTTTTGCGGCGGTCGCCGGCCGCGCGGTCGAGCCGGTGCAGTTTGTTTTCCGCCTGCCCCCCGACGATCGCAATCCGTACGCCCGCAACCTGTGGGCCGAGGTGCTGACTCCTTCGCAGGCCATCCTGCGCCTGCCGGCTTTCTTTTACGGCGACGGTCAGTTTGCCGTGCGCGCCCGCGCGACTGAAGCGGGCGAGTATCGTCTCGGCACAGTCTCCGAAAAATTCGGCGACCGCATGATGCCCCTGCCGGCGACCGCCATGGAGCGGGTCAGACAAACCGTAAAACAACCGGCGCCCCTCCCGCAGGTCACGGGCTACCGCGGCCAGCCGGCGCGTTTCCTTTCTGGCGACGGCCAGCCTTTCACTCCCATCGGGGCCAACATCGCGTGGGCCAGCTCCGATCGCATGAAGTTTCACCTGCGCGCGATTTCGGAATTCAATCAGCAAGGGTTAAACTGGATGCGGATCTGGATGTCGCACTGGGGCGGGCTGAATCTCGAATGGCTTCCGCCCGACCGGGGAAAGTCGCCGGCCCGCGGTTTGCTCGATCTGCAGGTCGCGGCCGACTGGGACAAAATCGTCGCCGCCGCCGAGGAGAAAAATGTTTACCTCCAGATCGTCCTTCAACACCACGGCCAGTACTCGACGACGGTAAATCCCAACTGGAAGGAGCATCCGTGGAACGCCGCCAATCGCGACGGCTTCCTCGCCAGTCCGGGGGAATTTTTCACCTCGGAACTCGCGATCGGCCTCACCGCCCTGAAATACCGGTACATCATCGCGCGCTGGGGCTACTCGCCGGCCGTGCTCGCATGGGAGTTGTTCAACGAAGTGCATTGGACCGACCCGATCAACCAGGGGCACGACGACACCACGGTTGCGCAGTGGCACGACGCGATGGCGGACTACATCCGCGGCCTCGACCACTACCGCCATCTCGTCACGACGAGCACCGAGGACCTGCGGAGCCCCATCTACGCCCGGATGGATTTCTACCAGCCGCATCTCTACGCGCAGAACATGCTCGCCGGCGCGCGGCAGTTTGCCGTCCCCGCGGACGCGCTTAACCGGCCGGTTTTCTACGGCGAAGTCGGCGACGACCACATGGACCTCACGGCCGCACAGAAGGAATCGGGGATCGCCATCGTGCCGCCGGTGTGGGCGAGCCTGATGGGGCAGGGGCCTTACGCGGCGCAGCCCTGGCTCGGCGAAAAACTCATCCTGGGTAACCGGCTCGGCGAGCTCGGCGCCGTGGCGCGATTTCTCCACGCCACCGGGCTGGGCCGGCGCGAAAACCTGACGCCATTCTCGTCCGTGGTGGAATGCGACGCCCGTGTGCCCTTCGTTCTCACGGCGGGCCAGGTGTGGCAGCGGCGCAGCGCTCCGGAATTCACCGTGCCGCTCGACGGCCGGGAGCCGGTTGAATTTGCCGACGTTCCGCGCAGTTACGTGGGTCCGGAAGGTTTGCAGCGTGGATTTCCGGGACGCGCGACGTATCACATCGAATTTCCCCGGGAGATGAGTCTGCGGGCGCGCGTCGTCAACGTGAGCCCGAAAGGCGCCGCGGTGCGCATCTCCGTCGATGGAAAAGTAGCGGCGGAAAAATCCTGGACGCCGCCGGTCGCGGCGACGCCGACGAAGGAGAAACCCGCGATCCTGCCGTTCACCGTTTCCGCGGGCCGACACACGCTCATGGTCGAAAATCCGGGAGAGTCGGATTGGTTCGAACTGGCGGGCATCGATTTCCCCCACACGGTTCCCGCCCTCGCGTCGATCGGTCAGCGCGGAAAAGATTTTCTCACGCTGTGGGTGTGGCATCGCGAAGGCGTGTTCGCGCTGAAGCCGCTTGCGGCGGCGAGCGGCACGCTGCTGCTCGGGGACGTGCCAGCCGGAACGTGGCAGGTCACCTGGTGGAATACTTTCAAGGGCACGCCCGCCGAGCCCACGACCGTCGTTCATTCCGGCGGCACCCTTAAACTCCCGACCCCGCCGATCGACCGCCACGCCGCCGTCGTGCTGACCCTGACTGCCCCTCCGGCCCCGGCCGCAATGTCACTTAATAAGTGACATCGGCTACCCATGCCCCCCGGGGGGACCCGCCGTGCCTGGGCCGCAATGTCACTTAATAAGTGACGTGTTCGCGGGAGTGGTGGTCACCGGCGGGCGCTGGTCCGCGAGAGCAGTGGGAGCTAGTTACAGCTGCTCTTTCGTGTCGGGGGGGAGTTGGCTCAACGCGAGCTCGCGCAGCCGGGGAGTGGAGATCTCAACGCCGAAGTTTTTTGCGAGCACGAGCAGGCGGAAAAGGGAGTCGGTGGTGAGCGAACGAATTCGCGGTTCGTCCAGGTCGGCGAGGCAGCGTCGAACCTGTTCGCGGGCGAGGTCGGCGCGTTTTCCCTGCGCGAGCACGATCGCCAGGCTGACCCGGCGCTCCCAGGTCAGCGAGCGGTCGGCGCCGGCCGAGATCGAATTCACGAGGGTGGCGAGTATCGCGCGGAAAGCCTCCGCGTCCTCGCGCGCGACCTCGATCTGGGCGAGCGCGACCATCGCGCCGAGATCGGAGGGGAAGCGCTGGAGTTTTCGCCGCATGCCCGCGGCGAGTTCAGCCTGTCCCATCTCCACAAAATATTCCGCCTGCCGGATCAGGGTCGTGGATTCCTCCTGCTCCTCGACGACCTCGAAAACCGCGATGCTCCGGCCTTCGAAGCCGGCGATGCGCGGGATTTGATAAGGGATGGGCCGCAGCCAGACGAGCGGCGCCCAGCGTTTCAGCGCGGTGGCAAACGCCCGCTCCGGCTGACTCGATCCCAGCCGCGCCAGCTCCTCGAGGGATTCATCCCAGGACGGCGCGACGATGTGCGTCACGCCGCGCTGCTGGATCAACGCCAGCGCTTCCTGCGGCGACGTGGCCGCGGCGATGCGCACCGCGGCGGCGAGGCCGTCCTTGTTTTCCCAATCGAGTGTCGCGAGCCCGCGCAATCCGCCATGAAACGCGAGGCTCACCGTCAGGTCGGGCGACGCCAACACGATCGCCTGGCCGCCGGTGCGTTGCGCGAGCCAGTGGGCGAGATCTCGCGTCACCACACCCTCCACGTCGGTTTCGCCCAGCGTTTTTCGCGATTCTCCGAGCGGCGGCAAAAGCTGAATCATTCCGGGGACGAGCACGACTGCCGCCGCGACCGCCCACCACCGCCGGGTGGTTCGCTTCGCTGTCGACGTCGCCAGCACGGCCGTGAGCGCGACGAGAAGCGGAAGGAGCAGGGCATCGAGCGTGTTGAACCAGCGCAGTTGAAAGCACGCGAATCCCAGCGCGACGAACACCGGCCCCAGCGCCAGCGCAACCGCGGCCCGTTCTCCGGCGACTGGCGAACGACGGCACACGAACACCACCGCCACCACGACGAGCAGCAAGGGGAGGCAGGTCGCGATCAGCGGTGCGTTGAGGCCCTCAAAGGTGACCCGTGACGCTCCCGGCTCGGGCGCGACGAAGCCGCGGCTTTCGGTCAACCGCATCGCCACGGGCAACAGTGCGATCGCGGCGATCGCGAATCCCGCCGCCGCGAAATCACCCGTGCGCCACTGGAACTTCGGCGGACGAAATCCGGAAGCACCCCGGGCGATCAGCTCACCGGCGCCCAGCCACGCGATCGCGTAGAGCGGATGAATCGCCTGCAGCTGCAGCGACAGGTGATCCGGGAAATATTCCAACATGCAGGCCACGAGGGTCGTCACGGCCCCACCGAGCGACCACGCGCGCCAGGGAGCTTCGATCGTCCCGCGCGCAATCCACGCAGCCGCGAGCGCTCCGATCGCGACGCCGGCGATCACCGGGACTCCGCTCGCCACGCTAAACCACAACCCGATCCCGCCGACCGTGCCCGCGAAAAAAAACCACCGCCGTGCCGCCGCGGGATTGGGTGCGCGAATTCCCGCCAGCAACGGCAGCACGCTCCAGAGCGCACAGGCTGTTGCCCAGCCGCGGTGATCAGGCGCGCCTGGCAGGAATCCGCCGGCAAAGGGAAAAAGACCGGCGAGGCCGACCGACACCAGAGCCGCAGGAAAAGCGCCGAACTGCCGTGCGACAAACAGGGTCGTCCCAATCAACAGCATCACGAGCAACAGGGGATCGGCAAAAAGCGCTGCGCGTTCGACCGACAACGCGAGCGAACCGTTTGGTTCGCGAGAAAGCGCATGATCGAATCGAGCCACCGTCGCCAGCCACCACCGGAAGAGAGACGGCGCGTGGGTTTCGCGGCCCTGCGGAGCGTTGTCGTAGTCGACGTGACGGAGGCGGTGCGCACCGCGCGCGAGCATTTGCTGCGTTTCGAGAATCCACTGATAGCTGCGGTTGTTGTGCTCCGGCACGATCAGGCGCCGCGTTCCCCCGGTGTAGCCGCTGGGAGACGCAGCGTCGGGCTTGGGCGCCGCGACCGACCATTCCGGAATACTCGTCACATATTGCACGCGCTGGACGCGGAGCGAATTCGTCCAGACGAGAAATCCAAGCGCCACAACGGGGACCAGCATCCAGGGCCGGAAAAAAGGTCGGAAAGTGAAACTCATGCAGGTCGCGATGTAGGGGCGGAAAGAGAAAGGAATTCCTCGCTCTGCGCAGAATGACAAACGAAGGACGATTTGAAGACACGTCCCAAAATTTACGCGTGGGATTGTTTGAATTGTAGGAGCGGCATTACGCCGCGATTCCCGATTTGCCGCGGAGGATCGCGGCGTTAAGCCGCTCCTCAGCCAACCGGAGAGGGTTTGCTGCCGCGGTGGTCAATGCCGGGTGGCGCGCGCGGCTTCAGCCGCGTTTGTGGGCATCCCGGAGGGCGGTCGTAGACCGCCGCTGCAGTTCAATCGTGCGAACCTTGACTCTGCCGCCGGTCGTTCGCTCCTTTTCTCCACCCGATGTTTGCCGCCGAGAATCCTTCTGGACCAAGCGCGAGGCGTGTCACCCGGCGGCGGTTGAGCTGGCTGATGGGCGCGCTGCTGGCGGCAGGCGCCGGTGCGGCCGAGCCGGTGGCGGCGATCGTCGAAAGTCCGCTCGCTCCGCCCTCCGCGGCCCGGGGAGCGACGCTCTTCGCCGTCCTTTCGCCGGCCGACACCGGGGTCCAAACCGAAAACCGTTACGCCGATCCGAAGATGTGGTGGGAGCGCTATCAGGAATTCACGGTCGGCGCGATTGGCACGGGGCTGGCGGTGGGAGACTTCGATGGCGACGGACGCCCGGATCTGTTTGTCGTGAGCAAGACCGAGGGCTGCCGGCTTTTTCGAAATCTCGGCGGCTGGAAATTCGAGGATGTGACTTCCCGGGCGGGCGTCGGCGGCGCCGCCGGAGTTTGGGCGCAGGGCGCGACCTTTGCCGATGTGAACAACGATGGCCGGCTCGACCTCTACGTCTGCCGTTTCGGCGCCCCAAATTTTCTGTTCATCAACCAGGGCAACGGCGTTTTCAAAGAGGAGGCCGCGGCGCGCGGACTCGCGATCAGCGATGCCAGTGGGATGGCGGCGTTTTGCGACTACGACCGCGATGGCTGGCTGGATGTTTACCTGCAGACCAACCTGCTCGATGCCGTGGCGCACCCGAATGGACGGCGCGATTTCCTTTTCCACAACAATCGCGACGGCACTTTTGCCAACGTCACCGAGCGCGCGGGAATTCGCGGGGAGACCCAGGGTCACTCGGCGACATGGTGGGACTACGACAATGACGGCTGGCCCGATCTCTACGTCGCGAACGATTTCTCCGCGCCCGACGTCCTCTACCGCAACAATCGCGACGGCACCTTCACCAACACGCTGGATCAAGCGGCGCCGCACACGCCGTTTTCCTCGATGGGCGCCGATCTGGGCGATGTGAACAACGACGGGCTGATCGATTTTTTCGTGGCGGACATGGCCGCGACCTCGCACGAAAAAGACCAGCGCGGCATGGCCGACTCGCGGGCCAACACCAAGGACAACCACGAAGCGCCGGGCACCGCGCCGCAGTATTTGCGCAACGCCCTTTATCTGAACACGGGGGCCGGCGTTCTCCAGGAGGCGGCGTTTCTGGCGGGCCTCGCCGCCGCCGACTGGGCGTGGTCGGTGCGCTTCGAGGATTTGGACAACGACGGCCGCCTCGACCTGCATGTGACGAACGGCATGGTGCGCGAGCTGCACAACTCGGATTTGATCGCGCGCATGATGGTCGCGGAAAATCCGGCGGAGCGGGTGCGCATCATGCGCACGAGTCCCGTGCTCGCGGAACCGAATCTCGCGTTTCGCAATCTCGGCGACCTGCGGTTCGAAAACGTGGGCGCCGCCTGGGGCCTCGACCAGAAAGGCGTCAGCTTCGGCGCGGCCTTCGGCGACTTCGACGGCGATGGCGATCTCGATCTCGCGTTTTCGAATTACCAGGCCGGCATCACGCTGCTGCGCAACGACAGCGATTCGGGTCATCGCGTGATTTTCGCTCTGCGCGGCACCCATTCGAACCGCTTCGGGATCGGAGCGACGCTGCGGCTCGAGAGCGAATCGGGCGTGCAGGTGCGGCAACTCGTGCTGGCGCGCGGCTATCTTTCGAGCAGCGAACCGATGCTGCATTTCGGACTCGGTGCCGACGAACGCATCAAGCGGATCACCGTTTCATGGCCGAGTGGACACACCCAGATATTCTCCGATCTTTCCGCCGACCGGCGGTTCACCATCACCGAGCCCGCGGAACCGGCGCCGCCGATGGCCGAACCGGCGCGGATCTCCGGGCAGTTCACCGAGGTGAGCCGCGCGACGAATCTCGGGTTCGTTTCCCGCGAGGCGGTCGTTGAGGAGACCGCGCAGCAGTCGCTGTTGCCCATGCGCCACAATCGCCGCGGTCCCAGCCTGGCGGTCGGCGATCTCAACGGCGACGGCAGGGACGACGTCGTGATCGGCGGAACGACGCTGGATCCCGCGCGCTTCGCGTTGAATGCCGGCGCTGGAACCTTCGCGGCCGCGAGCCCGCTTCCGCGGTCGCCGGGGGCGGCGGCGCTGAATGACGGACCGGTTCTGATTTTCGATGCGAATGGCGACGGAAAAAACGACGTGCTCGTCACCAAAGGCGGCGTGAGTGTCCCGGCCGGGGCGCCGGAGTATCAGCCGCAGCTTTTGCTGGGCGATGGACGCGGCGCATTAACCCCGGCGGCGGCGGAGACGCTGCCCGCTTTGCCGATCTGCGTGGGAGCAGCGGCGGTGGCGGATTTCGATCGCGATGGCCGGCCTGATGTTTTCCTCGGGGCGCGCGTCGTGCCGGGGCAGTATCCGCTGGCGCCGCGCAGCGCCTTGCTCTCGAACCGCGGCGGGAAATTCGTGGACGTGACCGGTGAAGTTGCTTCCGCGATCGCAGCCGCCGGGATGGTGACGGCGGCGCTTTGGACGGACATCGACGCGGATGGCTGGCCCGATCTGCTGCTGGCCCTCGAGTGGGGCGGAGTGAAATATTTCCGCAACCAGCAGGGAAAAGGGTTCGAGGATTTGAGCGCGGCGGCCGGTTTCGCAGCGGCCGGCGCGGGCTGGTGGAGTTCGCTGGCGTCGGCGGATTTCAACGGGGACGGACGTCCGGATTTTGTCGCGGGCAATGTCGGCCTGAACACCCAGTATCACGCCAGCCCCGAAAATCCGGCCCTGCTGTTTTACGGGGATTTCCGCGACGGCGGTTCGCCGCAGATTTTCGAAGGGTATCAGGAGGGTGGGCGGCTGGTCCCGTGGCGGTCCCGCAAACAATTGAGCGCGGCGGTGCCGTCGATCCGGAAACAGTTCGCGAAGACGAACGATTATGCGCGAGCGACCCTCGGCGAACTCGTCGGAGAAACGCGGCTCGCGGCGGCGCAGCGCTTCGCGGCCGTGGAATTTCGCAGCGGCGTTTTCCTCAGCCAGCCGGATGGGAGATTTATTTTTGTCCCGCTGCCGCGGATTGCCCAGATCGCCCCGCTGCAAGGGATCGCCGCCGGGGACTTCGACCGCGATGGCAGGGCGGACATCTACGCGGTGCAAAATTCCTACGCGCCGGTTCCGGCGATTGGCCGCTTCGATGGCGGGGTCAGCCAGTTTTTGCGCGGCGACGGCCGGGGAAGTTTCCTGGCGGTGCCGCCGGCGGAAAGCGGGTTGATCGTGACCGGCGATGCCCGGGCGCTGGCGGTGCTCGATCTCAATGGCGACGGCCGGCCCGATTTTTTCGTCACGCGCAACAACGGCACGACGCTCGCGTTTCAAAATCGCGTTCGTCCCGGGGCGCCGTCGCCAGCAGAGAAAAAGTAGGGCGGGTCTGCGACCCGCCTTTCCGGGACGATGCGTTTTTAAAACCGCCTAGCCAGGGCGGGTCGCAGACCCGCCCCACTTCAAACCGCGCTTACCAGGTGTCCGTGCGAAACGGGACCGCGGGCAGTCCGGCGCGGTTGAATAGATTGACCTTCGGCGCGTTTTTCCACGCGTAGCGGACGGCGACCGGTTCCGGGACCTGGGGCGATGAAACGATCAGGATGTCGCCTTCGATCCTGGAGATGGCGGGGTGAAACACTTTGTCGGCGCCGGCGATTTCGAGCGATTGCACTTCGCCGTCGCGCGCGATGAGTCCGGTGGTCGCGTGTTGGAATTTGACCCGCATGGTGCCGCCTTCCCGGGTCGTACTGGTGAATTGTGGGCCGGACCAGTCGGTGGGAATGTCGTAGATCTTGGAGAGGGCAATGAGGGCGAGACGCCGTCCGACTTCCTGTTTGTCCGTGGGGTGAAGATTGTCGGATTCACCGATATCGATCGTGACGGCCATGCCGGTGCTGGGCAGCGCGAGCGCCTTGGCCTGGGCTTCACGCATCAGCGCCCACGAGGTGCCGTTGGCATCGGCGTCGGCGTAGTTGGGGAGCTGCACGAAGAAAAACGGGAGGTCGTTTTGGCGCCACGAGGTCCGCCAGGTGCGGATGAGATTGACGAAGAGCTCTCCATATTCGTCGGCGTGCGCGACGTTCGATTCGCCCTGATACCAGAGGAAGCCGCGCATCGCGCAGGGTTGCAGCGGGGCGATCATCCCATTGTAGGGCCCGCCCGGACGCGCGGGAGAGGTGTCGATCGCGGGCGGTTTTGGCCAGGGGAGGGGATTCTTGGTCTTCGTCGCCTTGGCATGCGCTTCGGCTTTCTGCCACGTTTCCATGTCGGCGGGATACCGCGCGACGCGTTCGGGCGGCCATTCCCGTTTTGCCTGTTCCCAGCGCGCCACGAGTTTGTCCGTCACAGTGGTCCAACGGCGGGCGTCGTCGCTCATCCAGGCCTCGATATCGGTGCCGCCCCACGAGGCGCTGATGATTCCGATCGGAACGCCGATGCGGCGATGGACGTGGCGCGCGAAGAAAAACGGGACGGCGGCAAACCCCCCGACCGTTTCGGGCGTCGTGCGTTGCCAGCCGCTGGTCTTCACCATGTCGGTCGCCGTCGGCCCGGCCGTTGGCTCGATCCGCACGTGGCGGATGAAGGGGAAGTTGGCCGCGACCATTTCCTTGGCGGCGCCGCGGACCAGGTTCACCGGCCAGTCCATGTTCGACTGGCCGCTGGCGATCCATACTTCGCCGACCAGCACATCGTAGATGGTGACAAGATTCCGCCCGACGACATCGAGCGTGGCGGGATCGGCGCTGGCGGACATGGGTTGAAGATAGGCAATCCAGCGTCCGTCGGCGCCGGCCGAGGTCCGGACGCTCTGGCCGCGGAACGAAACGACCACGACCTCGCCCGGCGCGGCGCGACCCCAGATCGGAACCGTCTTGTCGGATTGCAGAACCACCGAATGGCTGAAGATCGGCGCGAGCGTGACGTCAGCGCGCGCGGCAAGAGCCGGGAGACCAAAGAGCAAAAGACAGAAGAGACGCATGGAGAACTGAAAGACCGCAATTTGCCTCACCTGTGCGCTCCCGCAACCGGGAACTTTGCCAACGCGTTTGATGTGTTCGGGGCCTTAGCGGGCGAGCAGCCGGCGGAGTTCCTCCGCTTCCGCTTTCGCGCGATCGCCGGCTTTTTGCGCGGCGGCCCGCCCGCGTTCGAAAATTTCGCGGGCTTCGTCTGCCCGGCCGCCGGCTGCCAAGGCCTTCCCCAGTGATAGATAACCTCCCGGATCCGCCGGTTCGAATCGCACGTAGCGCTCAAACGCCGCGGCGGCGTCACTGAACTTCTTCTGTCGCATCGCGAGCGCGCCCCGCTCGCGCAACAGCGGCAAAAAATCCGGCGCTGCGTCGAGTCCGGCGGCGTAGCGTTGCTCGGCTTCCGCGGGGTTGCCGGCTGTTTCGGCGGCAGCCCCTTCGAACAACTGAAGCGCGGCAAACAGCAGCCGCGTGCCCGGGTCTTCCGGGCGCAGCGAGCGCAAACGCGTGATGTGCCGTTCGGCGGCGGGAAGGTCGCGGGCGTCCAGGGCGAGGCTGCCGAGAAAGCGGAGCGCCTCCACATAGTCGGGCCGCATCGCCAGGGCTTTTTCCACGGCGGCGCGCGCGGCGTCGCGCTGCCCGAGCGCGAGCAGGGAAAATCCCAGGTGGTAGTGAGCCTCGACAAAGGTGGGGTCGAGCCGCACGGCTTCGCGAAACGCGGGCATGGCTTCGGCGTTTCTTTTCGCGTCGCGAAGGGAGAATCCGAGCGCGGCGTGCAGCGCGGCATCCGCCGGCCAGCGTTGCAGCGCGTCGCGGAGGAGGGCGATCGCCTCGTCGTGGCGGTTTTCCAGGCTGAGCAGACGCGCGAGACGCGCGCGCATCATGGGATCGCCGGGGATCTCCGCGACCGCTTTTTCGAGGACGTTGCGCGCCTCGGCGGTCCGGCCGAGCAATTCGTGGACGTGCGAAAGCGAATCGCGAAGGGAGCCGTCCGCGGGGTCGAGGGGAATCGCCTGCTTGAGCAACCGCTCGGCGTCATCGAGCCGGCGTTCGCGATAAGCTGCGACGGCGAGGAGGCTGAGGCGGTTCGCATCGAAACAGAGAAGCGCGAGCTGGTCGATCCACGGGTCGGTGTTTTCCAGTTCGCGCTCGGCGACGGCGGCGAGATGGCGCTGTTGCGTCGCACCGGCCGCATCGCCGGCAACGCTGTTCAGCTCCGCGAGCAATTCGTGGAGCTGTTTGATCCCGGGGTGTTTTTGCGCGAGCTGCGTCAACGCCCGTCGTGGATCGCCGCGGTTGCCGTGCCGCGCCTCGAAGGAAATCAGCGCGTACTCGGCGCGGACGTTCCCGGGTTCGAGCGCGATGGCCTTGGTGAAGCACGCGCGCGCCTCGTCGAGTGCGCTGCGTTTCACGAGCAAGTCTCCGAGACGAATCCAGGCCGGACGGTAGGAGGAATCGAGGGCCGTGGTCGCGCGGAGCAGTTGCTCTTCGCCGGCGCTGTCGCCGCTTCGCCGCTGCAAATCCGAAAGCAGGTAGGGCCAGCGCGCTTCCGCCGGCTCGAGGGCGTGAAGGGTGTTGAGCGCCTGGCGCGCCTCGGCGATGAAACCGTTCGCGAAATAAAGCTCGGCGAGTTCGCGCAGGGTGGCGGGGGTTTCGACGCGGACGATCGCATGCTCGAGCCGCCGGCGCAGCTCCACGGATCGTCGGCTGAGATCGGGGACGGGCGGCACGCCGGCGAGGATCAGGGCGGTTCGCTGCTGTTGCTGCCACAGTCGAAAAGCCCAGCTGCCGCCTCCGAGAATGAGGGCGATCAGCGCGAGCGAGAGAAGGAGGTGGCGCCGTGGCACGGGAGAAAACAGAAAGCCGACGTCAGCGTCGCCGCCACAAAGTCACGCGGCTCATGTGGGTGAGCGGTGCGTAAGCGTGAAATCCCCCGGTGACGAGCACCGGCACGCCCGTTCCATCGAGGTCGCCCGCCGCCAGCGTGATGAGCCGCGTGGGCTCGTGCGCGAGCGGCACGGCGGTGAATTTCTGGCGGCCGTCATTCAGCCAGGCGGTCATCCAGACGGAGGAGGGATCGTTGTCATGGTTGAAGCCGGAAACGGCGACGATGTCGGTGTCGCCATCGCCATCGACATCCGCGCACACGGGGCTGTAGCAACCGGGCATGTCGCCGATGCGATGGTAACCGAATTTCCCGTCGCCGAGATTTTCGAGCCATTGCAATCCGTGCCACGGAGCGGGCCCGGTGAAGCCGGTGTTGAAACCGTCGCCGTTGCTGTAGACGAGATCGGGCCGCCCGTCGCGGTTCAGGTCGGCGACCTCAAGGCCGCTGCTGCTCCAGGATTCGTCCCTGGCCTTCCACGCCACCGAGTCGCGAAATTTCCCGTCGCCGAGGTTTTGGAAAAGATGCACTTCCTCCGCTTCCTGCGACACGAGCGCCGCAAAATCCGGGCGCCCGTCCCCATCGTAGTCGGCGACCGGCGTCATGATCGTGCCGGCGACCTCGAGCAGCGAGTGGCTGCGGAACTCCCAGTTGCCGAGATTTTCCATCCAGCGAATTTCCCCCTGCGCATAGCCAAACTGGCCCACGACAAGATCGAGGCGGCCGTCGCCGTTGAGATCGGCGGGGCGGACATCGGTGACGCGCGCGATGTCTTCGGCCAGGACACGATTTCGAAAACGCCCGTCGCCGAGATTTTCCATGACAACGACCTTTCCGATGCGGTCGTTGTTGGGGAGGACGATCCCCATGCTCGCGACGAGCAGGTCGGGCCGGCCGTCCTGGTTGAGGTCGGCGACGGTCACGTGCGCCGGGCCCTGCACCGGATCGCCAACGATGCTCTCGGTGAAAACGCCGCGTGGAAACTGCCGGATCCAGCCGATCGCGTTCGCCTTCGCATCGCACACGAGCACATCGAGCAGTCCGTCCTGATCGAGATCGGCGAGTGCGACGTGGGTGATCACCGGATTGCCGGTGACCGGGAAACCGAGCGGTTGCGCCGCGTAGGCGAGGGGAGCGGGACGCGGCGGATTCGCCGCGGTGGCACTGCGCGTGGGAACGGCTGGGTTTCTCAGGAGAAGAAAGGCGAGCGCCGCGACCGTCGCCAGCGCGGCGAAGGCGAGAATTCCGACCAGGAGGGAAACAGGTTTGGGGGTGGGCACGGGTTTCTTCAGGCGGCGGCGGGCGTCTGCCGGCTGGCAGTCCGCGCGTCAGACGGAACAACGCGAAACACATGTTAGCGCAAACTTAACTTCGCCAGTGGACACCGGTCCGCCGCCAGCTCCGACCAGGCGCGACGGCACGCTCAATTACCGGACAACGAAACTCATTCACCCTTCCGCGGTCTCGACCTACGCTGGCCCCTGTTTTCCGCCCTTCGTTTTTCCGCCCCACCATGCCTCTCCCTCGATCGTTCGTGATTCTGTTCGGTTTTCTCGGCTCGGGCCTCCTGGCGTCGGCCGACACGCCGATCTCACCGGTGCCGCCGCACGTGACGTTGCGGGTGGCGACGGTGCAGGTGCGCGTCGCGCCGGAGCATCGCGACTGGACGTACACCGTGGGCGAACCGGTTCGTTTCAAAGTTGCCGTGGTCGCGGACAACCAGCCGATCGACAACGTGACCGTGACTTACCAGGTCGGCCCCGAGTTGATGCCCGCCGAATCGAAGACCGCCGCGGTCCCGATGGAGGGACTCACGATCGACGGCGGCACGATGAAGGAGCCGGGGTTTATCCGTTGCAGCGTGACGACGGTGGTGGCTGGCCGCACCTATCGCGGGGTCGGCACCGCGGCGCTTTCGCCGGAGAAAATCATGCCGACGCAGACCAACCCGGCGGATTTCGATGCCTTCTGGCAGGCGCAGAAAGCGGAGCTCGCGAAAGTGCCGGTGGAGCCGCAGCTCACGCTGCTGCCGGATGCGTGCACGGACACGGTGAACGTCTATCACGTGAGTTTCCGGAATGTGGGGCCAAACTGGACCGCCGTGCCGTCGCGGATGTTCGGCATCTACAGCGAACCGAAAGCGCCCGGAAAATATCCGGCGATGCTTTTCGTCCCGGGTGCGGGCGTGCGGCCATACGCGGGCCAGAAGGGCTGGGCGGCGCGCGGTGCGATCACGCTCGAGATCGGCGTCCACGGCATTCCCGTCAACATGCCGCAGTCGGTCTACGATGCCCTCCATGCCGGCGCGCTCGCCGACTATCCCACCTACGGCCTGGATGACCGGGAGAAGTTTTATTACCGCCGCATTCATCTCGGTTGCCTGCGGGCCAACGATTTTCTGGCCGGCCGCGGGATGTGGAATGGCAGGGACCTCGTCGTGATCGGAGCCAGCCAGGGCGGACAGCTCGCGATCGCGATCGCGGCGCTCGATCCGCGGGTGACGGCCCTGTCGGCGACGCATCCGGCGTTTTGCGACATGTCCGGCCCGCTGCACAACCGCGCGGGCGGATGGCCGCATGTGTTCAGGCCCGACCCGGCGACCGGCCAGCCTTCGGTCCACACGACGCCGGCAAAAATCGCCACGGCCACCTACTACGACACTGTGAATTTCGCCCGCCGCCTGAAAGTGCCGGGCTTTTATATCTGGGGTTATAACGACGACGTGTGTCCGCCCACCTCGACGTTCGCCGCGTACAATGTGATCACCGCGCCCAAGCAGCTGGCGGTGGAGTTCGAGCAGGCGCACACCTATCCGGTCGAACAAAGCGCCGCGGTCGACGCCTGGGTAAGGCAGCAGCTCGGGTTGTAACGGGAGGGTTTTTCGCCGGCGTTGGTGAATCTCTGAACGCGGGCTGAAGCCCCGCGCTGCTTCGGTGGTCTCAGGCTGCCGCGGCGCGTTTCAAGGTTCTCATCTTTCGGACAAAGGTTCTCATTACTCCGCAAGAGGCCATCGGCTAACATGATCTCCCCCGAAGAAGCGCTTCGGTTTTTTTCACCCCATGTCCTTCCCCAATCATTTCGTCTGGGGCGCTGCCGCAGCTTCCTACCAGATCGAAGGCGCGGTGGCGGAGGACGGGCGCGGCCCCTCGATCTGGGATGTTTTTTCCCATCAGCCGGGGAAAGTTTTCGAGGGACACAACGGGGATGTGGCGTGCGATCATTATCACCGGTGGCGGGACGACATCGCGGTGATGAAAGACCTCGGCTTGCAGGCCTACCGGCTTTCGCTCGCCTGGCCGCGCATTCAGCCCACGGGCACCGGCACACCGAATGAGAAGGGCCTGGCGTTCTACGACCGGCTGATCGACGGGTTGCTCGAAGCCGGGATCACGCCGTGGGTGACGCTTTATCACTGGGATCTTCCGCAGGCGCTGCAGCAACGCGGCGGCTTTTTGAACCGGGACATCGTCGATTGGTTCGGCGACTACACGACCATCGTCGCCGCGCGGCTGGGCGACCGGGTGAAACACTGGCTGACCATCAACGAGCCGCCCTGCGTGGTGGGACTTGGTTATCAGGACGGCATGCATGCGCCCGGTTACAAGCTGTCGTTCGCCGAAAATCTGCTCGCGGGGCACAACCTGATGCTCGCCCATGGGCGGGCGGTTCAGGCGTTGCGGGCGGGTTGTCGCGGGCCGGTTCAGATCTCGCTCGCGCTGACCTCCCGCGAACGCATTCCCGCCACGGAAACGCCGGCGGATACCGAGGCGGCGCGGCGCGACTATTTCGGCTGCGTGGAGCGCAGGATGTGGAATCTCGCGTGGTGGCTGGATCCGATCGTTTTGGGCCGTTATCCCGAGGAAGGGTTGAAAAACTTTGCGGCCGACCTTCCGGCGATCGGTGCGAACGATCTCAAGGCGATCGCGCAGCCGCTGGATTTTCTCGGCTACAATTGCTACTCCGGCTTTCCGGTGCGCGCGGGCGCGGACGGACAGCCCGAGGCGGTGCCGGGCGGGTGGGGCGTGGGCAACGCGCGCGGCACGCTGCCGTGGCTGGCCGTCGCGCCGGATGCGCTTTATTGGGCGGCGCGGTTTCAGCACGAGCGGTACAAGCTGCCGCTGGTTTTCACTGAGAACGGAATCTGCAACACCGATTTCGTGCAGCTCGACGGCAAGGTCCACGATCCGCAGCGCATCGATTTCCTCACGCGCTACCTCCGGGCGATCCGGCGCGCGCGCAACGACGGCGTGCCGGTCAACGGGTACTTCTATTGGTCGATCCTCGACAACTTCGAGTGGAGCGAGGGCTACAAGGACCGCTTCGGCCTCGTGCACGTCGACTACCAGACCCAGAAGCGCACGCCCAAGGATTCCGCTTACTGGTATCGCGACCTCATTCGTTCCGGCGGCGCCAATCTCTCATCATGAAAAAAACCGGTTTATTGTTTCTCGCGCTGTGGAGCGCGGCCTTCGCGCAGAAATTCGAGGGGCTCGCGCTGACGCCGCCGATGGGCTGGAACTCCTGGAACACCTTTGCCTCCGACATCAGCGAGTCGCTGATCCGGGAAACCGCCGACGCGATGATCGCGAACGGCATGCGCGACGCCGGTTATGTCTACATCGTGATCGACGACACGTGGGAGGCGAAGGAGCGCGACGCGAACGGCAATCTCGTCCCCGACCCCAAGAAATTCCCGAACGGCCTGAAGGCGGTTGGCGACTATCTGCACTCGAAAGGTTTCAAGTTCGGGATCCACAGCTGCGCCGGCACGAAGACCTGCGCCGGATTTCCGGGCGGCCGCGGCCATGAATTCCAGGACGCGCGAAACTACGCCGCATGGGGCGTCGACTACCTGAAATACGACTGGTGCGAACACGGCACCGCCGACGCCCGCGAAACCTACAAGACGATGCGCGACGCGCTGCGCGCCGCGGGTCGCCCGGTGGTTTTCAGCCTCTGCGAATGGGGCCAGAACAAACCCTGGGAGTGGGCGAAGGACGTCGGGCACCTCTGGCGCACGACCGGCGACATCTACGATTCCTACGACGGCCGCAAATCCTGGGAAATGGGCTGGAAGCGCATTCTCGATCTCCAATATTCGCTCGTCGAAAGCATCGGTCCCGACGGTCTCAACAAATACGCTGGTCCGGGCCACTGGAACGACCCGGACATGCTCGAGGTCGGCAACGCCGGCCTCACCCTCGCCGAATCGCGGGCGCATTTCAGCCTCTGGTGCATGATCGCCGCTCCGCTGATGGCGGGAAACGACGTGCGCAAGATGACGCCGGAAGTTCGCGCGATCCTCACCGACAAGGAAGTGATCGCGGTCGACCAGGATCCGCTCGGCAAGCAGGGCTGGCGCGCGCTGGCGGACCCCAGCAGGAACATCGAGGTTTGGATCAAGGAGCTCAGCAACGGCGAGTGGGCCGTGTGCGCACTCAACACCGCCGGCACGACCGCGGACATCGTGATCGTCTGGGAATATCTCCAATGGCAGCTCAAGGGACACTATACCCTGCGCGACCTCTGGGCAAAAAAAGCGGCCGGCGACACCAAGACCGACAAGACCGTTCGGCTGGAGTCGCACGACGTCGCGCTGTTCAAGCTTACGCCCCTCAAACCCTGATCCCCCGTCGTCTTGAAATGTTTTTCCCTGAGCTTCGCCGAGTGGCGCTTCCGCGATTGCGCGGATGAGGCGTGGCTGCCGGCGGCCGTTCCGGGTTGCGTGCATCTCGACCTCCGCGCGGCGGGAAAAATCCCGGACCCGTTCTGGGGCACGAACGAAGTCGGGCTGCAGTGGATCGAGGAGCACGACTGGGAATATCGCGCGACCTTCACGGTGCCGGCCGGCTTGTTCGACAGCGAAGAACTCGATCTGGTCGCCGACGGCCTCGATACCGTTGCGACGGTCCGGCTGAACGGGCGCGAGATTGGGCGCACGGAAAACATGTTCGTCGGCCACCGCTGGGCGGTGAAATCGCTGCTGCGCCCGGGCGAAAACGAACTGACGGTGCGCTTCGACAGCGCGATGAAATACATCCGCGGCCACCGTCCCACGCACAAGGTGCGCGAGTTCAACGACCCGGTCGGCCGCAGCCAGGTCATTCGCAAGCAACAGTGCCAGTTCGGCTGGGACTGGGGCCCGCGTTTTGTCACCGCGGGCATCTGGCGCGATCTGCGGCTCGAGGCGTGGACCGGCAACCGGCTCGAAAGCGTGCGTGTCGCGCAGGAGCATCTTTCCAGCGGCGCGGTGTTGTTGAACCTCACGCCGGAACTGGCTCGTCCCGAGCCGCGCGCGCTCTGCCGGTGGCGGCTCTCGCACGGAACGGTGCGCATCGCCGAAGGCTCCGGTCCGGAAATTCGCATCGAGCATCCGCAGCTCTGGTGGCCGAACGGGCACGGCGCCCAGCCGCTCTACTCCCTCGAGATCGAGGTGGTCGGCGCCGACGGCAGGGTGATCGGGCGCTGGATGCGCCGGATCGGTCTGCGCACCGTGGAGCTCGACCGCCACGCCGACGCCGCGGGCGAGACGTTTCAATTCCGCGTCAACGGCCGCGCGATTTTTGCGAAAGGCGCCAACTGGATTCCGGCGCACAGTTTTGTCGCGGGACTCACCCGCGAGCATTATGCGCGCGATCTGCGCAGCGCAGTCGAGTCGCACATGAACATGGTCCGCGTCTGGGGCGGCGGGATCTACGAGAGCGAGGATTTCTACGACGTGTGCGACGAACTCGGCCTCCTCGTGTGGCAGGATTTCATGTTCGCGTGTTCGCTCTATCCGGGGGACCGGGAGTTTCAAAAGAGCGTGCAGCTCGAGGCGGAGCAGCAGGTGCGGCGCATCCGCCACCGGGCGAGTCTCGCCCTCTGGTGCGGCAACAACGAGATCGAGCAGCTCAACGCGGATCTCCTGAAGCAGCCGAAGCTCCGCGCCGGCTACGAAGCCCTTTTCCACCGGGTGCTGCCGAAGGTGGTCGAGCGTTGCGACGGGATCACGCCCTACTGGCCATCGTCGCAATATCGCGGCGACGGCGACAACACGCACGCCGCCGGGGAAAAACGCGGCGACACGCATTTCTGGGACGTGTGGCACAGCCGCCAGCCCGTGAAAGATTACGAGAAGTGGCGCTTCCGCTTCTGCTCGGAGTTCGGGATGCAGAGCTACTGCTCGCCGGAAACGCAGGCGACCTTCTGTCCGGCGGACGACGGGAATGTCTTCGGCCCGGCGATGGAGAACCACCAGAAGAACCGCGGCGGCAACCAGGTGATCCTCGATTACGTTTCACGGCGTTATCGTTTCCCGAAATCGCAGGCGGACCTGATCTATCTTTCGCAGCTCAACCAGGCGCACTGCATGCAAATCGGGGTGGAGCATTACCGGCGCCTGATGCCGCATTGCATGGGTGCGCTCTACTGGCAGCTCAATGACTGCTGGCCGGTGGCGTCGTGGAGCTCGATCGAGTTCACCGGCCGCTGGCGCGCGCTCCAGCACGTGGCGCGGCGCTTTTTTGCCCCGGCACTGGTCAGCGCCCATGTGCCCGGGGATGAAGGCGCGGGCATCGGCAACTACCGCCACTCGAACGTGAGCGAGGTGCACCTCTACACCGTCTACGACCGTCCGACCCAGGAGGCCGGCGTGCTCCGCTGGAATCTTTTCCACGTCGACGGACGCGCGCTGTTGAGCGGCCGCAAGCCGGTCGTCCTGCGTTATGGCGAGAGCGTGGTGCAGAAAACCCTGAGCCTGGCCCGGCTGATCGCGCGCCACAGCCGCGACAAAATTTTCCTCCGCATTGCACTCGATATCGGCGGGCGCACCGTGAGCGAGGATTCGGTTTTCCTCACGCCGCCGCGTTTTGTCGAACTGCCGAAGCCCGCGACGCGTGCCGCGATCAAGCTCGTGACGCCCCGCCGCGCGACGTTCACGTTTTCCTCGCCGGTCTTCCAGCATCGCTTCGCGTTCGAGCTGCCGGGAGTCGTCCACCGGTGCAGCGACAACTATTTTGACCTCTTCCCGCGCGAGCCGAAGACGATCGAGGTGGAGTTCACGCGGCCCCAGACTCTCGCGCGGCTCGAGCGCCTGCTCGCGTACCGGTCACTCGTCGACACTTACTGATTGAGTCTCGCGCCGTTTGATTCCGGCCACGGCAGACCCCCCACATTTTCCTGCCCCCAACCCCACACGATTCATGTCCACGGACCCCACAGAAAAACTCCGCCTGAGAGAGAAGGTCGCCTATGGCTTCGGCGATCTCGCATCCTGCCTCTACTGGCAGACAATTTCGGTCTACCTCGCGATTTTCTACACGGACATTTTTGGAATCAGCGCGCTCGCCGCCGGTGCGATGATCGGCTTCAGCCGATCCTTCGACGCGATCTTTGACGTGGTCATCGGAATGGTCGCCGACCGGACGAACACACGCTGGGGCAAATTCCGGCCCTACCTGCTGTGGACCTGTGTGCCGATGGCGGTGATCGGGCTGCTCACATTCACGGTGCCCGATTTCAGCGAGAAGGGGAAATTGATCTGGGCGTATGCGACCTTCAACGCGCTCATGCTGATCTACACCACGATCAACATTCCCTACACCGCCATGCTGGGGGTCATCACGCCCAACCCCAAGGAGCGCGCCTCGCTGTCATCGATCAAATTTGTGGGAGCCTTCGCGGGCGGCATCATCATTTCCGCGACGTTGCTGCCGATGGCGAAAGTCGGCGGGTGGCTGGGTGCAACGACCCCGAAGCAAGGCTGGCAATGGTCGTTCGTGATCATCGGCATCGCCGCGGTGATTTCCTTCCTGATCGTTTTCTTTAACACGAAGGAACGGGTGCTTCCGCCCAAGGCGCAAAAAACCTCGGTGGGAAAAGACCTGCTCGACCTGGTCACAAACCGGCCGTGGCTCGTGCTGCTCGCGACCACCATCACGTTCATCTTCTTCGTCGCGCTTCGAGGCAATGCGATCGCCCACTATTTCAAATATTATGTGGGTTCGCATTCCGTCACCCTGCCGGACTGGGGCATTCTGCCGGAGTCGATCCGCGGCACGCAGACGTGGGAGTGGGAGTCGCTGGTTTCCGTTTTCAACACGAGCAATCAAGTGCTGTCGCTCATCGGTGCCTTGCTGGTGCCGTTCGTGGTCGGAAAGGTCGGCAGCAAACCGGCGTTCGTGATCATCTTTCTCATCGCGATTTTTTCCACGGCTTCGTTCTACGTCCTGAAACCCGATCAGCTCGGGTTGATTTATGGGTTGAATGCCCTCGGCTCGATCACAGGCGGCCCGCTCAGCGCCTTGCTCTGGGCGATGTATGCCGACACCGCGGATTACGCGGAGTGGAAAACGGGACGCCGTGCCACGGGGTTGATTTTCTCAGCTTCGATTTTCTCGCAGAAATTCGGCTGGGGCTGGGGCGGCGGACTTTCGCTGATCATGCTCAACGGCGTGGGTTTCGTCGCCAATCAAGTCCAGACCCCGGAGGCGCTGCACGGATTGGTCAAACTGATGAGTATTTTTCCGGCCGCGGCTGGCCTCCTGGCCATCCTGATCCTGGTGATCTTCTATCCGCTCAACGAGGCGAAGATGTCGCAGATCGCCACCGACCTCAAGGCCCGCCGCGCGGCCGAGGGTTCGGCGGCGACGGCTTGAGTTCCGCCGCGCGCCGCCAGCACCGCACCCGGTCATGATGTCTGCTCCTGCCGCTGCTCCCGAAGCCCGGCTTTCGCCGCGCGAAAAAGTCGCCTACGGCTTCGGCGATCTCGGCTCCTGTCTTTTCTGGAATTCGTTCATGACGAATTTGCTGATGTTCTACACCGACGTGTTCGGCATCACGGCGGCGGCGGCGGGATGGATTTTCTTCGTCAGTAAATTTTGGGACGCCGCCAACGACCCGATGGTCGGGCTGCTGGCGGATCGCACGCGCACGCGCTGGGGCCGTTACCGGCCGTACCTCCTTTGGTTTTCCCTTCCGCTGTGCATCGCCGCCGTGCTGATGTTCACGACGCCGAACCTGAGCAGCACGGGCAAACTCATCTGGGCGTGGGTCACCTACAACGTGGTGATGACGCTCTACACGCTGGTGAACATCCCGTACACCGCGCTGATGGGGACGATCTCCCCCGACTCGCGCGAACGTTCCAGTGTCTCGACCTACAAGTTCGCCTGCGCGTTTTCCGCCGGAATCATCGTCTCGTTCACCTTCATGCCGATGACCCGGGATCTGGCGCACGGCGATCCCGCGGTGGGCTGGCAGCGCGCCTTCATGGTGATCAGCGCGATCGCGCTGCCGTTCTTCCTGCTGTGTTTTCTCGGGACCCGCGAACGCGTCGTCGTGTCCCCGACGGCCAAGAAAACCCCGGTGATGGAGGACCTGAAGGATCTTGTCGCCAACCGCCCGTGGCTGATTTTGACGGGAGTGACGATGGCGTTTGTGTTTTTCATCGCGGTCCGGTCGACGGTGACGAACCACTACCTGAAATATTTCATGGTCGCGGGACAGGACGCGATCGGCGTCAGCATCCCGTTCCTCGGCCAGCAGCGGTGGGACTTCGCCACGTTGCAGCGGTGGTACCAGACCGCGGATCAGGTTTGTTCGCTCGTGGGCGTGCTGATCGTGGGCCTGTTCGTGAAGCGCATGGACAAGCGCTGGAATTTCGTGATGTGGTTCGGGCTCTCCACCCTCTGCACCATCTGGGCGTACTTTTTGAAACCGCATCAGGTGGAGCTCCTGATTCTCACGAACAGCATCCGGGCACTCGCGGCCGCTCCGTTGTGCGTGCTGTTGTGGGCGATGTATTCGGACACGGCGGAATACAGCGAATGGAAAAACCACCGCCAGGCCGCCGGATTGATTTTCTCGGCGTCGACGTTCGCGCAACAGCTCGGCTGGGGATTTGGCCCGGCCGCGGCCGCCGGCATGCTGGACCATTTCGGATTCGTCCCGAACGTGGTGCAGACGACCGAGGTGCTGGATGGCCTGGTGCTGATGATGAGCTGGGTCCCCGCGGCCTTTGGCATTCTGGCGATGGTGGTCATCTGGCTTTACCCGCTGCCCGACCGGCGGGTGCGGGAAATGAGCGAAGAACTGAAACTGCGGCGGGCCGACGCCGTCGCGAGCGTACCCATTTGATGCCTCCGGGTTTGCTTACGGACGGTGATGTTAGCAGGTTCGCGCCATGAGGCCGCAGGTACTCCTGGTTTTTCTGACCCGCTTTGAGGAGAGCATGGCGATGCTCAAGGGCGTGGTGCACTACGAGCGCACGCACCAGATCTGGGCCGCGTTTCACGACGACCAGGCGCGGGCCGAAACCGAGCCGCACTGGCTGCGCGACAAGAAATGGCACGGCGTCATCAGCCGCCACACGACTCCCGGCCTCGTGCAGGTCTGCGCCGAGCTGAAAATCCCGCTGGTCGATTTGAACGACATCCCGATCTATCCCGGCGTGCCGAAAATCCGGCCCGACAACGTGGGGCTCGGCCACCTCGGCGCGGAGCATTTTCTCGAGCGCGGGCACCGGCACTTCGGGTTCTCCGGTTTTTCGAACTACGAGTGGTCGTGCGAACGCCGGGACGGTTTTATCGAGGCGCTTAAACTCGCCGGCCGGGAATGCGATGTCTTTGACGTCACGTACCCCGGCGATTTGACCCCCGTTTGGGATGTCGCGCAGATCTCGATGCTCGCGAGCTGGCTCAAGCGGTTGCCGAAACCCGTCGGTGTGATGGGGTGCATGGATCTCCGCGCGCAGCAGATCATCAGCGCGGCCCAGGACAGCGGCATTCTGATTCCCGAGGAAGTGGCGGTCCTCGGGGTCAACAACGACCCGATCCGTTGCGAACTGGCTTATCCGCCGCTGTCGAGCGTCGCGCCGAACGCTTTCCAATCCGGCTACCGCGCGGCCGAGGTGCTGGCCGACATGTTGGCCGGCAGGAAGGTCAAGGATCTCGATCAACGCATCGAACCGATCGGCGTCATCACCCGGCCGTCGAGCGACGTGCTCGCGATCGACGACCGGAACCTCGCCACCGCGCTCAGCTTCATCCGTGAAAAGGCCTGTCACGGCATCACGGTCGACGAAGTCGTGCGGCACGCGTTCGCCTCGCGCAGCCAGCTGGAGAAAAAATTCCGCCGCCATGTCGGCCGCTCACCCCAGGCGGAGATCCGCCGGGTGCAGGTCGCGAAGATCCGGCAGCTGTTGTTCGAGACGGATTTCCCCCTGAAGAAAATCGCGGAGCTCACCGGCTTCGAGCACGTGGAATACATGTGCGTGCTTTTCAAGCGCCTGAACGGCGAGTCCCCCGGCGTCTACCGCAAGAAGATGCAGGCGACGGGCGGCGTGTAGCAGACGTGTCTGAAGTGGGGAATGGGACGTGTGAAATGTGACGTGTGAAAAGAAAAGATGAGCTCCGACTGCTCGTCACACGTCACATGGTCCCACCTCAGAATTCTACCGCGTCATCGCGTACACGTAGATGTTCGTGACCATCTTCATGCATTCGGGGACGCGCGGGGGCTTGTTGGGCCAGCCGCATTGCAGGGCGCTCAGGCTGAGCAATCCCACCATGCGATCGCCTTCGAAGAATCCATAGACACCGCTGTCGGCGTCCGGCGCGGGCGGTCCGCCGCGCTTGCGGTTGTAGAGCACATCGAGATTCACCGCGAAATAGCAGCTGTAGATTTCATGATCGTCGCGCAGGAGGCGCAGCTCGGATTTTGGAAACAGTTTTGTGAACAGCTCCGCGTGGCGTTTGCGGAACTTGTCGAAAGGCATGCCGGTGATCGACGGGTTCACGCACGCATCGACCCAGAGAAACCCGCCGCGCTTGAGATACTCGCGCAGATTGTCGAAGCCCTTCGCGTCGCGGAGATGCACCAGGTTGTTGGTGAACACGAGCGGGTAGGCACAAAGCTTGTCGAGATCCGTCGGGTTGACCGAGTAGGTCGTGGCATCGAGGTTCAGCGTGGTCTTCGAGCGCACGAAATCGGCGAGCAGGGCGTCGTTGCCGCCGTGCACGCTCCAGTTGCTGTCGGACGTGATCAACCGCGCCCAGCCCACGCGTCCGCCGCGCGGAAGTTCGACGGCGTTCGCGCCGGACGCAGCGAGGGCGAGCAACGCCGCTAAAACGAGGAGGAGCTTCGGTTTCATGGATGGTTGGTGATCTCCGCGCGATCAGCGCGTCATCGTGTAGACGTAGATGTTCACGACCATTTTCATGCACTGTTCCGCGTGCGGACGGGTGTGCGTGCCGGCCCAGCCGCATTGCAGGCCGGAAAGGTCGATCAGGGAAATCATGCGATCCCCCTCGAAGACGCCGTAGAGTCCGTGCTTCGCCCAGTTTTTCCGAAACACGTTTTGGTGAAACGTGTGCGGCGGCGTTTCGCTCATCACGAAATAATTCCGGTAGATCTCGTGGTTCTTCGGCAGCTCCCGCACCACGGCCTTGGGCGCGATCGTTTTCATCAGCGCGATGTGCCGTTCGAGAAAACGGTCGGGATCGGGCGTGATCCCGAGGTTGATGCATGAATCGATGAAGAGAAAACCGCCGCGCTGCAGGTATTCCGTGAGATTTTTCCAGTGCGCCGGGTCTTTGACGTCCGTGAGGTTGTTGGTGAACAGCAGCGGATAACTGCAGAGCTGCTCCACGCTCGCGGGATCGGCGGAGTACCACGTGGGGTCGATGTTCAGGCTGGTTTCCCGCCGGATGAACTGCGTGAGCGTGGGATCGGCGTCGGCATGACGGTTCCAGGCGGTGTTCGGCGTCACCAGCCGCGCCCAGCCCACGCGGCCGCCGCGCGGCTCGGCGGACTTTGTGGACGGTTCCGCCGCAGACGTTGCCAACGACAGTGCGGCGACGGCAACTGCGAGCAGGCTGGATTTCAGGTTCATGCTGGGCGGAGGTGGCTGATTGAGGCTCGTCACGGGTCGCACATCACTCGTCACATTTCCTAGCGCGTCATCGTGTGCACATAGATGTTCACGATCATTTTCATGCACTCCTTCGCGTGCGCGCGCTCCGGGTGGCTCGACCAGCTGCATTGCAGGCCCGACAGCGTGATGATCGAGATCATCCGGCCGCCCTGGAAGGCGCCGTACAGACCGTGCTTGGCCCAGCGCTTGTCGAAGACATCGTTCATGAACTGGCGCGGCGGCGTGTCCTTCATCGGGAAATATTGCCGGTAGACGTCGTGGTCGTTGGGCAACCTCCACACCTCGGCGCCCGGCGCCAGGATTTTCATCAACGCGGTGTGCTGCTCCAGGAAAACATCCGGATCCGGCGTGACACCGGGATTGATGCACGCGTCGACAAGGATGAAGCCACCGCGCTGGAGATATTCCTGGAGATTCTTGCGGTGCGCCGGATCGGTGACGTCGGTGAGGTTGTTCGTGTAGAGCAGCGGGTATTTGCAGAGCTCGTCGACGCTCGCGGGATTGGCGGAATACCACGTCGGGTCGATGTTGAGGCTCGTTTGCTGGCGGATGAACTTGGTCAGCATCGGGTCGGAGCCCGCATGCCGGTCCCACTCCTTGCTCGAGGTGATGATCCGCGCCCAGCCGACGCGCCCGCCGCGCGGTTCGTCGGCGGCGCGGGAGGACACGACACCGCACACCAGCAGCACCATCGCAAAAATTCCGAACCTGCAGCGGCGGTCTGTGACCGCCGCTGCGGCAAACCCGCGGAAACAGGGCGCAGTGCTATTCATGGGTTAGAGCAAATGCCATTTGCGGCGCAGAAGCATTTCGATTCCGTAGAGGCCGAGCAGCGTTCCGAAAATCCAGTCGCGGTGCCACAGCGGCGCGCGGTGCTCGGTAAGCAGCTCCGGCTTCGACTGCGTTTCCTGCCAGGAGGCGGGCGCGTCCCCCTCCAGCACGGCTCCGCCGGTTCTCGCCGCGAGGGTGCGCATGATTTCCTCATCGGGCGCCATGCCGGAAAACTCGCCGCCCCGCGCCGCTTTGTCCACCGCGAGCCAGTGGCGCGCTTCACGGCCCGCCGAGTCGACGGCGGTGATCTGCCAGTAGCCTTCGCCCGGCGGCTTCCATTGAAACACCCGTTTGTCGGCGTCGGCCGGCGCCTCGCGCAGCGTCGCGCGCTGGGCGTCGAGCGACGCCGTCACGCCCAGCTTCTCGGGGCCGGCGCCGATCACCTTGAGGGTGATTTCCTGTCCAAGCTCGATGCGCAACGGGGCGTGTTCGAAGCTCAGGCCGCGCTGGCGATCCCGCGCGAGCCAGGAGAAAAGGTTTTGCCAGAACAACTCCACCCCGCGTTCCGTGCTCGGCTGGTTGAGCTTCCAGCGCCAGAGCGCATCGCTGGTCAGCACCGCGCTCTGGCCGCGGCCGTAGCGCTGCAACGCGAGCAGGATCGCGCGCTCCTTGCTTCCCGGCATCAGCTCGTTCGGGTGACGGGCGAGCACCTCCGCGCCGGGCTTGGCGTGGGCGACGTGCGCGTACTCGGCGAAGACCGGCGTCGAGGGTTCGCCGTTCTTCTTGGCCTCGGCGAAAATTTCGCGCACGCGCGCACTGTCCTCCCACGCGTAGGGAGTAAGCTGCGGTGCGTCGGAGGAACCGCGGCGGATATTCACCGTGGAGCGGAGCTGCCGGAGCAAATTGGAGCGCTCGCCGCGCGACTGCGGCGGGAGAAAAACCACCGGCAGCATTTTCTCGAGTTCGCTGCCGGCGAAGCCCTGCGTCGAGTCGTCGTCCGGCGTCAGGAACACCAGCACGCCGCCATCCTGCACCCACTTGCTGAGCAGTGTCTGCTGCGCGGCGGTGAACTGCGACGCGGTGGCGTTCGACAGCACCACGATGTCGAAGCCCGCCAGCTCCGCGGCAGTCGAGGGCAGGCGGCTGAGCGCGCCACGCGGGAGCGGCGCATTGGGGTTCGGAAAATTAAACACCGGCGTGAGCGTGAAACTCGAATCGCGCTTCAAAATGTCCGCGAGGAAACGATAGCTCCAGTCGAGCGCGCCCTGAAAATAGAGGATCCGGTTCGAGCTTGGCGCTTCGACGCGCACCGCCGCCCGCGCGATTTCCTCACCCGCGCGCAGTTCCAGTTCGATCGTGCCGGGCTGGTCCGCCTGGATCTCGGTGGACCACGTGGAAAGCCGGCGTCCCGCCTCGAGTCGCAGGGGCACCGCGGGTCGCGCGACGCCGCCGATTTTCAGCACCACGTCGATCGTTTGCGCGGCCAGTTGAAAACTGTCGAACGTGGCCTCCACCCGGAACGTGGTGCGCGGCGCGGTCTGCGGCGGGAGGTTGAATTCGCGCAGCGTGAAAAATTTTCCCCCGGCATAGCGGTTCCGTCCCGGCACGAAGAACAGGGGCGTGCCCGCCGCCAGCGAGGAGCGCACGGTGTTTTCCACGGATTCGGTGCTTTCGAGCACCTGTGTGTCGAGGCCGTCGGAGAGCGTCACGATCCCGCCCCAGCCACCGGCGGGCGCCTCGGCCAGCGCGTGGGCGAGCGAGGAAAAAAAGCGGGTTTCCCCCGTGGGCAGCGTCACCGCGGATTCCGGGTTCGACACGGATTTCGTCTCGGATGAAAAGGCAAAGGTCTTCACGTCGCTGAAGGCCGCGCGGGCCGCCGGTTCCATCGCGCGCCAGCGGAGGAGCGCATCGTCGAGCCGGCGGCGCTGGCGGTTGTCCGGCGTGGTCATGCTGCCGGAGCGGTCGACCAGCACCGCGAGCGGCCGGCTGGTCTGGCCCTGAAACGTGCGCTGCACCCGCGTGGGCGCCGCGAGAATCACGAGGAGGCCTAGCCAAACCGCGACCCGCAGCGTGCAGAGGAGCAGCCGCCGGCCGGGGGTGATTTCAATCAGCGCCTGGTGGTAACTCCAGATCGCGAAGGCGACGCCGAGCAGCGCCGCTCCGCCGAGAATTCCCCAAGCGTGATTCGGCGGAAGCTCCGAGAGCCAGCCGCCAAACCGCCATGAAAACGTTTCGGTCGAGCTCGTCATTTCTGCTCGGGGGTTGCGGGCTGGGCCTTCGCGCCTTCGCGGGAGAGGCGCTCGAAGTAGGCTTCCACCGCCGGGCGGTAGGCGGGGTCGATGTCCTCCACCTTGAAACGACGGACGACTTCATCGCGCTGCCCGACGTTGCGCGCGTGCTCCAAAGCCGTGGCCAGCCGGCCGGCGGCCGCAGCAGTGTCGCGCAGCGCACCCGGATTGGCGGAGCCCGGCGAACGCTGCATCCCGTCGGATTGCGTGACGAGCTGGCGCGCGGTTTCGATCGTGGTTTGATCGGCCGTGAGCCACTCCGCCGCCTGGCTGGCGGTCTCGAGCGTGGCGAGGGTTTCACCCGGGCCGCCGGCGGGGACTCCGTTGGAAAGATTCTGCTGCGCACGGTTCAACTGGCGGATCGCGCGATTCAACGTCGCGGCGCGCGGTCCGAGCGCGACCTGGGCCCGCGCGGCGGCGGAGGCGATTTCGCGCGCCCGCTCCGGCGATCCCGGTTGCGAACCTTCCGCTGAAGGTGGCCGGGCATTGATCGAATCCGCGAGGCTGGCGAGTTCCCGCGCGGCCGCGGAGGAGCCGGTGCGTTGCTGCTGGATGGCGGCGGCGCGCAACTCATCGCGCACGGCGCCGAGCTGGCGCGCGCGATCGCCGGCGGAGGCGGTGCGACTGGCGGAATTCAACGCGGTTCGCGCCTGGTCGAGTTCCGCGACGGCGAGCTCGCGGCCCGCTTTGTCGAGGGCGTTCACGGCCTGGTCGAGGGCGAGCTGCGCGGTGCCGGCGGGTTCGCGCCAGGCGGCGCGGTCGCCGAGGGCGATCTGCCGGGCGGCGGCGCCCGCGGCGTTGGCGGCGGTGCGAGTGAGATCCTGGACCGATGAATCGAGACTGGAGTCGTCGGCGAGTTTCAACGCGTCGCGCGCGATCTCGTCCTGGGAGGGAATGACCACGCCGGTTCCGCCACCGGCCGGTCCGGCCTGGGAGCTTTGCGACTGTTGCGGCGGCGATTGTTTTTGCGATTCGCCCTGGCCTCTTTGGCCCGGCTGCTCGCCGTTTTGTTCGCCCTGCTGGTTCGCCTGGCGTTGGTCTTGCGCGAGTTGTTCGAGTTCGCCCGCGGGACCTTCGGCGCGCGGCGGGAGTTCGGTCTTCGAGGTGTCGCGAAACGGATCGCTCATCGGCAGCGGCGGCGGAATCGGTCCCTCGGTCTCGCGCACCTTGCCGAAAACTTTCTCGCACTCGGCGATGAGCGCGAGGGCGCGTCCCTGCGGCTTGCGCGCGGCCTCGTTGTCCGTGGCGGCGATCATTTTTCCCGCGTCGATCATCAGCTTGGCGGCTTCGGTGAGGTTGGTGTCGATCAGGGCGGGTGCGTCGTTCTCGCGGGCGAAGGTGGCGGCTTCCGCGGCCTGGGCGGCGAGTTTGGTCTGCTCCTCCGCGGTGCGGGCGTTTTCGGTTTTCCAGAGCGGATCCGTTTTTGCCTCGGAGAGCTGGGCCAGCTGGAAATTCCGCTGGATGAGCTGGAGCTGCGCGAGTTTGAGCGCGCCGAGGAGGCTGCGCATGCGCATCGCGACTTCCGACACGCGGCCGCGGTCCGCGATGTCCTCGGTCAACGGTTTGATCTGGATGAATTGCTCCGGGGAGGAGACCGGTTTCTTCGCGGGTGAGTTGTTGCGTTCGCCGACGAGGTGATAGGAGACGATGTCGAACGGCTTGGCGCCGACTTCATCGAGCGCCAGCAGCGGGGCGAGTTCGTGACTGCCTGGTTTTGTGGCGTCGCCCAGGGCGGCGGGGTTCAACGGTTGCGAGAGCTTGTGTTCGCCGTTGACCGAGATCTCGAGCGTGACGGAGCGGAAGCCGGCGGCGGATTCCGCGAGCGCCTTGAGCGGGACTTCCTCGATGGGCGTGGCCTTGATCTCGGACTCGGGCGATTTCCAGGTGATTGCCGCGGGCGATTCGACAACGGGCGCGGCTTCAGCCGGGGTGGGAGTGGCGGCGGTGGGCGCGGTGGGCGCGGTTTCTTTCGCCGCGGTGCGCCACGCGTTCCAGAAGATCAATGTCCCCTCGGCCCCGAGGAAAAAGAGCGCGAGCAGCATCGTCAGAATCCCCGTGGACCAAAGGAAGGTGTTCGGTTCGCGGCCCGCGACGCGTTGGACGGCGTCGGTGCGTTGCGCGGAAGCGAGGGCCGTTTTCTCCTTCGAAAGTTCGACGGCCGATTCGAGCCGGGCGCTGAGCTGCCAGCGGTCGTCGAGTTCCTGGGCCACCCGCGCCTCGCTGAGTCCACGGATGCGGCGGAACCACAAGGCCAGCAGGATCACCGAACCGACGGCGGGAATGGCGGCCCAGAGATTGCCATGCTTCATCCAGCCGAGCCGGGCCGCGCCCGTCATCGCGGCGGCGGTCAGGGCGGCGGTCAGCGCCCACACGAGCAGGGTGCCGCGCGTGCGACGATACTGGCGGCGGACAAAAGCGGTGCTGGGATCGGTGGTGTTCATCGCGCGGTGCGGTTGGCGACGCCGAGTTCGGCGAGGAGGATGAGGGCGATGGCGGCCACCGCCCACCACCACAGTGAGTTTTGTTGCTCCGCCTCCAAAGCGGCGAGGCTCACCGCGGGAAGCTCGGTTTTTTTCGGGGGCGGCGCGGTTGAAACCAGCGCGGTCCACGGCGTGCCTTCCTCCCATGACGCGAGATCGCTTTCGTCCGCATTCAGGTTAACGGCGAAAAGTTTCCGCTCCGTGCCCTGGGCAAACTCGTAGAGGCCGGGCGCGGTGGGCGTGACGGAGGTGGCCAGTTCGCGCGCGGGCTCGGTCGTCGCGGGACCGTCGAGCGCGACCCATTTTCCAGGTTCGGTGGGAAGCCGCAGGGGATCCCCGACTTTTGCCGGCAACACGGCGGCGGTCTCCTGGGCTCCGAGCAGATAGGTGACAGCCCGGTGGAGAAACGGCACGAACGCCGCCTGTACCGGCCATTCGCCGTCGCGCCGGTCCGGCGGAAAACCGCAGAGCAGCAAACGGCCGGCGCCGACCTGGACCTCGCCGATGGCCGCGGCGTCTTCCGTCCACAGCGCGATCGAATCGACGGCGCCGGTCGGCAGCGCCCAGCCCTGGCGGAAATCCCAGCCGAGCAGCGGAGTGACGCGATGCTCCGTCATGGTGGCGACGATGGGATGGTCCATCGCCCAGTCGTGCACATGCAGCATGGTCTTCTCGGCTTTCAGCGGGCGGATCGCGATGCGTCGCGTCGCGGCCAGCCACTTCCACTGCGCTTCGCCGCCATTCACAAAAATCAGCGCGGATCCGCCGTCGCGCAAAAAGGCCTCGAGGCGCGCGACCGACGGTCCGGCGAAGGAAGCGTCGTTGCGCAGGACGGCGACTGCTTTCGCCGGCCACACTCCTGCAGGAACGGGAACCACGCGGAGCGCGGGCTTCAGTGTCGAGGTCGAGCCAAATGCCGTGCCGGCGAAATCGGCCGCGCTGTCTCCCGGCGCGGCGTCGAGCAGGAGAGTGCGGTCGCTGCCGGTCGATTGCCACACGGCGTAAGCGGTGTCGTCGGCGGGCAGGTCGTCGGCATCGAGGGCAAAACGAAAACGCGCGAGCGCCGGCGGTGCCCCGGCCAGATCGACGGGCACGGCGCGCGTCTCGCGATCGCCGAGGTCGATCGTTTGCTCGTGCACCGGCAGCACGCCGCCGTCGCGGAAAATCCGCAGCGTGCGCTTGTGTGCCGCGCTGAAATTGCGGATCGAGAGCGCCACGTGCAGTCCGCCGTCGTTGCGGGTGAGGGTGGGGGCGAGTAACGCCGCCTGGCGCGCGATGGGGTCGGGCAGCGAGGGAAACACGACGGCGACGCCATCGGGCAGCGCCTTGGAGAAATCCGCGCCCGACCAGCTCACGCGCTGGTGGTCGCCGGCGAAAATAAGTTTCCGCTCCTTCACCGGCGTGGCGGTGAGCGTTTCCGCGGCGGAACGCAGGGCGGGCTCGACGCGCGCGATGTCCCAGCCCGGCGCCAGCTGCTCGAAGCGGGCGAGGGCGCCGGCGGTGTCGGTGTTCAACGGTGCGAGCCAGACCGGGCGCGGACCGGCGAGCATGATGCCCAGCTTGTCGCCCTCGCGGAGCGGACCGATTTCCTTTTTTGCCCAGGTGCGGAGTTTTTCCCAGCGGCCCTTGCTTTGCAGGCTGAACGAATGGTCGACGACCACCACGACCGCGCGGCCGCCGCCGCCGGCGTTGGAGCCGAGAAACGGCCGGGCGAACGCGGCCGCGAGCAAGGCCAGCGCCGCGCAACGCAGCAGCAGCACGATGAAGCGGCGCAGCCGGTGCTGGCGCTCGGTCTGGCGCTGGGCGGCCGCGAGAAAACGCAGCGAGGGAAACACGATGGTGCGCCGCGGCTGGCGTCGCAGCAGGTGCAACAGAATCGGCAGCGCGATCGCCGCGGCACCGGCCAGGAATCCCGGGAAGAGCCAGTTCATGAGGCAGACGACCGGTCGGGTTGAAGGTTGAAGGATGAAAGTTGAAAGCCCCATCCTCGGGGCAGCAACGTGATCACGATAGCTTCCGCCTGCCATGTCCCGTGGGGCGTGGCCAAAATTCCGGTGGGTTGTCGTCCTTCAACTTTCATCTTTCAGCATTCAACCGCATGGGGATTGGCTCAGCCTTTGCCGGCGCGGCGCGCGAGGTAGGCGGTGAGCGCCGCGAGCGGTGACGCGTCGGTGCGCAACGCGAGGTGATCGAAGCCGCTCATGCGGAAAATTTCCGTAAGCTTGTTCCGGTGGGACGCGAAGGCGGCGCGGTAGGCGCGGGCGGCGACCAGCGGATCGAGCGCGAGTTTCCCGTTGCTCTCGCTGTCCAGGAATTCGCCCGGATCCATGAAGTTGAAATCCTCCTCCGCGGGATCGATGAGATGGAGCGCGAGCACATCGTGACGCTCGAATCGCAGGCGGCGGACGACGGCGTCGAGTTCCTCGGGCTCCTCATAGAAATCGCTCGCGATCACGAAGAGACAGGAGCGCGGGGCGGCGTCGGCGGCGCGGGCGACGGTGTGGGCGAGGGCGGTCGTGACACCGCTGCCCGGGGCTTCGAGCGCGCCCCAGACGGAACGCAGCCGCGCCGGCGAAGCGCTCGGCGGAATGTAGCGCACGAGATCGGCGGCGAGCAGGGCGATGCCGCAGGCGTCGCGTTGGCGCCGGGCGAGCAGGGCGAGGGCGCCGAGCAGGGCGCGGCCGAAATCGAGTTTCGTGAGCAGCTTCGGGCTGCTCGAGTAGTCCATCGACTGCGAGACATCGAGCAGGAGCATCACGCGCAGCGGCGTCTCCTCGTGCGCCTCGCGGATGTGCAGGCGGTCGGTGCGGCCGAACAGGCGCCAGTCGATCCGGCGCAGGTCGTCGCCGGGCTGGTAGTCGCGGTAGTCGGCAAATTCCACGCTCGATCCCTTGCGCCGGCTGCGATGGCCGCCCACGCCGACGGCTTCGGCGAGCCGGCGGGCGCGCAGCGGCAGCGAGCCGAGCGAAGCGAGTTCGGCCATGTCGAGCGGCGCGGGTTTCGAGCGCACGCGCGGCGGAGCGGCGGAAGCGGTGGCGGCCATGGGAGTGTTTCAGCCGATCGTGGTTGTCATTCTGAGCGCGGCGAAGAATCCAGCAGGAGTTTCGAAGCGTTTATCGCGGGCGGTCATCCCAGGGGATTCTTCGCTGCGCTCAGAATGACAGAAGACAGAAAGAGAGAGAGGGGCGGGGCTCAGCGTTTCTTCACCAGCTCATCGATCAACTGGTCGGCGGTCACCTGGTCGGCTTCGGCGCGGTAGTTGAGGATGATGCGGTGGCGGAGAACGATTTTCGCGGCGGCGGCGATGTCTTCGATCGCGCAGTTCAGGCGGCCTTCGAGCGCGGCGTTGGCTTTCGCCGCGAGCGCGAGCGATTGCGAGGCGCGCGGGCCGGCGCCCCACTGGATGCAACGCTTCACGGCGGCGGGAGCGCTGGCGGAATCCGGGCGCGTGGACTGCACCAGATTCACGGCGAACGTGGCGACGCTCGCCGGCACATGCACGCGGCGGACGGCGCGCTGCATCTTCAGCAGCACGTCGGTGTTCATCACGGGCGTCAGGGGCTCGGGTGCGGCGCCGGTGGTTTCCTGGAGAATGCGGATTTCCTCGGCGGCGTTCGGATAGCCGAGGTTGAGGCAGAGCATGAAGCGGTCGAGCTGGGCCTCGGGCAGCGGGTAGGTGCCTTCCTGCTCGATGGGATTCTGGGTCGCGAGGACGAAGAAAGGTTTGGGGAGTTCGCGCGTGACGCCGGCGGTGGTGACGCAGCGCTCCTGCATGGCCTCGAGCAGGGCGGACTGGGTTTTGGCGGGAGCGCGGTTCACCTCGTCGGCGAGCAGGAGCTGCGTGAAGACGGGGCCTTGGGTGAAACGAAACGCGCGGCCGCCGGTTTCGGTTTCGTCGAGGATTTCGGAGCCGGTGATGTCGCTCGGCATCAGGTCGGGCGTGAATTGAATCCGGCGGAACGTGAGGTCGCTCGCCTCGGCGAGGGATTTGACGAGGAGCGTCTTGGCGAGACCGGGCACGCCGATCATCAGGCAGTGCCCCTGGGCGATCAGGGCGATGAAGAGGTCGCGGATCGCGGCTTCCTGCCCGACGATGCGTTTGCCGAGCTCGGCTTTGAGGCGGGCGTAGAGCCCGGGGATGTCGCGGAGGAGCTGAACCTCGGCTTCATCGGCGGTGGAAATCACGGGAGCGGGGGCGGGCATGGACATGGCGAAAAAGGGAAGCGGTGTGGGTGAAGCAGGATGTTCGGGACGCGGGTAACGATGCGAGCGTGTTCGGTTTGAGCGGGGAAATTGTGGGGTCGAAAGGCGATTGGTCCGGTGCGACGTCCATGACGCCGGTCCGTTCCGCTGAATAACACGGCGATCTGGGGAAAGTTACAGGGCGAGACTGGGGAGCGGCATCTCCTCTCACGCTCCCGGTCCTTCCTTCCCTTCCACGTTCCGCTGCCAAGCCCCCCGGCCAAGTGTCATCTAATAGACGACACTTTCCGAAATCCCAGAGGTAATCCTAAAACCGATTGTCATCTATTAGATGACACTTTGGCTGGGGCGGGGCGCGGTGTATACCGCGGTGAGGTGCGGGGAGGAATTCCCCCAACCTCACGGCAAACCTCAGCGGGGTTTGTCCTGCGACGGGTTTCGGCGTCGAAAGCGGTCGCGGGGTAAACCCGCTCCTGCGATTTCGCGCGCTTGCCGACCGGCCGGGCGATGGGCAGTTTCCGCGGCGGTTCCTCCCCACCCATGCGCACCGCTTCCGTAGTTCCCGCCGCTCCACCGGCGAAAAATTTCCCGCGCATCCTCGGTTGGAGCGCGGTGGTGGCGCTCGGCACGGTGTCGATCGCGACGCTCGCGTTGTCGCGCGGCGAACCGGTGAGCGCGCTGTGGATGGTGGTCGCGGCGCTGTGCGTGTTCGCGATCAGCTACCGGTTTCACTCGGCGTGGCTGATGGCGAAGGTGCTCACGCTCGATGAGCTGCGGGCGACGCCGGCCGTGGTGCACGAAGATGGAAAAGATTTCGTGCGCACGAACCGGTGGGTGGTGTTCGGCCACCATTTCGCGGCGATCGCGGGGCCGGGCCCGCTGGTGGGGCCGGTGCTGGCGGCGCAATTTGGTTTTCTGCCCGGAATGTTGTGGATGCTCGTCGGCGCGACGCTCGGCGGGGCGGTGCACGATTGCGTGATCATGTTCTGCTCGGTGCGCCGGGGCGGAAAATCCCTCGGGCAGATGGTGCGCGAGGAAGTCGGCCCCTTTGCGGGCGTGATCGCGCTGGTGAGCATCGTGGCGATCATGGTGATATTGCTCGCGGTGCTTGGACTCGTGGTCGTCAACGCGCTGGCGGAAAGCCCGTGGGGGTTGTTCACGATCGCGGCGACGATGCCGATCGCGGTGGTGATGGGGTGTGCGATGCGTTTCGGCGGACACAGCGGAAAATGGCTCGCGGCGGTGAGCGTGTTTGGCGTCGGGGCGCTGCTGGTATCGGTGTGGGGCGGGCAGTTTGTGCACGGCACGCGCGTCGAAGGCTGGATGACGCTGCACGGCACCACGCTCGCGTGGTGGATCATGGGTTATGGTTTGCTGGCTTCGATTTTGCCGGTGTGGCTGCTGCTCGCTCCCCGCGACTACCTCAGCACCTTCATGAAGATCGGCACGGTGATCGCGCTCGGGCTCGCGATCGTGGCGCTCGGGCCGATGTTGAAGATGCCGGCGCTGACGAAATTCATCGACGGCACGGGGCCGGTGGTGGCGGGGACGGTGTTTCCCTTCTGCTTCATCACGATCGCGTGCGCGGCGGTGTCGGGGTTTCACTCGCTGATTTCCTCCGGCACGACGCCGAAGCTGCTGACGCGCGAGAGCGACATCCGCATGGTCGGCTACGGCGCGATGGTCACCGAGATGGTGGTGGGAATCATGGCGCTGATCGCGGCCTGCGCGATGGAGCCGGGGCAGTATTTCGCGATCAACATGAAGGGCGAGGCTGCGGCCGTGGTGGCGAAGGTGAGCGCGCTGGGCTTTCCGATCACGGCGACGCAGATGGCCGACCTCGCGACGAGTGTCGGCGAGAAAACGATGATTGGCCGGACGGGCGGGGCGCCGACCTTTGCGGTCGGGATGGCGCAGATGTTTGCGGGCGTGTTTGGCAGCGGGGCGGCGATGGCGGTGTGGTATCACTTCGCGATCATGTTCGAGGCGCTCTTCATCCTGACGACGATTGATGCCGGCACGCGGGTGGGGCGGTTTGTCGTGCAGGATCTGCTGGGCCTGATCGCGAAGCCGCTGGGCGACACCAAATCCTTTGCCGGCAACACCCTGGCGACCGTGCTCTTCGTGGGAGCATGGGGCTGGTTTCTCTACCAGGGCGTTGTCGATCCGCTGGGAGGAATCAATTCGCTCTGGCCGATCTTTGGCGTGGCGAACCAGCTGCTCGCGGTGATCGCGTTCGCGCTTGGAACGACGGTGCTGATCAAGATGGGCCGCAAGCGATACGCGTGGGTCACGCTCGCGCCGCTGACGTGGTTGCTCGCGGTGACGATGTCGGCGGGCTGGATGAAGATTTTCAACGCGGCGCCGGTGGGCTTCCTGTCCATCGCGCGAAACCTCGAGGTGAGAATCGCGGCGGGTGGCTCGGCCGCGGAGCTGGCGACGTGGAAATCCCAGCTGTTGAACAACCGCATCGATGCCGCGGTGACGGCCACGTTCATGGTGCTCGTCTTGATCGTGGTGATCGCGAACGCGCGCATCTGGTGGCAGCTCCTCGCGGGCACGCGGCCGGCCCAGTTGCGCGAAGAGCCTTATGTTCCGGTCAGCGCGGTGAAGACCGCGTAGACCACGGGACCCGGTGAGTGGATCCGGGGAGGGGAGCTGTAGGAGCGGCTTTACGCCGCGACTGGGAACGTTTGTTTAAATCGCGGCGTAAAGCCGCTCCTACAGTAAGTACGGATGGTCACGCCTAGAACTTCATCGACGCTTCGATGCCGAACGTCAGCGGGGCGCCCGGGGTACCGTGGAAAGTGCCGGGCGTGATGGCGCTGTAGTAGTCTTCTTCCGTCAGGTTGTCGCCGTAGGCCCGCACGCGGAAACGGCCGGAGGTGAAACCGACGTGGGCCCCGACGAGCGTCACGCGCTGCTGGCCGAACATCGGATCCTCGGCCTCGGTGTAGTAGGTGCGGCCGTTGGTCGTGGTTTCGACGCCGCCGAACCAGCCGCTCGGGTGCTGATAGTCGATGCGGACATTCAGGTCGCAGGTCGGGACGTAGGGCGCCTGGTTGCCGCTGTAGGTCGCGCCGGTGTAGGGATCGCGAAATTCGCGGAGCGTTACCTGGGTCGCGCCGAGATCGACGGCGACCGTGAGGCCGGCGGCGGGTTTCCACGTGAGCTCGAGTTCGCCGCCGAGCGAGCGGGCGCGCGGGGCGTTGACGACGAGGTAGTCGTCGGCGATCGCGCTCGTGGCGAAGGAGCGTTCGATCTGGTAGCCGGTGATGTCGTAGTAGAAAAGGCGGACGGTGGCCGCGAGTGACTTGTCGGGCGCGGTCTGCGTGACGCCGGCCTCGAGGGTCTTGGTGCGTTCCGGACCGAACGCGGCGAGCGCGCGGTTGCCGGTGAAACCGGAATAGCCGCCCGGCTTGTAGCCGGCGCCGGCGGTGGCGAAGAAATTCGTGTCGCGGCTGGCGTTGTAGCTGAAGCCGAGTTTTGGGAGCAGCGCGGAGGATTTGCGCGAGAGCGTGAAGACCTGGGGCGTGGGCACGAATTCCTGGCGGTTCATTTCCTTGCGCGAAGCCTCGGCGCGAACGCCCGCGGTGAGACTGAGGGCGCTGCTGAACTTGAACGTCGCCTCGCCGAACGCGGCGAGGTCACGCGAATCGATGTGGAAGACGGATTTTTCAAACGTGAACGGGCCGAACAGGCGCGTGAATGAGCCATCGGTTTCGCCGTCGGAATAAAACGCGCCGACCTGCCAGCGGACGGCGGAGTTCGCACCGGAGCTGAGCTTCACCTCTTCGTTCCAGTTGCGCTGCTTCTGGCCGACGATGTTGTTCAACTCGGCGAAACCGAAACCGAGCACGCTGTTGTACGGACCGAGGTCCCAGTGGTTCAGGCTCGTGGTGGCGCTGAGGAGGCCGATCGGAGTGGTGAACGCGGCCTTGAGGGCGGCGTTGTAGGCATCGAGATTCGTTTCGCCTTCCGAGGCGCGCGTGACGGTGAACAACGGTCCGCCGAGCGGCACGAGGGGCTGGACACCATCGCGGGCCCGCAGCGCGGTGAGGAGCAGCGAAAATTCCGCGGTATTGGTCGGGCGGAAGCGGAAGCGGGCGACACCGGAGAGAGCATCCTTGTCGTCGATGTCGCGGCCGAGCGTGGTGTTGGTGATGTAGCCGTCGCGTGCGGCCCAACCGGCGCTGACGTAGGCATCGGCTTGTCCGCCGGCGGCACTGCTGACGTTGGCGGAGGCGCTGCGGGCGCCGTAGTTGCCGAAGCTGGCGCGAAGTTCGCCGCTGGTGGCGGCTTCGGGCTCGGGCGTGAGGAGCGTCACGACGCCAGCGGACCCGGCGCGGCCGAAGATCGTGTTCTGGCTCGGGCCGCGGTGAAGTTCCGCCGAGGCAAAGCCGGTGAGTTCCGTGGGGAAGGTGAACGGGCTGCCGAGCGGGAGATCGTCGAGGTAGAAACTGATGGCGGGTCCGCCGAAGATCGGGGTGTTGGTGAGGCCGCGCAGGGAAAACGTGTCGTTGAAGGAGCGGGCGTCGTTGGTGGACTCGAAGAAATTCGCGGCGCGGGCGGCGAGTTTCGGGGTGGTGAGCTCGGCTTGGGGCAACGAGGAAAGCTCGAAGCGCGTGACGGTGGCCGGGGATTCGGTGAGGAGTTTTTCCTCCACCACGACCGGGGCAACGCGGATGACCGGGTCGGGCTGCTTGGTCTGGGCGCTGGCGAAATTCAGCGCGACAAGGAACGAAGGGACGAGGCGGCAGAGGTTACGCATGGGAACGGAAAAAGGGTTCGAAGGTGAAGGCTCTGACGCGCAGATGCAACGGAGGTTTCCTTTTTGTGGGAGCGAGAAGCGTTCAAACCCTCTTCGTCTGTCATTCTGAGCGAAGCGAAGAATCCAGCATGAGCTGCGCAAGCTTTCAGGGGAGCGGATATCCAAGTGGATTCTTCGCTTCGCTCAGAATGACAAACGGGAAAATAAAAAAGGCCGGTCGCTTGCGACCGGCCTTGAAGGTGTTCGAGACCAGCGTTGGCTCGCGGTGGATTGTTCTTACTCCGCCGAACCGGCGCCGTAGGCGGGGAGGAGTTTCTCCACGCGGTCTTTGTCGAGTTTGGCGAACACCGGCACGCCGTTGTCGTGCGGGACGGTGACTTCGCCCTGGATCAAGGGCTGGGCGTAGCGCAGGAATTGGAAATTCATGCTCGTCCCGTCTTCGTTGATCCATTCGCGGGGGAGTTTCTTCACGCCGTTCGCGATGTCGCTGAGCGGGGCGAGACCGGTCTCGCAGCTGTATTGCTCGGTGTCGCCGCGGACGAGGGTGATCATCTTGTCCGTCTCGCCAGCGATGGCGGCGCGGACGGCGGCCTGGCCGGCGAGGAAGGCTTCATCGGAATCGGTCTTGGACGCGGCGTGGGCGGCGGCGCGTTGCATGATGCCGGGTTTCGCGAGGCGGGCTTTGACGCCGGGGAGGTTGGCCTCGACGAGTTCCTTCAGGAAATCGCCGGCGCCGCCGAGCTGGGCGTGGCCGAAGGCGTCGGTCGTCGGATTGGCGGAAACGTAGTTGCCGTCGGCATCGGTCAGTCCTTCGGCGACAACGATGAGGCAGTACTTTTCGCGCTTCAGGACGCGACGGATGTCCTCGAGGCACTTGGCTTGGTCGAACGGGATCTCGGGGAGATAGATGAGGTGGGGCGGATCGTGCGGGTGGTCGCGGCGTTTCGCGAGGGCGGCACCGGCGGCGAGCCAGCCGGCGCTGCGGCCCATCACTTCGACGATCGAGACGAGGTCGTTCTGGCCCATCGCCTCGTTGTCGCAGGCGAGTTCGCGCACCGTGGTGGCGAGGTATTTGACGACGCTGCCGTAGCCGGGGCAGTGGTCAGTGATCGCGAGATCGTTATCGATCGTCTTCGGAACGCCAACGACCCGCATCTCGTGGCCCTGCTGCTGGGCGAGCTTGGAAATCTTGTCGGCGGTGTCCTGGGAGTCGTTGCCGCCGATGTAGAAAAAGTAGCGGATGTTGTGCGCCTTGATGACCTCGAGGACGCGGTCGAAATCGGCCTGTTTCTTGAGCTTGAAGCGGCAGGTGCCGAGGGCGGCGCCGGGGGTGTGACGCAGGGCGCGGATCTGTTGCTGTGACTCGGACGCGAGATCGATCAGTTCCTCGTGGAGAATGCCGCGAACGCCGTTCAGCGCGCCGTAGATCTCCTCAATGTTTTCGTGGTTCAGCGCCTCGGCGATGATGCCAGCGACACTGGCGTTGATGACGGAGGTGGGGCCGCCGGACTGGCCCACCAAGACATTTCCTACGAGTTCAGCCATGACAGTTTTAGATAGAGGATTGGAGAGAACGTGAACGGCAAAGAAAGCGGGTCGCGTGTAGGGGATGCAAACTCAATTTTTACAGAGGAGAGAAAGCCCCGTTTAAAGAGTCGCAATTGGTTGCAATAGTCGGCGCGCGCAAGTCGAACCGAGACATTTTCGGTCGGCTTCGCCGTCCGGTTTACTGTAGCGGCGGCCTATCACCGCCGGGTTTGCGATTCGGCGTCCGTCCAAAATTCCCCGGCGGTCATGGACCGCCCGCTACAGCCAAACCGATCCGCTTTGCGGCGGTATTACAGCAATCGGCCCGGCTGATAATCCGCGGCCGTCTTGTGCTTCTTTGCCAGCGGTTTCACCTCGGCGAGGAAGGCGTCGACTTGATGCGACGCCGCGCCGACGAAACGCGCGTTCTCCGAAAGGATTGCCTGCAGCGCTTTCTTGCCGAGCCCGATGCGGCGGTCTCCGGCCAGACGCGAAAGCAGATCGGTGTCGCCGCCGCCGGAGCGCATCGCCTTCGCCGCGGCGAGTGCGTGTTCCTTGATCGCCTCGTGCGCGGTCTCGCGGCCGGCGCCGTGCTTTACCGCTTCCATCAAGATGGTGGTCGTGGCGAGGAACGGGAGGTTGCGCTCGTTTTCCGCGGCGATCGTGGCCGGGAAAACTTCCATCTGCCGCAGCACGGTGAGGTAGGTTTCCAGCAAACCATCGATCGCGAAAAACGCATCGGGCAACGCCACGCGCCGCACCACGGAACAGGAAACGTCGCCCTCGTTCCATTGGTGCCCGGCGAGCGCGCCCGTCATCGTCACGTAGCCGCCGATGATCGTCGAGAAACCGCAGATGCGCTCGCAGTTTCGCGCGTTGACCTTGTGCGGCATCGCGGAGGATCCGACCTGGCCCTCCTGAAAACCCTCGGTGAGAAGGCCGGCGCCGGCCATGAGCCGCAGTGTCGTCGCGCAGCTCGCGCACGCCGCGCCGAGCTGGTGGAGGGCGGTGACCACTTCGAAATCGAGCGAGCGCGGGTAGACCTGCCCGACCGCGTTGAGCGAAGCGTGGAAACCGAGGTGCTTGATCACGCGGTTTTCGAGCTGGTCGACCTTGCCGGCGTCGCCGCCGAGCAACGTCAGCTGGTCGAGCTGGGTGCCGACCGCGCCCTTCAATCCGCGCACCGGATAGCGCGCGAGCAGCTCCTCGATGCGTGTGAACGCCACCAGCAGTTCCTGGCCGAACATCGCGAGGCGTTTGCCGAGGGTCGTGGGCTGGGCGGGAACGTTGTGCGTGCGCCCCGTTATCATCAGGTCGCGGTGCGCCTCGGCCTGCCGGCCCAGCGCGAGGAGCGCGGCCGCGGCTTTGAAGTGCACGCTTTTCAACCCGCGGAAAATCTGCAGCTGCTCGACGTTCTCCGTCAGGTCACGGCTCGTGAGCCCGAGATGGATGAACTGGCGCTTCGCGAGCTCGGAGAATTCCTCGATGCGGGCTTTCACATCGTGAAGCGTGACGCGCTCCCGTTTCGCGATCGCGACGAGGTCGATGTCGCCCTTCACGCGCTCGTAGTCCTTGATCGCCTCCGCGGGGATCGGCACGCCGAGGTCGCGCTGCGCCTTCATCACCGCGATCCAGAAATCGCGCTCGAGTGCGACGCGGCCGTGTTGCGACCAGATGTCCTTCATCGCCGAGGACGCGTAGCGTTCGGCGAGAACATTCGGAATGGCGGCGGGAGCGGGGGAGAGGTCGTTCACGGGCAAACCGCGTGAGTAAGCGGCGGGCTTTGCCCGTGGCGAATGGAAAATCCGCGGGAAAAATCCTCACGCCGGCGCCAGGCAGCGCACCGTCATCTCGCGCAACACTTCCTCCTGTTCGTCCGACCGGCGCACGATTTCCTCGAAGGCGGCGATGAACTCCTGCTGGTTGTCGATCAGGCGGCGCAGGCTCGGGAGCTTGGCGCTGCCCGCGAGCTTGCCGAGATACCACGGGTTTTGCGTGAAGAGGTTGTACGAGCTCTTTTCCGTCACCCCGATGAATTTACCGGCGTGGGCCGCCGCGGCCTTCGGCATCCCGTCGAGCCCGCGGGGACCGATCCGTACATCGCCCGCGTCCAGGAGCGCGCGAACCTGCAGCAGGATGCGATTGCGGTTCTGGAGTGCGCTGATGATGGGCCGCGCATCGCCGCCCGCAAAAAAATGCCGTTCCAGCGCGGCGAGCGTCCACTTGAGATCGCCGCGGAAAAAGGCCTCGGCGGCCTCGAAGAAATCGCCCTCGGCGGTGTTGGCGGTGAGGTCGGCGACGTGGGTGTCCTCGATCATTTCGCCTTCGTTGACGTAGTTGGCGAGCTTGTGGACTTCCTCGACGAGGAGCCGCGTGTTCGCCCCGACCTTCGCCACCAGGAGCCGCGCGGCGTCGGGGGCGAAACTGACCCCGAGTTTTTTGGCCTCGCCGAGCACCACGCCCTCGAGCGCAAAACCGTCGCCCTCGTCCCCGCCGCCGGCGAGGGCGAAGTCGGAATTTTTTTCGACCCACTTCGCAAACGACCGCCGCCGGTCGACGGGCGCGGCCGTGATCAGCACGGCGGTTTCGTCCGGATTGATTTTCTCCAGGATCTGCTGGAGGTCCTCGACGAGCTTCAGGGTGCTTTCGGCGCGTCCGGTGACGGTGTCGGCCAGAAAGTTCACGTCCTTCAGCCACACCACCCGTTTGCCGCCGAACATCGCAATGGTCTGCACGCTTTCGCGGAAGCGGTTCACGGCGTCCTCGACCTCGCCGACGTTTCCGGCGAACCCGCTGATGATCTCGCGCGAAAACTCGTCCGGCACCTCGGCGGCGAGGGCGTCGAAGCGTTCCTTGCCCAGCCGGCCGACGAGAAAATCGTCGGCTCCGCAGATGAACGTGAAGGGTTTCGCCGCAGGCATCGGAGGGGAGTTGGCCGCGAAGTCGCGGCGGGCGCACGAAAAAAATCTTATCGGGGGTATTTCGGGCGCGCCGTTCCGAAACCACCGTTGAACGGCGGGGGGGCCCTCGCGTCTAATCGTCGTTTCGCTCCGCGGTTCTCCACTTCCACTTCCTGTGCTTCAAAAATTTTCCTCCCCGTTCCGCCGTGCCCTCGGGCAACGCCAGGGCGGCGTCATCGTGTTCCTCGCGCTCTTTCTGGCGGTCTCGGCGCTGACGCGCATCGCGTTGCTCGCGAAGGCCGCGGCCACGGTGACGTTCAACGCGAGCCTGCTCGCGGCGTTTGGCTGGGGCCTGGTTTACGATTTTGGGGCGGCGTTGCTTTTCGCGATGCCCTTGACCGTGGCGCTGGTGGCTTTGCCCGCGGGATTTTTTACCCGGCGGCTGGGGCGGTGGCTCGCGCACAGTGGTTTCTTCGGCGCCCTGTTTCTTCTGCTGTTCGGCGCGGTTTCGGAATGGATTTTCTGGGATGAGTTCGGGGTTCGCTTCAACTTCATCGCGGTCGACTACCTCGTCTACACCAAGGAAGTGGTGGACAACATCCGGGAGTCCTACCCGATGCCGCTGATTTTCGCGGGCCTCGGAGCGGTCACGCTGGCGGGCTATGGACTTTTCCTGCGCACCGGGCTGATCCAGCGGTGGCTCGCGTCCGGGCCGGAGCCGCTGCGCCGGCGCGCCAGATCCGGTGCTGGGTGGCTGGCGGTGGCGGTGGCGATGGGAGTGTTGCTCGACGCCGACCGGCTCCCGGGGTTTGCGAACAACTACAACCGTGAGCTGGCCAAGAACGGCGTGTGGTCGCTGTTCGCCGCGTTTCGGAACAACGAGCTCGATTACGACCAGTTCTACGCGACGCTGCCGATCGACGACGCGTTCCGGCGGCTGCACGTCGAGCTGGCTTTCGATCGGAGCAATCCGCTCACGGACGATTTGCGCGACACGCTCCGCTTCGTGCCGCACGACGGCGCCGAACTCCACCCGAATGTGGTTCAAATCACGGTGGAGAGCCTGAGCGCGGACTTTCTCAGCGCCTTCAATCATTCCTCCCGTCTCATGCCGAACCTGGAGGAACTTGGCCGCAAGAGCCTCGTGTTCGACCAATTCTACGCCACCGGAACGCGCACCGATCGCGGGATGGAAGCGCTGGCGCTGGGGTTGCCGCCGACGCCCGGCCGCTCGCTGGTGAAGCGGCCGCACAACGAAAATCTTTTCACCCTCGGCTCGGTCTTTCAGAGCCGCGGTTACGACACGGCGTTCATCTACGGCGGTTTCGGTTATTTCGATAACATGAACTATTTCTTCGCGCACAACGGCTACCGGGTGGTGGACCGCGCGTCGGTCGCGAAGGAGGACATCACGTTCGCGAACGCCTGGGGTGCGTGCGACGAGGATCTCTATCGGTGGACGCTCCGCGAAGCGGACGCGGCGCACGCCGCCGGGAAGTTGTTTCACCACTTCGTCATGACGACGTCGAATCACCGGCCGTTCACCTATCCCGAGGGGCGAATCGACCTGCCGCCCAAAGTGTCGGGACGCGCTGGCGCGGTAAAATACACCGACTACGCGATCGGAAAATTTCTGCGCGAGGCGGAATCGAGGCCGTGGTTTAAAAACACGATTTTCGTCATCGTCGCGGACCACTGTGCCTCCGTGGCCGGCAAGGCCGCGCTGCCGGTGCAGAACTATCACATCCCGCTTCTCATTTACGCGCCGGGAGGCCAGATCGCGGCCGGGCACGTGAAGGAATTGATGAGCCAGGTGGACTATGCGCCGACGCTGTTGGGACTGCTCAACTGGAGTTACGCGAGCCGGTTCTACGGCTGGGATGTGCGCGACGCCGTGGGCGACCGGCGTGCGCTGATCGGCAATTATCAAAAACTCGGGCTGTATGAACCGGGCATGCTCAGCGTGCTCATGCCGCTGCGAGGCACTGCGGAGTTCGATTTCGATCCGGCAACCTTCGGGTTGAAGGCGCGCAGCGCGCTCGTGACCGACGAGACGATCGCGTACTACCAAACCGCGAGTTACCTCTACAAAAATCGCGTGTACCGGGCGATCTCCCGCGACGAACAGACGCGCTACGCGAAGGAAGCGAAGGCGCGAATGCTGCCCAAGCCGCAGCCCGGTCCGGCGGGTTGACGATTTTTCGCGGCCGAAAAATTTTGCTACGCCGAAGCCGCGGCGCTGGTGGCTTCGTCCACTTCCTCGTTGGAAAAAACGTGCTGCACGTCGTCCAGCTCCTCGAGGGCGTCGTGGAGCTTCACGATCGACTGCGCGGTTTTCACCCCGGTCACCGGCACGGTGCTCGTGGGAATGTAGGCGATCTCGGCGTTTGCCGGCTTGATGCCTTTCTGTTCGAGCGCGTGCGCGACCTTGTCGAAGGCGTGGACGTTGCACCGGACTTCGAAACCGTCCGCCGTCGTGATGACGTCGTCGGCGCCGGCCTCGAGTGACACCTCGAGCAGGGCGTCCTCGGTCGTGGTTTCCCTCGCGATGAGAAACTGGCCGGCGTGCAGAAACTGAAACATCACCGCGCCGGAGCCGGCGAGGTTGCCGCCGTAGTCGTTGAAAACGCTGCGCACGCTGGAGGCGGCGCGGTTTTTGTTGTCGGTGGTGACCTGCACCACGAACGCCACGCCGCCGGGGCCGTAGGCCTCGTAGGTGATCTCCTCAAAGACGACCCCGGGAAGTTCGCCCGTGCCCTTCTTGATGGCGCGGTCGACGTTTTCGACCGGCATGTTCGCCTCGCGCGCTTTCAGGAGCATGGTGCGGAGCCGGGCGTTGCCGTGCGGATCGCCGCCGCCGGACTTGGCCGCAACGGTGATCTCGCGCGAGAGACGGGAAAAAACTTTTCCGCGGCGCGAGTCCGTGACGGCTTTCGCGCGTTTGACTTTGGACCACTTGTTATGGCCGGCCATGGGACGGAGAAGAAAAGCTGAGAGCCTGGAGCTCAGAGTCCAGAGCCGGACTGAACAAAAAGCTGGCTGGCTCGAAAAGTTTGGCTCTCAGCTCTTAGCTCTGGGCTCCAGACCATGCCTTACGCTTTCTTTTTCTTCGGCGTGACGTTTTTCAGGCGGTCGTTGATCGCGGGAGTCGGATCGCCGTCGTCCTTCATGCGGTTGATGTAGATCTGCTGCGCGATGGTGAAGAGACCGTTGACCGTGGAGTAGAGGGAGAGGGCGCAGTCGAAGTTGTAGCAAAAGATCATGAAGATGACCGGCATGAACTTCATCATCGTCGCCTGGGCCTTGTCCATGTTCACGGTGGGCGTGAGCTGCATCTGGATGATCATGGTCGCTCCGAGGATCAGCGGGAGGATGTTGATCGGAAAGCCGAGCACGTGGCCCACGGTGTCGGGCATCGAAAGGTTCGGCGCCCACAGAAACGGCGCGAAGCGCAGCTCGGCCGTGCTTTGCAGCATGGTGAAAAATCCGAAGAAGAACGGCATCGGAATCAGCATCGGGATGCAGCCGCCGAGCGGGTTCACCTTGTGCTGCTTGTAGAGGTCCATCATCGCGGCCTGCTGCTTCTGGGGATTGTCCTTAAATTTCTCGCGGATGATCTTCATTTCCGGCGCGAGCTTTTGCATCCGCTTCATGGACTTCGACGCCTGGAGGGTAAGCGGCAGCGTGAGAAGCTTCAGCGCGAGGGTGGTGAGAATGATGGCGACGCCCCAGTGCAGCCGGGACGCGTTGTCGCTGGCGACCAGGTTGTGCATCCAGGTCATCGTGATGTTGAGCAGCTGGGCGAAGAAGCCGAACACCGAGCCGAAATCCATGACCTTGTCTTCGTCGGCCTTGAAAACCGCCGTCTTGGCGAGCCGGCTGTATTCCTTCGGCCCCACGTAGAAATTCATTCCCAGCTTCGTCTCGGCCTGCGGCGCGATGGAGGGGATTTCGAACTTCGTGGCGCCGCTGATTCCATAGGCGGTGGGCATCGAGTCCGGCAGCTCCGTGAGGAGTTTGACGCGACGCGTAATCAGGCTGCTCGCCGGTGCATCCGGAGTCAGGATCGCCGCGAAAAAGCGGTTTTTGACGGCGCCCCAGGTGACCGGACCGGGCGACTGAATGAAGGCGTGCTCCGGGTGTTTTCCCATCCCAAGAAATCCGCTGCTCGCCTCGAGATCGGCGCGTTTGACGAAAGTGAAGTCACCGCTGTGCGCGTAACCGGTCGCGATCTGAAGGCCGTTGTCATTCGCGTTGGCGGGAGCGGCGGTCCCAAGCGAAAGGCTGGCAGGAAAAGCCCGGAAGGGTTTGTCCGAAAGATTGCGGAGGGTGGTTTCGTGTCGAAGTTGGTAAGGGTCGGTATTTTTTCCCTCGTTCGGCGGGAGAACGTAGCGGCGGGTCACCTCGATGGCGCCGTCGAGCACCGCGCGGTAGACGATCTCGGTCGCGGTTTGACTGATGAGTTCGAACGCCGTGTCGCGGCTGAGGCCGGGGAGGTCGACGAACGCCAGCATCGGCTCCGCATGGGCCTGGTTGAGAACGAACGGGTCCGGCTTGCCTTGCACGGCCGGATATTTTTTCAGAGCGACGTCGCGAATGGCGCCGCCGGAATTGGTGAAGCGGACCTCGATGAAATCGTTGGCGAGCGTGGTAATCGTGGCGGGGACTTCCGCGGCGGGCGTGGCGACGAGGGTGCTGGGGACGGCGGCCGGGGCGGTGATTCCGCCGGTTGACGGCGCGGTGGCTCCCGGAGTGGAAACGGCGGCGGTCGCAGGAGTGGTGGCGGCAGGTGTTGCGGGACTCACCGGGGACGTCGATTTCGGCGCAAATTGCATGGCGACGAAGGCGGCGGCGAGGAGCAGCACGCCGATGACAGTGTTCTTTTTATCCATGAAAAATAGAGGGAAAGATTAGTGGCTCGCGGCGAGTTTCCGGGAAGGAGCCCGTTCGCAGCGCGGCGCGGGTCGCCTGACGACAGGGACGGGATCCAGGCCGCCCGGATGAAGGGGCGTGCACCGGGCGAGACGCCGCAGCATGAGCCAGCTCCCGTAAAGTGCGCCGTGAATCTGGATCGCCTCGATCGCGTAGTGCGAGCAACTCGGAGCGAAGCGGCAGCCGCAGCCCGGACCAAACACCGCCGGCAAGACCGGCGAAATGACGCGTTGGTAACCGCGGATCAGGGCGATCAATCCCAGGGAGGGAAGCCTCACCGCGAGCCTGAAAACTGTGCCGAAGCGCTCAGTCATTTTTGATTCGCGGGGAAAGGTGGCCGCAGGCCTCCGTGAACTTTTTTTCCAGCTCGGCGTAAGGCCAGCTCAGGACCGCGCCGCGGGCGATGAGCAATAAATCGCAGTCAGCCGGGACGAGATGCTGGTGGTGCCGGAAAATTTCGCGGAGACGGCGCTTCGCCCGGTTGCGCTTGGTCGCGGCACCCACCCCGGAGGTCGACGCGATCACACAAACGCGGGAGTGATTGATTGCCGGAGGGGCGTTCGCCGGAACAGCCACGGCGGAATCGGCGGCAGACACGATTTTTTCACGCCGGCGCCACCAGACGGTGAAGGCCCGGCATTCCAAACGGCGGCCGTTTTCACGGACGCCACGAATGTCGCTCTGCCGCCGCAAGTGTTGCTCGGTGCGGAAGCGCATGGAAGCCGCGGGCGACAGGCGCGGGCAAAACGGCCGAACGGTCAGACGACCGTCAGGCGCTTACGACCCTTGAGACGACGGGCTTTGATGACTTTACGTCCGCCTTTGGTCGCCATACGGGCACGGTAACCAATCTTGCGGGCGCGCTTTTTGCGGTGCGGGCGGAATGTAGGTTGCATGACTTTTGAAGAAAAAGAGGGTCAGAGGTGCCTGACGGGGCGAGGGGTGTCAAGGGTCGGTTTACCGAGGTGGTGAAAGGCCTGGATCCGCTGCCCGCCGTCCGGTTGGACTTTCCGGCCGAAGCGCGACGCGCCGGTTGAAAAAACGGAAGCGCGGACGTGCCCCTCGCCGCAAAAATCGTTGTCAACGCGAGCGGTGTTTCGTCAGCGTCGCGACTCATGCGCATCGCTGTTTTTTCCGACACGCACGACCGCTTTCCAGCCAAGTTACCCGGGATGATGCAAGGAGCCGACGAGTTGTGGCACCTCGGGGACGTGTGCGAGCCGGACACGCTGTCAGAGTTTGCGAGGCTGGGACCGCCGCTGCACGTCGTGCTGGGCAACTGTGATTCCCATATCGAATGGCCGATCGCGTTGGAGTTCGAACGCGAGAAGGTGAAATTTTATCTCACCCACATCCCACCCACGCGCGCCCCGAAGGGCACGCAAGTTTTGTTGCACGGGCACATGCATGTTCCCCGCGACGAAATGATCGGCAGTGTGCGCTGGCTCAACCCCGGCTGCATCTCGCGGCCGAACCGGGGATCGCCGCCGAGTTTCGCGTGGCTGACCGTCGAGCGGGGAAAAATCACCTGGCAGCTCGTGCCGCTCTAGGATCCGCCGTGGCTTCCGAGGATCAGCAGGTTTTGTTCGGTCTGTTCGCCCCGCAGTCGGGGGTGCATCACGTGCCACCTGCGGCGACGGTGGTGTCGGGCGAGATTGTTTTCGAGCGCAGCCACCGCGCGCGGAATTACCGGCTCACGCTGCGGCGCGACGGGAAAGCGGTCGCGACGATCCCGGCGCGCGGTTCGGAGCGCGAGGCGCGACGCTTCGTCGAGCAACACCGGGAATGGCTCGAGCGGGCGCGCGAGCGGCAGAAGCGCCGTCCGCGCGGAGCGGAGGTGTGGACGATCGGGACGCTCGTGCTTTGGCGCGGCGAGATGACGGCGGTTCGAATCGCCACGCCAGTGACAGCCTTGGATCGCGAAGCGAACCCGCGGCCGCAGGTGTGTCTGGCCTCGGATATTTTTCGCGTGCCCGGGTTCGACGGCGACTTGCGCCCGACGCTCGAGGCGCATTTCGCCCGGAAGGCGAAAATCGAGCTGCCGGGGCGCGCGTGGGAACTCGCCGCCACCACCGGCGTGGACGTGAAACAGGTCACGGTGCGCAACCAGCGTTCGCGCTGGGGATCGTGTTCGGTGAGCGGGACGATTTCGCTGAACTGGCGGCTCGTGCAGACGCCGGACTCGGTTCGCGACTACATCATCTGCCACGAGCTGATGCATCTCCGGGAGATGAATCACTCGCCGCGGTTTTGGGCGCGCGTCGAAGAAGTATTTCCCGCGTGGCGCGAGGCGGAACGCTGGCTGAAGCGCAACGGTTCGCTGGTGGGGTTGTGAGCTAGCGGAAATCGAGCAGCTCGACTTCGAACACCAGGGTGGCTCTGGGCGGGATGGCCGGCGGACTGCCTTTTTCCCCGTAGCCGAGCCAGTGGGGGATGATGAGCGTGCGCTTCTCGCCTTTTTTCATCGTGAGAAAAGCTTCGTCCCAGCCGCGAATCACCTGACCGATGCCGACGCGAAACGTGAGCGGCACGCCGCGTTTGTAGGAACTGTCGAACGGCGTGCCGTCGAGCAGGCGGCCGTCATAGTGCGCGATCACCTCCCCGCCGATGCGCGGATGGCCGTCGCCGGAACCGGTCGCGCGTTCCACCCAGCGCAGGCCCGTCGCCGACTGGCGGGCGCTGCCGTAGGTTTTCGCGATGAGCATCGCGTCGTCGGTGTTCAGCTGCGGGCTCTCGGCATTCATCGCCTCGCGCATCGCGCTGTTGATCGGCCGGCCGGAATTTTTTCGGGCGAACGAGCCGGAACGGACCACGATCGCAATCGTCAGCAAGGCGACACCGAGCAGGGCGAGATAGAAAAAATTGCGCATGTGAGACCCTGCGCATGACGCGGATGAACCGCGATTTTGCAAACCCGGACGACGCGCCCGAATCAGAACCCGTAGGTGATGGTACGAAGCCCGGCGACGCCGAGGATCGTCAGCGGCTGGCCTTGGGTGAAGCCCAGCGGGTAGGTTTCAAATGCGATCGTATCGAGACTTTTAATGTAGGCTGTCGAGCCCACCAGTCCGCTGAATGCAACGGTCGAGCGGCCGGTCTCCATCATGTATTGGTCCGCGGCTCCCGCGAGCTGGCGGGCATTGTTGAGGACCGCTTTGTCCTGACTGGAGGCACGGATGCGTTGAAAAGCCGGAATCCCCATCGATGCCAGCAAGCCGATGATCACGACGACAATCATGATTTCCACCAGCGTGAACGCGGCTTTACGCGTCGAAACGGGCTTGGATGAAGGCTGCTTCACAGGGTGCGAAAGGATGAAAGGTTTTGGCGCAAAAGCGCGACTATAATGGGGGTGGAAACCGGCGGCTCAGGGTTTTCACGTTTTGTTGCAGCTAGGAGCGGGTTGCAAGGCCGCCGTTCGGGTGGCGGAGGCCGTTCTTTTAGTCCCGTCCGGCGGCCGTTGTTCCAATTGAAAAATCACTCCATCAATCACTTCGTTCAAAGCAGACAGCAGACGGCGCTTGGAATCCGCCGTTCGTTGCTCAGCGGTGGGCGCCGGCGTGGCCGCGAGGGCGGGCCAGGGAGCGGGGGTGGGAAGCTTCAAGTCAGGGCGACCGGGGGCAAACAGGTGCCAGGAGTTTTCGGCGACAAACCAGACGACCAAGGCTCCTTTTGATCCGAGATGGAGTGAAGTTCCCAAGGCTTCCGTAAACTGGGCCGGGGTTTGGCCGCGGTGCTCCGGTTCGAATTTTTCGTAAAGGCGCCCATAGAACGGTACTCCGGTAAAGCGCGTGAAATTCGTGAGCTTCGCATGAATGGCTCTGGCGCGCGGAGGCTCGGTGGGAAGCAGGCCGGACACATCCTCGAAAGCAGGGGGCAAAGCTCGTGGCGCCGCCGCTACCAGCGCCGCAAACGTTTTTTCATCCGTGCGGAAATTCGCCGCGGCTGCGCCGCGACGCAGAATTTTAACGGTCATGGCATCTCCCTGCTTGATCAGAGGGAGAACTTCCAATCCCGCCACGGTCCGCCCAAAAACACTGTGCAGATAATTCAGGCGATTGACCGGCGCCAGCGTCAGGAAAAACTGCGAACCGTTCGTGTCGGGTCCGCTGTTGGCCATCGAAAGAATCCCGGCGGCGTCGTGGCGGAGGCCGGGGACAAATTCATCGGGAAATTTATAACCGGGCCCGCCTTCCCCGGTTCCGAGCGGATCTCCGCCTTGCACGACGAAGCCCGGGGCGACGCGATGGAAAGTCACTCCGTCGAAAAACGGCCGGCGCGGGGAGGGACCGAGCGTTCCCTCGGCGAGGCCGACGAAACTCGCGACCGTCAAAGGCGCCTGCTGAAAAAACAACTCGCACACGACGTTCCCGCGTGGCGTGGCGATTTCAGCATAAAGTCCGTCGGGGAGAACGCCTTCTCCGGCGCGGCCCGGGTTGAAGAGCAACGAGGAAAATCCGCCCAACAACAGGAGGCCCCGGACTAATTTCATTTTCCCCAAGCTGTTGCCTGGGGATTTCTCAGCAATGACGAAGGCCTGCGCAGAACTACTTACGCCAAGAACGAGCAGATGTATTCGCAAAGCCCGCTTTGCACCTCGATGGAAAACCCGCTTTTGGCCGGGACATCGAACGCCGCCCCGGAGGCGTACTCGTGCTTGGTGGTCTGGCCGTCGAGCGTGACGCGGCAGCTGCCAGCGACGATTTCCATGCGTTCCGCCGCGTCAGTGCCAAAGTGGTAGGTGCCCGGACGGATCAATCCCAAGGTCTTTTTTTCGGCCGACGGGAAAAGGACCGTGTGGCTGACGACGTTGCCGTCAAAGTAAACATTGGCCTTGGTCACGACGGTGACGCCGGCGAATTGGGAGGGTAGGGAGGGCATTGGCGGAAAGTGAGGAGGTGCTGAAACCGGCTGGCAAGCCCGCGCGTTTCACCGAAAAGAAAAAGCCCCGGCAAAACCGGGGCTGAAAAATTTCACGGGTGAAACCGCTGCGCTCAGACCGCCGCTTTGGCTTTGGTCCGGCGATAAAGGGAGATCGCGATGAGACCCGCCGCGCCCATCAATCCGTAGGTGGAGGGCTCGGGAACGGCGCCGCCCGCGCCGGGAGGCGTGACGATCGGGCTGAAGGTGTCGCGGAACTCCCAGCTGAGGATGTCGTGATTGCCGTAGGCCGCGCCGGTGCCGGAGGTGAAGCCGACGAACGCGTTCACCGAGCCCAGCACGGCCGCGAGATTGACGTTGGCGCTGAGCAGGGCGCTCGCGGGACGGACGAGGGAGCTTTCGACGAGGCGAAGTTCCAGCATGTTCGTGGTGCCGTCGTAGTCGACCCAGGCGCTCCAGACGCTGTCGTTGTTCATGCGGGTCGGAATCAGCGCGGCGTTGGCCGACGAGCTGAACGTGCCGCCGAAATCGAAATTCACGTGATTGCCGTTCGGGTCGCCGAAGCCGGTGCCGTTGTCCCAGGTGTCGAACTCGACCCCGAGGCTGTTTGGCACGCCGAGATAACCGATACCGCCGCCGATGCCGCCGACGTTGTTGGCGTTGGTTTGGACGACGAACACCAAACCGTCAGCGCCGGTGCCGTCGCCGTCGCTGATGCCGCCGCTGCCCGAGATCTTGAAAGTGAAGAATGAGCTGAACGAAACATTGGCCGCGAGGGTGACCGAGGAGGTCGAGAACGCGCTGCCGGCCTGGCTGAAGGTCGCCGGCGTCAGGCGGAGGGCGCTGCCGGCGATGGAGGCGTTACCATTAAGTTGAAGGCTCCCGGGGGCGACCGTGGAGAAATCCGAGATGGTGATCTGGCTGAACGCCGGCAGCGCGAGGCTGGCGGCGGAAACGAGGGCGGCAATAACGAGACGGGATTTCATGGGGAAAGGGTGGATGGTGCACACGTTAGGAGGGGACCTTACCGCTGCGCCAACGTTAATTGCCATTTGGGCCCCACGATCAGCGATTGCCTGATGTGGGATTAAAACGTTTGCCCGATGGGTGGTGCGGCGGACGGCTGCGCGAAGGATTTCCAGCGCGATTGGCCGGCTGTTTTCACGTGGACGGCCCGCAGCGGCGCCTTGATGTTTTTCGCGTGCTTATTCTTACCACCCTCGCGCCGGTCTTTCTGATGATTGCGCTCGGCGTGGCATTGCAGCGAAGCGGTTTTCTTTCGCCGGGTTTTTTGAAGGAAGCGAACCGCCTCACCTACTGGCTGGGGCTGCCGGCCCTGCTGTTTTCCCAGCTGGCGAATTCGTTTCATCAAGGCGAGGGCGCGAAGCTGATGCTCATCGTGATGCTGGCGGCGACGATGCTCGCGATTGGCGCCGCTTATCTCGTCGCGTGGCTCATGCGGGTTCCGGGAGCGGGAGTGGGGACCTTTGTGCAGGGCGGCTTCCGCGGGAATCTCGCGTTCGTGGGGCTGCCGATTCTTTACGCCCTGCCCGATACGCCCTTTGCCGGCGGCCTCTCGGCGCGAACGGCGGCGATCATCACCGTCGCGCCCATGATGGTGGTCTATAACATCGGCGGCGTCGTGGTGCTCCTGCTGAGCCAGCACCGGCTGGGATTTGCGATGCTCGCGCCGTTCCTGCGCCAGCTCGCCTCGACGCCGCCCTTGCACGCGACGCTGGCGGGAATTCTTTTCGCGGTGATGGGCTGGCCGCTGCCGGACGCGATCAACAAGACGTTCACCTCGCTCGGAGAGATGGCGCTGCCCCTCGGTTTGCTGGGCGTCGGCGGATCGCTCGTCTCGGTCAAACTGCGCGGCACCTGGCGCACGCCGCTCGCCTCGGCCCTCGTGAAAACGGTGGTGTCACCGTTGCTGGGCTGGGGGGTGGGAAAATGGATGGGGCTGGGCCCGGTCGAATTGCGGATGATCCTGATTTTCATGGCCTGCCCGACCGCGATCGTTTCCTACACGATGGCGATGGAGCTGAAAGGCGACGAAGCCGTCGCCTCCGGCACGATTGTTCTGAGCGTCTTCGCTTCGCTCGCCGCGCTGGCGGTCATCCTCGCCGCGTTTTGACGGTGGCGCGGCGACCGTCTCCGCACCGGCCTTACGGCACAATCAGCGTGCGGCCGATCACGAGGCTTTTTTCGTCGCGCAACGCTTCGCGGTTCGCCGCAAGGATTTCGCTCCAGCGGCCGGGAGTGCCGTAGTAGGTCTGGGAAATTTTCACCAGGGTGTCGCCTTCGACGATCACGTGGGTGCGCTGGGCGGCGGGGGCCGGGGTCGGGGCAGCGGCGGCAGGAGCGGGATTGGCGCGGGCGACCTGCGCCGTGGCGGATTCCGGGGTGACGAGCGCGAGCTTCGTTTTAAGCTGCACGTTTTCCTCCGCATACGCGGCCATCTGCGCCTGCGACTGCCGGAGCTGTTCACGGAGGGTGACGCTTTGGGCGGCGAGAGGCACGGCGGCCTGCGACTCCGCGAGCCTCGCCTCCAAGGCGGCTTTTTCGGAAACGAGTTTCGCGTTGGCGGCCCTCTGCCGGTCGAGCTCGGCGTCGAGCAGCGAGTAACTGCGGAGCGCGATGGAAAGTTTCGATTCGAGGTCCGCGACGGCGGATTTTTCCGCGGGAGCGGCCGGCATCGGGGTTTGGGCGGCGAGCGGAGAAAGCAAAGCAATGAGCAACAGCGCGGAGGAAGCCAGGCGGGCGGAGGAGGACATGCGTTTCCTTTTGAAGGGTTTTCCCCCGGTGACAATCCGCGAATCCTAGACGGCCCAGGCTTTGGCCCGTTCGACCGCCCGGCGCCAGTCCGCCTGCAGTTTCTTCATCGCCGCCGCCGGCGCTTTGGGGCGGAAGGTTTGGTCGATTCTCCAGAGCGCCGCGATCTCCTCGCGGTTTTTCCAAAACCCCACCGCGAGGCCCGCGAGATAGGCCGCGCCCAGCGCCGTGGTCTCGGTGGTGCGCGGACGGATCACCGGGACCCGGAGCAGGTCGCTTTGAAATTGCATGAGCCGGTCGTTGATCGTGGCACCCCCGTCGACGCGGACTTCGCGAAGCTTGAGCTTGGCATCGGCCTCCATCGCGTGGAGCAGATCCGCGCTTTGGTAGGCGATGCTCTCGACCGCTGCCCGTGCCACGTGAGCCGCCGTGCTGCCGCGGGTGAGACCGACGATCGCACCGCGAGCCGCCGCATCCCAATGCGGCGCGCCCAGTCCGGCGAACGCCGGCACGAGATAAACGCCGCCGTTGTCGGCCACGCGGCCGGCGAGCGCCTCGACGTCGGCCGATTTCGCGATCAGCCCGAGGCTGTCCCGAAGCCATTGCACCACGGCGCCGCCGATGAAGACGCTGCCTTCCAGCGCATATTCAAGCGGTCCGTTCTCGCCGAGCCGCCACGCGATCGTGGTGAGCAACTGATGCCTTGAGGCCACCGGCTTTTCGCCCGTGTGCAGCAGCAGAAAACAGCCGGTGCCATAGGTGTTTTTCGCGAGCCCCGGACGAAAACACGCCTGGCCGAAGAGCGCGGCCTGCTGGTCGCCGGCGACGCCGCTGATCGGCACGCCGCGCAGCGCCGGGATGGTTTCCACCGTGCCGTAATGCTGGCTGCTGGCCCGCACCAGCGGCAGCACGGCGCGTGGAATCCGCAACGCGCGCAGCAGTTCGGCATCCCAGTCTCCCGTGCGCAGATTCAACAACAGCGTGCGCGAGGCGTTGGAAACATCGGTGGCGTGCACTTTTCCCGCCGTGAGTTTCCAGAGGAGCCAGGTGTCCACCGTGCCGAAAGCGAGTTCGCCGCGTGTCGCGCGCTGGCGCGCTCCCGGCACGTGGTCGAGCAGCCACGCGAGTTTCGTTCCGCTAAAATAGGGATCGAGCAGCAGGCCGGTCTTGCGGCGGAACATCGCTTCGAGGCCACGGGCTTTCAGCCGCGTGCACAGATCGGCGGTCCGGCGATCCTGCCAAACGATGGCGGGCGCGACCGGCCGTCCCGTCGCGCGGTCCCAAAGCAAAGTCGTTTCCCGCTGGTTGGTGAGTCCGATGGCCGCGATATCGCCGCCCGTCACACCTGCTTTCGCGAGGGCGCCGCGAGCCGTCCGCCGGATGGTTTCCCAAAGATCGGCGGGGTCGTGTTCCACCCAGCCGGGTCGCGGAAAATGCTGGGGAAATTCCTGCTGGGCCGTGCCGCGCGCGCGTCCGCGCCGGTCGAAGACGATCGCGCGTGACGACGTGGTGCCTTGATCGAGCGCGAGAATGAATTTTCCGCTCATGGGGTGGCGGAAGATTCGCGTGTCATAAGGCATGCCGCAAGCTTGTGGAACGAACGCGGCCGGACTTGCGTCATTACACCCGTCCACTTACCACACTCCGTTTTCATGGCCGACGACTTGCCCAATTTGAACCGCGGTCTTGAGTCCCTTGTCGGCGCTGGTGGTCTCAGCGGTCACTCCTTCGGTATGAAGCATAAAATTTTCCGTCACCTCTTGGGATCGCCGGCCGGCCTGCTGGTCACGGCCGCACTGTTGGGCGGCTGCCGGCCCACCCCGAACGCGGCGCCCGTCAACGCGGGCCCACCGCCCGCGGTGCCGGTGCAGGTCGCGCTGGCCGTGCAACAGGATGTACCGCGCCGCGTCGAGTCGATCGGCGTCGTGCAATCGCAGCGCACGGTCGCGATCAAGTCCCAGGTCGACGGCGTGATCGCGAAAATCCATTTCAACGAGGGCGACGAGGTGAAGGCGGGGGATTTGCTCGTCACCCTGGACCGCCGCCCGTTCGAGAATTCCCTGCGGATCGCGCGCGCCGATTTCGCGAACGCCCGCGCCGAGGCTGACAAGGCGACGGCCGACACCGAGCGCTACAAGCGCCTCGACCAGCAGGATGCCATTTCCAAGGAGCAGTTCGCGCTTCTCATGACGAAGGCCGACACCACGCGCGCCCAGGCGCAGGCGAAGGAAGCGGTCGTCGCCAACGCGGAGCTCCTGCTCGGGTACGCGGAGATTCGCGCCCCGTTCACCGGGCGCACCGGACAGCTCGCGTTGCACGAGGGGGCCCTGGTGAAGGCGAACGACAACACGTTCGCCATCGTGACCATCAACCAGCTCGCGCCGATCGCGGTGACCTACGGCGTGCCGGAAAGTTCGCTCGACGAGATCCGCGCCGCCTTGTTGGCGAGGACCGCGAAGGTCCACGTTCGTGAACGCAACTCCGGCCTCACGCGCACGGATGGAAAACTGGAATTCGTCGACAACGCGGTCGATGCCACCACCGGCATGATCACGCTCAAGGCGGTGTTCGGCAACGAGGACGGCGCGTTGTGGCCCGGACGGTTCATGAACGTCGTGACGGAAATCGGCGTCGACGCGGGAGCGGTGGTGATTCCGTCGAACGCTGTCCAGACGAGCCAGGGCGGGGCTTCGGTGTACGTTTTGAAAAGCGATCGGACGGTCGATTTCCGAAAGATCAAAGTCGCGCGCACCGCGGGCGACTTCACCCTCGTCGCAGAAGGCGTCAAAGCCGGCGAAACCGTGGTGACCGACGGACAGCTTCGCCTGTTGCCGGGCGCGAAGGCCGAACCGCGGGAAGCTTCCGGCGCGCCGATCGCCGCCAGCGGGGAAACCGTCGTCGACAAGAAATCCTGAGCCGCGGCCATGAACCTGCCTGAACTGTGCATCCGCCGGCCGGTGATGACGACGCTGCTGACCGCGGCGCTGTGTGTGTTCGGCGCGATGGCCTACCGGCTCCTGCCAGTGAGCGATCTGCCCAACGTGGAATTTCCCACGGTGGTCGTGACCGCGAATCTTCCCGGTGCGACGCCCGAGACCATGGCCAGCGCGGTGGCCACGCCGCTCGAGCAGCAGTTTTCCACGATTGCCGGCGTCGACTCGATGACCTCGACGAGCGGCACGGGCAGCACATCGATCACGCTGCAGTTCACGCTCGATCGCAGCATCGATGCCGCCGCGCAGGATGTGCAGGCGGCGATCGCCGCGGTGCAACGCCGTCTGCCGACGGACATGCCGACGCCGCCCTCGTTGCGGAAAACGAACCCGGCCGACCAGCCGGTGCTGTTTCTCGCGCTGAGCTCGCCGACGCTTCCTCTCTCGATGGTCGACGAATATGCGCAGGTGATGATGGGCCAGCGCATCTCGAGCGTCGACGGCGTTTCCCAGGTGCAGGTTTTCGGCACGCAGAAATATGCGCTGCGCGTGCGGCTCGATCCCCGGCTGCTCGCGAGCCGCGGGATCACGCTCGACGAAGTGCGCACCTCGCTCGCGGCGCACAACGTGAATCTTCCGACCGGTTTGCTCGACGGCAACCGGCAGTCGCTCCAGATCCTCGCCAACGGCCAGCTCGCGAGCGTCGACGAATTTCGCAAGATCGTCGTCACCTACCGCAACGGTGCCCCCGTCCGGCTCGCGGAACTCGCGGAGGTGATCGACAGCGTGCAGGACACGCGCGTCGCCAGCTGGTTTGCCCTGCGTGAAGGGGAAAACATCGCGGTCAACCGTGCGGTCGTGCTCGCGGTGCAGAAGCAGCCCGGCGTGAACACCGTCGAAGTGGTGCGCCGCGTGCGGGCGCTGATGCCGGTGTTTCAGAAGCAGCTGCCCGAGTCGGTGAAACTCTCCGTGCTGCGCGACAATTCCGAGGCGGTGCGGGAGTCGGTGCACGACGTGCAGTTCACGCTGCTGCTCTCGGTCGCGCTCGTCGTGCTGGTGATCTTCATCTTCCTCCGGTCGCTGTCGGCGACGCTGATTCCGAGCGTCGCGATCCCGATGGCGCTGCTGGGCACATTCGTCGTGATGTATTTTTGCGGCTTCTCCCTGGACAATCTCTCGCTGCTCGCGCTCACGCTCTCGGTCGGCTTCGTGGTGGATGATGCGATTGTCATGCTGGAGAACATCGTCCGCCACATCGAGGGCGGCATGCCGGTGCGCGAGGCAGCCCTCAAGGGGTCGAAGGAAATCGGCTTCACGATCATCTCGATGACGCTCTCGCTCGTCGCCGTGTTCATCCCGCTGATGTTCATGGGCGGGATTCTCGGGCGTTTGTTGCACGAGTTTGCGGTCACCATCACCGCAGCGATTTTGGTTTCGGGCGTGGTCTCGCTGACGCTCACCCCGATGTTGTGCAGCCGTTTTCTCAAGCCCCACAAGGGCGCGGGAGCGGCGCAGCACGGTGCGTTCTATCGCTGGAGCGAGAGCATTTTCAACGGGATGGTCCGCACCTATGAGCGCACGCTGCGGATCGCGATGCGGCAGCGCGTGCTCGTGGTGTTCATCGCGGTCGCGATGGCGGTTCTCACGGTGTTCTGCGTGAAGAAACTGCCGCAGGGTTTCATCCCGACGGACGACACCGGTTTTATTCTCGTGTTTACGGAAGCCGCGCAGGACCTCTCGTTCGACGAGATGTCGCGGCATCAGCAGGCCGCGGCGGCGGTCATTGCGCAGCAACCGTACGTTGACGCCTTCATGTCGTCGCTGGGTGCGGGCGGTGCGTCGAATTCCACGCCCAACCAGGGGCGCGTTTTCATCCGGCTGAAATCGCGCAGGGAACGGGCGCCGATCGGCACCATCATCGCGGACCTGCGGAACAAGCTTTCGCATATCCCGGGACTGAAGGCTTACCCGCAAATCCCGCCGACGATCCGCATCGGCGGCCAGCTGACGAAAGCGCTCTATCAATTCTCGCTCGTGGGCAGCGACCTCAAGGAACTCTACGCGGTCGGGACCGAGATGGAGAAAAAATTCCGGGCGCTGCCGCAGCTGGTGGATGTGAACACCGATCTCCAGATCACGAGCCCGCAGCTGCGCGTCGACATCAACCGCGACCGCGCCGCCACGCTCGGCATCACCCCGCAGCAAATCGAGGACGCGCTCTACAGTGCCTTCGGCACGCGGCAGGTTTCCACGATCTACACGCCGACGAACCAGTACTACGTCATCATGGAGGTGGCCCCGGAGTTCCAACGCGACGCCGCGGCGCTCTCGACGATTTATCTGCGGGCGCGGAGCGGCAAACTGGTCCCGCTCGACGCGGTCGCGGCCCTCCGGCGCGACGTCGGCCCCCTGACCATCGCCCATCTCGGACAGCTGCCGGCCGTCACGCTTTCCTTCAACCTGAAACCCGGCGTTTCGCTGGGTGACGCCACCGCTGCGATTCAGGAACTCGCGCGCCGTGAGCTGCCGGCGACGATCAGCTACAGTTTCGTGGGTTCAGCGCAGGCGTTCGCCTCGTCGCTGCAGGGGATGGGGCTGCTACTCGCGACGGCCGTGCTGGTGATCTACATTGTGCTCGGCGTTCTCTATGAGGACTTCATTCATCCGTTGACGATTCTCTCCGGCCTGCCCGCCGCGAGCTTCGGCGCGCTCGTCACCCTCGTGGCGTTTCGCGAGGAGCTGAACATCATGGGCTACGTCGGGGTGATTCTCCTCATCGGCATCGTGAAGAAAAACGCGATCATGATGATCGACTTCGCGATCGCGCGGGAGCGCGAGCAGGGCGCGCAGTTCAACGCCGAGCGCGCGATCTTCGAGGCCTGCGTTGTCCGCTTTCGTCCGATCATGATGACCACGTTTGCCGCGCTCGCCGGAGCCATCCCGATTGCGCTCGGCTTGGGCGCCGGGGCCGAGTCCCGCCGGCCGCTCGGCCTGGCGGTCGTGGGCGGTCTCGTCGTTTCGCAGCTGCTCACGCTTTATATCACGCCTGTGATTTATGTTTATATGGACCGGTTCACGTCGCGGCTGCGCTCGCATCGTCCGGCTCCCGTCGCGGTGACCGCTGGCCCACGCGAAGTTATGGCCAAATAGTTTTTCGCTGGGGGTGCGGTTCGGAGCGTTGCTGGAGCTGTCCGAGTTTTTGCGAAACCTTGCGAACGTCGTTGTGTCGTAGTACCCGTTCCCACTCCCATGAAAACCTTTCTCACGCTCGGTTTTGCACTGATCGCATTGGTCCCTGCCCAAGCCCAAATCTTTCGCCCGCAAGCGGTGAACGGCGCTTTGATCGGCGGTCTCGCCGGCGCGATCATCGGCAACAACAGCGGCAGCCACAACGCCTGGCGCGGCGCCGCAATCGGAGCCGGGGCGGGTTTGTTGATCGGGTCAGCGATCGACGACGCGCGTTACGACCGTGGCTGGCAGGGCGGCTATCGCCGGGGCCCGGACCTTTATGTTTACCGCCACGCGCCGGTGGTTCGATACGGTTACTCCCACTCTCATTACCCGCAGCGGGCTCCCAGCTACTACTACAGCCGTCCCGATTATCGGTCATCCGGCGTTTTCTGGGGCGGGCTTTCCGGCGCGATCATTGGGAATAACAGCGGCGCATTCCGCCACAATGCCTGGCGCGGAGCGGCTTGGGGGGCTGGGTTGGGTTATATCTTCGGTTCGATCGCGGAACAGAACGCCCGGGCCCGCGCCGTGATTCAGGAAAGTCCGGCGGTCGTCATTCCTTCCCCGGCACCGGTGGTGCAACCGCGGCAGGTCACGATCATCAACAACTACTACAACGCTCCGACGACGCCGATGTCGTCCGCGAATGGCCTCTTTGGCCGCTGAGCTGAACTGAGCGCTCCGCTCCTTCGCCCGGATTACCCGCCTTACCAGCAAACATGACTATCTCTTCGCGTTTCATCCTGCTTTTCAGCCTCGCCGTGAGTGCGACTTTTTTCGGCGGCTGCGCCACTTCCGGGGGCGTGAAAAATCCCTCGGGTGTCCCGGTCACCGAAATGAAACCCGATGAAAGGGGTTTTGTCGCCGGGACCGGGATGGAGTCGCAGGACCTCGTCGCGGTGACCGACAAGATGGCGCGGAGCATTCTTGGCATTCCGCAGATTACGTCCGCCCAAGCCACGCCGCGCATCGTGATTGACCCGGTGAAAAACGAGACGCGTTTTCCGATCAACAAGGATCTGTTTACCGATCGCATCCGGATTCAGCTCAACTCGAAAGCGACCGGCCGGGTGACATTTCTCGCCCGCGACCGGATGCAGGCGCTCGAGCGCGAGCGGGCGCTGAAGCAAAGCGGCCAGGTCACGGCGAGTGCGGACCCGAACGTCGTGGAGTTTCGCGGCGCCGATTATTTCCTCACCGGCAAACTCCAGGGTCTCACCACGAAGACTTCCCAAGGCACCAGCGATTATGTCCTCTACAGTTTCCAACTCATCGATGCGCGCACGAGCGACATCGTTTGGGAGGATTCGGCCGAGGTGAAAAAGCAGGGGCTTGAGGACGCCGCTTACCGCTGACGCTTTCGCCGCGATACACGCGCTGTAGTCGCGGCGCGCTCCGTCTCTCCCTCATGTTTCGCTCACGCCATGAACCGTCGAGCCAGCGAAAACGATCCGCCGTCGCGTCGTGGCGCCGCGCCGGGTGCGGGCTCCTGACGGCGGTTTCGTTTTTTATCGCGGGCTGCGCCACCGAGCCGCCGCGACCGCGCATCGTGCGCACGGGAGACCCGGTGACCGATGGCAATGCCGAGCTCGCGGCGGCGCGCCGGGAGGACCGGGTGCTTTGGGAATACCGGATCGCCGCTTCGGCGTTGCGGGCCGGTAATTTCCCCGAGGCCCGGGCGAAGCTTGACGATGCCATCAGTCTGATCGGCGGAATCATCACCAACGACGCCGCCGCCAGAAAAGCCCGCAGTCTTTTCTCCGCCGAGCGGAAAAAAACGTTCATCGGCGAACCCTACGAGCGGGTGATGGCCTATTATTATCGCGGGCTGCTTTATTGGCGCGACGGCGAGCCCGACAACGCGCGCGCCTGTTTCCGTTCGGCGCAGTTTGCCGACAGCATGGCCGAATCGGAAACCTACCAGAGCGACTACGTGTTGCTCGATTACCTCGACGGCCTCGCCTCGGCAAAGCTGGCGTCCGATCCCGCCGATGCTTTTGCGCGCGCCCAGAAAATGGCGAAACGCGACCTGCCTCCCTACGACCCGCAGGCCAACGCGCTCTTCTTTCTCGAGTGGGGCCGGGGCCCGCGCAAATACGCGGGCGGCGAATACGGCGAGCAGCTCCGTTTCCGCGTCGAACCTTCGCAGGTGCGAACCGCCGCCCTCTCGGTCCGCGACCAGACGATTCACTTCACACCCTGGGACAACCTCGGGTTTCAGGCGATGACCCGCGGCGGCCGCGTGATGGATCACATCCTGGGCAACAAGGCGGTTTTCAAACAGGGAGCCGACACGGTGGGCGACGTCGCCCTCGTTGGCGCCGCCGTGGCCGCGGAAAATATTTATAAGGATCGGGAACGCGACCAGCCGCCGCCGCGCCGCGGCCGCTATCGCGACGCGGGGGGCCGGGAAAAATCCGCGCCCAAGGATCCGCCGAAGCCGGAGAAAAACTACGACGCCGAAAATGCCGCGATCGCGCTCGGGCTCATCGGCGTGATTGGCAAGATCACCGCCGCGGCCACCACGCCCGAGGCGGATACGCGTACCTGGGATAATCTTCCGCAATACCTCAGCTTCAGCGCCCTGCGGCTTCCCGCCGGCGATCATCCGGCGATCCTGCAATTTTTTGACGCCGAAGGGAAAGTTGTGGAGTCACTCACCCGCCGGCTTACGGTGACGATCGCTGACCCCGCCCGCGACACCGTCGTCATTTTGAGCGAACTTAAACGCTGACCCGCAGTCTCACCGACCTACCAAAAAGACCATGAACACCAAGCCACTGCTCCTTGCCCTCGCCGCCACCGGGATTGTTTTCCTCGGCGGTTGCGCCACCGAGCCCGGACCGTTTGCGCCGCAGGACACCACCAAATACACGCTGGAGAACACCACGACTTTCGTGCTGCTCGACAAGCAGACGCAAAATTCCGTGACGTGCACCGGGCTGCAGGAACGTCCGCTCGCCGATGACCGGCTCGAAGTGGTCGCGAACGTGAAGAACCGCGAAAACCGCCGCATCCAGGTCCAGGTCAACTGTGTGTTCAAGGATGCGCAGGGCTTTTCCACCGGGGACGAAACGCCCTTCCAGACCCTGATCCTCGCGGAGAATTCCACCGAGGCCGTGCGGTTCACCTCGATGAATGCGCTCGCGAAAAAATACACCGTGCGCGTCCGCCAGGCGCGCTAACTCCCCGTCGTTCCACCATGAAAGCGAATTTTCTCCTGCTGTTTCCCGCGCTTCCCGCGATCGCGGTGCTCGCTCTCGCTCAAGCTGAACCGGAGCCGCAGCTGCCGCCGCCGGTCGTGCAGGCTCCCGCCGAACCTCGCGTCGCCCCGCGCCCCGACAACCAGAAACTCTACGGCCCTTCCGGCGACACGCTCATCGGCCGTGAAACGGCGAACGGAATCCTCGAAGGTTTCCGCAAGGTTTACACGGCAACCAGCACCCCGCGCATCGTCGTCTACGTGAACCGCGAACTCGTCGATCTCGACTCCGGCCTCAAGCACACGGGCCACTCGGAAAAATACGAGAAGACCCAATCCTCCGCGAAGAACGACATGGAGCCTGCGCCCGCCGCCGGCACGCCCCAGACGCAGATCAACGTTGCCGTCGGGGGAAACAACTCCGGCGCCACCACGCCAGCCGGCAAAGGCACCGCCGAATCGTCCGTCACCAAAACCAGCGGCGAAAACACCTATCAGTGGAAGGATCCCGCCAAGCCGACGCTCGCCGACCGCCAGACCGTTCGCGAAATCGAACGCCTCTTCGGACGCGCGTTCCGCAACGCCGGCGCGAAACTCGCCGACCAGAAAAGCGCCGCCGCGCTGCTCGACGCGAAACCGGACGGACGTCTCGTCGGCGATGCCGCCGCGAACGATCGCGCGGCCCTGGCAGCCATTGCCGATATTGCCGTCGAGGTGCTCGTCTCGAGCCGCAATCTCACTGTGCCCGAGGTCGGCGGCGACAAAACGTATTCCGTGCCCGATATCCAGGCGACCGCGATTCGTCTGAAGGATTCAGCGATCGTGGGGCAGGCCTCTGCGAGCGACGTACTCGGCAAGGATATCCAGGCGGGCCGGGTGCTCCGGCAGTTCGACGTGCGCGATATCACCGAAGCCACCGCGCTCGCCCTGATGGAAGACATGCTCACCGGCGCGAAATAGCGTCTCCCCACTGTAGGAGCGGCTTTACGCCGCGATGGGATTGCGGGACCCCTGCGGTCGCGGCGTAAAGCCGCTCCTCCAGTTTGGTTCTCTACCCCAGCGCGAGGGCGATCACACCGGCGGCCACCGCCACGGCCGCCCACACGCGGCGGCGACCGTTGGTCTCCTTGAGATAACGCGCGCCCAAAAACGCGCCGATCACGATGCTCACTTCGCGCGCAGGTGCGATATAGCTCACCGGGGTGAAAGTCAGGGCGGTTAGCACGAGCACGTAGGCGATCGGGGCGAGCACTGCCACCGCGATCGCGTACCCGCGGTCTTCGCGCCAGTGCCGGGTCACCTCGGGCCAGCGGCGGACAGCGAACGGCGTCAACAGTGCGAGCTGCGTGAATGCGGTTCCGGCGTCGTAGAGGAGGGGAGCGATCGCAAGGGCCGCGACACCGTGCCGGTCCCAAATCGTATACGTGGCGATAAAAATTCCGGAGAGCAGTCCGTAGTTGATGGCGGTTCGGAGATGCGCGCGGTCCTGGTGAAAAAGTTTTGTCCCGTCGGTGAGAAAGAAAATCGCGGCGACGATCACGGCCCCGCCCGCCAGGGCGACGAGCGTGGGCCGCTCTCCGAGAAAAAGCACCGCGGCAATGGTCGAGAGGAGCGGGCCGGTTCCGCGCGCAAGCGGATAGATCAGCGAGAAATCCCCGGTGCGATAGCCGCGCTGCAGAAAAAGCGAGTAGGCGGTTTTCCAAATTCCGCTGCCGAGAATCCAGAGCGCGGCGCCCCACGGAATCGCGGGGTGTTTCCACCACCAGTAAACGGCGAGCACCGGCACGTAGAGCGCGCAGATCACCGCGCCGACGAGCCACACGAACGGCAGTCCGCCGCCCGCGCGTTTCGCGCAGAGATTCCAAGTCGCGTGCAGCACTGCGGCGAGCAGGACGAGGACGAGGGCAAGGCTGGTCATGGTTTCCGCGGCGCGTCCGCGAAGTGGACTTTGACTTCGTCGAGGGTGAGACCCGCGATGTGCACGAGCTTTTGCCGGGATTTTTCGCCCTGCACCAGGGTGACGGCGCGTCGCGACAGCCCGAGTTGTCCGGCGAGGAATTCGGTCAACGCCGTGTTCGCGCGGCCCTCGAGCGGCGGGGCGTGGATTTTCACCTTGAGCGTGCCGCCGAGCCAGCCGGCGATTTCGCTGCGCGCCGCGTTGGGAACGACCTTGATGGGCAGCTGGCAGAATTTTTCCATGCGGGGAGTTGACCCGCGCGGCGCCGGAGGGAGGTCGAAGCGGCGGGCGGCTGCCGCAGGTTATGGATAGGGATGCGCGAAGAAGTCCACCCTCTGATACTTGAATTGTCTGGGCACGCGTTCCACCAGGCGCTCGAAGGTATCCTTCGACTTGAAGGTCGCCTTCGCGCACGCCGGGCAGGTGGGGTGGAACGTGCTGAAATCCGCCGCGACGGTTTTTTCCGTCCACGTGGCGACGCCGAGAAAAAGGGTGACGACGTTCGACTTGTTGATTTCGCGGTCGGTGACGTAGTTGAAATGCCAGTCCACGCCGGCCACCTGGTCGCCGCGGACTCCGCACCGGCAGGTCCGGCAGTTGGCGAGCGATTCCTCCCCGTAGTCGTGCATGAGCCCCTTCGCGATTTCACCCAGCATCCCGCCGATCTCGGTGGGGCGGGCCGATTCGAGCGAAGGCAGTGCCATGGCCCGCTGCTGGCGCGTGAGCGGCTTGAGCAGCGGAGCGGTGGTCATGTTGGTTTCGATCTGCGCCGCCACGGCCTTTTCCCTGGCCGCCTGCCAGTCGAGCTCGCCTTCCTTCATGGCGGCCCCGCAAAAGCTGCAGCGCGGTGACGACTGCGACATCGGCGGCCGGCCGCATTTGGGACATTTGAGAGCACCGCTCATTTTCGCCGGAGGGTTTCGCGTTTGGATTTTTATCCGGGACCGAGCAACCAAAACGCGCCGCCGATCGCGACGCAGACGAGCACCGTGGCTGCGCCGAAACAACCTTTCCGGTTGTTGGCGGCGGCGGTGAACTTCCCGGGAAATTTCGCGCGCAGGGAGGTTTCGATCTCCTCAATCGCGTCCTTCGATTCCTTGAGCCCCATTCCGGTGACCCCGCGATAGATTTTTATCGCCTCGATCTTTCGGCCCTGAAGCAGGGCTTCCGTGAGTGAATTCATGGCCTCATCCGGAAGAATGTGGGGCATGCGCGAAGTGTCTGCGGACGACGGCCCGGGTCGCAAGTGCAAGATATACTAATTCCAAAACCCGGAAAAGCTCCGCCCCGCCTCGGACACCGGGGGATCGCGGCCGCCCGAAAAAAATCGCAACCGATTCCCCGCCTCGCGAGGCTCCGCGAATTCCGCATGTCGTCACCCCCGTTTTCCGCCTCACCCTTTGCGCCTTGGTCGCGCGATCTGGCGATGCTGGCGCTGGTGTTCGGCACGCTGATTTTTTTCGTGCTTGGGCGCGCGCCGCTCGCGAATCCTGACGAGGGCCGCTACGCGCAGATTCCGCGCGAAATGCTGGCCGCGGACGACTGGGTGACGCCGCGGCTCGACGGCATCCCGTATTTTGAAAAACCACCGCTCGTCTACTGGACGGTGGGAGCGGCGATCAAGTTGTTCGGCCCCGGCGAATTCGCGGCGCGGGCAACGCCGGCGCTGTTCGGCCTCGGCGGAATCCTGCTGACCTATGCGGCGGCACGGAGAATTTACGGACGGGTCGCGGGACTCGCGGCCGCGGGCGTGCTCGGGACGTCGCTGCTTTATTTCGCGCTGAGCCGGGTTCTCCTGCTCGACATGGCGGTGTCGGTGCTGATGAGCGCGACGCTGTTCTGTTTCATCCTTGGTGTGCGCGAGCCGGCGGGCAGGCGCCGGCGGTGGTTCTTCTACGGTCTCTACACCAGTGCGGCGCTGGCGACGCTCACGAAGGGCCTGATCGGTTTTCTCGTCACGGGCGCCGTGATGTTTCTCTGGCTGCTGATTTTCAACCAGTGGAAACGGCTGCGTCCGCTTTATCTGCCTAGCGGCGTGCTGCTGTTTCTCGCGATCGCCGCGCCGTGGCATCTGCTGGCGGCGCAGCGCAACCCCGGGTGGGCGCGGTTTTATTTTGTGCACGAACACTGGGAGCGGTTCACCACCACCGCGCACGCTCGTTTCGAGCCGTGGTGGTATTTTTTCCCGGTGCTGCTGCTCGGCCTGTTTCCGTGGACCGGATTTCTGGTCGGTGCGATTCGCGAAGCGGTCGCCGGCGGCTGGAAGCGGCGGAAGGAAAAAGCGGAAGGCTGGTTCTTCGTGTTGTGGGCTGCGTTCATCTTTCTGTTTTTCTCCAAATCGCAGTCGAAACTCATCCCTTACATCCTCCCGGTGTTTCCGGCGCTGGCCGTCCTGATTGGCGCCTGGCTGGCGCGAAGGGAGGCGGAAGGGATGGCCTCGCGACTGCGCATGGGACTCCGTTTTTTTGCGTTTCTCTGCGGACTCCTCGGGGTGGCGATGCTCGTGATGGTGCTGAAGCCGGGGATGATCCGCGACGCCACGCAGGCGCAGGCGCTGCGTCCCTTCGGAATCGCGATTGCCACGCTGCTCTTCGTCGGCGGGATCGCGGCAGGGTGGGCGGCGCGGGTGCGCGGCGTGGCCGCGGCGGTGGGCACGGTGATCGCAACGATGTCCGGATTTTTCCTGGTGCTCGCGCTGGCCTCACCCGCGCTTCAGCGCCCGAGCACCAAGGACCTCGCGCGCATCGTGCAGGAACGCGTGCGGCCGGGGGATCGCGTCTTTCACTACTGGGCGTTTTTCCACGATTTCGTCTACTACGCGCAGCAGCCGGTCGGACTGGTGAGCTACGTCGACGAACTCGAGGTGCAGTTCATCAGCGCGGCGGAGCGCGCGGAGCGTTTCATCGACGACGTCGAATTGCGGCGGCGCTGGACGGAGCCGCGGCGCTTCTGGCTCGTGCTGCGCAAGCGCGACTCGAAGGCGCTTTTTGCCGATCCGGCGTTTCGTTATCATTTGATCGCCGAGAGCCGCGGTCACTACCTTCTGAGCAACCAGCCCTGAGATGTCCGCCGCCGCCCCCGCCAAAACCACCGCCCTCCCGTTCCTGCCGCTCACGCGCCCGACGATCGACGAGGAAACGATTGCCGGGGTCGCCGAGGTGTTGCGCTCCGGCTGGATCACATCGGGCCCGAACGTGAAGGCGCTTGAGGCAAAACTCTCCGAGTACTGCGCCGGCCGGCCGGTGCGCGTTTTCAACTCCGGCACGTGCACGATGGAAATCGCCCTGCGCATCGCAGGCGTGGGCGCCGGCCATGAGGTGATCACCACGCCGCTCTCGTGGGTCGCGACGAGCAACGTCATCCTCGCAGTCGGCGCGCGGCCGGTCTTCGTCGAGATCGATCCGGTGACGCGCAACCTCGACCTCTCGCGCCTCGAGGCCGCGATCACGCCGGCGACGCGCGCGATCATCCCCGTCGATCTCGCCGGGCTGCCGGTCGACCGCGACCGGCTCTACGCCATCGCGAAGAAACACCAGCTGCGGGTCGTCGAGGACGCCGCGCAGTCCTTCGGCAGCAACTGGCGGGGGAAGCGCATCGGCACGACGGGCGATTTCGTTTCGATCAGTTTTCATCCGAACAAAAACATCACGACGATCGAGGGCGGGGCGCTCGTGATGAACGACGAGCGCGAGGCGAAGCTCGCGGAGCAGTACCGGCTGCAAGGCGTGGTCCGCACCGGCTTCGACGGCATGGAAGTCGAGCTCGCCGGCGGAAAATTCAACCTCACCGATGTCGCCGCGCGCGTCGGGCTCGGCCAGCTGCCGCACCTCGACGCATTCAACGCGAAACGGCGCGAGCTCGCCCGCGCCTATTTCGAGCTGCTCGACACGCCGGCGGTGCGGGAACTCGGGCTGCAGCTGCCGCCGGCGGATTTCACGCAGACCAACTGGCACATGTTTCAAGTGGTGCTCCCGGAGTCGCGGCTGAAAATCAAGCGCGCCGAGGTCATGGCGCAGATGCACGCGTCGGGCATCGGCACCGGCGTGCATTACCCGGCGATTCACCTTTTCGCGCTCTACCGGCGGCTCGGCTGGAAGGCGGGCGACTTCCCGCTGGCCGAGGCAACGTGCCGCGCCATTCTCACGCTTCCGCTTTTCCCCGCCATGACGCGCGCCGATGTGGTGCGGGTCGTGGAGTCGCTGACGGCCGTTCTTTTTTCCCACCTGAAATGAAGCCTGCGCTCACGGTAGGTGTAGGAGCGGCTTTACGCCGCGAGGATTGCAGGCTGCATCACTTCGCCCGTCGCGGGATAAACCCGCTCCGACAGCCAGCGTGCTGGCTTCGCCTGTCACCATGACCTCTCCCAAGCTTTCCGTCGTCATCCCCGTTTATAACGAGGAGCTGAACCTGCCGACGCTCTTCCAGCGGCTCTATCCGGTGCTCGATGCGCTGGGCCGTGGCTACGAAATCATTTTCACCAACGACGGCTCGCATGATCGCTCGATCGAGCTGCTCAAGGCGCAGCATGCGGCGCGGCCCGACGTCACGCGGGTGATCGATTTCAACGCCAACTACGGGCAGCACATGGCGATCATGGCGGCGTTCGAGCGTGTGCGCGGCGACGTGATCGTCACGCTCGACGCCGACCTGCAGAATCCGCCCGAGGAAATTCCGAAGCTTCTCGCGAAGATCGATGCGGGCTTCGACTACGTCGGCGGCTACCGGCTCAACCGGCAGGATTCGTTTTTCCGCACCTACGCCTCGAAGCTGATCAATTTCGTGCGCGAGAAAACGACGAGCATCGAGATGACCGACCAGGGCTGCATGCTGCGCGCGTACAAGCGGCCGGTGATCGAGGCCATCGTGCGCAGCGGCGCGATCAACACCTTCATTCCCGCGCTCGCCTACAGTTTCGCGGGCAACCCGGGCGAAGTCGGCGTGCAGCACGAGGAGCGGCACGCCGGCGTTTCGAACTATTCGTTCTACAGCCTCATCCGGCTGAACTTCGACCTGATCACCGGCTTCTCCCTCGCGCCGCTGCAGTACTTCACGATGTTCGCGATGGCGTGTTCGGCGGGGAGCTTCGTCCTGGTGATCGTGCTCGCCCTGCGCCGGCTCTTCATCGGCCCCGAGGAGGGCGGGCTGTTCACGTTGTTTGGAATCCTGTTCTTCCTCCTGAGCGTGACGATGGTGGGCATCGGCCTCATCGGCGAATATGTCGGCCGCACCTACCAGGTCGTGCGCGCGCGGCAGCGTTATCACGTGAAGGAAATGCTGGAGGCGAAGGAATGAAGCCTCCCGGCCCCCGCATTCTTTTCTTCGGCTACAGCGAGGTCGGCTACGAGTGTCTCTCGCTCCTGCTCGAGCGCGGCGACAACGTGATCGCGCTCATCACGCACGACGACAACCCGGACGAAAAAATCTGGTTCAAGACGCCGGCCGTCGCCGCCCGCGAAAAAGGCATTCCGATCTACACGCCCGCCACGGTGAACACCCCGGACTGGATCGAGCGCATCGCCGGATTGAAGCCCGACCTGATCCTTTCGGTTTACTACCGGAACATGATCAGTTCGAAAATCCTGCCGCTCGCGCCGCTCGGGGCTTTCAACATGCACGGCTCCCTGCTGCCGAAATATCGCGGCCGCGCACCGATCAACTGGGCCGTCCTGCACGGCGAGCCGCGCATCGGCATGACGCTGCACCGCATGGTGAAATCCGCCGACGCCGGCGCGATCGTCGACCAGGAGGGCGTGGACATCGGCCCCCGCGACACCGCCGAGCAGGCATTTCGGAAAGTTCTGCCGTGCGCGCGGGCGGTGCTGGCGCGCCAGATCGATTCCCTGCTTGCCGGCGCGGCGAAGGAAACGCCGCAGGACGACTCGCAGGCGAACTACTTCGGCGGACGCAAGCCCGAGGACGGCCGCATCACCTGGACGCAGACCTCGCAGCAGATTTTTAACCTCATCCGCGCGGTCACCGATCCGTACCCGGGTGCGTTCACGGATGTGAAAACCGAGAAGGGCAACGCGCGCCTGATGGTGTGGTGGGCGGAACCCGATTCGCCGGCGGTGCACGGGAAGCGGGGAGCGCCCGGCGAGGTTCTCTCCCTCGCGCCGCTGGTGATCGCGACGGCCGACGGCGCGCTCGAGCTGACCACGACCGAGTGGTGCGGCGCGTCTGCCTCGCCCCTGCGCGTCGGACAGAAATTGTGATCGCGCGATTCGTTCGTGTCTTTCCCGGACTACGCGGTTAACCCTCCCTTCGATGCCCCTTAAAGTTCTCATTCTCGGCGCCAATGGTTTCATCGGCAGCTCGCTCACGCATGCGATCCTGAAGCAGAAGGATTGGGAGGTCTATGGCATGGATGTCGGCAGCCACAAACTGGGAAACTGCCTCGGCCATCCGCGCTTCAAGTTCATCGAGGGCGACATCACGATCAACCGGGAGTGGATCGAGTACCACGTGAAGAAATGCGACGCGGTCATCCCGCTCGTCGCCATCGCGAACCCGGCGCAGTACGTGAAGGATCCGCTGCGGGTCTTCGAATTGGATTTCGAGGCCAACCTCGACATCGTCCGCCAGTGCGCGAAATACAAAAAGCGCATCATCTTTCCGTCGACGTCGGAGGTTTACGGCATGTGCCCGGATGGAAAACTCGACGAGGCGTCGAGCGCGATGGTCTACGGCCCGATCGAGAAGCAGCGGTGGATTTACGCGTGCTCGAAGCAGCTGCTCGACCGCGTCATTTACGCGTACGGCGTGCGCGACAACGTCGACTACACGCTCTTCCGCCCGTTCAACTGGATCGGCCCGAAGCTCGACGATGTCTTCGAGCCGAAGGAGGGCAGCTCGCGGCTCTTCACGCAGTTCATCTCCAACGTCATTTTCAAAAAGCCGATCCAGCTGGTCGACGGCGGAAAACAAAGCCGGTCCTTCACGTTCATCGACGACGGCGTCGACGCGCTGCTCCGCATCATCGAGAACAAGGGTGGCAGGGCCTCGCGCCAGATTTTCAACATCGGCAACCCGCGGAACGATGTGAGCGTCGCCGAACTCGCGAAGCTGATCATCGCCGCCTTCAAGGAGTACCCGGAATACGCCGGGCACGCCGCGAAGGCGAAGGTCGTCGTGGTCTCGTCGGGGAAATATTTCGGGAAATATTATCAGGACATTCAGAAGCGCGTGCCTTCGATCGCAGCCATCAAGCAACAGCTCGGGTGGACGCCCAAGGTGGGACTCAAGACCGCGATCAGGCTGACCCTCGACTACCATCTCGCGCACAAGGATTATCAGCTCGAATAAGCGTTTCGGTTGTAGGAGCGGCTTTACGCCGCGACCGGTCGCGGGATAAACCCGCTCCTACAGCGCTAGCCGCCGTTGTCGCACCCCATGTCCATCCGTCTCGCCCTCAAGGTTGATGTCGACACCGATCGTGGCACCCGGATCGGTGTGCCGAATCTGGTCGCGGATTGTCAGGCGGCCGGGGCGCCGGCGTGTTTCCTGTTTTCGCTCGGACCGGACCAGACGGGCCGCGCCATCACCCGGGTGTTTCGCCCGGGATTTTTTCAGAAAGTCAGCCGCACGAGTGTCGTCCGGATCTACGGTGTGCGCACCCTGCTCAACGGCACGCTGCTGCCGGCGCCGCACATCGGCCGGCGCCACGCCGCGGTGATGCGGGCCGTGCGCGAGGCGGGCTTCGAGGTCGGCATCCACTGCTACAACCATTACCGCTGGCAGGATTACGTCCAAAAAATGTCGCTCGACGAAGTGCGCGCCGAGTTCGGCGCCGCCCGCGCGGAGTTTCGCCGCATCTTTGGCCACGAGTCGCACACCGCCGGGGCGGCGGGCTGGCAGAGCAATGCGCGCAGCCGGCAGGCCTATGAGGAAGCGGGGTTGCTGTACGCGAGCGACACGCGCGGCACGGCGCCGTTTTTCCCGCGGGTCGGCGGCCAGGTTTTTGGCACCCTCGAAATTCCCAGCACGCTGCCGACCTTCGATGAGTTGATTGGCCGGCCGGAATTTCCGGATGACCGCATCGTGCAGCATTACCTGGGGCTGTTGCGCGACGATGTCCCGAACGTTTTCACGCTGCATGCCGAGGTGGAGGGCATGGGCCGGCGGACGCTGTTCCAGCAGCTGCTGGCCGCGTGCAAAAAAGTCGGCGTGGAATTTGTCCGGATGGACGGCCTTGCGCGGGAGCTGCTCGCGAACCGGGCGGCGATTCCCGTGTGCAACCAGACCCTGGCCGAAATCGACGGCCGCAGCGGCGTGGTGGCGACGCAGGCGGTGGGGTAGCGCAATCAGCAGGGCGGTCGGCCCGATCACGAGCCGGGTTACGATTTCGCGGACGGATCGGCAGGAGACTTGCTACCGATTGGCCGGCGGTCCAATGATCCGCGGCTGTTCCGGCCCCCCGCTTCTCTTTTCGTTATCACCCAGCCGATCGAGCAACGCGTCGTTTCTCCAGCGCTTAAAGGTTCGAGAGAATTCCTCGGGCCAGGACCCAACGACTTCAGCTCCCCGCGTCCAATCACGTCCATGAAAATCCGCTCGCTACTCCCAGCCCTCGCTGTGCCCGGCCCGTTCGCCGCGCCGGTGTTGCTCCTCGCGCAAGTTAAGTCGAGTCCGCCGTTGTCCCTCCATCGGGAAATGCCGCGCGGCTCGCGCCGCGAAGATGAAAAGTGATTTCTTTCCCCCTTCGCCATGAATGCCCACCCGCTCCCGTCCCGCGCGATTCTCGTCGCCGCACTCTTCGTTACCTCGCTCGCGCCGATTTCCGCGGCCGAACCCAAAGTCGAGGAAACCGTCGTCGGCCCCGTCGGTGCTGGCGGTCTCTATGTCGTCAGCCAGAACGATGCGCGCGTCGCCTACGTCGGGGCGAAGGGCACGCGCACGGTGGTGTCCGTGGACGGCGTCGAGGGCCCGTTGCTCGACGAGTTGTTCAACGGCAGCGCGGCGGCTATTTCCGCGGGCGGCCCAATCCTCGTGCACAACGCCAACGCCGGTGGAAAATTCAACGGCTCCCCCAGCGCCGTGATCTTCAGCGAAACCGGCTCGCGTTACGCCTACATCGGCCGGCAGGGAAACGAGTACGTCGTGATTCACGACGGCAAGGAGGCCGGACGCGGCGCGCGCAACGATCTTTCGCTCCAGCACAGCCCGCTCGGGCTTTCCCCAAAGGGAAACTTCGTTTTCTGGGGCGAGATGAAGACCGAGGTCGGGCGCGGGCAATATCGCCTCGTCGTCAACGGCAAGCCCGAGCCGTGGGCCGGTCATCAGGATCTGAAGCCGGTCTTCAGCCCCGACGACAGGCACTACGCCTACAACGCGGGCACGGTCGAAGACCACCAGAAGCAGGTCCTGATCGTTGACGGCAAGGTGGCGAACTATGTCGGACACACGCCGCAATGGACCGCCGACGGCAAGATTCTCCTCACGATCGCGCCGAACAACGTCGTGCTCGTCGACGGCAAGCCCGGCCCCTACGCCGGAATTCAAATCGAAAAAATCACGCCTTCGACCGTGGGCAGCCGGTTCGCCGTGATCATGCGCAAACGAAACGTGAACTACGAAGGGGTTGGCACGCTCTACCTCGACGGCAAGGAGGTGCCCGGCACCGACGGCGCGATGGACATTTCCTTCAGCCCCGACGGCAAACACTACGCGCTGCGCTGCAGGAATCCCGAGGCGCGAAGTTTCTTCGTGATCATCGACGGCAAAAAGGGCTCCGAATACCAGAGCGTCGCCGACAAGTTTTTCTGGTCGCCCGATTCCTCCAAGGTCGCCTACCAGATCTCCAGCAGCGGCCGGAACTTCGTGGTCGTGAACACCGAGGAGTTTCCCGTGGGCCTCGTGAGTTCGCTGACCCGCGACCCGATCGTTTTCGCGAGGTCCGGCGGGCGTTATGCGTTCTCGTCCATGGATGGCTCGAACCGGCAGTTCCTCACCATCGTCGATGGCAAAAACATTTTGCCCGCGGGCTTCGCGCCCAACGCGGACACCTTCGATTTCAACGACGACGGTTCGCGCTACGCCTTCGTGGTCGGCCCCGTCGGGCGCAACGAAATCTCGGGCGTCGTGATCGACGGCGCCGTGAGCAGCGATCTCGCGGTTTCCGCCTTCGGCGGCTCCAACTGGATGAACCCGACGCGCAATCCCTACTTCGTCTGGAGCAGCCACGGGAAATACCTCGCCCGCGTCGCGCGCCGGCCCAACAACACCGCAGCCGGCCTCTACATCAATGACCGGCTGGCCTATCCCTCGACGCTCGGCATCACGCACCCGACCTTTTCGCCCGACGGCCAGCACCTCTTCTGGATCGGCGCGGAAAAATTTCCGGACCGCCCGCAAAACTACCACGTCGTTTATGCCGACGGAAATCCCGTGGCGAAACTCGCCGGCGATTCCTTCCAGGGTACCAAGGGCGCGTGGGCGATGGACAACAAGGGCACGCTCACCTTCATCGCCGCCGTCGGTGATTCCGTGAAACGCTTCCGCGTCACGCCGGCGTCCGACACGAACGTCGACAAGATGGTCAGCGCGTCGGAGGAGAAGCAGGCGCGGCTCGCCGCCGAGGCCGAGGCGGCGAAAAAGAAAATCGAGGAGGAAGCGCTCGCGGCCGCCGCGAAGAAAGAGGCCGACGCCGAAGCCCTCGCCGCGAAACGCAAGGCCGACGCGCTCAAGCGGAAAGCGGATATCGAGGCCGCTGCCGCCGCCAAGGCCAAGGCCCGCGCCGACGCGGCCGCGGCGAAGAAAAAATAACGCGCCCTTTCAATCATCCTTCGTCTCCGTCCCCGTCATCGCCATGAAACCATCCCGCCTGCTTGTCCTCTTCGCACTCTTCGCCACGGCCGCTCTTGCCCAGGAACTCACGCTGGCCGATCTCGCCCGTCGTCCTGAATTGCTGCCCGCCCAGGCCACCCTCAAGCAACCGGTCAAGTTGCAGGGCCGGCCGGCGCTTCCGGTCGGGCAGAAACTCACGGTGGTTTCCGTCCGCGGCACGACCGTCGAACTCGAGACCCCCGACGGTCGCAGCCTGTTTACCACCAAGGCCGACGACACCGACGTTCTCACCACCGCGCAGGAAATGTGGAAAAAACTCACCCCCGAGCAGCGCGCCCTCACGCTGGCCGCGCTCCTGCAGCGCAAGGAACTCTGGACGTACCGGGTGACGCTGAAGCAGCCTGTGCGGCTGGACACCGGCGAGATCAAGCCCGGCGAGCAGGCGATTCTCGTCAACGTGGAAGGCAACGACCTGCTCCTCGCCTACGAAAAGGGAAATTTTCTGTTCAACGTCGCGCCCGCCGGCACCGACTTCCTCGATTCGGCGCGGAAGCTCCTCGTCGACAAAAACGCTTTTCCCGGCCGCGTGGCCGAGGATCTGCGTGGGAAACTCATCAGCCCGGCAACGGGAGCCGCCGCCCCGCTCGAAGGGAAAACGGAGCCGTCTTATTTCGCCTTCTATCGCGGTGCCAGCTGGTGCGGACCGTGCCGGCAGTTTTCCCCGTCGCTCGTGAAATTCTACAAGGACATGAAAGCGAAGCATCCGGCCGCCTTCGAAATCATCTATATCAGCGGCGACAAAACGCCCGCCGAGATGAAGGGCTATGCGAAGGAAGCCGGTTTTGCGTGGAGCACCGTGCCCCAGAATCTGCAACCGCAGATGCAGATCGTGAACCGGCTTTTCACGAACCTCATTCCCCAGCTCGTCGTGACCGACCGCCAGGGCAACGTCGTGATCGACAGTGCACGCATCGGTGGCGAGGCGGCCCTCAAGCAATTCGCGGCGATCCTCAACAAGGGCTGACGCCCGGTTTATCGCCGCTCGATCCGCGCGAACAACCACAAGCCCAGCCCGATGAAAATCAGGTTGGGCACCCAGAGCAGCAGGTCGGGCCGGTACTCGGGGTGACGGTCGAGCCAGCCGACCATCACGTTCAGCAGGTAGTAGCCAAGCGCCAGAATCACGGCGACGCCGAGGTTCGCGGAGGTTTCGCGACGCGAGACCTTGATGCCAAGCGGCACGCCGATCAGCGCGAAGGAAAGGATGGCGAGCGCCGTGTTGATCTTATCGTGCACCGTGAGCTGCACCTTCATTTCGTCGCGGGCGTGTTGCCTGGCCTGCGCCGGCGGTACCGGTTCGGCCGCAATCCGGGCCCGTTCCGCCTGGAGCTGGGGATAGGTCATCCACGCGAGTTTTATGGTCGCGCCGGTGCCGCGACCGAAGATGCGTTCGAGCGAAAGCCGCTCGGGTCCGTATTTGTCGAAGGACGCCATCCGCTGCGATTCGACGAAATTCTCGGGGAACTTCTCGTCGCGCTCCTCCGCCTGCGCGTGATTGAGCGTCAGAATCAGCTCGTTCGTGCTCACGTCGAAATCGAAGCTTCCGGAGTCCGCCCGCACGAGCTGTTGCACGCGCCGTTCGCGGTCGAGTTTCCAAAGCCAGAAGTCGCGCAACTCGGTGCCGTTTTTCTCCCCGACGTAGATGACGACGCCGGGAAACTGGCTGATGAAGGTTTTCGGCACGATGAAGTTCAGCGGTCTCGCGCGCACCGCCTCGGTAAGCTGCCGGTGGAACTCGACCCGCGCCCAGGGCATGGAATTAAAATTCACATAGAGCCCCGCGAGCATCCCGAGAAATCCAAAGATGAAAACCGGCCGCGCAATCCGCGCCAGGCTCAGCCCGGCCGCGCGCATCGCGGTGACCTCGCTGTCCGCCGAAAGCCGTCCCAGCGTGAGCAACACCCCCGTCAGCACCCCGAGCGGCAGCGCGTACGAGATCACGAACGGAATGAGGAGCACCACCAGCCAGGCGAAGGTCGGCGCGGTGATCTGCCCCTGCAGCAGGTAGCCGAGCAGATCCTTGATCGCGTTGCCCAGGATCAGGACGAACGCGAACAAGCCCACCGCCACCGCGGAGGTGAACAGCACGCTCTTGAAAATATGGCGGTCGAGGAGGTTCACGCAGAAGGCGCGGAGTTCATCGCAGACGAATCCGGCCCTGCCAAGGCGCTTCGTGCCGCTCAGAACAAGGTCAGCTGCTGTCCTCCGGGCCGGCGAAAGTGTTCCGTCGAAACCGGAAAGTGTTCGCCGTCCAGGCCGGCACGGCGGGCCGCGATCTGAAACAAATCGCGAATCTGCTCCGCGAAAATCCCCTGTCCACGCATGCGCGCGCCCCACGTGGAGTCGTAGAGTTTTCCGCCGCGCAGGACGCGCAACCGGTCGAGCACTCGCGCTTTTTTCCCGGGCTCGTGATCGTCGAGCCATTGCATGAACACGTCTTTCACCGCGAAGGGCAGCCGTAGCAGGACGTAGCTGGCGCGTTTCGCCCCGGCCGCAGCGACGGCGTCGAGGATGGCGGGAATCTCGTGGTCGTTGAGCCCGGGAATCACCGGGGCGACGAGCACGCTCACGGGTATCCCCGCGTCGGTCAGTTCCCGGATCGCGCGAAGGCGGGCCGCCGGCCGCGAAGCGCGGGGCTCGAGTTTGCCCGCCAGCTCGGTGTCGAGCGACGTGACCGAAACGTGCACGGAGGCGCACTGATAGCGCGCGAGTTCGCCCAGCAAATCGCGGTCGCGCGTCACCAGCGCGTTTTTGGTGATGATGAAAACGGGGTGGCGGAGTTCGGCGAAAACCTCGAGACAGCCCCGCGTCAGCCGGAAATGGCGTTCCGCCGGCTGGTAACAATCCGTCGCGCCGCTCATCGCGACCCCCTGCGGCTGCCAGCGCGGCGAAGTGAGTTCGCGGCGGAGCAGCTCGGGCGCGCGGAGCTTCACCATGATTTTGGTTTCGAAATCCAGTCCGCTCGAGAAACCGAGATACTCATGATACGGCCGCGCAAAACAATAGGAGCAGCCATGTTCGCAGCCCCGGTAGGCATTGAGCCCATAGGTAAAGCCGACGTCGGGGCTGTCGTTTTTGGTGAGCAGCGATTCGCTCGAGTCCTCGAGGAATTGCGTGCGCGGGTTCGGCCGCTCGTCGGGCGGGCAGTCCGGATCCGGTTCCAGGATCAACGGCTCGAAACGATTGGGCGGGTTGATCCTCGGTCCGCGGCCGGGGATGGGGGCAGTGGGGTCGGCCGGCGACGTGTTCATGTGAACACGCTACCAAAAACCCGGTGGATGCCAGCGCGATGTTCAGATTTTCAGCGGAGAGATGATGTTTGCGCGGGCACAACGGCGCCATGAGGGTGTCGCACGCCAAACGTATGAAGCGCCTTTTCATTTTTATCCTCGCGGTGGGCTGCGCGTTAGCGGTTCGCGGCGCGACTGAGACCGAGACGATGGCCGACCGCACGCTGCGCCAGCTCGTCGAGCGGCAGCGGGAATTGTTCGCGGAGGCGGCGAAGGATAACCCCAATTTCGACGACGAGGCGTTTCGCACCCAGGTGCAGCAGCTGACCCACGGCTTCGAGCGGCTCGTGAACGAGAACCCGAAATTCGCGGCCGCGTACGCGGCGTACGGTTATCTCCTGGGCAAGGTGGACATGCGCAAGGAGTCCGTGGCGTTGCTGATGAAGGCGAACCAGCTCGATCCCAATCTCCCCCTGGTGAAAAACCAGCTCGGGAATTTTCTCGCCGAGGAAGGCAAGCCGCTCGAGGCGGTGAATTATTTTCTCGCCGCGATCAAACTGGCTCCGAACGAGCCGCTTTATCACTACCAGCTCGGCACACTGCTCGTGGAGGCGCGGGACGACTTCATCAAAAGCGGCTCGTGGACCGCAGCCACGATCGAGGACGGGATGCACAAGGCGTTTCGCCGCGCCTCCGAACTTGCGCCGGAGCGCTTTGAATTCGCCTATCGCTACGCGGAGTCGTTCTACGACCTGGAAAAACCCGACTGGGAGACGGCGCTGAAAGTGTGGGGCGCGCTCGAGGAAAAAGCCCCGACGCCGATCGAGCGCGAGGCGATGCGGCTGCACGCCGCGAATATTTTATTGAAGCAGGGCAAGGCCGACCACGCCCGCGCCCTGCTCGGGACGGTGACGGAGCCCAGCCTGCAGTCCCAAAAAGAAAAGCTCGTTGCCCAGCTACCCGAAACCGGGAAGAAGTAGGCGATATGGATTTTGGTCTCACGCCGGAGGTTCTCCGCGCCGGTTTAATCTTTTTCATCCTGCTTTTCGCGTCGTTGATCTTGCGCGCCTACGCGCAGGCCTGGCTCGCAGACCGGCTGGGGGACCCGACTCCGCGCGAAGAAGGCCGGGTGACGCTCTATCCGGTGCCGCACATCGACTTGTTCGGGACCGTGATCCTTCCGCTGATCTTTATCTTCTACCTGCAACCCTCGATCACCCGGGCCGGCATTGCATTTTTTCTGGCCTGGACGAATCCGGTTCCGATCAACCCGGCGAACTTCGCCAATCCGCGCCGGGATTTTCTGTTCACGCAGTTTGCCGGCTTCGGAATGAGTCTGCTGCTCGGCCTCGCCGCCGCGGTTGGCGGCGGTCTGCTGTATGGGGCTAATCCGCTGACGGCGGAATTGTTTCTCGGGCTGATTGCCATCAACGCCATGCTGATGTTTCTGGATTTCCTCCCGATCCCGCCTCTGCCGGGAGGGATGCTGCTCAGGCATCTGGGCTTCATGTCCGAGGAAACCTACTTGGCGGTCTCGCGCTGGGGTGGGTTTGCCGTGCTGATCGCTTTCAACATTCCGGTCACGCGCGGGATTTTCCAGACCATCATCGCGCTGATTCAATATCCCTTTCTGGCGCTGTTCGACATCGTCCGATGAGCCCGGCACGAGGACGTGATCCGTTCGCGACCGCCGCGCGGCTGGTTAATTTCGGCGGCTGGCTCCGGTTTGCGGTGCAGCTTTACGAGCGGGAAAAAGTCGCGCTCGGACAAATCGCGACGACGGCCCACGACGAGGCGCTGTACCTTCTCCTCCGCACGCTGGAGCTGCCGCTCGACAGCGATGAGAGCGTGCTGACGAAAAAACTTTCCGCCGCTCAACGGGAGAAACTGGAGTCGGTGCTTCGCCGCCGCGTGCTGGAACGCGTCCCGGCCGCCTATCTCACGCGCGAGGCCTGGCTGGGGGGGCACCGGTTCTACGTCGATGAGCGCGTGATCATTCCGCGCAGTTATTTTCTGGAAATCATCCCGCAGCAGCTCGACGGCTGGCTGCGCGATCCGGCGAAGGTGACCCGCGTGGTGGACGTCTGCACCGGCTCGGGCTGCCTCGCGATCCTGCTCGCGAAGCATTTTCCGAAGGCGAAGGTCGACGGCATCGATCTGTCGCCCGCAGCGCTCGAGGTGGCGAAGATCAATGTCCGCGACCACCGGCTTGGCCGGCGCGTGACACTCCACCGGAGCGATGTCTTCGATGCGGTGCCGGCGGTCAAATACGACGTGATTCTTAGCAACCCGCCCTATGAACCGAGCGCGCACGTCGACGCGCTGCCCGCGGAATTTCAGCAGGAGCCGCGCATGTCGCTCGATGGCGGCAGCGACGGCCTCGACATCATCCGCAAGCTGCTCCGCCAGGCCCGCACGCGGCTCACTCCCGAGGGCATTGTGCTGATCGAAGTCGGCGGATTGCGCGCCGCGATGGACCGGGAATTCGCCGCCCTCGACCCGCACTGGCTCCACACGGAGGACGGCGCCAACTGCGTGTGCGTGATCCACGCGCAGCACCTGAAACGCTGGAAAAGCTGACCCGGATGTCCGCTCCCGGTTTGTCATCTAATAGATGACAAACCGCCTTTCCTCGATCGAGAGGCCTCGGGCAAAGTGTCATCTATTGGATGACACTTTGGTTTGGATCCGGCGGGGGGAGGGCGGTTATTTTCCGCGGACGACGTTTGCGAGGATTTGGAAGCCGAGGAAGCCGAAGAGGAAAGCGTTCACGAATTGTTTCCCCGCTACATTTTCTGCGAGCAACAGGGCGATAGCGCTCACGCCGATGCAGGCCAGTGCTCCCGTGGCGATGCCGAGGATCAGACGTGAGCGGCCGGTGCGGGCGAAGGTCGCTGCAATGCACAGCGAGAGCACGGTGAATAGGACTGCGAGCAACAGTGTCAGCCCGTCGTTCCGCGTGAGACACCAGATCCACAGGCCGAGGGCCGTGAGGAAGAAGGCGCCGAACCAGTTGGTCGCGATCCGCTGGTCGCGCGTGAGGATGTGCCGGCCGAAACGGTTGAACCGCAGGAGCAGGTTGAACATCGGCATGGCCGTCCACGACAGGTACACGAAGGCGTAGAACAATCCCAGCAGCGGCCACAGCACCCAGCCGAGCTGCGGCTGGTCGTTCGCGAGATTCCGAATGAACCCGCTTCCGAAATAAATGCCGATGATGAATCCCCACTGGAGCCGTTCGCTGAGTCCGCTGATCCAGAGGAAATAGGCGAGCATCCCGCGGTAGACCGGGTTGCGGGCCTTCAGCGCCTCCATCATTCCCTCGCGTGCGTAGTCGAGCGTGGGATCGAGCCGCAGCGCTTCGCGGAAGTGATCCTGCGCGCGGCGCGGGTCGTTTCGATGCAGGCAGTTCCAGCCCTGGTTGGCGTGGGAAAACGCGTCCTCCGGCGCGCGGTGCAGCGCGTAGTCGACGGTCGCGGTGGCTTCCTCTTTGCGGCCGAGGCGGACCAGCGCCATCGCGCGGAGATTGGCGGCATTGACGTGCTCCGGGTTGAGCGCGAGCGCGCGCTCGGCGGCGGCGAGGGCGGCCGGCCAGTTGCGGCGGGCGAGTTCGATCGAGGCGAGCAGCGAAAAATGATCGGCCTCGTCGGGTGCGAGGCGAAGCGCTTCCTGCGCGGCGGCGAGGGCTTCGTCCTCGCGGTCGAGGCGGTGCAGCACGAACGCGTGCACGTAATGCAGGTACGGATCGTCGGGGCCGAGGCCGATGGCGGTCCGGGCGGCGCTCAACGCCTCCTCGTTTTTCCGGAGGTCGGTGCGGCTGAGCGCGAGCAGGGCGAGCGCGGCGGTGTCGTCGGGCTGCGCGGCGAGGGCGAGCAGGGTTTCGCGTTCCGCATCGGCCGGGCGGGACTGGGCGAGCAACAAGCGCGCGCGGGCGAGATGGGCGCTCATTTGTTGATCTTCAAATAGGCGAGGATGTCGTCGTAGAGACCGCTCTGGTTCGCGTAGAGGGCGTGGTTGCGCGCGGTCTCGAACCAGTCGCGCACGGTCGGCTTGTGGCGTTTGACCGCGTCGAGGAGATCGCGTCCGGTGAGCGGCTCCACCGCGCCCGACTTCATGGCGTCGCGGAGTTTCGCCTCGACCGTCACGTCGATGACGGCCTTGAGGTCGGCGCCGGAGTAGCCGTCGGTTTTTTTCGCGATGGCGTCGAAATCGATTTCGGCGACCGGCTTGCCCTTGAGCAGCAGCCGGAGGATCGCGGCGCGCGCGGGCTGGTCGGGCGGCGGGACGAAGAGGATGCGGTCGAAGCGGCCCGGACGGCGGAACGCCGGATCGAGGTGCCACGGGGCGTTGGTCGCGGCGAGGATGAGCACGCCCTCGTTCGAGGAGGCGACGCCGTCGAGTTCGCTGAGGAACTGGTTGATGATCTGGCGGCCGCCGCTCTTCAGCATGTCGGTGCGATTGGCGCCGAGGGCGTCGACCTCGTCGAAGAACAGCACGCACGGCCGGTGTTCGCGCGCCTGCTCGAAGAGGGCGTGGAGATTTTTTTCGCTCTGGCCGATCCACATGTCGAGGACGTCGCTGATGCCGACCGCGAGGAAGCCGGCCTGGACTTCGCCGGCGGTGGCGCGGGCGAGGAACGTTTTCCCGCAGCCGGGCGGACCGTACATCAGGATGCCGCCGCCGATTTTTTTTCCGTAGGCCTTGAACAACTCGGGCTGGCGGAGCGGCAGGATGATTTTCATCCGCACCTCCTCCTTCACGCGCTCCATGCCGCCGACGTCGGCGAAGGCGAGTTGCGGGCGCTCGAGCTCGAGATTGGGATCGGCGGGAAGATCCCCGGCGGGCAGCCGCTGCGGCTCCCCTTCTTCGGAGGGATCGTCGCCTTCGGCTTCGTGGAGAAACGCGTTGGGATCGCGCTCCTCGGCGACGGGCAGCGGGGCGGGGGCGGGCGGAGGCGTGGGCGTGGGACGGCGGGGAAGATGGGCGCCGAGATCCTGTTCAAGGCCGGGGTCGACCATCAACGGGTCCGCGGTGCGGGCCTTCTGGTATTGCTGGGCGGCGAGACGCGGTTCGCCGGCGTGCAGGGCGAGGCGGGCGTGAAGGAGCAGGGCGCGCGGGGCGGGCGCGGCGGCCTTGACGAGATCTTCGATGATGACGAGGGCGGCGCCGTGTTTTCCCTGCTGGAAAAAAGCCGTGGCGAGTCCGACGCGTGCACCCGCGCTGGCGCCATCGAGCGCGAGCGTGCGTTTAAAGAGGGCCTCGGCCTCGGCGAACGCGCCCTGTTTGAGCACGGTCTCGGCGACGTGCTGGAGCAGCGGCGCGTTTTCCGGCGAGAAACGCAGCGCGGCGCGGAGCTCCGGGGGAATTGCGGGGGAATCGAAGAGGTCGGCCACGGGGCGGGAGCAAAGCGAGAATGCGCGGGGCGGGCCAAGCAAATTGGCGCGCAGCGGAAAGCATTCAGAATTTTGTAGCGCGGTTGAGGGAAAGCAGGGCGGGTTTCCGGCCGCTCCCGTTCGTCGAAACCGGCAAGGGCGGGTCAAAGACCCGCCCTACTTCCTGCTTCACACCTGCCCATCGCGTCAGCGGATCTTTGCGTTCGCCATGGCGGGGCCGGATTTCAGCCAGCAGGCGTAAAGGCCGAAGGCGGCGATGGCGTAGAAGGCGAGCAGGTGGCCCGTGAGCATGCGGACCTGGAGGGCTTGTGCGTGGCGGAATTCGTCCGCGGTGAGCTCGCGGCGGTTTTCACCCTTCACCTTGAGGACGAGACGGCCGTCGGCCAGGCGCGCCGGCTCGCCGCCGTCCAGGCTGGCGCTGGCGATGAAGAGGTTGGCGATCGCGTAAAAGAGCAGAGCGATCGACGCGGTTTTCATCCAACGCGGGATGCTGCCGAAAATTTCCGAGATGAGATTTTTGCGGGGAATCCGGCGGTATTGCCAGATGACGAGCGGCCACACCACGAAGAGCAGCGGCACGAGCAGCAGGATCGGGTAGAACGCGATGTCGGCAAACGTGAGCGCGTGAGCCGCGGCACAGGCGGCGGCGCCGAACGTCGAAACAAGGAAAAGCAGGCGCAGGCCGAGGGACATGAGGAGCGTCAGCGCGTGAGATCGTAGAGCGCGTAGCCGGCGAAGAGGTTCGGCATCGTGCGACACGGTGTGTGCCAGTTGCCCGCGAGGAACACGCGGCGGGCGATGCGGATGTGCTTCACCGCGCAGAAATGCTCGAAGTCGGCGATCGTCACCGGATTTGCCGGGCGGCTCTCGAACCACTCGGTGGTGTAGACATCGTTGCGGACCTTGCGGCCGCGGAGGAAGGTGTCGGTGCGGTTTTTCCAGTAGCCGTGGTTGACGAAACCGACCGTGAGCGTGCGGCCGACGCGCAGCGCCTCCATGATCACCTCGGTGGGGTTGTCGAGTTCGTGCAGGGTCCGCGAGCTGATGACGCGGTCGAAGTAGTTTTCCGGAAATGCGCGCATGAACGCGGTCATGTCGCCCTGGTAGGCGTTCACGCCGCGGCGCACGCACGCGGTGATCTTGGTGAAGTCGAGATCGACGCCGACCGCCGACACGCGTTTCGACTGCATGAGATAGTCGAGCAGCGCACCCGGGCCGCAGCCGAGATCGAGCACCCGGGTGTTGGGCTCCACCCAGTCCCCGATGATCTGCATGTCCACCGTGCGTTTGGCGACGAGTTTGGTCATTGGCAGGAAAATTGGGAGGGCGGGAAATTGGGAAAGTGGAAAACGGAAGGCGGGAAATGGGCGATGGGTCCTGATTTCCAGATTTCCATATTCATTCGTCACTCAATCCGTCGTTCAAATCGCGTAGTCGAACACGTGCGGCTGGTCGCGTTCGAGGAAGCCGCGCACGAGCGTGTAGAGCTCCTCGGATTCGAGGAGGAAGGAATCGTGGCCGAGATCGGTCGAGAGCTCGGCGTAGTTGGCGCGTTTCCCGGCGCGCAGGAGCGCGAGCGCGATCTGGCGGTTTTGTTCGGGGGGAAACAACCAGTCGCTCGTGAATCCGACGACCAGCGTCTCGGCTTCCACCGATCCAAAAGCGGCCTCGAGCGTGCCGCCGTAGGCGTGGGCGAGATCGAACTGGTCGATGGCGCGCGTGATGTAGAGATAGGAGTTCGCGTCGAAGCGGTTGATGAAGCTCTGGCCTTGGTGGCGCAGGTAGCTCTCGACCTCGAACTGGACGTCGAAGGTGTAGGCGTCGTTCGTCGCGCCGTCTTTTTTCCGGCGGCCGAATTTCCGGTCCATGCTCGCGTCGGAAAGATAGGTGATGTGCGCCATCATGCGTGCGATCGCCAGCCCGACGCGCGGGCCGCGCTCCTTGGTGTAGTCGCCGCGGTTCCACGCCGGGTCCTGCATGATCGCCTGGCGGCCGACCTCGTTGAACGCGATTGCCTGCGCACTTTCACGCGCGGTGGTGGCCATCGCGAGCACGCGGCGGGTGAAGCGGGGAAACTCGATGCCGAAAAGCAGCGCGAGCATTCCGCCCATCGAGCCGCCGATCACCGCCTGCACTTCGACGATGCCGAGATGGTCGAGCAGGAGCTTCTGGGCGCGCACCATGTCGCGGATCGTGACGAACGGGAAATCCACCCCGTAGGCCCGGCCGGTGACGGGATTCAGCGACGACGGCCCGGTGGAGCCCTGGCAGCCGCCGAGGACGTTGGCGCAGATCGCAAAAAAACGCCCGGTGTCGACGGCCTTGCCCGGGCCGATGAGGTTGTTCCACCAGCCGGGTTTCCGATCGGCGGGCGAATGCCAGCCGGCGCAATGGTGATCGCCGCTCAGCGCGTGGAAGATGACGACGACGTTGTCCCGGGTGGCGCTGAGTTTGCCGTAGGTTTCGTAACGCAGGGTGAAGCCCGGAATGCTCTGGCCGCTTTTGAACGTGAAAGGCTGCGAGTAAACGAAGTCCTGCGGTGACACGAGGCCGACATCCCCGCGCGCGAGGTGTCGTGCGGAGTCAGCGGCGGTCGGGATTTCGACGTCGTCGGTCATGGAGTGGTCAGGCAACCAGCACCCTTCCCACGAGGCAAGAACGCGGCGGAATTATGACGCAGGCAAGCGGATAGCTTGGGCGGTAAGTTCGGCGAACATTCCGTTTGCCGCTGCGCCGCGTCCCCGTGAGCGTTCCCGTTTATGGTTTCATCCCCCGTCGTCGAAGCACCTTGGCGTACCGCGTTGCGGGGCGCGCGTGCCACGATCGGTCCCGGCCTCGTGCTGCAGGTGGCGGCGCTGGCGCTGGTTCTGGCGTACTATCATCACGTCCCGACGCGGACGTGGCTGGAGCGGCTGGCGGAGTTTCGCGCGGAAAAAGGTTTTCTCTTCGGGATCATTTCGACGGGCGCGGTGGGCGGGTTGCTGCCGTTTCTTTATCTGCGCAGCCGGTCCGCCACGCGGGGGCGTTACACGTGGGGGCAGGGCGCGGGGTTGGTCGCGTTCTGGGCGTACAAAGGCCTGGAGATCGAAATTTTTTATCGATTCCTCGCGCGGGTGGTGGGCGAACGCGCCGATCTGCCCACGATCCTCACGAAGATGGGCATCGACCAGTTTCTCTACTGCCCCTTTTTCGCGGTGCCGACCACCGTGCTCGTCTACGCGTGGGTCGACGCGCACTACCACGTGGCGCCGGTCGCGAAAGATTTCCTGCAACCGCGCTGGTATCAGCGGCGTGTGCTGCCGACTTTGATTTCCAACGTGGCCGTTTGGGTGCCCGCCGTGTGCCTGATCTACGCGTTGCCGACGCCGCTCCAGCTGCCGATGCAAAATCTGGTGCTCTGCTTCTTCACGCTGATGCTGGCGCATGTGATCAGCCGGCCAGCTCCCACGAACGCCGCGAACGGCTGACGGAAGCGGCCGTCGCGTGGTCCGCGGGAGGATTTTCTTGTGCTCGTCCCGCAACGCCAATCTCTTCCGTTCGTCTTTGCTTGCCTGTCACCGGCCGCGTGAAGCCTGAGGTCGCGCGAACGAGGACAGGCTGATGTCAGGTCGGCTGCTTAAACTACCCTCAACCAGAAAACTCCCATGAAAAAACTGTTCCCTGTTCTCCTGTTCGCCGGATTGATGAGCCTGCCTTTCGCCGCGGTCGCGGATCACCACGAAACCGCCACGCCGAAAAGCGTGATCCACATCGTCACGGTCGCTTGGAAAACCGACACGAAGCCGGAGCAAATTCAGGCGGCGCTCGATGGCGTCAAGGCGCTGCCGGCGCAGTTCAAAGGCATCACCCGCGTGTGGACCAAGGCCCTCAAGGTCCAGAACCCCCAGGGCGCGACGATCAAAAAGACGCACGTGATCGTCATGGAGTTCGCCGATGAGGCGGCGTTGACGGCTTACACGGACAGCCCGGCGCAAAAGGAATGGTACAAGGTCTACACGCCGATCCGGGAAACCAGCACCACGTTCGACGTGACGAACTGAGCGGATTTGGATGTCACGGCGGTCGATGACCGCCGTGCCTGGGAAACCGGCGGACGTAAAGCGCCGCGACAAGTACGGGACCGAGGTTTGTCACGCATTACGTGACAAACCTCCTACTCCCGCAGCTCGAGGAATTTCACGCCGGTCGGCGTGTGCACCGGCGCGGTTTCGCCGGTCGGCGTGGGAATTCCCGTGACGGGATCGATCGCGAAGACGGCGATGTTATGGGTGGACTGGCCGGCGGCGATCAGCCACCGGCCCGAGGAATCGATGCTGAAACCGCGCGGTGTTTTCCCGCCGCAAGGCGCGTGCGCGAGGATGCGCAGCGTACCGTCCGCTTCGATCGCGAAGACGGCGATGCTGTGATGGCCGCGGTTGGAGGTGTAGAGAAATTTGCCCGAGGGATGCGCGATCACTTCCGCGGCGGTGTTGAAGTCGCGGAAGCCGGCGGGCAGGGCTGAGAGGTTCTGCAACTGCCGGAAGGAGCCTTTCGCCCCGTCGTAGGCAAGGACCGTTACGGTGCTGTCGATCTCGTTGAGCGAGTAGGCGAATTTTCCATTGGGATGAAACGCGAGGTGTCGCGGCGCCGAGGCGGGTTTCATGGGAACGCGGGGCGGCTCCGCGGGCGTGAGTGTGCCGGCGGACGCGTCGAAGCGAAAAATCCTCAGGCGGTCCGTGCCGAACTCGGAGGCGATGGCGAAGCGGTTGTCCGGGGTCAGGTTGATGGCGTGCGAATGAGGTCCGTCCTGGCGGGAGTTTGGACCCTTGCCGGTGTCCTGGGAAAAACTGGAGGCGGGCCGCAGCGTGCCGTCCGGGTTGAGCGGAAAAACCGCGACGCTTCCGCTGCCGAAATTCGCCGCGAGAAGATTCCTCCCGGTCTGGTCGATGACAGCGTGGCAGGGTCCGGTGCCATGCGCGGGAACCTGGTTGAGCAGCGTGAGATGTCCGTTGGCAGGATCGATCGAGTAGGCGCCGATGGCCCCGCTGGGTTCGCCGCGGTATTGGTAGATCTCGTTGACCGCATAGAGAAATTTCCCCGAGGCCGAAAACGTGATGTAGGTGGGGTTGGGCGTTTCGGCGGCGAGGCCGAGGGGGGTGAGTTTGCCGGTCGTGGTGTCGAAACGGAAAACGTAGATGCCCTTGCTCAAGGCGCCGGGCGCATTGGCGCTTGGTTTCCCCAGCAGTCCGCGATCGGTGTAAGTGCCGACGTAAACGAAGCACCCGGGGGCGGCCGCGGCCGGCTGAAGGGAAAGGGCGGCGAGAAACAAAACCAGCAAAAGGCGGTGCATTGGGGTGGGGGACGGCACGCGAAGCAGGGGAGGGTGTCTCTAGGACTCGCAAGAGGAAAAACCCGCGGACAGTTTGCGCTCGCCGCTTGCGGATGTGACACCCACCGACGACTCTTTCCGCCCGAACATGAACCGATTTGGCTCTCCCAGCGAAGATCACCAGCCCCTCACCTGGTTCCGGGGTTATCCTGTGTATGTGACCCACGTGATCATGGCCACGTATGTGGCGTCGATGATCGTCACGTCGGTCCTCATGGCGGCCAATGTGGCGGCTGTTTTCAACTGGCTCCGCTTCGACAGCGCCTTGGTTTTCAAGGGCCAGGTCTGGCGCTTTCTCAGTTACGGGCTGTGGAATCCGCCGAGCATCAACTTTGCGATCAACATGCTGTTTCTCACGATCTATGGCCGCGAAGTGGAAAAGTTTTTCGGGCGCGCCACGTTTGTGCGGTTTTATGTGCTGCTGTATTTGATGACGCCGGTGGCGTTCAGCATTTTCGGAATCTGGTGGCCGATGGGCTGGGCGGGCGAGACGGGCGCGCTGGCGGTCTTCGTCGCTTTTGCGACGCTCTTCCCCGGCGTCGAAATGATGTTCGGCGTCCTCGCGAAATGGGCCGCATACATCCTGGTCGGGATCTACACGCTGATGTGGCTCTCCTCCCACAACAACCCGGCGCTGATCTCGCTCTGGGCCACGGTGGGTTTCGCCTACCTCTTTGTGCGTCATCAGCAGGACTCTTTCTCCCTTCCGGACGTCCCGATGTTCCGGCGCAAAACCCATCTCCGCGTGCTGCGCGACGATGAAGTGGAGGTGACGTCCGTCGCGAAGACGTCGCGCTCCGACGCGATGGCCGAGGTCGACGCCCTGCTCGACAAGATCGCCACCTCGGGCATCGGCAGCCTGACGAATGCCGAGCGCGCGAAGCTGGATCGCGCGCGCGACGATTTGAAAAAGCGGGACTCGACCCGGCGCTAGCCGGCCTGTTTGGCTCGGTAGCAGGACGACGCATGAACCACCCCAGCCCCTTCCCCAAAATCGCGCTTTGCCTCGCCGCCGGAATTCTCGGTCTCGCCCCCGCACAAGCCGCGCTCACCCACCGCTACAGCTTTAACGATGGCGCCGCCAGGGACTCCGTCGGGAAAATCGACGCGAAGCTGAAGGGCGCGGGCGCGAGCGTGGTGGAGGGAAAGCTGGTGTTGAAAAACGACGACGCCGCTTCCGGCGACAGCATCTCACACTTGGAATTTGCCGGTTCCGTTCTCCCGAAAAGTGGAAGCGTGAGCCTGGTGATGTGGTTCACCACCAAAGGCACGGGGCCGTTTGCGCGGCTGGTCAACTTTGGCGCGAGCGAGGGGACCGAGGGCACGCACTTCATTTATCTTTCGCCCAACGCCGCCGACAGTTCCGCGCGCGCGGCGATAACCGGCAGCGATGTGTCGTCGAAAACCGCCGTCGACTTCACCGCGATGGATGACGGCAAGCCGCACGTGGTCGCGCTGATCGTCGACGGAGCGGCGAAAAAACTGCGGGTGATCCTCGATGGCAGGGAATCCGCCGTGGCCGCACCGCTCGGGGAAAACACCCTCGACAAGGTGAAGCCGCTGGAAAACTGGCTCGGCAAATCCTCGTTCTCCGCCGACCCCGGCCTCAACGCGACGATCGACGAATTTCGGGTCTACGATCACGCGCTCACCCTCGAGGAGGCGGTGGCGCTGCACCAGGCCGGCGCGGACGCACTGCCGGCAAAGCCCGCGGCAAACTGATGCTCACGCGCCGCGAATTCGTCGGCAGCCTGGCCGCGCTCCCGTGGGTGACCGCGCTGGCCAAAGCGCAATCTCCCGCCACTCCCGCCGTCGCGCCTGTGCCTGCTCCCGCACCCGCGGCGGCACCGATCCCGCCGGAAGCCTATTCCGATTTCTCGAAACGCCTGCGGCCGGTTGGCCGGGTGCTCGAACTCGAGGGTTACTATGCCTGGTGCAACGCGCCGATCGAGGGGCCGGACGGAAAAACGCATTTGTTTTTTTCCCGCTGGGCCGCGGAGAAACGCATGGGCGGCTGGATCAACGCCTGCGAAATCGCCCACGCCGTCGCGGACGCGCCCGAGGGGCCGTACACCGTGCGTGGCACCGTGCTGGCGCCGCGCGGCGCGGGACACTGGGACGCCACCACCTGCCACAACCCGCACATCAGGAAATTTGGCGACCGTTATGCGCTCTTCTACATGGGCAATTCCAACGGCCGCACCGACACGAAGCGGATCGGCCTCGCGCTGGCGGATTCGCTCGACGGCCCGTGGAAACGCTTCGATGCGCCCCTGCTCGAGCCCGGCCCGGTGGGCGCCTGGGACGATCATTGCACGACGAACCCGTCGGCGATCCAGCATCCGAACGGCGAGTTCTGGCTCTATTATAAATCCTGGAACACGGCCGACTACGTGAACGGGCAGCCGCCGATCCGCGGCAACCGCAAGTATGGACTCGCGATCGCCGACCGGCTCGAAGGCCCGTATCGAAAACATCCGCGCAATCCGCTGATCGATTTCTCGGGTCGCGGAAACAACCGCCAGTGCGAGGACGCGTTCGTCTGGCACGAGGACGGAAAATTCAAGGTGATCATGCGCGACATGGGCGTCTTCAACCACGAGATCGGCCTGATCATGGAATCGGGCGACGGCCTTGACTGGTCCGAGCCGAAAATAGCCTACCGCCCCGTGCGCGATTACATCGAGCAGCCGCCCGCGCCAAAGCACCTGTCAAAGTACGGGCGGTTCGAGCGGCCCCAGCTGCTGCTGCGCAACGGGAGGCCCGCCTATTTGTTCACCACCACGCAAGGCGGCAAATACGAGACCGCGACGCCCTTCGTCTTCAAGATCGAGTAGGCTGAAAACTGTAGCGGCGGTCTATGACCGCCGGGGCTTCGCCTTCCCGGACGGCGGTCATAGACCGCCGCTACATCAAACCGACCGGTTTCGAAACGGCTCGCCGCTTACCGCAGAAGGTCGCCGGTTTTTGGCTGGGTGCGGAAGGTCGCGAGCTGTTCGCGAGCGGTCAGCGGAGGCGAAGGTTCCTGCGGAAGCTCCGCGTCCTTTTCCTCAAGTTCGTTCCAAGGTTGGTTGGTGTCGCCGGGCGTTTCGTCTTCGCCTTCGGCCGCGCGCGGCGAGTGGGTGTGGCCCAGCAGCGTGTCCATGCGCTCGACGCTGGTCCGGAGACTTTCGACCTGGTCCTCCATCGAGAAGGCCGTGCTGGCGGTTTCCTGAGCGGCGGCCGCCATGCTTTGCGCGATCTCGCGCTGCTTCGAAACCGAGTGGCTGATCTCGGTGATGCTGCCGGCCTGCTGGAGAAAATTCGTGCTGAGCAGCATGACGGTTTCGTTCACCTCGTGAATGTTCAGCGAGACGTTTTTGAACCGCGCGGCCAGCTCGTCGGATTTGGAGATCGCGATGGCGGTGTCCTTCGAGGAGTCGCCGATGAGCTCGGCGGTTTCCTTGGCGGCTTCGGCGCAGCGCTGGGCGAGCCGGCGGACCTCGTCGGCGACGACGGCGAAACCCGCCCCCGCCGCGCCGGCGCGGGCGGCTTCCACCGCGGCGTTGAGCGCGAGCAAGTTGGTCTGGAAGGAAAGATCGTTAATGCGCGCGATGATCTGGTTGATCTTCTGCGCGGAGTTGCGCGCGGAATTCATCGCTGAATCGAGTTCCTGAATCGTCCCGAGACCCGCGCCGACGGAATCGCGCACGCGGGTGGTGGTGGCGCCGGCCTTGGCGGCGTGATTCTTGTTCGTCTCGGCGACGGTGGAAACTTCGCTGAGGCTCACGCCGATTTTTTCGATGGCGGAAGCGTAGTGCGTGGCGTCTTCCGAGATGCGTTCGCCCGCGGCAGTGAGCTGGGTCGAGGCCGACTTCACGTCGTCCGAGGCCTGGGCAATGTTGTTGGTGACGGTGACGAGACTGCGGCGGGTGTTGCGCGTGATCGCGAGGTTGACGCCCAGGCTGAGAATAATCCCGGCGAGGAGGGAGCCACCGATGGTGAAGGCGCGCTGCTGCCGGCGATGGGCGATGGCCATCAGGGTTTCATCGGCGAAGTTGAAGGCGAAGGTATAGACGTCGTCGTAAGCCTTGAAATGCTGCTCGATGAGCTCGGCGAGCGGCTGCGCCTTCGGCACGAACGGCGGCAGAGCCGTCAGCTCGAGCTGTTTTCCAGCCAGGTCGTTGAGATAGGCGTAGAACGCGATCGCGTCCTCGGATTTTCGCGTGGTGTCGCGGAAATTCCAGCGGATCTCCGGCTGAAACTTGAGCATGTAGTACTCGTTTTCGGTCGAGACGAAAAATTGCCGCCGCAGGATCGCCAGTTCGTCCTTTTGCAGGCCGCCATTTTGCAGGCCGTGTACGGCGAGGGAGGTGACAAAGAATTCCTGCTGCTGGATTTTTTGCAGCGCCATCACCGCGTCGAAAATATTCAGGGCCGCCGGCGTGCTCAGCATGAGGCGGTAGCATTCGCTCACGCCAAACGCGCTGTGAACGAGCTTCATGTAGATGTAGAAAACCGCGCCCGGGGTGAGTCTCGCCTCGAGGGTGCCGGCCCGCGCCTCGGCGAGCTGGGGGGCGATGAATGAACGGATTCCCGTGATCTTTTCCGTGAAGAGAGCCGCCTGGGGCGAGGCCACGTGACGATCGAGCTTCGCCATCAATTCCGCGACCGCGCGATCGGTCTCCGCCATGCGCGTTTGGAAGGATTTCAGGCGTTCGGGATCTTTTCTGGCCGCTGACAACCGGAGGCCGGCGTCGCGCTCGGCGCCGAAGGTGTTGGCTAGCACCACGAACTCGGTCGCCTCGCGATGGAAGGCGTGCATCGCCCGCGCGTCCGCGGCGAAGTTTTTATATTCCGAATAGTGCGTGCGAAATGACATTTCGCCGACCACGACCAACCCGACGATCGGAATGATCGTCAGCAGAAGAAGCCGTTGCGGAATGCTGAGTTTAAGCTGTCGAAGGCGCCACATGAAGAGATTGCTCCCTTCTTTTCGGCACACCGGGCTTAAAATTGACTTAAAAGTTGCGCGGGTCCGGCGATCGCCGGCGCAGGGTAAGGGCACTGCCGCGCGGTGTTTAGGTGAGGTTCCAGTGCCCGCCGTTTACCGGGGCGGCGGAGTGTCGGTTGCCTGACGTTCAAGATAAGCCCCGGCTACGGCCGGCGCGGCTCCTGCGCCGGAGGCGGGACGGCCGTGGCCGTGGCTAGCGCCGGGTGAGGCTCTTTTTCAATGGACGGCATCTGCCGGGTTTCCCGTCGCTTTTCCAGGAGCCAGAAGACGAAATATCCGAGAGCTACGGCCGGGATCAAAATCACTGCCCACAGCAAGAGTGTGAACCAGAGGGGATAGCTCGTTGCGAGCAGAGGGGAAGGGATATCGACGGAATTCATTTTGCCTCACCCAGTGCCTCGGCCAGCGCAGCGACGATTTCCCCGGCGGGCTCGCAGCCGACGCACAGCCGGAGGAGGTCCGGGTCGAGCTTGCTGGCGGCGAGTTCGGCGATTCCGGCGGGAGTCGTCACGAGATCGTAGTGCGCCAGATACATGAAGGGACAAATCAGCGTGGTCTTCATGCCGAAGCTCGGTCCTTTCGGAAGCCGGAGCTTGTCGTAGAAAGGCGTCAGCGCGTTCGGAGCTTTCAGCGTGAACGTGATCATTCCCCCGGTCGCGTCCGGCGAGCGGGCGAGGCGGAGATAATTTTCACGTGACGCGGGATGCAGCGCCCAGAACACGTCGCGGACGGCCGGATGCTTTTGGAGAAACGCGGCAACCGTGGCGGTGCTCGCGTGGATCCGGGCGAGAACGTCGTCCACCCCGCCGATTTGCCCGGCAAGCCGGGCGAGGTCCCGCGGATAAAGCGGCTCGAGTTCGCTGGCGATGCGGCGGCGCAGTTCCGCGGCGTCGGGCGCGGCCGGGTTGATGGCCGCGAAGCCCGCAATCACATCGCCCCCGCTCGCGGCATATTTCGTGAGGCTGGAAACCACGATGTCGGCCTGCGGGAGGACGTTCAGGTTGAAGCTCGAGGCGATCGTGGGATCGAGCAGGAGCCGCGCACCGTGTTGCCGGCAGAGCGAGGAGAGGGCGGCGAGGTCCGGTGTCTGGATCAGCGGATTGGTGGGAATCTCGGCGACGACTCCGGCGATGCGGTGACCATGGCGGGTGAACAACCGCTCGATCCCCTCGCGATCGAAGACATCGCGGACGTAGACATAATCCGCCGGCGAGGCGCAGAATTTTTTCAGGATCTCGATGGTGTCGAGATAGAGCCAGCCGAGCTGCACCCAGACCGTGCGGCCACGCGTGGCTTGCAGCGCATTCACCGCGCGGAAGGCGGCGTAGATCGCGTTCATGCCCGAGTTCGCGAGCAGCAGGTCGGCGTCCGTGGCGGCGGGCAGGGCGCGACGCAGGTGTTTTTTCACCTCGGCGGTGGCATCGCCCCGAAACACTTCCTCGGGATGCGCGCTTTTCGCGAGTCCGAGGCGCACGAGGTGGTCCTCGGCTTCACGCGACGAGAGAAACCCGCCGATGTGCTGGAGAAATGTTTTCGCGCGCGCAGCGGAGGCCGCTGAATCGGGATGCGAGACGCCCTGGAGCCCGTCGCGGGAAAATAGCTGCGCCCCGGCGGCATCGCCGAGATGCGCGGCGAGTTGTTTCGCCATGCCCGCAGACGACACGAGCCAGAGTTTGCGTCCGCGGAGTGCGGTTTCCTTTTCGAAATGGGCGGCCAGCTGGCGGGCGAAGGGATGGACGACGAAACGCGGGTAACCCGAGGTCAGGTGCGCGGTGACGGCGGGGTCTTTCTCCTCGTAGCCGCAGACATCGCGCATGGTGGGCAGGCTGCATGAGACGGCGTGCGGGCTGCCGGGAATGCGCTGGCCAAGGGGAAGATGAGGAAAGACGGACATGAGAAAGCTGAGACGACTAGGGGGCCGAACGTGGCGTGGCAAACGGAAGCTGTGTTATGACAGATACGCCCGCCCGCCGGTAAAAGACGAAACCGGTTGCACCCGTTCCCGGGGGTGCATTGAACGGCGCGCATGAAATTAGTTTCCTGGAACGTCAACGGCGTGCGCGCGGCCCACAAGAAGGGGCTGCTTGATTTTATGGAGAAGGTGCAGGCCGACGTGATCTGCCTGCAGGAAGCCAAGGCGCATCCGGGCGACGCCCAGCACATCGCGTGGCCGCATGGCTACGAGGTGTTCTGGAATCCGGCGGTGAAAAAAGGCTACAGCGGCACGATCGTTTTCACCCGCCTGAAGCCGAAGGCGGTCACGCTCGGGATCGGGATGAAGGGGCACGACGACGAGGGCCGGGTCGTCACGGCGGAGTATCCCGACTTTTTTCTCCTCAACGTCTATCAACCGAATTCCCAGCGCGGCCTGACGCGCCTCGACTACCGCACGAAGGAGTGGGACCCGGCGTTTTTGAGCTATGTGCTGAAGCTGGAAAAAAAGAAGCCCGTGGTTTTTTGCGGCGACCTGAACGTCGCGCACACCGAGATCGACCTCACCAATCCCAAGACCAACCGCCGCAACGCCGGCTTCACCGAGGAGGAGCGCGGGAATTTCTCGAAGCTGCTCGCGGCGGGGTATGTGGACACGTTTCGCGAATTCGAGAAGGGGCCCGGCCACTATTCGTGGTGGAGCCAGATGATGAACTGCCGCGCGCGAAACATCGGGTGGCGCGTCGACTACTTCGTGGCGTCCGAAAAACTGCGCTCGTCGCTGAAGCGCGCGTGGATTTCCCCCGAGGTGATGGGCAGCGACCATTGCCCCGTGGGGCTGGAATTGAAGTGAGCCTTCGCCTTCCGATGAACCCGTTGAAACCGCTGATGCTGGCGGATCCCCGGCTGACCCTCGCCGTGGCCGAGAGCATGAGCTGCGGACAGGTGCAGGCGAGGATCGGGGCGATTTCGGGCGCGTCGGAATTTTTCCTCGGCGGAATCACGACGTACTCGATCGAGCAGAAAGTGCGGCACCTGGGAGTGAATCGCGCCGCGGCGAAGAAGGTGAATTCCGTGTCAGTGGAAATCGCGGAGCAGATGGCTGCCGGGGTGTGCCGGCTTTTCGGCAGCGATCTCGGAATCGCGACCACCGGTTATGCCGAGGCGGCCCCGGCGGAAAAAGTCGCGGAGCCCTTCGCCTGGTGGGCGCTGGTGCGGATGCACAAAGGCCGGGTCGTACACCGGCGGCACGGCCGCATCGAATGCCCGGGGGAATCGCGCGGCGATGTCCAGGCGATCGTCGCCGAGGCGGCGGTGGCCGAGCTGGTCGAATATCTCCGGGAGCTCAGGGGATAGCGGAAAGGATGGAGCGGCCCTCGTCCGGGTCCGTCATTTGGCAGTGCCCTGATTTGTCATTGCGAGGAGTCCCGTGCAGCGAGACGACGAAGCAATCCGGTTCTACGCTGCGCTCCGAATGACGGACGATACCTCTGCGCTACGTCAGCACGTTCTGGAAAAACTCCACCACTTCGCCGCTGGGGCCTTCGCAGAAAAAGATGCGGATCGGAATCGACGGAGGCGCGGCGGCGGAGCCGGTCGCGGTGTTCGGGATTGTCACGTCCTTGGGCTCCATCGTGATTTTGGCGCCGAAGTCGCGGACACGTTGCGCGACCGCGTCGAGGTTGGTGGTGCGCAGCGCGAAGTGGAGCACGGCGCCATTCGGGGCGGGCGCGTAGCTGGCGTCCTCGAAGACCTCGAGATAGTTGCCGTCGCCGACGTCGAGCATCGCGGCGCGGTTCGGCGCGGTGCGCCACGCGACCTTTTCCACGCAGCCGAGCGTTTCGCGATAGAAGCGCATCGTGCGCTCCCAGTCGCGGGTCTTGATGCAGATGTGATGAAAGCCGCCGCCGCCGAGAATCGCATTCATGCGATCAGTTGAAAGGTGAGAGGTGAAAGTTGAAAGATCGGAAACAGCGGGCGGCTACTCGCCGCTGCTTTCAACTTTCATCCTTCAACTTTCAACGAGCGCGGCGAGAGCCGCGCTTAGGGGGCGAACTTCTTCACCAGATCCATCAGCGGCTTCACTTCCGGAACGGGGTCGACCCAGTCGCTGTAGAGCAGTTCGGGGAGAGAGTACTTCGTGTGATAGAGCGTGAAGTTGGCGTCGTCGTTGCGCGAAACGTAGCCGGCTTTCACCGTGGCACCGGCGTAGAGGCCGCGGGCTTTCGAATAGACGAGCACGGGCGTGGCGAGGATTTCGCGGTTGTTGGTTTCCGCCTCGGCGGCCTTGGGTCCCGCGACGGCCTTCGCGTCGACCCCGATGTTGACCCGCTGGTTGAAGAGGAGGCGCGGCGTGGTGTCGTTCGTGAGAATGTAGATGGTCTCGGTGGCGTTCGCGCCGACCTGGAAACCGAGGCTCGCTTCGCCGGCGTTGACGAGGACGGGAAGGCTCCAGCGGCCGTCGGCCTTTTTCACCATGATGACGCCGTAGCCGCCTTTGACGCCCAGAACGAAACCGGCCTTGAACTGGTTCACGATCATGACGCCGCGGGCTTTCTGCCAGACGGCGGCGGGGATGGCGGTTTCGGGACGGTTTTGAAACTCCTGCAGGATGGCTTCACACGTCTCCACGCGTTCGACGAGGCTGGTGCGGGCGGACTTGGAATCGGCGCGCGCGACGATCGCGCCGGCGAGCGCAAAAAAGGACAGGAACAGAAGTTTTTTCATGGGCGATGCTGAAACCTAAAGTGACCGCGACTATGCACGGCATGGTGGACTTGGAAAGCGCGGAGTGCGCACTGTTCCGGAGAGTCGGACAGCGATTGGCCAGAGGTGAATCGGCGCGGTCTGAACCGCTATTCGAGACCGCGCTCGGCCACCTCGTCTTCGTCCCAGCCGAGGTAGTGACCCAGCTCGTGGAGATAGGTGAGCCGGACTTCGTCGCGAAAAATTTCCAGGTCTTCCTCCGCAAAATCCCAGAGATTGTCGAGGTAGAGGAGAATTTGCGGGGGCGAGGGATTGTCCTGGGAAAATTCCTCGCCGTGCGCGGACCCGGTGAACAGCCCGAGAATATCGGGCTCGAAACCTTCCGCGAGCACGTCGGCCGCGGGCGTGTGCTCATAGTGCACCGGCACATCGCGCGCGAGCGGCCGGATTTCCGGCGGCAGCCGGCGCTGGGTGGCGCCGACGGTGTCGGCGGCGATTCCGGCCAGTTTCTCGAAGGTCACGGCCGCAACTCCGCCGAGAGATCGAATTTCTCGAAGCGTTCGCCCAGCAGCCAGAGCGCGCACCAGATTTCCCCGACCAGCACGGCGATGACGACGAGGGTGGCGAGCACCACGGCGGCGGGTGCGCCGATGATCCATTGCATGATGAAGATGAGGAGTCCCGCCACGAGGCCCGCCGGCACGAGGGCCAGGAGAACGACGATCAGGTTGGCGAAGACGAAAATCATCCGCTGGCCCATGACCTCGATCCCGCCCGCCTGGCCGCGCGTGGACTGAAACCAGGCGGGAAAGAGGAGCGTGCTGCCGTTCAGCGCGAGCAGTTGCAGGGCGATCACGGCCGGGGCCGCGAGGCAGACACAGATGGCGCACGTCGCCTGGAGCGCGGGCGTGAACGTTTTCGCCATGTTTCCCTTGGGCGTGAAGAACAGGGTCGCGGCGAGAACCGTCAGCCAGAACATGCCGCTGAGAATCGCGGTGGGCGTGAGCAGTTCCCCGAGCATCAACCGCCAGCCGCGGAGCGGATAGGTTTTGAGCACATCGGCGTTTCCGAGATCGCTGCGCAAATCCTGCCGGGCGAGATGCGGCCCGAGCAAAAGGACGTAAGCGGCGGCCATGAGCGAAAAAATCGGCACCACGAGCGTTGCGGTCTCGGCGAAAGGCGAGTCGTGCAGGGCGCGATGAAGCCACTGGCTCCCGATCACGATGAGCGCGGCGCAGGAGAGCAAAACCCGCCAGCTAAAATACGAGCGCGTGGAAAGCAGGTTCTTCCAAAGAAAGGCGAATTCGGCCGGCCCCGTGGGCGCGAGCGCGAACGGTCCCGGCCGGGCCTTTGCCTTGGGTGCGCCGGGCTGGAACTTGCCTTCGCGAATCTGGGCGAGGACCGCGGTGCGTTTTTCCGCCGCGACCACGGAGGCGTCCTCGAAGGAAACTTCCATGCGCTGCACCCAATAATAGTGTGCGCCGACGACGAGCAGCGCGGGTCCGAGCGCGAGGAAGAACGTCCGCGCATCGCCCGCCAGAAAGGGTCCGAGCACGAGGCGAAACGGCCACAACAGCCAGCCCAGCGCGCCGCCATTGAGCACGGTGAGAAGATAGCGCGTGAACGGATCGACTCCGGAGAGCTCCTGCGGTGTCGGCGCTTGAAGGTCGCGCCACACCCAGGCGAGCGTCCCGGCGACCGCCAGCGTCAATCCGCCGAACAGCCACAACCGCCGGCGCCAGGTGCTGACCCCGCCGTCGATCAGGCGGGTGACCGTGAGATTCGTGCCGGCAAAATGCAGGCTCAACGTGGACAGGATCAGCCACCAGCCGACGGCGTGGGTCAGCGCATTGCCCCCGAGCACGTTCACGCGATTCGAGATGAGCGTGAAGAAAAGCGCCGTGAGCAAGATCGTGAACTGGGAGCTGAGCAGCTTGAAGTTGATCAGCATCCGACGGCTGAGTGGCGCGGGAAAAAGGAACGCAATCTCCGTCTCGGTGAACCCGAGGGCAGGTTTCTCCTTTGGCGCGAGCCACACCACGACCACGATCCCCAGCAGCAAAAGCGCGCCGAGCGACATCGCCAGCGACGGAGCATCCGTGAGTTCGGGGGGAAACAGGGGCATCGCCTCGGCCATCGTGCGGCGGTTGGCGCCGCGTCCGCTGTTCCCAAAGAGGTGCCGGAAAAAGAAAAACCAGAAGTACACCGCTCCCGCGATCCCTCCGAAGAGATACTTCGGCTGCTTCAGGCGCTTGATGCGCATGAGCAGCCGGTTCTTCAGGGAGGTCAGCCGGAGATAGAGAAGCGCGCCGATCATGGAGACAACAGGGTGGCGGCAGTCACTCTCAGTGTTCGGAATTTCCCGTCGCGCGGATGAAAACTTCCTCGAGGCTGACGTTCGCCTCGCCGTTGCTGAAGCGGTTGACGACATCGGTCAGGGTACCGTCCGCGATTTTCTCGCCCTTTTTCAGGATCAGCACGTGGGAGCAAACCTCCTGGAGCAGGCTGAGCAGGTGCGAGCTGAGGACGATCGCGGCGCCTTCGCGCGCGCGTCTCAAAATCGAATCCTTCATGCGGCGGATCCCGAGCGGATCCAGCCCCGTCAGCGGTTCGTCGAAGAACATCACGCGCGGCGAATGCAGCAGGCCGCAGGCGATCGCGAGTTTCTGTTTCATCCCGCGGGAGAGTTCGCCGGGGAGCTGGTCGGCCTTGTCGGCGATCTCGAGCTCCTCGAGCAGCGGCTGCGCCAGCGTTTCGTGATTCGCGATGCCGTAGATCCGCGCGACGAAGTTCAGATGCTGGCGTACCGTCAGGTAGTCGAAGAGCCGGGGTTCGTCGGGAAAAAACGCCAGCGCGCGTTTCGCTGCGATCGGATCCTTCGCGATGTCGTGGCCGGCAATCCGCGCCGTGCCGGCGCTGGCCGGGATGATTCCGGCGAGGCAGCGCAGCGTGCTCGTCTTGCCCGCGCCGTTGGGACCGACGAGCCCCAGCACCTCACCGGCCTGGACGGAGAACGACAAATCGCGCACGGCCGTGAAAGTGCCGTAGCGCTTGGAGAGGGTCTGGACCTCGATCATGGGTCGGCACGCTGGGCGCGCGGCGTGACTCCGGCAAGCCTGTGGCGAATTTCACGTAACCGCGCGAAAGCAACATCGTCTCCCTGACCACGAGCAAAACGCTCCGTTAACCTTCGAAAATTACCGTCATGAAATCTTACTCTAAGCTTCTGGTTTCCCTTCTCACGCTCGGCCTGGCCGGCGTTTCAGCCCTGCAAGCCGCCGACGACAACACCGTCTCCGCCGTGGTCCCCAGCACCGAATCCGCCGCCACGACGCCGGCACCCGCCAAAGGCGGCCGCGATGGCAAACGCATGCAAGCCGCGCTCGAGCAACGCCTGCAGCAACTTGATCAAAACCTGCAGCTCACGGCGGAGCAGAAGCAGAAGATCAAAGAGATCTGGGGCAAACAGGCGGCGGATCTGAAGGATGGAAATGCGGAAGACCGCCGCGCGCGCGGTCGCGATGCCTTGATGGCCGCCCGCAACGAAGTCCGCGCCGTGCTGACGCCCGAGCAACAGACGAAATTCGACGCCATGAAACCCGAGGGCCGCCGGCCGGGCAAAGGCAAGAAACCCGAGTAAACGAAACTATCTCCCGCCAGCGGCGTCTCACCTTCTCCCCGGCTTTCGCCGCCTTGCGGTTCAATCCCAAACCAAACCTGTCCTCAAAAATGAAATCATCCCTCAAGACCCTGTTCGCGGTCGCCGTTCTCGGCGCCACCGCTTTGCCGATGCTCAGCCTCGCTGAAGATAAGCCTGCCGCTCCGCCTCCCGGCGAAGGCGCTCCTCGCGGAGGCGGCGGTGGTGGTGGCGGCGGCCAACGCGGTGGCGGGCGCTTCACGCCCGAGCAGCAAGTCGCCCGTCTCGAAGAGGCGATTGGCAAGCTCACGGACGATCAGAAAACCAAGATCACCGCCCTCTATGCGGCCCAGCGCGAAAAAAACCGGGCGGCGATGGAAGGCCAGTCGGGTCCCCCCGACGATGCGGCCCGCGCCAAAATGGACGAGGTTCGGAAAGCCCAGCGGGCTGAACTTCGCGCGCTCCTCACGCCCGAACAGCAGACCAAGTTTGATGCCATGCCCCCTCCGGGACAGGGCCGCGGTCAGGGCGGCGGTGGCGGCGGTCGTCCCCGCGACGGCGGCGCTCCCAAGAAAGAGTAACGGTAACAAATACCTTCCACGCGGGTTTCCCGCGTGAACCGACCGCCGCCCGCTTTCTGCGGGCGGCGGTTTTTTTTGGACTCCGTCCGGCGCGCGCCGCAGCGTTCGCGATGCCCGGAAAAAAAAGCGCGATCGTGGTGGGTGGAGGAGCCGCGGGATTTTTCGCGGCCATTGCCTGCGCCGAAAAACTCGGCGACGCCGGCGAGGTCACGCTTTACGAGGCCACCGCTCATCCGCTGGCAAAGGTGCGCGTTTCGGGCGGCGGTCGTTGCAACGTCACCCATGCCTGCTTCGAGCCGCGCGAGTTGGTGAAACGTTATCCGCGCGGCGGCCGCGAATTGCTCGGCGCGTTTCACCGGTTCCAGCCGCGCGATACGGTCGAATGGTTCGCGGGCCGCGGCGTGGAAACGAAAACCGAGGACGATGGGCGCATGTTTCCCGTCACGGACGATTCGGCGACGATCGTCGAATGCCTCACGAAGGCCGCGGAGGCCGCAGGGGTTAAAATCATCACCAGTCTCGGGGTCAGAAAAGTGGAGGCGGTGCCGGCGAAGGAAGGCGGAAATACGTTCTGGCTCACGCTGACGGACGGGACGAATGCCCGTTGTGACCGGCTCCTCCTCGCGACCGGCGGCAATAAATCATCGGCGGGCCTGATCATTGCAGAGGCGTTCGGGCATGCGATCGAGCCGCCGGTGCCGTCGTTGTTCACCTTTCATATCGACGACAAGCGGCTGGAGGGTTTGTCGGGCGTGTCGGTCGAAAACGCCGCCGCGTCAGTTCCCGGCACGAAGCTGGTGGAAAGCGGCCCGCTGCTGATCACGCACTGGGGCATGAGCGGACCGGCGATCCTGAAACTTTCCGCGTGGGGCGCGCGGGAACTGGCCTCGCGCAACTATGAATTTCCGCTGGCGGTGAATTTTGCGCTGCCGCACACCCGCGATTCGCTGGTCCGGGAACTCGCCGCGGTGCGGGAAAAAAATCTCCGGAAACAAATCGCCACCTGGAGTCCGCTCGAAATGCCGCAGCGGTTGTGGGAGCGGCTCGTCACGACCGCGGGCATCGTGCCCGCCACGCCCTGGGCGCAGGTGGGCAACGCCGCCCTCGCGACCCTCGCGGCGCAAGTGACCGCTTCGGAGTTCAAGGTCGTGGGGAAAAGTCTTTTCAAAGAGGAGTTCGTGACGTGCGGCGGCGTGCGGTTGAGCGAGGTGGATTTTAAAACGATGGAAAGCCGGATCTGTCCCGGGCTGCATTTCGCCGGTGAAGTGCTGGATATCGACGGCGTGACCGGTGGATTTAATTTCCAGTCCGCGTGGACGACCGGCTGGCTCGCCGGGCAGGCGATGGCCGACGCCCTCGCGCCGGCGCCTGCGTGAACCCCCGATGAGTTCCTATTCGCAACTGCTGCTGCTGATGCTTCCGGTCTTCGGCATCATCGCGATCGGCGTGGTCGTCCGCCGGCTGCATTGGATCGAGGGTCCGGCGGAAACGAGCCTCATCCGGTTTGTCGTCAATGTTTGCCTGCCCTGCCTGATCTTCGAATCGGTGGCGGGCAACGCGGCGTTGCGCGAACCGGGGAATGTCTGGCTGCCGCCGCTGGTCGGTTTTGCCGTGACGGCCGCGAGCCTGCAGCTCTGCCTTTTCGCGGGACGGGTGCTCGGACTCAAGGTGGGGCAGGGACTGCGCACGTTCGCGCTCTCCACAGGCATTTGTAACTACGGTTATCTTCCCCTGCCGATCATGGCGGCGATGTGGGGGCGCGAGTCGCAGGGCGTGCTGCTGGTGCACAATGTCGGGGTGGAGGCAGCGATGTGGACGATCGGGGTCCTCGTGTTGAACGGCCTCCCGTTGCGCGAAGGCTGGAAGAAACTGCTCAATCCCGTGGTGCTCACGCTGGCGGCAAGCGTCGTGGTGAATCTGGCCGGCGCGGCGCCGCATGTGCCGCAGGTGGCGATGGACATCGTGCATGCGCTGGGTGCCTGTGCGATCCCGCTCGGACTCATCACGGTCGGGGTGAGTCTCGCCAACTATCTCGGCGCGCCGCGCGACTTGTTTCAGCCGAAGATCACCGTCGCGTCCTGCCTGCTCCGGCTCGGATTACTCCCCATCCTGATTCTGGCGCTGGCGCGCTGGCTGCCTTGTTCGATCGAACTCAAGCGCGTGCTGGTGGTGCAGGCGGCGATGCCCTCGGCGGTGTTCCCCATCGTGCTCGCGAGGCATTACGGGGGACAGCCGCTCACCGCGGTCCAGGTCGTGCTCGGCACGACGGCGTTCGGAATTTTTCTGAGCCCGCTCTGGATCAGCGCGGGCCGGGCGTGGCTCGGGGTGTGAGGACTTCGTGATCAGCCACGGGTGGAGCTGACCGAGACGGAAACCTCGGTGCCACCGGACTTGGGTTGGGTGAGCCGGATCTCCACGCTCCGGGGCGCCTTCGCCCAGCGGAGACGGAATTGGTGTGTCCCGGAAACCGGGTCGCCGCTTTCGTTGCGCATGGTCTGCTCCCAGCCATCCGCCTTGAGCAAATCCTCATAGGCGGAAACGACCTCGTCGAAAGACAGTTTGGTCGAATAGATGGCGGTTTCGTCAGACAGGGTGGCGCTGCGATTCGACGAGTATGTTTTCCGCGTGAGGCCGGCGAGACGCGGGAAATTCGCCGGATCGCGCGCGCCTTGATCGGCGCTGGAGGTGCCCGCGGCGGGAGTGGTGGCTGCGGTGGTGCCGGCGGGCGTTTTCCCGACCGGTTCAGCGGCAATTTCGCCGCGGGGAGCCGTGGTCGTCCCACCGGAAACGGGCGCGGTCACGGGTGTCACAGTGCCAACCGGTGTGGCCACCGGAGTGGCGCCGGGTGTTGCCGCGGTCGTGGACGTGGCAGCGGGTGCAGCGAGGGGCGTGGCGGGCGCCACCGCCGTAGCGACTCCCACGATGGCCGTGACCAAGGTCGCAGGCGGCGGGGTGATGGCCATGCGCTCGAAGTAGAGTTCGGCCTGGAGCCGGCGGATCGCCTCGCTGCCAGCGTCGAGCGGCGGGCGGAACAAGCGAGTGATGCCGACATTGAAGAACTGCAGCGAAAGAACCGGGGTAAGGGCATTATCCAACAGCTCGAGCGTCGCAGTTTTTTCGTGAGCGTCGGAGTTGTTGCCCTTCACGAGAAAGTCGTCCGCCCAGAGTTTCCAGTCGGCTGCCTGGGATTCGGCCAGGGTCACAACGAGGCTCGGAAATTCGACCGGTGCGGGAGTGATCTCGTAGGAACGCGCCGAGCCAATCGCGTCCACGGGCAAGCGCCGTTTGATGGAAAGCGCCGCGACGCGATTCACCTGATTTGCCGGCCACGCGCCCAGGCGGAATCTGAATCCGGAGGTCTGGACGTTTTTCGTACTGCCCGGGGGGCTCGTCGGAGGAGTCAAAGCGACGATGCCTGCCCGCGTGTATTCGGGTGCGAAAACGAGCGTGAACGTGGCCGGTTCTTTTCCCGCGGCGTCCCAGTCCTCAAATTTCACCTCGACCAACATGGCATGCGAGCCTTCGAGGGGAGCCCCGGCCGGTTTCATGTCGTAGGTGAGATCCGTCAGCGTGATGTTTTTGGTCACCGTCTTGTTGGCCAAAAAGTCCGTGAGCAGCGTCAGGACGGGAGCGGTGGGAGGAAAAGCGAGTTTTACGCTGATCGGTTCGTAGCGAACATTGCCGACGTGTTTCTTGGGCACGGCGCCCGCGACGGAGCTTTCCACGATGGTTTCGCCAGCGGCGTCCCCGCCGTGCCATTCGCGAAGGGGGGCGCAATAGACGCCATCGATGGCGAGAAACGATTTGCCGGCGACGTAGGAGGTGATGTCCGCGGCCAACGCACCGGACGCCGGAAGGAGGCAAAAGCACGCGAGGGCGAGTAACCGAGACCGGGTGGGGATGGGGGTCATAAAGAGCGGGTGCACGCTGCGCAGGAAGCGGTCGGAGCGCACGGTTAATCGTTTGGGGAGAACCCGCCGTGGCGGTGGCGCGAGGGAGAATCGGGGGAGGAATTTTCCACCGTTGCCGGGTTGACCGGTGCGCAGCCGCGCGGCTCACTCCTGCACATTATGGAATGGCTAACGGACCCGCAGGTTTGGATTTCCCTCCTCACGCTCACCGCCCTCGAGATCGTGCTGGGCATCGACAACATCATCTTCATTTCGATCCTGGCGGGAAAACTGCCCAAGGAGCAGCAGGCGAAGGCGCGGCAGCTGGGCCTTTCGCTCGCGCTGATCACGCGGATTTTGCTGCTGTGCAGCATCTCGTGGTTGATGAGCCTGACCGTGTCGCTCTTCCGGGTTCCGGTGCTCGATGTTCCGATGACGGGCAAGGGCCTGATCCTCTTTTTGGGCGGCCTGTTTTTGATCGGGAAAAGCGTCGTGGAGGTGCACGAAAAACTGGAAGGCGACGACGGGCACGCGACCGAGGGCCGCAAGGTGGCTTCGTTCCGCGCCGCGATCGTGCAAATCCTGCTTCTCGACATCGTGTTCTCCCTCGATTCGGTGATCACGGCGGTCGGCATGGCGAATCACCTCTGGATCATGATCACCGCGGTGATCATCGCGCTCGGTGTCATGTTGGTGTTCGCCGGCACCATCAGCGATTTCGTCAACCGGCATCCCACGCTGAAGATGCTCGCGCTGAGCTTCCTGATTTTGATCGGCGTGACGCTCGTCGGCGAATCGCTCGGCCAGCACATTCCGAAGGGCTACATCTACTTCTCCATGGCCTTCGCGTTTGGCGTCGAGATGTTGAACCTCCGGCTGCGCGCGAAGAGCAAGCCCGTCGAACTGCACCAGCCGTACCGCTGAGGCGCGTTGCTGGTGGTTTTTGGCGCCGCGACCGCGTCCGGTTCCTCATCGTTGCAGGAGCGGCTTTACGCCGCGATTTCCGGGTAGCCCGGGGCGATCGGTCGCGACGTGAAGCCGCTCCTGCAGTTTTCAACGCTTCTTGTTCATCGCGGCGCTGAACCAGTCGTTGTTCACCGCGGGAGGCGTGCGCGGCGCGGCGGGCGCCACGGGCGCGTTGCGCGGGCCTGAGCCCGGTGAACGCTGGCCCGGCGCACCGGTGTTCGGTGCTTTCGGACCGACGGTCGGATTGCTTCGCATCGAGAGGGCGATGCGGTTGCGCGGCAGATCGATCTCGGTGACCGTCACCATGACTTTCTGGCCGGGCTTCGCGACGCTCGCCGGCTCCTTCACGAACGTGTCGGCGAGCTGGCTCACGTGCACGAGTCCGTCCTGGTGGACCCCGATGTCCACGAACGCGCCGAACGCGGTGACGTTGGTCACGATGCCCGGGAGTTTCATGCCGGGCTTCAAGTCCTCCGGCCGGTGCACCGTTTCGGAAAAGCTGAATGCCTCGAATTTTTCCCGCGGATCGCGGCCCGGCTTGGCGAGTTCGGCCATGATGTCGGTGAGGGTGGGGAGGCCGACCTCGGCGGTGGCGTAGCTCTCGAGTTTAATTTTGGCGCGCAGGCTCGCGTCGCGCAGGAGGTCGGGCACGGTTGCGCCGAGATCGGCGGCCATTTTTTCCACCAGCGGATAGCGTTCGGGGTGAACTGCACTGGCGTCGAGCGGATGGACGCCATCCCTGACGCGAAGGAAGCCGGCGGCCTGCTCGAACGCCTTGGGGCCGAGGCGCGGAACTTCCTTGAGCTCGGCGCGGGATTTGAAGGCGCCGTGTTCATCGCGCCGCGCGACGATGGCGGCGGCGGTCGTGGCATTGAGACCGGAAACGTAGCTGAGAAGTTGTTTCGAGGCGGTGTTGAGTTCGACGCCGACGGCGTTGACGGAACTGACGACCGTGTCGTCGAGCGAGCGCTTGAGCGCGGCCTGATCGACGTCGTGCTGATACTGGCCGACCCCGATGCTCTTCGGGTCGAGCTTCACCAGCTCGGCGAGCGGATCCATGAGGCGGCGGCCGATGGACACGGCGCCGCGCACGGTGAGGTCGTGATTTGGGAATTCTTCGCGGGCGACCTCGCTGGCCGAGTAGATCGAGGCGCCGGATTCGTTGACCATCACGATGGGAATGCTCGCGGGCAACCCGAGGGCGCGGACGAAGGATTCCGTTTCGCGTCCCGCGGTGCCGTTGCCGATCGCGACGGCCTCGACGTGGAAGAACTTCACGAAGCCCGTGAGTTTTTCCTTTGCCTCCGCTTCCTGGCGGTCCGGAAAAACGACGTCGTTGTGCAGCAATTTTCCCTGGCGATCGAGCAGCACGACTTTGCATCCGGTACGGATGCCGGGATCGATGGCCATGACGGCTTTTTGTCCGAGCGGCGCGGCGAGCAGCAGTTCGCGGAGATTGTCGGCGAAGACCTTGATGCCGGCCTCGTCGGCGCGCTTTTTGGATTCGAGGCGCATCTCGGTTTCCATCGCGGGCGAAAGCAGGCGCTTGCAGGCGTCCTGCGCCGCGAGGGTGACTTGATCGGCGGCGAAGCCCTTTCCTTTGACGAAGAGCGGCTGCACGACGGAAAGCGCGGCGAGTTCGTCGGCGAGCGTCACCCGCATCATGAGGAACGTCTCCTTTTCGCCCCGGCGCATGGCGAGCACGCGGTGGCTCGGGGCTTTGGCGAGCGGTTCGCTCCAGTCGAAGTAGTCCTTGAACTTCGAAGCTTCGGGAGACGCTTCCTTGCTGCCGAGAACCTTGGAGGAGATGACGGCGTCTTTCTGGAAAAGTGTCCGGAGCCGGGCGCGGGCGTCTTTGTCGTCGCTCATGCGTTCCGCGAGGATGTCGCGCGCGCCGGCGAGGGCTTCGTCGAGGGAGGCGATTTTCGCGGGGAGATTCTTGCCGTCGTCGGCGACGTACTCGCGACCGACGCAGGCTTGTGCCGCGGCCGCGGCATCGACCGCAGGATCCTGGGCGAAGAGAAGATCGGCGAGCGGTTCGAGGCCCTTCTCCTTGGCGATGGTGGCGCGGGTGCGTTTTTTCGGGCGGAACGGAAGATAGATGTCCTCGAGCGCGGCGAGCGTGTCGGCGGCGTTGATGGATTTTTCGAGGACGGGGGTGAGGAGGTTGCGTTCCTTGAGCGACGCGAGGATGGCGGCGCGGCGTTCATCGAGGGCGCGGAGCTGTTCGAGGCGGTCGCGGATCGCGAGAACCTGCACCTCATCGAGTTCGCCGGTGACCTCCTTGCGGTAGCGGGCGATGAACGGCACGGTCGCGCCCTCGGCGAAGAGCTGCGCGGTGGCGGCGACCTGAAAGACTTTGATGTTCAGCTCCTGCGCGAGGAGGAGAACGTGCGTGGGGTTGGGCGGGACCGGCGAGGCGACAGCGGACATTCGGTGAAAACCGCCGACAAGAACGCGCCGCGTGTCCCGCGCAATCCATAAAACGTCCGCACAACGGTTGCGCGGACCATTCGTCATGCCGCCATGCGCACGATGAAAGGGATTTTGGGATTCGCGGCGTTTTGGATTCTCGTCTGCGGCCTCCGCGCCGCCGAACCGCCGGATGTCGAAAGCCGGGTGGCGGGAGCGGTGAAATCGCAGCGCATCACGGTCGTGCATTTTTGGGCGCCCTGGTGCTCGAACTGCAAAGCGGAGCTGGGGAAGGAGGGCTGGCCCGCCTTCATCAACGCGCATCCGGAAGTGGATTTTATTTTCGTCACGGTCTGGCGCAGCGATGCGGAGGACGGCCGGGCTTTGCTGGAAAAATACGGGGTGGGTGCGCAGAAAAACTTTCAGCTGCTCGTGCACCCCAACAACGCCCGCGCCCCGGCGAAGCGTGTTTCCCGGTTTCTTGGGCTGCCGCTCACCTGGATCCCGGCGACGTGGATTTTCAAGGAGGGCGAGCTGCGCTTCGCGCTGAACTACGGTGAGCTACGTTTCCCCATGCTGCGGCAGTTCGTCGAGGACGCCGGTCCCAACTGGGATCGTTGAGCGGAGGCGGAGGCGATCGCATCATCGTTTCCCGGACGCGTGTCCGTTTCATGACTCGGGTCTTGTCAGCGGCTGGGGATTCTGAGCGAATCGCCACCCTTTCACGTCGTACGCCCCTTATGTCTTCCATCAACGCGTTTCTCCTCTCCCACAATCTCCGCATCGCCACGAATCCCTGCGTCAGTCCGGACTTCTGTTTGGACTGGCCGGCCCTGGCGGCAAAGCTCAAGGCGGGCGGAGCGGGTATCAAAGTCTACGAGAAGAGCCGTTTCGCGACGAAGGCGGGACAAGTGGTGCTGGTGGAAGATGCCGTTACCGGGGATTGCGCCTGGAAACTCGCCGGCCGCGCCCCGGATCTGCTCGCCGATGGCGTTGCGCTGGCTGACGGATCGACGGTATTCCCCGCGACCTTCGCCAATCTGCTCCGGTTGAAGAATCTCGTGCAGGAGCACAATCCGGCGGCGACGATCTTTGCGACCGCGGCGGAACAGCTCGGACGCAGCACGCTCGGGATCGGGGCCCGTTTCACGACGCTGCACTGGCCGGCGGTCGATTGGTCGATGAGCGCCCTGAGCATCGGCGTCACCGCCAACCAAAACTCGATTCCGCGCGAGCTCGTCTACGACACCGACGTGATGCTGGCCGGCAAACTCGACACCGTTCCGTTCCCGTTCATCGGCACCAATGTGCCGGAGGGCCACCAGGGCCAGAGCGTCGAGGGCATGAGCCACGGCTGCGTGCTGGCGAAGCTGAAAACCGGTTTCCACCGCCGCGGCATCGCCTGGAGCTTCAACGCCGACCATCAACCCATCGGCGGCAAATTCGATTCCCGCGAGGACGCGCTCGTCACGGGCTGCGTGCTCGCCAGCTACATCACCTTCGATCTTTCCCCCGAGCTGGCGCAGACGAAGGTGGCGGATGATGCGGCGGGCTGGGTCAAGGCCAACGTCCCCGCCCAACTGGTTTCCACGGTGAAGGGGCGCGTCGCGTCGGTCGGTCTCACGTTGAACGAAGCCGATTTCGCCAAGCTGCTGGCCTATGTCTGGCCCTCGTTGCAGAAGATGAAGCGCCGCGATGAAAAATACGCGGCCGCCCGCGCGAAGCTTTTCACGACCGACGTCGGCCGCGCCTATCTCCGCGAGCTTTCGATCGACGAACTGCCCGGCCTGACCACGCCCGAGACGACGGCGATCATGCTGGCGCTGTGCGAAGCGCTCGGGATGAAGATTCATTTCGTCGCCCCGGCCTTTGGCTTCCAGAAGAATATGCCGTATCCCGACAACGCGGCGTTGAAGACGCTGATCGAGAAGCAGTGGGGCGTGTGCAAACAGTTCGGTGCGAGCATCGGTTTCCACTCCGGCTCCGGCAAATCCGCGGAGAACTACCAGGTGATGGGCCAGGTCACGGGCAGCCGGCTCGAGATCAAAACCAGCGGCCGCTACACCTACGAAATGGGGCGCGCGCTCTTCGCCTCGAAGAACGCCGCCGACCAGGCGCTCTGGCGCGACTGGTACAAGTTCACGCTCGAGCTCGCGCTGCTCGGTTCGTTCAGCGCCGATGCCACCGAACAGAAGATGGCGCGCATTTTCGTGACGGACGCCCTGGCGAAGACCGGCAAGGGCACCGACGTCTTTGCGAACCCGACGGTCGCGCGTGCCGCGCTCGAGTCGCTGCCCGCGAGCCCGGAGCACATGTTCTGGTTCGAGTATAACTTCCTCTACGTCCTCGCGGCCGCGGGCCGGCCCGAGAAGGCCGCGCTTGGCGATCACACGCCGGCGGGGTACCAGCAACGCGCCCGGTTCTATGCGATCAGCGACGAAGGCCGCCTGAACTTCGCGAAGAACATCGCCAGTTACATCGTTTTTCTCGCCGAGAACACCGGCCTCGCCACCGCGGCGACCTGTGGCGCGGCGCGCAAGCTCCTCGAACGTTACACGTCCCTGGACGAGATGCTCGGCGACGTCTCGAAGTAAAACGGCGAGCAACCAACCCGATTTCAACCCGTCCTGTTCCAGAACCCCCCATGGCAAAGTCCCGCTCTTTCATCCACGACGATTTCCTGCTGGCGACGAAACAGGCGCGCGAACTTTACCACCGCTACGCGAAGAACGAGCCGATCTACGACTATCACTGCCACCTCTCGCCCGCGGCGATTGCGTCGAACCACGAGTTCGCCGACCTCTCCGAACTCTGGCTCGGCGGCGATCACTACAAGTGGCGGGCGATGCGGACCAACGGCGTGCAGGAACGCTTCTGCACCGGCGATGCGACGCCCCGCGAAAAATTCCAGGCGTGGGCGGAAACCGTTCCCCATACGCTCCGCAACCCGCTTTACCACTGGACGCACCTCGAGCTGAAACGCTACTTCGGCGTCGACGTGCTGCTGAACGGCGGCACCGCGGAAAAAGTCTGGAAGCAGGCCAACGCGAAAATGCCGAAGCTGCGCGTGCACGATCTGCTCACGGTGTCGAAGGTCGCCGTCGTCTGCACGACGGACGACCCGGCCGACTCGCTCGAGCTCCACGCCAAGATCCGCAAGAGCAAGCTGAAGACCCGAGTCTATCCCGCCTACCGGCCCGACAAGGCGCTGGCACTCGGCAATCCCGTGGGTTTCAACGCCTGGGTCGAGAAACTCGGCGCGGCGGCAAACCTCACCATCCGCACCTTCGACGATCTCATCGATGCGCTGAAAAAGCGGCATGACGATTTTCACGCCGCCGGCGGACGGCTCTCCGATCACGGTCTCGAGACCGCGCTTTCCGAGCCATGCACGCACGCCCAGGCCAAGGCGGCCTTCGACACGGCGCGTGCGGGACGCGTGCCGGACGCCGAAGACATTCTGCGCTACGGCTCGTATTTGATGCTCGAGTTCGGTCGTTGGGATGCGGCGCGCGGCTGGACGAAGCAGCTTCACCTCGGCGCGATCCGGAACAACAGCTCCCGGCTGCTCGGCCAGCTCGGGCCCGACACCGGTTTGGATTCGATCGGCGATTTCCCGCAGGCCCGCGCGCTTTCGCGCTACCTCGATACGCTGGACGCCACCAACCAGCTTCCGCGGACGATTATTTATAACGTCAATCCCTCGGACAATTACGTCTTCGGCACGATGATCGGAAATTTCCAGGACGGCAGCGTGGCGGGAAAACTCCAGTTCGGCAGCGGCTGGTGGTTCCTCGACCAGAAGGAAGGCATGGAGTGGCAGATCAACGCGCTCTCGAACCTCGGCCTGCTGTCGCGCTTCGTCGGAATGCTCACCGATTCGCGCAGCTTCGTGAGCTATCCCCGCCACGAATATTTCCGCCGCACGCTTTGCAACCTGCTCGGCAACGACATGGCGCGCGGGGAAATCCCGGGCGACTTGAAGCTCGTCGGCGGCATGGTCCGCAACATCTGCTTCGGCAACGCCCGCAGCTATTTCAACCTCGAACTCGCCCCTGAGTTTTCGAGTTAACCGGTTGTTTCGGCCATCGCCCTGCTCCGCGCTTCAAATCCATTTCCTCCACGCCTCGTTCCGCAGACGGCCTGTCCTTCGCGTGAACTCCCTCACACCCCAGCCCCTCCTGATACCATGAGTTCTGTTCCGACCACGAATCCCGCGGGCTCCGAGCCCAAGAGCCAGTTCAACCAGATCAATGAAGCGATCGGCCGCTATCGTTGGACGATCTGCGGACTCGTTTTCGCGGCCACCACCATCAACTACCTTGACCGAAACGTCCTCGGCCTGCTCAAACCCGTCCTTTCCGACGACGGCGTCTTCGGCGCCAACAAAGCCGACCAGGAACTCAATTACTCCACGGTCGTCATCTGCTTCCAGCTCGCCTACGCCCTCGGCATGATGGCGGCCGGCCGCATCATCGACAAAATCGGCACCAAGCAAGGCTACGCTTATTCGCTCATCGGCTGGAGCCTCGCTGCGATCGGCCACGCTTTCGGTCACCACACGTGGAGCTTCGGTTTCTGGCGCGCCCTGCTCGGCGTGACCGAGGCCGGCAACTTCCCCGCGGCCAACAAGACGATGGCCGAATGGTTTCCGAAAAAAGAACGCGCCTTCGCCACCGGCCTCTACAACTCCGGCGCCAATGTCGGCGCGATCGTCGCCCCCCTCTGCGTTCCGTGGATCGCCTTCAACTGGGGCTGGGAATGGGCCTTCATCCTCACGGGTGCCGTCGGTCTGCTCTGGCTCATCTTCTGGTACACCATGTACGACTCGCCTGCGGCCAAGCTCGCCAAGGGCCAGCTCAAACAGGCCGAGTATAACTACATCCATTCCGACCAGGACGAACAGGCCGCCGAAGCCGTCGCCCCCAAGGAAAGAACCTCGTGGCTCAAACTCCTTACCTTCCGCCAGACCTGGGCCTTTGTGGTGGGCAAATTCCTCACCGATCCCATTTGGTGGTTCTTCCTCTTCTGGCTCCCTGCCTTCCTGAGCGGCGAAAACGCCCGCAAGACCGCCGCCTTCCAAGCCGCGAACCCCGGTTACACCGGCGCCAACGCCGACATCCCCGGCATCATCAACTGGAGCGTCGCCGTCGCCGTCGTGTACACCGTCGCCACCGCCGGTTCCATCTTCGGCGGCTGGCTCCCGAAACATTTCATCAACGGCGGCATGGATGCCAACAAAGCCCGCAAGCTTGCGATGTTCATCTTCGCACTCTTCCCGCTCACCGTCCTGCTCGCCTCCCGCCTCGGTGAAATCAACACGTGGTTCGCCGTCGCCACCATCGCGATCGCCTGCTCCGCCCACCAGGCTTGGTCGGCCAACATCTTCACCACGGTCTCCGACATGTTTCCGAAGAAAACCGTCGCCTCCGTCACCGGCATCGGCGGCATGGCCGGAGCCATCGGCGGCATTCTCATCGCCCGCGCCGCCGGCAAACTCCTCGCGCACTTCACCGCCCTCGGCAAAGTCGAGGTTGGGTACGGAATTCTCTTCGTCGTGTGCGGCTCGGCCTACCTTACCGCGTGGATCCTCATGCACCTCCTCGTGCCGAAGTTTAAGAAGCTCGAAGGAATCTGACCCCGATCTCCGGCGGGCACTTAGCTGTGTCGCCAAACCGAAACCCCGCCGAGAGGCGGGGTTTTTATTTGGGGGCGATTAGGCGGCCGCGGCGGACATAGACCGCCGGCACCTCACACTCACCCACCACTGGAAATGGGGTGCAGGTTTTCGGTGGCGCTGCCGGGCTTCAGCCATCGCTGGATCATCGCCGCCAGATCGGGATAGCGCACGGGTTTGGCGATGTAATCGTCCATGCCCACCGCGACGCAACGCTCGCGATCTCCCTCGACGGCATTCGCGGTCATCGCGATCACCGGCACATGTCCGCCGGCGATGGCTTCGCGTTTGCGAAGTTCGATGGTGGCTTCGTAGCCGTCCATCTCGGGCATCTGGCAATCCATCAGGACGAGGTCGTAGCCGCCGCGCGTGAGGGCCGCGAGCGCCTCGATGCCGTTGCCGACGACCTCCGCGCGATGGCCGAGCTTCTCGACCATGCGGCGGGCGAGGATCTGGTTGGTCGCGTTGTCCTCCACGATGAGAACGCGCGAGGCCGAGGCGGCGGGTGCGAGGGCGGGAGTGACGGGCTTCGGCTGCACCGGGCGCGGAGGTGTGCTGCCCCAGATTTTCTGAAACGCCTGCAACAGTGTTCCCTGTCGGAAGGGTTTTTGAAATGCACCGGCAATGCCGAGTTGTTCGCAGCGGACGCGCTGTTCGTGGGCGAGAGCGGAGCTGAGCAGGATCAAGGGCAGCGAAGCACAGGCGCCGTGGCCGCGGATTTTTTCCGCGAGCTCCAAACCGGTCATTCCCGGCATGTGGAAGTCGAGGACCGCGAGGTCATAGGGTTGCGGACCCTGCATGGCGCCCGGAAGTTTTGCCCAGGCGGCCTCGGCGTCGACGGCTTCCTCGACGGTGGCGCCCCAGCGGCTGAGCAGGCGCACGAGCAAACGGCGGTTGGTCGCGTTGTCGTCCACCACGAGAATTTGGCGTCCCTGCATTCCGGCCGGTGAGACGGGGCGGGTGGCGTCTTGAACCGGCGCGGCTTCGAATTCGGCGACAAACCAGAAAATGGAGCCGTGCCCGACTTCGCTCTCGACGCCGATTTTGCCGCCCATGAGCTCGGCGAGCTGTTTCGAAATCGCCAGACCGAGGCCGGTGCCGCCATAGCGGCGGGTCGTCGAGCTGTCGACTTGGGTGAATTTTTCGAAGAGGCGCGATTTTGCCTCCTCGGTCATGCCGATGCCGGAATCGTGCACCTCGACCCGCACGCGGCTGTGTCCGTTGGGGGAGGGCTCCATGTTCATCGCGACCAGCACCTCGCCCTTTTCGGTGAACTTGATGGCGTTGCCGACGAGGTTCACGAGGATCTGGCGGAAGCGTCCGGGATCGCCGATCACCTCTTCGGGAACGGCTTCGTCGGCCCAGCAGGCGAGCTCGAGTTTTTTGCGCTGGGCGACTTCACACATGAGCTCCAGCACGTCCTCGATGGCGACGCGCGGGTTGAACGGGATTTTTTCGAGTTCGAGTTTGCCGGCTTCGATCTTCGAGTAGTCGAGAATGTCATTGATGATGCCGAGCAGGGCCTCGCCGGATTTGCGGATGGTCTCCGTGTATTCCTGCTGCTCCTCGTCGAGTTTCGTGTCGAGCAGGAGGCCCGTCATGCCGATCACGCCGTTCATCGGCGTGCGGATTTCGTGGCTCATGTTCGCGAGGAAGCTGCTCTTCGCCTTGGCGGCGCTCTCGGCTTCGTTTTTCGCCTGCATGAGCTCGTGGGTGCGCTCGGCGATGCCTTGCTCGAGACGGTCGTTTTCCCGCCGCAGCCCGGAGGTGCGCCGCACGTACAGGGTCACGATCAAACCCGCCGCGCCCGCTCCCACCGCGAGATAAAACCACCAGGTCTCGTAGAACCAGGGTTGTTGGATCACGGCCACCTGCGCACCGGTGTCGCTCCAGACTCCGTCCTCGTTGCTCGCCGTCATGCGGAAGGTGTAGCGCCCGGGAGGAAGGTTGGCGTAGAACGCGGAACGCCGTGAACCGGCCTCGATCCAGCCCGGGTCGTGTCCCTCGAGCTGGTAACGAAACGAGATCGCGCCCGGCTGCACGAAACTCATCGCGGTGTATTCGATCAGCAGGCTGCGCGTTTCGGCGGGCAGGGTGAGGGTGCCGGGATTTTGCAGGGGCCGGCCATCGACCAGAATGCGTTCGATGCGAAGGAGGGGAGGGACGCGGTTGATGGAGATCAGGTTTGGAACGGCCGCGATCACGCCGCCGCGCGTCGCGAACAACAGGGTATCCCCCATGTTCCAAGCCGAGGGCTGGCTGCCGAATCCGACCGCGCCGCTGCGGACGCCATCGGCCGCCCCCAGCAGGCGGAATTTGCCGTCGTGGGTTTTGCCGTGAGCCACGGACAGGAATTCTTTTTTCGGGGCCCACATCACGCCCTTCGGCGTGCCGATCCAGAGATTGCCCGTCTTGTCCTCCATCACGACGGGAACGAGATCGTTGAACGGTTCGCGCAGTCCGCTCGGGTTGAACCATTTTCCCTTGGAGAACAGGATCAGCCCGCTGCGTTTTGTCCCGATCCAAACATCGCCCTCCCGATCGGGATAAATGGCGCGGACCGAAAGCTCCGGGATCTCGCCGTCGCCGCGATAAGTCGTGGCGGCGCCGTCGCGATAACGGATCAACTCGTCGTTGGTGCCGATCCAAAGCGCGCCGGAAAAATCCTCGGCGAAGGCCATCGCGATCGAGGTTCCGCTGCCGATCGTGCCGGCCATGCCGGTGAATTTGCCATCGCGGTAGCTGACGACGCCGCGGGCTTCGGGCCCGAGCCAGATCGTGCCGGCCGAATCCTCGAAGATCGCGCGGACGAGTTTGTACTCCGGAAATTTCGTCATCGCGCCCCTGTCCCAATGGAACAGCGCCCCGCGCGTCCCGATCCATACGGTTCCATCGCGCGCGCCATAGACCGACCAGATGTCCGAATCGGCACCCGGGCCGGTTTCAACATGGGTGGCGATGCCGGACGGAGACACGCGCGCCAAGCCCTGTCCGGGCAGGCCGGTCCAGAGGAAACCCTGGGTGTCGCGGGTCACGGTGCGAACGCCGTCGTTCAACGTCGTGCCTCCCGCGGGAATGTTTTCGAAGGCCGAGGGCCGCATCCGGATCACGCCGTTGCCGGAAGTGCCGATCCAGTAGGTGCCCTCCCGGTCCTGCATGAGCGAGCGCAGGGAGTTGACCGCGCTCGGCACCGCAACCTGCTGAAACGATTCCGCGTTGACGCTTTCCGCGACGAAGAGTGATCGGGCGCTGATCCAGAGACGGCCGCGGAGATCGACGTGGATGCCGGTCACGGTCTCGTTGTTGATTCCCTCGGCGGCGCCAAACGATTTCAGCTGGCCGTCACGGTACCGCAGCAGCCCTTTCTGAGTGCCGATCCAGAGCGTGCCACGCGGGGATTCGAACATCATGGTGACGCCGCCCCAGTCCTGGCCCAGCTCCGTGAAATTTTTTGCGTCCGTCCCCTCGAGGTAGGAGAGGGAATGCCGCCGGTATCCCAGCCAGACGCGGCCGCTCGAATCGCGAAAGACCCGGGCGATCGCGGCTTCGCCGGCGGCGGATGATTTCGTGGGAGCGGCAACGCGATTGTCGCGAAACCGGCAGAGTCCCACGCCGTCAATCGCGAGCCACATGCCGCCTTCGCCGTCATCCGCGATGCACAGGACGGCGTTCTCGATCCCGCTCATCCGCTCCATCCGGCCATTGCGGAGGCACGAAAGACCGCCTTGGGTTCCGATCCAGAGCGTGCCCTGACCGTCCTCGTGCAACGCGCGGATCAGGTTGTGGCCCAGTTCAGGCGTCGTCGCGACGCGGTAGGTGACAAAGCGTGCGCCATCGAATCGCGAGAGCCCGCCCTCGGTTCCGACCCACAAATAGCCGTCGCGGGTTTGCACCACCGTTTGTGCCACGTCGCTTTGCAGTCCCGCTTCAATGGAGAACGGGGTGAATGCATAAGCCGTTTGGGGGACCGCCGCGGAAGCCCGTGTCAGGCCGGGAAACAGGAACGATCCAGCAGCCAACCACAGGATTGCGGAAGGGAAGATGCACTTGGGAACGAGGCGCACGGACAGTGGATCGAAGGCTTTCTTCAAAGGACCACATAGAGATCGGCCCAATCGCCGACAAATTGAGAGGGAGCTGATGGTTTCGCGCGGATTTTTTCGCCCGATTTTTTCTGGCTGTCGCGAGCGTAACTCGCGTGGCGCCAACGGCCGGTGCTTAGGGAAGGCCCCGATGGGGGCTTCAGGGGGTTGAACGCGCACCGCCATGAAACCGGCTGGTCTGCGACGGGCGTGTGGGACGGCTTTGGCCGCCCGCAAAGCCACGGGTTAGATTTAAATTAGAACAAACCAATGAAACTGAGACTGACTCAATACTTCCTCGCCACCAGCAGCTTGGCCCTTTTCGCAGTTAGCGCGCAGGCCCAACTCAACGTAAACGTAAGGGAGCAGGCCACCTTCGGCTCCTTCGTGGGAGGCGGTCCCCACAACGTTACCAACAACGGCTCGATCAATACAGTCGAGGTTGTCACAACCGGCAGCCCGGTATTCGACATCACCTATACTCCGCTTTTCGGACCGAGTGGCCCGATCGCGCTCGGGGTGGGGACGCTCAATGTCGCGACCCTCACGTGGCACTCCGCCACGAATCCGGCGAACACGTTCACGAGTGCGGCCCTGAATCTGAACATCGATTTCGACAATGACGGCGATTTCGATTTCGCGGGCGCCTACACCCTCGGCCTTTCGGCCTTCAATCCCGGCACTTCGCTGAGCGGACAAAATTATTCGATCGTTCCGGTTAACCTCTTTGGCACCGCGAACATCAGCGGTATCAATTACGATTACGTCGGGGTTTGGACCAATGCGAGTGGCACCCTGCTCGATGGCAACTCCACCACCTCGACGTTGCAGTTCCAGTTCGTCGTCGGCGACAACACGCCGGTGCCGGAACCCTCCACCTACGGCCTGATCGCTGCGGGAGTTCTGATGGGACTCGTGGCCGTTCGCCGCATGCGCAGTCGCGCGAGTGCGGTCTCAAGCTGACCCGGAACAATCGTCCCAGATTCTTGGAACGTATTGTCTGACGTTCCATAGATTTTAACCACTGATGTAGGGTTAAAATCGGCCGCCGTGGTGATTTCACCCCGGCGGCTTTTTTTGCCTGAACCCAGAGTGGTAACCGGCTTCCCTTCCCCGGCGTCTCGCGATCAGACCCCTGCCACGCCCCGCGTTTCCCTGTTTCAAGGCGCATCGTCGTTGGTCAGGTTCCAGTCTCTGGTTGAGCCCCCTGTTCCATTACCCCTGCTCTCGATGAAAAAAATTATTCTCCTCCTGGCGTTTCTCTCCACGTCCCTGGCGCGCGGCAACGAAGCCACGGATGCGTTCCGCGCCGGCCTGCTGGCTTTCCAGGCAAATGGCCCCGATGCCTTGTTGAACGCCTGGTACGGGCATGACAGCGAAACGAAACTCCCCGAGTTGCGGGCACGGCTCGCCGCCATCAGCCTCCGGCTTGGCCCGGTGGTGGAGACGGAAATATTCGAACCCAAAACGCTGGGCAAACGCGTGACGCGGCTCTACGGCGTCATCTATTTTCGAAAGCGGCCGCTGTGGGTTCGTGCCGACTACTACACCGCAGATGGAGCAGGCGGTTTCATCACCTTGGATTTCTCCGTGAAGCCGGAGGAAATTCTTCCTCTGGAAGTCAGCGTGTCGAAGTGAAGGGCGTTCCTCCTTCCCCGCATCAATGGATCCTCAAGGCCGCATGTAGCGCGGCGCAGACTTTGGAGGCATTGGGTCGGACCCGCACGAGCCGCGGGTTCCAGGCGAGCAATGCCTCCCGGTCAAGCGTGCGCAGGAGCGGATCGGAAACTTGCTGAGTTCCAATCCCCCGTGCTTCGCCGACCGCCAGGGCGGGAACGATCGCTGCAAAGCGACCCGAACTCACCGCCGCGAGGGTCTGCGGGAAAGACTGGCACGAGAGTGCCGGTGCGAGGGGCACCTCCAGCGTTTTCGCGATCTCACGCAGGCCGGAGGTGAACTGGCCGTCGGTCGTTTGGGTCGCGAGCGGCAGCTCGCTCAGCAACTCCCGCAACGTGAGATTTCTTTTGCGCCGGATCAGGGCATCGGGCGCCAGCGCGACGTATCTCACAATCCCGAGGGACACCGATTTCAGACCGGGAGCCGCGGCGTTCTTCCGGATGATGCCGAAATCGATCCGGCCGTCGGTGATCTGCTGGACGATGTCATTCGTGCGCAGGTTCACGGTGACGAAACGCGTGTGCGGAAAAGTGCGGATCATTTCGCCGAGATGCGGGATGACGAGCCACTGGATCAGGCTGTCTCCCGCGCCGATCGTGAAAGCGACGCTTTCCTCGCGACACTCGGAGCGGAAATCCTCCAGCGCGCGAAGATGTTCGCGCGCGAGTTCCGCCAGACGTTCGCCCTGTTCGGTAAGCTTGAGGATTTTTCCGCGCCGCTGGGTGACTTCGCATCCGAAGAACTCCGCGAGCTCGCGCAGCTGTCGGCTATATTGACTCTGTCGAACCAAATCTCCGGGAGCCGCCTGCGCGATGCTGCCAGCGTCGCGCACTTCGATCAGCACTTTGAGGCGGTCGAGGGAAAGCCCGCGTTCCGAAAAGAGGGATTCAAACATGACTGAATAGTCAGGCTCGCTGAGGAACGCCTCATGGCAAGCCTGCAGCCTTGTGGTATGGTCCGCGGCGTCCAATCCAACCGAACAATCCTTCCGCTCCCTCTTGATTTCCAGCTCCGTCCGCAGTTGTAACCGTCCAGTCCCTCAACCGTCTCTCTCACCTTGCCATGAAGCCCGCCCAATTTATCCAACGCTCAAGCCTCCGGTTAACCGGACGGCATTCGTTGTGCGCGGCGCTTCGTGCCCAGACAACGAAACCTGAGTTCCGTCGTGAAGCGGTCGGTATGCGGCCGAATTACGCGGATCCCAGAGGAAGTGGTGCAACCTGACGCTCGCGATTTTTCGCCGCCTCACGCCGCCCACTTCCACCGGAAGTGGGGTTTTTTGTGCCCGGCACAACCCCACCTCCCCATGCGAGACCAGATTCTTTTTCATATTCCGTACGCGGCTTCACCGCTGAGCCCAGCCAATCAGCCCAACGCCCGCATCAAATCCTGCGGCCGTCCAATCCGTCAGACCTGGTCTGCCGAGAGGGACGAAGGTGCGTGTTCTTTTTTGCAATCGCAGGACGCCCTCATGGGTCGCCCTGCAACAAACGCACGGTGCGCCCCAGGGCGTTAAACGGCGATGCCGGCCGTGCGTTTCATTTTTTGTGAGTGTAGGGCGCGCGGCGATCGGAGGTGTTCCGCTCGTCCCGCTCTTCTGCGCTCCATTCCGCCTTGTCGTCTAACAGCTCAGGATCCCGGTCTTTCCAGCCGAGGGATACGGTGCGACTCCCGTCAGGGCGGCCATTTTCCTTAAGGAAGCGCCGGTTCTTAATCCGAGACCGGAGTTCGCCTGCCCTATCGGATTCATGTGAAGCCAGCCGGCGGCCCAAGCCCGGCAGGGGCTAATTTCAGCTGCGTTTGTGGTGCAAGAGCAACCTCCCGGTCCGCCAGTCCGGGGTTGCGGGAGCGGAAGCGCCGAGGGCTAAGGGCCCGAGCCATTCCTCCCAAGCGCATCACGGAGCTGTGGTGTTCAACAGTCAGCACAGCGGACTTTTAGTCCGCACGGTGTGGGTGCAACTCCCACCGGCTCACCAAAACTTAACCCGCGGTCATTGAGGACGGACATTGGAGAAGTCTTCCAATGCCGAGTGACCTGAGCCGCGGTTCTCTTTCGATCACGACGTACCCAAGCAGCCAAGGGACCAGCCTGCAAAGCTGTGGATCGCGGGTGCAATTCCCGCCGTCGTGTCCAATCGGGGCTGTAGTGCCAATAGTAGCACGCCGCACTTGCAATGCGGAGGAGACGGAGCGTAACCGTCCTGCTCCACCAGTTTGCCCGGGAGGTGTTGAGAGATGCATGGCTGTCTTCCAAACAGCGGGAGCCGGCGCGCTACCGGCCCCGGGCACCACTAGGTCCTAGATGTCCAAGCGGACGGGTTGGCCTCCAAATCCGACCGGGAGGGTGCGAGTCCCTCAGGGCCTGCCAGCTTTCACGGAGGTTAAGCCGATCTAGTGATGGCGCGTGGCTGAAGACCACGAGAGCGCGGAGCAAAACCGCGAGCCTCCGCCAATTTTCATGGCGGGAAGCGGCGAGTCCGCCGCGAGGCAGCCAGTGACGCCACCTGCCCGACCTGCCGGCACCGCCCGGAGCCTCACCGGGGCCGACGACCACTTGCGCGCGTTCCATTCGGAACGCGCGCCGAACGGCCGAAGCTCTTCGGAGCAAGGCCATGAAGAAAGAAAGGACAACAACCATGATCGCCGTTGCCCTCGTGATCGCTTGGTTCGCAGTTGTCGGTCTCGTGCTCATCGCACGGGGCGACTACCGCGTTCGCCGAGTGATCCGCTAAAGACAGAAAACAAAACCGGCCGGGGGGAAATCTCCCGGCCGGTCCAATTTATTCATCAGGGTCTGGTGCCAAATAGTCGGCGACTCCGCTTGGAACGGAGAATATGCAGGTGCGAGTCCTGTCGCCCTGACCACGTTTCCGGCGCGCTGAGGAGCGGGACCTCAGCCCTCCGCCATTGCCGGGTCGTCTAACAGCAGGACAGCGGTCTCTGAAACCGCCAATGCACGTGCGAGTCGTGCCCCGGCAGCCAATTTATTCTCTGCAAGCATGGGCAGCGATGCGGTCCGCGGCCGCGGGATAAACCGCACAGGCCGGTGCGCGCCCGGCGCGGAGATCCATTTTTGCACAAGAGAACACACACACCTAAGTCGTGCGAGCTGAGTCCGGGGGACGCCATTTTCCGCTTCCCCTTCCCGATTTCCCAACTTCTCCGTTTTCAAAATGAACACCGAGGTTCTCGACAAACCCATCGTCCTCTCGCTCAACCGCGCGTGGCAGGTCATCGGTCACCGCACCGTCAAGCAGGCGCTCATCGCGCTCAACGGTGGCACGACCGGTCTCCCGCCGGCGCTCGGCGTGGACGTCGCCTACCCGAAGCTCGAGGACGGTTCCTGGAATTTCGACCGCCCGCTCTACCTGAACCCGGTTCCGTGGGACGAGTGGGTCAAGCTCCCGGTCCGCGATTTCGATTTCTCCATCTCGACGCCGAAGTTCCACGTCCGCGTGCCGACCGTCATTGTCTCGACGCAGTTCGATCGCATGCCGCTGCGTACGCCGCGCGTCTCGCGTGCGGCCAGCGTGGCAGCGCGTCGGGCGAAGGACTTGGAAGTACCGAGGCATTCGAAGGAGATGACGTTAACGAGAATCCCCTTTCGACGAGCATTTCTGGGAGTGCCTTTGCCTCGAGTTCGAGCAGTGACAGCTTTTCATCCTCGGAGAGCGAATCGGAATCTGTGAGCTACGTTCCGACGTTGGTTTCGGTTTTGGGCAAAGAACTTTCCCGCGTCCAATTTCGTTCGCTCGATGAACAACTCTTCCGTTCGATGGCGGTTCTCTTCGACCAGCAAGAACGACACGGTGTGGCGCGTCTTGTCGGAATGAATGCACCTGTCTCGATTCGCACACCGACCGTTTCAAAAATGCCGGGGAGCCCAGAACGGATCGGCAAATACCTGGCCGGCCATTATGACAAACTCGCGTTCGCGCTGAGCGGAGGCAAGGCGAGGGAGCTTCTCGCGGAACGCGCAACTACGCTTGCGAAGACGTTGGTCACGGAATTTTCATCGGAGGCGGAGACCGCAAAAAGAAAGCTCAGGTAACGCGGCACGTCGCGCGGTGGAACTCACTCATAGTCATAGCAGGCCGCATGTCTTGACTCGGCTCGAACGTATTTCAGGGATAAATACCTGTCGTGAGGGGTCCCTGCACCTATCCCCGCTGCGGGGAACCATGTCTCCTGCGTTTAGCCTGCCCCTACTTGGACTCGAACTGCTGAATTGAGTTATCCCCATCCCCAATGTCGGACGGGTTTTGGCTCGCTGCTCACGCTTGGTCGCTCGCCAAAACCGTCCTCCTCTCCGGCGCTCACGCGCCGGTGACAACACTTCCGTCAAGCACAGCCCAGCCCAGTCCGGTTCATACCGGCCAAGGCCAGCCTGTCAGTCCGCCCCACCGAAAAACAATCCGTGTAACGCCGGCAAGCCCGCTCACGCGCCGGGTTTCCGGTTCGAGCCCTCACGGGCCCGGGTGTCTGGCACCTCCCAACCAGCCTCCCTCCAAGCCAATTCACACCATTCACACGCACGCACTGTTATTCGGCCAAACGCTCAATCGTTCACACTTCGAATTTCAGCGACGATCACCTCTTAAACGGTCCTCGGCGCCCCATTACACGAACCCCAAAAGGACACTATCGCGTGTCCTTTAGCTAACCTGACCCTTAGGACCACAATCTAGTTTCCGAATACGATTAAAATCTTCATGCGACCCGGAAGCAATAAATAACATAGTAAACCACCATATCCACGCTATATCCGCGCTGAATACAACATTGTTGGCAAAGGAATTTGGAAACATGGCAACCATAACCAGTAGCGGCAACCCATTATGTCTATTTCTACAACACAAAATCAATACATACGATACTACTGCAACATACATTGCAAATGTAATTACACCAAGGCTGATGCATATATACAAATAATCGTTAAGAACAATAGACCATCCGCTCGTCTGGCCAGATCTCATGTATTGAGACAAGAAAACCGAATGCCAACTTTCCCATCCCCATCCAGAAAACCACCGGTCGGCCACCATGG
>DATAKE010000094.1:0-10794 GCA_036261745.1 Opitutaceae bacterium
GTGGGGATAGAGCGCGTAGTTTTGGAAAACCATCGCGATGTCCCGGTCCTTCGGCAGGACGTGGTTCACGACCTTGCCATCGATCGAAATCGTGCCGCCGGAAATCTCCTCCAAGCCGGCGATCATCCGCAACGTCGTCGATTTCCCGCAGCCGGACGGGCCCACGAGGACCATGAACTCGCGGTCCTCCACCGTCAGGCTGATCTCGTTCACCGCCCGCACGCCGGGGCCGGACTTTTCAGGGTAAATCTTAACCAGACGATCAATGACGACTTGAGCCATGGGGAAAAAGGGTGGGAGAGGAGAAGAGAGCAGCGACCGAAGCTTTATTTGTATCCCGGCAGAAAGGCTTTTTCGGCGCGGAAAAGTTCGAGCGTCATCGCCTTGATTTGTGCCGGCGTGCAGACCGCTGCGGTGAGGGGATCGAGCATCAGTGCGTGGATCGCTTTCTCGATGCTTCGTTCGATGGCGGCCTGGGCGCCGAGATCAAACATCGCGAGGTTCGAGGAGCACAACGCCGCCATCTGCGGCGGCAGCGCGCCGTACCGTGTGGGATGAACGCCATTGCGGTCGACCAGACACGCGACCTCGACACAGGCGTCCGCGGGAAGATTCGTGATCAGCTGACCGGCGCCGCCGTGGTGGTTCATCACGTTTCCATGAATGCGAAACGGCACGTCCTTCTCCCGCGCCTCGATGATCCACGAGGCGTATTCCCAGCTGCGCGGCCATTTCATCGGCAGCTTCCCGGAGAGCATGGCGGCGCGATCCTTGTCGGCCTGCTCGCGCCAGCGCGGCCAGTTCGTCGCGTAGAACCGCGAACCACCGTCGTAGCCGGCGCGCAACATTTCCGCTCCGGCCGCATTCTTCCGATAGTACGGAAGGTATTCGGAAAGATGCCCGGAACTCTCGGTGATAAACGCGCCGAAGTGCACGCACATGTCTTTGCGAACGAGGTCGCGCTCGCGGTAGGTGAGCGCGTTTACCTCGGCGGGCACCCACGGTTTCACATCGATGCTGTCGGCGCGGGTGACGCCTGCCGCGAATTCCTGCGCCGCCTCGGCGAGATCGAGGGTGAATTTTTTCCGGAGCCGTGGGTAAAGATTTTTTCCGCGATGCCGAAGCGTCGTGAACCAGGCGAGGTGGTTGATGCCGGCGCATTCCCATTCCATCTCGGGATAAGGCACACCGGCGTATTCCGCGAGCAGGTGGCTCGTGCCTTGGACCGAATGGCAGAGACCGGTGACCGCCATCGAGGAAGTCCTCCCGGCCGCGAGGCACAGCATCGCCATCGGGTTGGTGTAGTTGAGCACGAGCGCCTCGGGGCAAAGCCGTTCGCAATCCCGCAACATTTCGAGCCAGACCGGAATGGTCCGCAGCGCCTTGAACAATCCGCCGGGACCGATGGTGTCGCCGATGCATTGATCGACGCCGTACTTCAACGGGATGTCGTGATCGTTTTCCACGCAGGCGAGGCCGCTCGCCTCGATGCAGTTGATCACGTAGTGCGAGCCGCGAAGCACCGTCTGGCGCGAGGTCGATGCCACCACGCGCCAGGAGTCGCGGCCGAGCCGGACGCAGAGTCGCCGCACCAATTTTTCCATCGTGCCGAGCCGTCCGGCATCGATGTCGACGAGCGCGATCGTTCCTCCGCTGGAACCGCCGATGCGCAGGACGTCATTGACCAGGCGCGGCGTGAAACCGCTGCCAGCACCGAGGAGGGTGAGCTTGAGCGGACGGTCGATCGTACCTGGCAAACCTGGCGCCGCGGCATCGCGGGTGTGATCGGCGTGGCCGCGGGAAATTGTTTTTCGACGGTTCAGAGTTGAAGCTTGAACTTAGATTTAACGCTAAACATTAGATTCAAACGGCACTGGCAACCCCAAATTCCCCGCGCCCATTCTTATTTCGCATGCTCTCTTATTCCTGCCCCTTCCCCGCCGATTTCGTGTGGGGTGTTGCCACGGCTGCGCCGCAAATCGAGGGCGGAGCGTTCGCCGACGGGAAGGGTGAGTCGATTTGGGATCGCTACGCGCGGATCCCGGGGAAGGTGCACAACGGCGACACGCTCGATGTCGCGTGCGATCACTACCACCGGTTCAAGGAGGATTTCGCGCTGATGCGGTCGATGGGAATCAAACACTACCGGCTCTCACTGGCGTGGCCGCGGATTTATCCCCAGGGAGACGGCGCTTTGAATCAGGCCGGGCTCGATTTTTATCACCGGCTGTTCGACGCGATGGCGGAAAACGAGATCACGCCGTGGGTCACGCTTTTTCACTGGGATCTTCCGCAGGCCTTGGAGGATCGCGGCGGCTGGACGAGCCGCGCGACAGTCGACGCATTCGGACGCTATGCCGACACGGTCGTGCAGGCCTTTGCCGGCAAGGTGAAAAACTGGATCACGTTGAACGAAATCCGCTGCTTCACCGTGCTCGCTTATGCATGGGGCGGGCCGAAAGCCCCCGGCCGCAAAGAGACGCCGGCCGTGGTCAACCAGACCTATCATCACGCGCTGCTTTGCCACGGACATGGCGTCCGGGCGGTGCGCGAACATGGCGGCGCGGGCGCACGCGTCGGCCTGACCGACAACTGCGATGTCTGCGTTCCGGTCACTGAAACCACCCGCGACATCGCGGCGGCGCGGACGTGGTTCACCGATAAAAATCTCCACATCCTCGACGCGATTTACCAGGGCCGTTACGCGCCGGCGTATCTCGAGCGTTGCGGCGCGAATGCCCCGCGTGTGGAAACGGGAGACTTCGACCTGATCAGCCGGCCCACCGATTTCCTGGGCCTCAACATCTATACGGGCACGTATGTGCGTGCGAATGCCGAAGGCCGTCCGGAAACCCTCGACGCCCCGAAGGCTTATCCCCGCGCCGACAGCCCGTGGCTGCGCATCGTCCCGCAATCGATGTATTGGGCGACGCGTTTCGCGAAGGAGGTCTACGGCGCGAAATCGATCTACATCACGGAAAACGGCTGCGGTTACGACGACGAGCCCGTGACCAACGGCGAGGTGCGCGATCTGCACCGTCGGGATTATTTGCGCGGTTATCTGCGCGAGATGCACCGGGCAATCGCGGATGGCGTCCCGGTGTCGGGATATTTTCTCTGGTCGTTCCTGGACAACTATGAGTGGGAGGACGGCTACACGCGCCGCTTCGGCATTGTGCACGTGGATTTTGCCACGCAGAAGCGCACGCCGAAGCTTTCCGCGCACTACTACTCCACCGTGCTGCGCGAGAATCGCATTGTCTGAGCGGAGTCCGCCGCGGAGCTTTCCACCCCATGAGCCGCCTGTTCGTCCTCGCCGCCGCGCTGTTGCTCGCCGGGCTGCCTCGCGCGTTTGCGGTTGCGCCGAAGGGCGATGGCCGGGTGCACGTGGCCTATTGGGAAAAGTGGGTCGGCTTCCAGGCGCAGGCGATGCAGGAGGTCGTCGACCGTTTCAACCGCTCGCAGGATCGCATCTTCGTCGAATATTTCGCGACGTCGGAAGTGGTCCGGAAAACGCTCGTCGCCACGGCTGGCGGGGATCCGCCCGACATCGCGGGACTATGGACGCAGAATATTGCCGCTTACGCCGATGCCGGAGCATTGACGCCGCTCGACGATTTTATCCGCGCCGACGGTTTCACGCCCGAGCAATGGCTTGAGCGCTACTATCCGGCGTTCGCGCGGATCTGCACTCACGCGGGGAAGGTTTATGCCGGCACCAGCACGCCCGGAGTTTTCGCGATCCACTGGAACAAGACGCTGTTTCGCGAGGCGGGCCTCGATCCCGAGCGTCCGCCGCGGACGCTGGCGGAGCTCGATGAATATCAGAGGAAACTCACCAGGCGCGATCCGCAGACCGGTGAAATTCTCCAGGTGGGTTTTCTGCCCGAGGAACCGGGCTGGTGGACTTCGATTTTTTATCCCTGGTTTGGCGGCTCGCTGTTCGACGGCCGCGAAATCACGCTGGGGACCGACCCGCGCAATCTGGCCGCCATGAAATGGGTGGCGAAGATTTCGCAGGACATCGGGATCGAGCGGCTCCGTCGCTTCAAAGCCGGGTTCGGCCAGCAGGCTTCCTCGGAGTCCGCGTTTTTTGCCGGCAAGGTCGCGATCGTGATCCAGGGCGTCTACTACAACAACTACCGCCGCCAGTATAAACCGGGCATGGATCTTGGGATCGGACCGTGGCCGGAAATCGTCCCCGGCATCAAGGATTTTGCGATGGTCGAGTCCGACATGCTGGTGATCCCGCGCGGGGCGAAGCATGCGAAGGAAGCGTGGGAATTCATCCGCTACGTGAACACCAGCAATCCCCGCGCGCAGCGCCGCGAGGAACTCGAAGGCGCCGAGCTGCTTTGTTATCTCCAGGAAAAAAATTCGCCGCTGCGCCAGTGGAGCCCGTTTTTCGAGCAACATCACCCGCATCCCTATATCGCGATGTTCCGCGAGCTTTCCTCGAGTCCGCACGCGGTGAGCGTGCCGACTATGGGAATGTGGCAGGAGTACGATCGCGAGCTGGTCGCGCTTTTTGAAAAGGTCCGGCTGCTGGTCGCCACCCCCGAGGAGGCGATCGACTACGCGCACCGGCGGATGAGCGGCAGCTGGGTGCGCTACCGTCGCAGCCTGGAGCGTCACGGACAAATGCCCGCGACCAGCGCAACCACCCCGAAACCGCCCGCCGCCCTTTCACGATGAGCCCGCACGAACGCCGCAATTTTTTCCGCGGGCTCGGTTTCACGAGCCTGTGGATCATTGGGCTCGGGACCTTCACCGCCTATCCGGTGGTCGCGTCGCTTTACTACAGCTTTTGCGACTACTCGATTTTGAAGGCGCCGGTCTGGAGCGGCCTGGAAAATTACCAGCAGCTGGTGAGCGACGACCTTTTCTGGAAATCGCTGGGAAATACTTTGTTTTACGCGGCGCTTTCGGTGCCGATCGGCACGGTGATCGCCCTTGCGCTGGCGCTGCTCCTCAACCAGCCCGTGCGCGGCCGGTCGGTGTTTCGGGTGATTTTTTATCTGCCCTCCATCGTGCCGGTGATTGCGGCGACGATGCTCTGGACGTGGATGCTCAACGGCCAGTACGGCCTCGTGAACGCGATGCTCTCGCCGTTGCTGAAACCGTTCGGGTTGACGCCGCCCGTGTGGGTCTACGATCCGACCTGGACCAAGCCCGCGTTGGTGCTGATGAGCCTCTGGGGCACGGGCAACGCGATGGTGATCTATCTCGCCGGACTCCAGAATGTGCCGAAGGAACTTTACGAAGCTGCCGAGATCGACGGCGCGAGTGCCTGGCAGCGGCTCCGTCACGTCACGCTCCCGATGCTGGCGCCGGTGATTTATTTCAACGTGACGATGGCGACCATCGGTGCGCTGCAGGCTTTCGCTCAGGCGTGGATGATGTCGGCTGCGACGGGCAGTGAAGGCGCTGACGGCAGCCCGGCCCGCTCCACCTTGTTCTACACGGTCTATTTGTTTTCGACGGCGTTCTACAATCTGAAGATGGGTTACGCGAGCGCGATGGCCTACGTGCTCTTCATCATCATCGCCACGCTGACTTACATCGGCACGCGGCTGAGCCGCGATCGCGTGGAGGGAGCTCAATAACATGGCCGAAGCCTCGTCCGATCCCGCGCTGCGCCGCGCGACAAAGCGCGCGGTGATCTATCTGCTCATCGTCGGCGCGGCGCTTTTGTTCGCGATGCCATTCGTGTGGCTCGTGGCCTCGTCGTTGAAACCGATCGAACAGGCGATGTCGCTGCCGCCGTCGTTCGTGCCCCGCGCGCACTACGCGTCGATCGACGGCGTGCGTTTGGAAATCACGCGGGATTACCTCGTGTCCGGCCCCGGGTTTGTGGCCGACGTGGTCGCCGGCGAACAACTCGGGCGGCGCGTTTTCGTGAACGCCGAGGAAGCGGCGAAGCGCGGGACGGAATTGCGCATCGTTCACGCCACCCAGCCGGGCTGGTGGCATGTGTCGGAACGCATGGAGGCAACCGACAAACGCGTGCCGCGCTGGGACATCGTCGAGGCCGGGGTAATCGAGACCAAAATCCGCCCGCGCTGGGAAAATTATCCGGCGGCGCTCAACCGTCTCGGGGGCACGGATCGCGTGAGCTTCTGGCGCTTTCTTGGAAATACGCTGCTGGTCTGCGTGCTCGGCGTCGTCGGCACGGTGTTTTCCAACGCGATCGTCGCCTACGGTTTTGCCCGCCTGAAGTGGAAGGGGCGCGACGCGTTTTTCGCGCTGACGCTCGCGACGATGATGGTGCCGTTTCCCGTGCTGATGGTGCCGCTTTACGGTGTCTTCCGTTCGCTGGGATTGATCGGCTCGCTCGTGCCGCTGTGGCTGCCCGCCTTCTTCGGCAGCGCGTTTAATATTTTCCTCATGCGGCAGTTCTTCCGCTCGATCCCGGAGGAGCTTAGCGAGGCGGCGCGAATCGACGGTTGCAGCGAGTGGCGCATTTTCTGGCGGATCATTCTGCCGCTGAGCAAACCGGTGCTGATCACCGCGGGGGTGTTTCATTTTCTCTATGCGTGGAACGACTTTCTCGGGCCGCTGCTCTACCTGACCCGCACCGAGGACTACACGCTCGCGATTGCCCTGCAGAGCTTTCAGTCCCAGGCGGGCGGGGTGCAGTGGCATTACCTGATGGCGGCGAGCACCGTGATTATTCTGCCGGTGATCGTGCTGTTTTTCTTCGCGCAGAAAACCTTCGTGCAAGGAATCGCGACGACGGGGTCGAAGGGTTGACCAAGGCTGGCGCGATCGCAGGGGAGGAAGACCGGAACCGATTGGGGCCGGTTGCGTCTGGCTCGGGAACAGCCGTTTCCTCGCATGATCGTTTCCAAATTCACCGCGACGCCCCGTTTCGTTTTCGCCTGCGCGCTCGTTTTCGCCGCCAACCTCGACGCCGCCGAGACGGTCACGAATTCCCTCGGGATGAAACTCGTCCCCGTTGACGCCGGGCAGTTTACGATGGGTTCGGAGGTGAAACCCGCCAATTGGGATGAATCGCCGCGGCACCGGGTGACCATCTCGTCGTCGTTTTTGATCAGCGAAAAAGAAGTGACGGCGGAGCAGTTTCGGAAGTTCAAGGCGGCGGCGGCGCTCAACGAGGCTTACGCGCCATTTGCGGCGGGAGTGAGTTGGAACGACGCCGTCGCGTTCTGCGCCTGGCTCAGCCACCGGGAAGGCCGCAACTACCGGCTGCCGACCGAAGCCGAATGGGAATTCGCCGCCCGCGCCGGTCGCGACGACGGCGCGTCCTGGGAAACCAAGGGCGACGCGGCAAATCCGTGGGGAATTCGCCAGCTCTACAGCGGTCCCGTGGAATGGTGCGCCGACTGGTACGGCGAATATGGCATTTCCGCCCAGCGCGATCCGGCGGGACGCACGGGCGGGTTCATGAAGGTGGTGCGGGGCGGCTATCTCGACACCCCGGAAAAATTTAAACCAACCGACTATTTGCGTCCGTCGAACCGCGCCGGGGCGCCGCCGAATTTTGCCCCGCTGTCCGATCGTGAACCCAATCCCGAGAACTACGGCGTGCATCGCATCGGCTTCCGCGTGGTCGTGGGACCGCCGATCGCGATCGTGCTGCAGCCGGTTGACCTGCCGTTCGCGACCCAGGGAGTAAAGCTCACGACGCCTGCTGCCGAGGTCACGCGCGGGCCGGATCCCACCAAACCCTATTTGCGCCGCCGGCCGATGCTGCCGCTGCCGCTCGAGGGGACGATCGACTATGTGAAGCAGCATCGCGCCGGGCTGCACCCGTCGTTTCGCCATCACAACCACAGTCCGGGATTCGCGGTGCTGCCGAATGGGGACGCGTTGCTCGTGATCTATTCCTCGGACTGGGAATACGAGCCCGAGGTGAGCCTCATCGCGGCGCGGCTGCGTTTCGGCGCCGAGCAGTGGGACATGCCCTCGCCGTTCCTCGATACGCCGGGCGCGAACGATCATGCCCCGCTGCTTTGGGCTGACGGCGGCAAACTCTGGCTCTTTTGGGGAAACCCGCATGAGGAGGGACATTTCCCGTTTCAATATCTCACGTCGCGCGACAACGGAACGACCTGGAGCGGCGTGAATTTTCCGCATGTCACGGGGCCGCTTGGACCGGACCTCGAGCGTCCGCAGCCGATCAACACCGTCATTCGTGACCGCGCGGGAAAAGTCTACCTCGCGGTCGACGCAGGTGAGGGAGGACCGCTGGGCTCGCAATCGATGTTGTGGGCAACCGGTGACGAGGGAGCCACATGGCAGGACACGATCGGACGGACTTTCGGGAGGCACACGACCTTCGCGCTGCGCAAAGATGGGAGCATTCTCGGCATGGGCGGAAAAAACTCCGGGATCGACAACTTCATGCCGCAGGCGATCAGCCGCGACGGCGGCCGCACCTACGAAATGAGCAAGACGCCTTTCTCGCAGGTGAGCAGCGGACAGCGTCCCTCGATTCTCCGGCTCGCCAGCGGACGCTTGCTGATGGCGGGCGACTACTATCCGTCGAAGCGCGCGCAAAAGCCCGCGTCCATCAAGGAGGACGGCTCCTACGTTGCGCTCTCCGACGACGACGGGGAAACGTGGCGCATCAAGCGGCTGCCCGGGACATTTTCGGTGCACCGCGGAAAACCGAGTCTCGGTTACTCCGTCGCCAAGCAGGCGCCGAATGGCGTCATTCATCTCATCACGTCGTGCAACCATCCCGCGCTGCACTACGAACTCAACGAGGCGTGGATTCTCAGCGACGCGACGCTGGCGGACGACGACGCGCGTCTTGATGCGAGCAACGCGACCAAAATCTCCGAGGTAAAGTCGCACCGAGAATTTTTCCCCGACGGCAAGTCGCGGCTCACCTGGAGCAGCGGGATCGCGGACGACGGCCGCGTGCTGCTGGAAGGCGTCGAGACGTGGTTTTATCCCACCGGCGAAAAACAGCATGCGACCACCTATAAACTCGGCAAAAAAACCGGAACCGAAACCTACTGGTCGCCCACGGGACAAAAAGAATGGGAATGGAATCACCGTGACGATGGCACGAGTGAGTGGACGACCTGGTGGCCGGACGGCGCGAAGCGGTCCGAGTCGCAGTGGAAAAATCACCGGTTGATCGCAGGGACGGATAAACTTTTCGCGCAGCCACCGGCCGCGCCCTGAGCAAAGCGGTTGACGTTTCGGAGGGGTGGAGCATCGGTCGTTTCCTTCGCCGCTGCCCAACCCCACGAGGAAGCTGTGATTTATTTCATGAACACCGTCATCCCCCGTCTGTTTTCCAAATCCTGTGCTCTCCTTGCGCTGGTGCTGGCCGCCTCCACCGCGCAGGGAGCTTCCGTGAGTGAAGCCACCGATTGGTCGAAGGCGGACGAGATCGTGAAGGCGATCCAACTACCCAAGATTCCGGCTCGTGATTTCCTCATCACCGATTTCGGCGCGAAGCCGGGCGACCAAAGCGATGCGCGGCCCGCCATCCTGGCGGCGATCAAGCAGGCATCGAGCGCGGGTGGGGGGCGCGTCGTGATTCCGAAAGGCTCATGGCTGAGCAACGGCCCCATTCACCTGGCGAGCTTGATCGAGTTTCATGTCGCCGAGGGCGCGACCCTTTTGTTCAGCCCGGATCCGAAGCACTATCTCCCCGCGGTGCTCACCCGCTGGGAGGGAACGGAGCTGCTCAGTTATTCCCCGCTGATCTACGCGTTCGAAGTCCACGACGTCGCGATCACCGGCAAAGGCGTGATCGACGGCAATGGCGCCAGCGAATTCCACGCGTGGCGCGGGGAAAAAACCAGCCGCGACATGAATGCGCTTCGCCAGATGGGCGTGGACGGCACGCCCGCAGCGAAACGCGTTTTCGCCGAAGGCACATATCTGCGTCCCCCGCTCATTCAATTTTTCCGGGCCGAGCGCGTCCTGCTGCAGGACTACACGCTCAATCATTCGCCGTTTTGGGTGAACCATCTGGTTTACACGAACCATGCGACCGTTCGGAACATCAAGGTCGAGAGCCACCACGCGAACAACGACGGCGTCGATGTCGATTCGAGCCGCTACGTGCTCATCGAGAACTGTTGGTTTCGCACGGGCGACGATTCCGTCGTCGTGAAATCCGGCCGCGACCGCGACGGCCGCGAAGTGGGACGGCCGAGTGAATTCGTGGTGGTTCGCCACAACGACATGGGCGGCGAGGACGGCATCGCGCTAGGCAGCGAGATGTCGGGCGGGATCAGGCACGTGTATTTCACCGACAACATTCTCCGCAAGGGGCTCGCCGCGATTCGCTTCAAGGCGAACCTCGATCGCGGCGGCACCGTGGAGCACATCCGCGTGCGCAACATGACGGTCGAGTCGTTCGACAACCTTTTCTGGTTCCAGCTCGACTATCCCGGACTGCTCGGCGGCGGACATCCCTCGACCTACCGCGACATCGTCTTTGAAAATTTCACCGTCGAGCGTGCGGGCACGGTCTTCGATGCGAAGGCGCCGGCTTCGGCTCCGTTGCAAAATGTCACGCTGCGCAACATCGCGATCAAACAAGCCGATAAAACCTTCTTCCTCGAAAACGTCGAAGGCCTGCGACTCGAGAACGTGACGATCGGCGGCCAGACGATCAACGGCAGCCTCGACTGGAAACAAACCGCCAAGCCTTGAGGGACCGACTCAGGGAAAATCGCGGAAACGTGGAAGAGCGAAAGCAGGGAAGCCAAACCGAATTTTTCGTAGTGTCCTGATTTGTCATTGCGACGAAGCAATCCAGCTGGATCGCCGCGTCCCGCAGAGCGGGACTCGCGATGACAA
>DATAKE010000095.1:0-23271 GCA_036261745.1 Opitutaceae bacterium
GGCGGACCTTACACCCTCCGGGGCTACGAGTACCGTGACGTCAGCCCGAAGCAGTTTGGCGAGCCCGTCGGTGGCAAGACCTACGCGCTGTTCCGGGCGGAGTACTCGCTGGACATCGTCAGCCCGATCCGGGCGGCCATCTTCTATGATGCGGGCTTCGTGAATGTGGATGCCTACGACTTCAATCCCCGCGATTACCACGACAATTTCGGCTTCGGATTGAGGCTTTTTGTGGCCGGGGCCCCCCTCAGCCTCGACTTCGGCATTCCCCTGCGGAGCACGAAGGAGAACAACAAGGGCAATCAGTTTAATTTTTCCTTTGGCACCGCCTTCTAATTCCGCTCTATTTCGCGCTCCCTTCCAAAAATTATCACCCAATGAAGAACCCTATCCGTACTCTCTGCGCGCTCGTTGCCTTTGGCGCGGCTACGCTTGCCGCCCAAGCTGAGCCGACCTTCAAGCTCCTCATGGTCGACATGGCCAAGCTCTACGACACGCACTACAAGACGATCGACCAGAATGCGAAGCTCCAGGCCGATGACCAGAAAGCCCAGGAGGAAGTCGCCAAGATGAACACCGAGGGCAATGCCCTGGTTGAGCAGTACAAGGGCCTCAAGGAACAGTCTTCGAACCCCGCCCTGACCGCCGAAGCGAAAGCGAAAGCCGAGAACGATGCGCAACGCATCCTCGAGTCGATCCAGGGAAAGCAGAATGAAGTCCGGACGTTCGTCCAGAACACGCAGCGCTCGCTGCAACAGCGCCTCCAGAATTTCCGCAGTCTGATGCTGGAAGAGATCGGCAAAGTCGCCTCCGACGTCGCCAGGCGCAAAGGCGGCACGCTCCTCCTCGACAAAGCCGGCCCGACGTTGATCGGCGTTTCGAGCGTCGTTTATTTCGACCCCGCGTACGACATCACCGAGGAAGTCGCCAAGGAGATCAACAAGGACAAGCCGGCCGGCATGCCGAGCGGCACGGTCACTCCTGGATCGCCCACGGTTGTTCCGTCCGGCGACAGCGGCACCCCGAAGCTCACGGTTCCCGGCGTCTCGCCGAAGAAGTAATCAACGGTTTCAAACCCGCGCCACGTTTCAAAACCCCGCTCGATCGAGCGGGGTTTTTGTTTTTGCTGAATTGCACCGCGGGATGAAAGTCCCACGCTCGCGCGCATGCAGGTTTCGTTCACCCCGGAGGAGATTATCAGCATTGTGCAGCCGGCGCAGACGCGCGGCGCCACGCAGGAAGCGATTCGCGGAATCGCCGCCCTCACGGTCGCAGCGGCCGGCGATCTCTCCTTTCTCGGCAACGCCAAATACAAGGGGGAGGTTGCCGGGACCCGCGCGTCGATCGTGCTGCTGCCCCCGGACTACACCGGCGAACCGGGCGCAGGGCAGCTTTTCCTCGTCGTCGACAATCCTTCCGTGGCGCTCGCCCGCATTTGCTCGCGCATCGAGAACTCGCTCTGGCCGGTCCCGAGGCCGGGAATTCATCCCACCGCTTCCGTCGATGCGAGCGCGCGCGTTGCCGCCTCCGCCACCGTCGGACCGCTCTGCGTGGTCGAGGCCGGGGCGACGATTGGCGAACGGGCTCACTTGCAGGCCCAGGTTTTTGTCGGACGCGGCGCACAGATCGGCGACGAATCCTGGCTGATGCCCGGGGCCATGGTGACCGCCGAGTGCATCCTGGGCCGTCGCGTGAGGCTTCAGGCGGGTGTGGTCATTGGCTCTGACGGTTTCGGCTACGAGTTTCTCAACGGCCGCCACGAAAAAGTGCCCCAGGTCGGCAATGTCGTGATCGGTGACGACGTCGAAATCGGCGCCAACACCGCGATCGATCGCGCGCGGTTCAGCCAGACCTTCATCGGCGAAGGCACGAAGATCGATAACCTCGTGCAGATCGCGCACAACGTCGTCATCGGCAAACACTGCATGATCTGCGCGCAGGTTGGCATCTCCGGCAGCGCGACGCTCGGGGACTACGTGGTGCTCGGCGGCCAGGCGGGAGTTTCCGGCCACATCACGGTTGGCAGCGGCGTGAAGGCCGGTGGCAAGGCGGGACTGAACGCCGATCTTCCTCCCGGGGTCTTTGTGACCGGCAATCCAGCGATCCCGCTCATGCTCGACCGCCGGATCGCGTTGTTGAAACAGCGGCTGCCGGAACTGTTCAAACGCGTCTCGACGCTCGAAGAGCAGCTCGGAGATACAAAAAAGTCTTCCTCCTGACTCCGCCCCCGGCAAGCTGTCCGCCCATGGGCGAATCACGGCTGAAAATTTTCACGGGCAATTCCAACCGGTCCCTGGCCGAGGAAATTTGCAAATCGATCAACGAGCCTCTCGGCGAGGCCACGGTCACCAGCTTCCCCGACGGGGAGTCTTTCGTGAAGATCAACGAGAACGTGCGCGGTCATGATGTCTTCATCATCCAGTCCACGTGCCCGCCGACGAATCACAACCTCGTCGAATTGCTCATCATGATCGATGCCGCGCGTCGTGCGTCGGCCCAGCGCATCACGGCGGTGCTGCCGTTTTATGGCTACGCCCGGCAGGACCGGAAGGACCAGCCCCGCGTCCCGATCACCGCCAAGCTCGTCGCCAATCTCCTCGTGGCCGCCGGCGCCACGCGCATCCTCACGATGGATTTGCACAGCCAGCAGATCCAGGGGTTCTTCGACATTCCGGTTGACCACCTTTTTGCGTCGCCCGTTTTCTTCGACTACTTCGCCACCCAGAAACGCGACAACCTCGTCGTGTGCTCGCCCGACGTCGGCGGAATGAAAATGGCCGCCGCCTACGCCGATGTTCTCGGCGCCGGTCTCGCGCTCGTCGCGAAAAAGCGCAAAAGTGCGACCAAGGTCGAGGCCATCAATGTCGTCGGCGAAGTGGCTGGTTGCGATGTCCTGCTCGTGGACGACATCACCGAGACCGCCGGCACGCTCACCGCTGCCGCGAACATTCTGCGCGAGCACGGCGCGAAGAGCATCCGCGCGGCCGTCAGTCACTGCATTCTCAACGAAACGGCGATCGAGCGGCTGAAGAGCGGCTTGATCGATGAACTCATCACCACAAATTCGACGCCCGTGACCACGCACGGCCTCCCGATCACCGTCCTCAGCATCGCCAAGCTCCTCGGCAATGCGATCCAGCGCATCAACAGCAACGAGAGCGTCACGAGCCTGTTTCGGATCAAGGGATTTTAAGGCTGGGCGGGTTGGTCTTCACCCTTGGTCGCTGCCCGTTCGCGCCACTTGCTCCGCGCGCTTTCCCGGCTTAACGCTTGGTTTTCTTCCCCTATGAAATCGAAGCTTCTCCTCGGCGTTTACCTGTTTGGCACGGCCTCGCTCGCGTTTGCGCTCGGCGTCACGCCCAAGGGGTCCAGGGAAATTCCGAAGAACCGCAAGGCGCCCGAACTGAAGGTTGACGCGACGCCGATCGCGGAAGCCCGGGCCCCGGTGGTGGCGAGCTACGCGGATGTGGTGGACCCGATTCAGAAGGCGGTCGTCTCCGTGTACTCGAAAAAAATCGTCCGCGAGCAGCTCGCGATCAATCCATTCACGGGCCGGATCATTGGCGGGGGACAACGCGAGGAGGACGGCCTGGGATCCGGCGTGGTCGTTTCGGCGGATGGTTATATTCTGACGAACAATCACGTCGTCGAGGGCGCGGATGAACTGAAGGTCCTGCTGGCCGACGAGCGCGAACTCACGGCCAAGGTGATCGGGGCCGATCCGAAGACCGACATCGCGGTGATCAAGATCGACGCGGAAAACCTCCCGACCGTCCTGCTCGCCGACAGCGATCATCTGCGGGTGGGCGACGTGGTGTTCGCCGTGGGCAACCCGCTGGGCATCGGCCAGACGGTCACGATGGGCATCGTTTCCGCGAAGGGACGGAACGTGAAGATTCTCGAGGAGGTCGGCGGCTACGAAAGTTTCATCCAGACGGATGCGGCGATCAACATGGGCAACTCCGGCGGCGCGCTCGTCGATGCGAAGGGCCGGCTGGTCGGGATCAACAGCGCCATTCTCTCGCCGTCGAGGGGCAACATCGGGATCGGCTTTGCGGTACCGATCAATCTCGCCGCTTCCATCATGCGCAGTTTGGTGGAGCACGGCGTGGTCGTGCGGGGCTATCTCGGAGTCACGCCCTCGGTGATCACGCCCGAGGACGGCGAGTCCCTCGGCCTGCCGAAAAACATCCGCGGCATCGCCGTCGATGAAGTGCCGAAGGGAACCCCGGCGGAAAAAGCCGGGCTCAAAGTGGGGGACGTGATCGTGGCGCTCGATGACAAGCCCATCACCACGGTGGGCGAGATGCGCCTCATGATCGCGCAGCTCGCTCCGGACACGAAGGTGAAGCTGAAAATTTTCCGGAAGGGCAAGGAGCAGGTGATCGAGGCGACGCTGGGAAAGCTCGACGAGCGTCCCGATCTGATTCTCCCCGGGGTGGATGCCACCCCTCTTTCCAGCGCGACCGACGAACAACGCCGGCGCTCACGGCAGCTCGCCGACGGACTGCTCATCACCAAGGTCGACGAGGGTTCGCTTTACTCCGACCGCCTGGTCGAGGGCATGGTCATCCTCCAGATCGACGGTGAAGAGGTCGGCGATGTCGCCACCGCCCGCGCGTTGCTCACGCCGGGCCGGCATTCGCTGCTCGTTTTCCATCGCAACGGCCCGCGCCGCGTTCCGCTGGATGTGAAGTGACCGGGCGCGGTTAGCTGCCGGGTTTTTCCACCGGGATTTTGGCGAGCGCTTCCGGCACCGCATCGGCCGCGTAGGTGGGAAAACTCAGTTCGAGCAGCGAGATGGCCGGGACGTCGAAGCGCGCGTGACCGGCGCTGCGATCCACCAGCATCGCGATGCCGACCGCGGTGCCGCCGGCTTTGCGGACGATTTCCAGGCTCTCGAGCACGCGGCCGCCGCGGGTCACGACATCCTCAACCACCAGGACCGGTTCGCCCGGAGCGAGCGTGAAGCCGCGGCGAAGGACCAGTACGTTGTTTTCCTTCTCCGCAAAAATGTACCGGGCCTTCGCCTGCCGGGCGACTTCCTGTCCGACGACCAGGCCGCCCATCGCGGGAGCGAGGACGGTGCCAAACTTCAGGCCGGCGGCGCGGACTTTGACGAGGAGCAACTCAGCCAGGCGTTCGACGGCATCCATCCGCTGGCAGACCTGGGCGCATTGAAAATAGTGGCCGCTGTGCAGACCCGAGCGGAGCACGAAATGCCCCTGCAGCAGCGCCCGCGTGCGCGTGAAAATATCGAGAACCTCCGATTGCGTTGCGTCCATGGCGCGACGTTGCGGGGCGAGTGCGAAAAAACAAAATCAATTTTGCACTTGGGTGGTTTCTTCTCCTACGCTGCGCGGCGTGACGTCAAAGACGGTTCAACTCGAGGACGAGCTTGGCGACGTGTTGGAGAAGGCCATGCACCAAGCCGGTCTGAATGAAGTGGCGCTGGCGGCGCGCGCCGGCCTCGCCGCCGGGAGAATCCGTGACGCCGTCGACTATCGCCCCGATTTCACGGTGGATGAGCTTCGCCGGCTCGCGTTGGTGCTCGGCTTGAATGAAGTCGGATTTTGCGCGCTGGGCTGCGGCCGCTATCCGCAGCCGGAAATTCAAACGCTGCCTTTCAGCGTGTGGCCGCTCCGCATGAGCCACGGGATCGGGGTGACCAACGCCTATGTCGTCGCCGAAACCGGTTCGGATCGCGGACTGCTGTTCGACACGGGTGCGGGCATCGAAGCGCTCGAGCGCAGCTGGCCGAAGGAGATCGTGCATCTTGACGCGGTGTTTCTCACCCATGTCGAGGCGGAGCACGTCGGCGGCCTTTGTGCCGTCGTGAAACGGTTTGGCGGCATTTCCGCTTTTGTCCCGCGGGCGGCCTCGGCCCCGTGCGGGCGCGGAATGGGGGAGGGGGAGAAGAAAATTTTCGGTGCGCTGGAAGTCACGGCGTTCAACACCCCCGGGCATTCAGCGGCCCACAATTGTTATCTGGTGCATGTCGCGCCCGAATTGCGGACGAACGGAGCGCTCCTGATTTCGGGCGATCTCGTTTTCGCGGGCTCGGCGGGTGGCGGGTACTTTTGCTGCCGGCAGCTCCAGGCAAACGTCCGCCGCGTCCTCGAAGCCGTTCCGCCGGGAACGGTGATCGCACCGGGCCACGGCCCGCTGACGACCGCGGAGAACGAGCTGCGCTACAACCCCTTCGTCGTCTGATGCGACGGACGGAAGAATGTGCTTGAACCAGTCCCGGCGTTTGCCGAGCTTCGCCCTCCCGCTGCCAATAGTTCAGGCGGGGATTTTCCGGGACGGTTTGAAAGCCGGAAGATTGTCCAGTCGGGGCGTAGCTTAGCCTGGTAGAGCGCTACGTTCGGGACGTAGAGGTCGCAGGTTCGAATCCTGTCGCCCCGACCAATTTTAAAAAAACGTTCAGGAGCGTGGAACCGCTTCGCCGTTTACGGGTGCTTATAGCGTCTATTCGCCGTCTTCGGGAAATCGCTTGCCAGCCCCCCGGATGCGTGTGGACACTCCCGCCCGCCTTTACCCGGCCTTTCCCGCACCAACGCCAACTACCTCGCGGGCTCGCGCCCGCTTTTTCGGACTACATGGACGACAATGCTTCCAAGGAGAATCCCCCCGCGGGCTTCAATAAACTCGATCTGACCCAACTGCAGGGTTTCAGCTTCGGCACGCAATGGACGCAGGATAAATCCACGCCGTCCGATTCGCGCGACCACGACGACCGTCCGCGGCGCGAGAATCGCCGCGACAGTCACGGCGCCCCCAGTGGCGCGCCGCCGCGTGACCGCCGGACTTTCCGGAAGCCGGTCGGTGCACCGGGCTCCGCGGATGGCGGCGCTCCTTCGGGTGGCGTTCCCGCCGAGCGTCAGGGTTACTCCGGCGACCGGGCCCCGCGTCGCGACGGTCCTGGCGGCGGTGGCGATTATCGCGGCGGTCCGCGTCGCGATGGCGGCGGAGACCGCGGTGGTCAGCGCTACGACCGCACGGCCGCTCCTTTTGACCGCGGTCCGTACGACAGCCCTTATTTTGCGGTCACGTTTTATCCCGAGGACACCAGTTTCAACACGCTCGTTCAGACGATCCGGAAGTCCTGCCGGACGATTGAGCTCTTTGAGATCGCCCGCACGGTGGTTGCGAAGCTCGACCGTTTCATCGTGGTGCTGACCCGCAAGACGGCGCCGGTGGCGCCCGGCGCTGAAGCTCCTGCGAAGCAATCGCTCTTCGTTTCGGTTCCGGATGGCTTGCCCTTCGAAACCGAGGAAGCCGCCGTCTCCCATGTTCTGAACAAACACCTCGGACTCTTCTTCGACTCCGCCGAGGCAGAGATCGAGCCGCCGAAGGGCAATTTCCAGGTGATCAACAAGTGCAGCATCACGGGCGAACTGCTCGGGCCGCCGAATTATCACCGCTACGCGACCATCGTGCAGCAGCATCATGCGGCGAAAGTTTCCCGGATGTCACTCGAGGCTTATAAAGGCCGCATCGAGACGATTCGTGATCCCGAAGTCGTCGCGCAATGGCTGGAGAAAATGAAGAAGACGACGCGTTATACTTGGAAAAACCCGTCTTCCGCAAAACCCGCCGCAGCTCCCGCGCCTGCCCCCGCCGCTGCCGTTGCGTCGGAAGCTTCGCCTGAAACTCCGGCTGACGCCGATGCGGCCGCGCCGGCTCCGGAAGCCGCCGCAGCCCCCGCTGAAGCCGCACCCGCGCCGATCGCGTTCGATTCGTTCGAGGATGCCCGTTCCTACCTTCTGACCCAGGCGCGCGACAAAGTTGTCCGCTCCCTCGAATCCGTGCGTTTCCACGGGACCACCTGCGAGCAGCTCGTGCCCGGCGAAATCTACAACGCCGTGGAAGGCGCGCTCGAGCGTCAGCGCCGTTTCCCCCTCGACACCGCCAACGCCCTCCGGGGCCGTCTCCGCCGCGAGCACTTCACGATCTTCAAGAAGGGTTCGAAAGGCGTGAGCTACGTGTGCGCGGTCAAGCGCAAGTTCCGCGTCCCGGGACAGACATTTGCCGACAGCATCGGAGCGCTGATTGGCTTCATCGAAAGTCACCCGATGGTCCGGGCCAGCGAGCTCGCGACGAAATTCCTCGGGATCAAGCTGCCGGCGGCCCCTGCCGCAGCGACGTCGGCTTCCATCACCACTCCGCCGGTCGAAACCCCGGCTGCCGAAACTCCCGCCGCACCCGAGCCGGTGCTCACGATCGAGGAGCGCGCGAAGATTGCCCGTCTGCAGGGCGACCTCGTCTGGCTGGTTCGCGAAGGCTATGTGACCGAGTTCATCGACGGCCGTCTCTTCGCCCCGCCTCCGATGGTCGAGGCGCGGAAAAAGGAAGTCGAAGCCGAGGAACACGATCCCGAGAATTTCCCGGACGTCCCGCCCGAAACGCGTCCTCCGATGGCGGTCGCTCGCGACAGCGCGGTGCCTTTACCCGCGGAGTCCTCGTCAACACCGCCCGTTTCCGAAGCGGTCGCGGCGGAAACTCCCCCGGCTCCGGCCACGTAGTCGGCCGCGTTTGCGGTTTGACAACGGGGCGGGTGAATCGGTCCTTGCGGCATGTCGGCTAATCCGTTCCTCGATTCGTCCTTTCAGATCCGGTGGTCCGCGCTCACGCCTGACGCCGTGGCGTCCGCCATCGAGGCGGCGCTCGCCGGCGCCGAGGTGGCGGTCGAAGCGATCGCCAGCCGGGATCCCGCCGCGGCCACGTATGAGAACACGCTGCTCGCGCTCGAGAAAGCCACGGAGGAACTGACGCTCGCGTGGGGAAAGGTGACGCATCTCCAGTCGGTCGCCGATTCGCCGGCGTTGCGGGAGGCGCACAACGCGATGCTGCCGAAAGTGTCCTCGTTCTATGCGCGGATTCCGCTCAACGCGGCGCTGTGGCAGCGAATCAAAGCCGTGGCGGAATCGCCGGCGGCCGCGAAACTGACCGGGATTCACCGGCGGTTTCTCGATGAGACGGTCGCCGACTTTCGCCAGGCCGGCGCCGACCTGCCCCCCGAAAAAAAGGCGCGGCTGGAGGCGTTGCAGAGCGAACTCGCCCAGATCACGCAGAAATATTCCGAGAACGTGCTCGATTCCACCAACGGCTGGCAGCTCATCGTCGAGGATGAGAATCGGCTGGCGGGTTTGCCCGTTCACGCGAAAGCCGCGGCCCGGCGCAATGCCGAGGCAAAATCCCTGGGCGGATGGCGCTTCACCCTGCACATGCCGTCGCAGGAGCCGTTCATGACTTACCTCGAGGACGACGCGTTGCGTCGCGAGATGTGGACCGCCGCGATCGCGGTCGGCGCCCAATCGCCGCACGACAACACCGCGCTGATCGGGCGCATCCTTGCACTGCGGGCCGAAAAAGCGGCGCTGCTCGGCAAGGATCATTTCGCCGATCTGGTTCTGGAACGGCGCATGGCGAAATCCGGCGCGCGCGCCCTCAGGTTTCTCGAGGAATTGAAAGCGCTGGCGACCGCACCCTTCGCCCGCGAATGCCGGGAGTTGGAGGAGTTCAAGGCGCAGCGCACCGGCGGAGCGGTCGCGCGTCTGGCTCCATGGGAGATCGGTTTCTGGGCCGAGAAACTCCGGCAGGAACGCTACAACTTCGACGAGGAAATCCTGCGTCCTTATTTCCCGATGAACCGGGTGATCGAGGGCCTTTTCGAACTCTCGCGGCGGATTTTCGGCCTGCAGATCGTCGAACGCGGCTCCGGCGATGCCGAGGTCTGGCATCCCGAGGTTAAATTCTACGATCTGCGCAACGAAGCCGGCGTTCACCTGGGCTCGTTCTACGCCGACTGGCATCCGCGCGAATCGAAGCGCGGCGGAGCGTGGATGAACTATCTCATCACCGGCGGGCCCCGACCGGGTGATTCGAGCACGGCGGTCGCCCGCGCCCCGCACCTGGGATTGATCTGCGGCAACATGACGCCGCCGGTCGATGGCCGGGCCGCGCTCCTGACGCACCGCGAGGTCGAAACGATCTTCCACGAGTTTGGCCACCTGCTGCACCACCTGCTCGGAGAGGTGGAAATCAAATCGCTCAACGGCGTGAACGTGGCCTGGGACTTCGTCGAGCTGCCCTCACAGATCATGGAGAACTGGTGCTGGGAGCGGGAGAGCCTCGATCTTTTCGCGCGGCATCACGAAACCGGAGCGCCGATTCCGCCGGAGATTTTTGCCAAGATGATCGCGGCGAAAAATTTTCGCTCGGCCGCGATCACGATGCGGCAGCTCGCGTTTGCGAAGATGGACCTCCTGTTGCACATGCGCACCGCGGAATTCGCAGGCGAGGCTGACATCGAGCCCAAGGCGCGGGCCCTGATCGCGGAGTGCCTGGTCCCCACCCAGCCGCCGGCGCCGACGATCGTGAAGCGGTTCACCCATCTTTTCTCCGATCCGGTGGGCTATGCGGCGGGCTATTATTCCTACAAATGGGCGGAGGTGCTCGATGCGGATGCCTTCACCCGGTTCAAGCGCGAGGGGATTTTCAACCGCAGCGTGGGCGCGGAGTTTGTGGAAAAGATCCTCAGCCGGGGAAATTCGGCGGACGCCGCGGAACTGTATCGCGCGTTCATGGGTCGTGAACCTGACCTAAATGCACTCCTGAGGCGCAGCGGTCTGGTCACGGTGGCCTAGCGACCGTCGCGCTGTGGACCGAGGCGGGTGCGGTCACGGTGTCATGCGGCGTCTCGTTAAAATAATCGGTTGGTTCCTGGCGGGTGCATTGATTGCGCTCGCGGTCCTGCCGTGGTGGTTGAGCCCGGTGATCAAGGGCGTCACCCGCCGGTACGGCGTCGATTTCGCGCGTTACGAGCGCGTCGGTTACGCGCGGTTCGCCCTGCACGATTTTGTGATCGTCACAAAATCGAACGTTCGCGTGGAGGTTAAGCGGGTCGAAACGGAAACGCCGGTGCTCTGGCTGTTCCACCGCTGGTCCGGTAAACCCGCCGCGGTGGCCGGGACCGACTGGCGCGTCGACGTAAAAACCTCCGACAGCCCCGCGTCTCCCGCGGCGCCGGCACGGGATCGCGGTGCGATGCCGTTGCGCGCCCAGCTTTTGAAGGTGGCGTCCACGCTCGACCGTTGGTTGCCGCGCGCCGACACCGGCGAAGGCGTGGTGACCTGGCCAGGCGGGGAATTGCGCCTGGGAGCGGTCCACTGGGCGAAGCGGTCGCTGGCGGTGGAGCCGTTGCGCTTCAAGACGCAGGCCGCCGATGTGCGAGTCACGTTCACCGCCAACGACGAAATTCATCTGACGGCTAAGGCGGTCGACGGAGGCGAGTGGGACGCCGTGCTGAAAAGCATCGGTAACGAAATCAACGGCCAGCTCCGCGCATGGGATCAGGTGGCGCCGGTCGCCGCCCGGTTTGCGCAGAGCGGGTGGATGCCGGAGTCGGCGCAAATCCAGGCGGAGGGCTGGACGGTTCCCGCGACCAAACTGAAACTGGGCGAGTCCTACGCGACGGTGCGGGGCGATGGGCGCATCGAGTGGCGCGAGGGGCGTTTCGCAACGTCCGCCAACGCCACCGGCGAAGTGCCAACGGGGAAAAAAGCGCCGCCGCTCACGGCGAAAATTCACGCGAGCGGCGATGCCGAAAAAATCACGGTCGATTCGCTGCTGATCGATATTCCGGGAGTGAGCGCGAAGTTGAACGCGCCCGCGGTGTTCGATCGCAAGGAACGCTCCGTCGCCGGTGCGTCCGAATTCGCACTCGATGTCGATTTGGAGAAGCAGCCCTGGATCCCCAAGGCGAAAGGCCGGATCGCGGGTCGCGCCCGGATCTCCCCCGCGAGTGGCATGGAGAAGTTTCCCTTGGTGGAAGGGACCTTCCAGGCGGAGAACCTAGCGGTGGGCGATTGGTCGGTCGCGCGTTTCACCGCGAACGCTTCACTCGGCTGGCCCCGGCTGCAGGTGAAGGAAGCGGTGCTGGGATTTGCCGAGGGTGGGCAGCTGACTTTGCGTGGCGGCTGGGATTTCGGGACGCGTGAACTTGTGGCGGCGTCGGCGGACGGCGTGGTCCGGCCCTCGGTCGTCGCTCGCTGGCTGCCGGCGGGTATGACGTTCGAGTCCGTGACGATTGCCGCGAAGGCGCAGGGACCGATCGCGACATTGCAGCATGAAGGTACGGCGCGGGTCGCGACGTTCAGCATGCCGAAGGTCCACCCGCTCGCAGCGGAGTTGGCATGGCGCGGGACGGGTTCCGCCGTGGAAATTTCAGACGGCCACGTGACGGCGGGAGCTTCGCAGGTTTCGTTTGCCGGCAAGCTGGATGCCAAGAGCGCTGAGCTTGCCGCGTTGAAATTGGAGCAGGAGGGAACGGAACGTTTCGCCCTGACCAAACCCGCGACAATTCGCTGGTCGCCGAAACTCGAAGTTGGATCGTTCCACGTCAGCGGAAGCGATGCTTCCGTCGCTCTCGCCGGCAGCGCGGGTGAGACGGGCAGCGTGGATGTCGCGATTCGCAATTTCCCGTCCAAGTGGCTGACCGACTTCGTGACGCTTCGCGGGCCGGAGTGGAGAATTGCCTCCCTCGACCTGCAAGGCTCATGGGATCGCGGGCCGGCGACGTTTTTGTTTCGGGAGGATCTGATTGTTTCCCTGTCGCCCGAACGCGTGGCGAGTGTCACGTCGGTGGCGCAGAAGGAGGGCGACGGAATCAAGCTCGAGTGGCTGCGCGTTTCGGAAGGAGCCATTCCGATTGTGAATGCCTCCGGGAAACTGCCGCTGATGTTGTTCCCGGGTGAGGCCAGCAAGGTCCGCCTCGCGAAAGAGGCGCCGCTGGTGCTGCAGGTCGTCACGTCGAGCAATCCGGCATTCTGGGAAAAATTGCGCGAGGCCACCGGGCTCGAGTTTCGCGATCCCGAGGTGAAACTCGACGTCACCGGAACCTGGGAGCAACCGCAGGGCGTGGTGAGTGCACGCGCGGCGCGAGTCTCAGCCGATCCGCAGCGGATCAAATTTGCCTTTCCTGCGGTGGAGGCGCTGGACGTGCATGCGACGGCGGACGGGCAGGGCGTGGTGGTGGATCGGTTTGCGGTGCTGGTCGAAGGCCAGTCGGTGACGGCGAACGGGAAACTGCCGCTGAGTGTGAAGCAATGGCCCGAATTTAAAAAAGCCCCGGTGGACTATCTCCGCCGGGAAGCGACGCTGCGGCTCGAAATTCCGGACGCTGAAGTGGCGGCGTTTGCCCGCTACACCGGACAGTATCTCGCTCCCGCGGGGCGGCTGCATGTCGATCTGGCGCTGGAGCACGGAGGGGAAATGACCGGCTCCCTGCGATTGAAGGATGCCGCCACCCGGCCGCTCGGACCGCTGGGGGTGCTGCAGGAAGTTCAGGCCGAGGCACTGCTCAACGGGCGGAGGATCGAAATCAAAAACGTGACTGCGCGTTCGGGCGGCCAGCCGGTCAGCTTGAACGGACAGGTGGAATTACCACTCGCTGGCGCCCCGAAATTTAATCTCGCGCTCAAAGGGGAGAACCTGCCCCTCGTCCGGCAAACCGGTCTGTTGCTGCGCGCGGATCTGGATTTGAAATTGATCACCGGAAGCGACGACGCGACGACGGTGAGCGGCGCGGTGCGGTTGCGCGAAAGCATGTTTCTTTCCGACGTGCGCGCGCTCATTCCGAAGGGCGGAGGTGGCGGGCCGGCGCGGCGCCCGCCCTTTTTCTCGATCGATACGCCGCCGCTCGATGCGTGGCGCCTGGACATCGACGTGCGCGGCGAGGAGTTCATGCGGCTGCGGTCCACGGTGTTTGTTGGCGTGGCGTCGGCGCGCTTCCACCTGGGCGGCACGCTGGGCGAGCCGCGCGCGGTGGGTGAGGCCGTGGTGAATTCCGGACAGGTGTTGCTGCCGTTCGCGAGTTTCCGGGTGGAGCAGGGGACGGTGCGTTTGACGGAAGCGGATCCGTATTCGCTCCGGATTTATCTGGCGGGGACCTCGCGCCGTTACGGCTACGATCTGCGGATGGACATCACCGGCACGGCGGTCGATCCCGTCGTGGCCTTTTCCTCGAGCCCGCCGCTCGACGCGAAACAGGTGTTGCTGATGGTCACGGCGGGCGAACTGCCCCGCGACGAAATCAACTACGGCGCCTCGCAGCGTGCCGCCCGGCTGGGAACGTATCTCGGGCAGAGCCTCATCAATAATTTTGGCGGGGATAACGCCGACGCGGACCGGCTCACCATTTCCACGGGCGAGCGGGTTTCGCGGCAGGGTCGGGAAACCTACAACATCGAATACCGGCTCAACGAGCGGCTGACCGCCGTGGGCGAATACGATGAGTTCGATGCGTACAACGCCGGGCTGAAATGGCGGCTTTTCCGCACCGAGAAAGAGAAGGAGCGGGAATCGACCGCCCGCGCGGCGGAAAACAAAAGGGAGGCCGATGAACGGTCGCGCTGATTTCCGTGAAAGCGAATCCGCACCGGCGTCTGTGCTTCGCGGTGTCGCGGGCGGATTCTGGTGGCGGCTGATTTTTCTGGGGCTGCTCGTGGCGGGTCCGGGTGTCGGCGAAGTTTCCGCGAAGCGGTCCGAAGTGCGGAAGGCGAAGATTGAAGTGAATGGACTCGGCTGGATCAGAAATCGCGACCAGCGCCTGTCGCTCGAACGCCTGCTCGGGTCCCAGCGCGGCGAGGTGATTGCGTCGAATGCGATCGAGGATGGTGCGTTCCTGCTCGTGTCGGCGCTGGAAGGGGAGGGCTTTCTCAAGCCGGCGGTCGAGATCGCGCTCGTGCTTGGCGACGGCGCGAAGCAGCGGTTCCAATTCGACACGACGCTTGCGACGCCGCTGCCGCGCGATTTGTCGGCGACCTCCGTGGCTTTCAATGTGAAACCGGGCGTGCGCTATTTCGTGAACGATGTGCGCATCTCCGGGCTGACGGCGTTTCCCGTCGAGACGGCCCACGGCTACCTGATGCCCGGGCAGGCGTTGTTCGCGACGGCTCCGGCCCGCGCCTATACCCCGGGACGCGTGCGGCGCGCGCTCAGTTCCGTGCAGGAGGAACTGGTGCAACGCGGCTACGCCGAGGCGCAGGTGCGGACGTCCGATGTGCAGATCGACGATCGCTCCGGAAAAGTTTCGGTGGCAGTCGAGGTGGTGGAAGGTCCGCGCTGGGAGGTGAGCTCGCTCCAGTTTACCGGCGGGGAGAACAGTGGCGTCGATCTGGGATACGGCGCGGAATTCACGGCGGTGCCATGGACGCCCCTCTTCCAACAGGATCTGCGTGAACGGGTGCGGCGCTCGTTCTACGCCCACGGTTATCCGGAGATGACGGTGCGACTCATCCCGAAGGCCGGTGCTACGGTGTCGGGCGTGAAACCGGTGGAGGTCACGGCCGCGATTACCCACGGCGAGAAGGTGCAGGTGGGGCAGGTTAAATTTGAAGGCAACGAGCGCACCCGCGAAGCCGTGCTGCGCCGCCGGGTGATCGCGAAACCAGGCGATCCGCTGGATCCCATTCAACTCGAGCGCTCGCGCTACCGGTTGTCGCGACTTGGGGTGTTTGATTCGGTGGAGCTGCGTTACGATCCGTCGGACGGCCCGGTGCGCGATCCGGTTTTCCAGCTGGAGGAAGGCCGCCGGCGCGAGGCGAATTTGCTGCTGGGCTATGGCAGCTATGAACAGGTGCGCGTCGGCGCGGAGTACCGGCAGTTCAATCTTTGGGGCATGGCCCACCAAAGCCGCGCGGAAGTGGTGCAATCGATGAAGAGCAGCCGCGGCGAGTACAGCTACACCGTGCCGGAACTTTTCGGCGAGCGCATCGACGGGACGGCGCGGGTCTTCGGTTTGCAGCGGCAGGAGCGCGCGTTCCTGCGCCAGGAGTTCGGCGTGAACCTTTCGCTGAAACGCCCGCTGCCCTGGTTCAAAATCGATGCGACGACTGGCTACACTTACCAGGCGTTGCTCAGCAAAGAGAATGAACTCGGCACCAAGATCGAGGACGCGGAAAACATCACCGTCGCCAGTTTGGACTTCGGTTTGACGAGCGATCAGCGCGACAACCCGCTGCGCCCGCGGCACGGTTTCCGGTGGTTCGCGCAGCTTGAAGCGGCGAGCCGGCAGCTCGGTGGCGAGGCGGATTATCAGCGCATGGAAGCGGGCGCAGCGTTTCACACCTCCTGGGGGAAGACGCGGTGGATTCATCTCGGGCTGACGCATGGACTGATCACCACGCAGGGCGCGGAAAACGACCGGCTGCTGCCCGTGAACAAGCGGTTTTTCCCTGGCGGCGACAGCAGCATCCGCGGCTATCAGCTCGGTGAAGCCGCGCCGCGGGGCGCGGACGGACGGTTCGTCGGGGCGAAAACCTACCTGTTGTTCAACGCCGAGCTGGAGCAGGCCCTGACGAGCACCTGGTCGGTGGTGCTCTTCGGTGACGCGCTGGGCGAGGCGGTGCGGCTTTCGAGCTATCCCGCCGACGAACAACTCTACACCGTTGGCCTGGGCGTGCGTTACCAAACGCTCATCGGTCCGGTGCGCATGGAGTATGGTCGGAATCTCAATCCGCGCATCGATGACCCGTCGGGCACGCTGCATTTCTCGGTGGGTTTCCCCTTCTAAAACTTTTTGGCGGGGATCAGGGAAAATCTCCGGGTGTTCGGTTGACACGGTGTGCGGACGCGTGTCCGGTTCGCCCTCGTCTGCTTTTTAAGGTGCGGCGCTTACCCCGGGCGGCCCACTTTCCTCCCCCTCCTCCTGTTTGCCTTACCCCTCTGTCTGCGTTCCTGCGCAGCCCAGAAACCCACCCATGTCCTCGCGCTCTTTGTTTCAGCTCTCCCTTGGCAGCTTCGCTTTGCTGCTCACGTCCGCCCTCTTCGGCCAGACTCCGTTTCTGGTGGAAAAATTTAACGACGGCAGCCGCACCAATCTCGCCCCGACCAGCTCGGCCGCATGGTTCAGCAGCGCGGCGGCCAACACGGTGTTCACGAACGGCGTCGCCGGCGCGAACGGCACGCTCGCCCTCGACAACGGTTCGAGCCGCACGCTGGTCGGGTACTTCACCGCGAATGGCTCGCCCGTCACGATGGGTTCAACCGACACGCTGACGCTCGATATTCTTTTCAGCATCGATGCCGTGGCGCTCGTCCGCTCCAACGGCCTCATCATCGCCCTGCTGCAGTCGGTCGCCAATCCGGCGGCGGTCAGCGGCACGGGATTCACCGCGCCGGGCGCGCGCGTCAGCGGCGATTTCGCCAGCAGCAATCCCGCCAGCCACGTTTTCGGCAGCTACATCGGCTACGGGGCGTGGACCAATCTCGCGGGCGGTTCGAATCCGGTGACGATCCGGAAGCGCATCGTCCCCGCCGTCCAGGAGGACGGCCTCGATAACGCGAGCGCCTCGTGGAGCCAGATCGGATCCGCGAGCGGCACCGCGACGGCGCCGGCGATCAACGTCGATTGCCACGCGATCCTCACCCTCACGCGCACGGCCGCCGGCGGGATGACTTTCAACTACAAGCTCATGCAGGGCGCCACCACGCTGGCGAACTACTCCTCGAGCGAGGCCGTGGTAACCTCGTTCACCTTCGACACGGTGAATGTCTACATGCAGAGCGCGTTCCTGACGGGCGCTGCGGCGGGCCATTTCATCCTGAAGCAGGTGAACGTGACGCTGAGTGGCGGCGCGCTTCCGCCCGCACCGACGATCACGACTCATCCGACGAGCCAGTCCGTGGATGTCGGCACCAGCGTCGACCTGACGGTCGCCGCTTCCGGCACGGGGCCGTTTACGTACGAATGGAAAAAGAACGGCGGCGCACCGATCGCCGGCGCGACCGGCCCGACCTACACAATCAATCCCGTTCAGGTCACCGATGCCGGCGACTACGTGGCCATCGTTTCCAATGCCGGCGGTTCCACGCCGAGCAATCCCGCCACGCTCACGGTGAACGCCGGTGCCGTTGCCCCGAGCATCACCACGCCGCCGAATCCGCAAACGGCGACGGCCGGAACGACGGCGAATTTCTCCGTCCTTGCCGCGGGCAGCGCGCCGCTGTCCTACCAGTGGCTGTATGAAGGTTTGCCGATCATCGGCGCCAACTCGAATGCGCTCGCGCTCCCCAATGTCCAGCCGAGCCAGGCCGGAAAATATTCCGTCACCGTCAGCAACAGCATCGACAGCGTCACGAGCGCCGAGGTTCTGCTCACGGTGCTGGTGCCGCCCTCGATCGCCACGCCACCCTCGGGCGGCACGGTGAACATCGGCGATCCGTTCACGTTCACGGTCGCGCTCGCGGCCGGCGGCACGCCGCCCTTCACGTACGTGTGGCGGAAAAATGGAAACCCGATTCCCGGGGCGACCGCGTCCTCTTACGCGATCGCCGGGGCCCAGGCATCGGACGAGGGCAGTTACACGGTGGTGGTCACAAACTCCGCGGGTTTCGCCACCAGCGCCGCCGCGGTGCTGAACGTGAACTCGCCCCCCGCGATCACGACCCATCCCGTTTCCCAGCTCGGCGTGTTTGGCGGAAGCATTTCGTTCACGGTCGGTGTTTCCGGCACGGCTCCGTTCTCCTACGAATGGTCGAAGAACCCGGGCGGGGTTCTTCCCGGCGAAACGTCCGCGACACTCACGATCACCAATGCGCAGGCCGCCAGTCTCGGCGCTTACTCCGTCAAGGTTACGAACGCGTTTGGTTTCGCCATCAGCAATCCGGCGACGCTGACCCTCGCGGCGGGATTGCCCGACTCCGCCTACAATCTCACGGGCTTTGCCACGCTGGGAGCCGGCACCACCGGCGGCGGCGTGATTCCCGACACCGATCCGCGCTACTTCAAAGTCACGAACGCCCTCGAGTTCGCAACGGCCATTGTCCTTTCGAACAAAACGGCCGGCGCCGTGAAGGTCATCGAAATCATGAACGACCTCGATCTCGGCTGGAACGAGATCGGGGTCGCGGTGCGAACCCTGCCCAGCACGCCTTTCCGCGCGCACGCGGCGCCGAAGCTCCACCCGACACTGATCGCGTCCGGCGTCAGCCTGGTCGATATCAAGGCGAAGAGCGGGTTGACCATCTTCTCTGCGAACGGCGCGACGATCCGCCACGTGAACTTCAATTTGAAGGACACGGGCAACATCATCATCCGCAACCTGAAGTTCGACGAGATGTGGGAGTGGGATGAAGCCACCAAGGGCGACTACGATTCCAACGACTGGGATTTCATCACGCTCAGCAATGGCGACCCCGCCACCAACATCTGGATCGATCACTGCACGTTCACGAAGGCCTACGACGGCGCGACGGACTTCAAGGCCGGCACCCAATACGTCACGTTCTCCTGGTGCCGCTACCTCGGCGACGACGGTGCCACCAACCTGAACAGCTCCGTCCGCCGCCAGCTCAACGCCCTCGAGGCGAACAAGGCGGCCTATCCGTTCTACAATTTTCTTCGCACGAATGGATTCAGCTACGAGGAGATCGTTGCGATCATCCAGGGCCACGACAAGGGGCACCTCCTCGGCTCGAACTCACTCGACCCGGAAAACGCGACGCTCTCGGCCACGTTCCATCACCAGTGGTTCCAGAATGTATGGGACCGCGTCGTTCCCCGGCTCCGCGGCGGAAATGTCCATGACTACAATATCTTCGTCGACGACGTCGGTGTGCTGGCGGCGAAACGCCTGCGCGACACCCGGGCCGCCGCGCTGACCACCGCGCTCCGCAACACGCTGAACAACACCTACAGTTTCAATCCGCCGATCAACGGCAGCATCTCCACCGAGGGCGGCGCGCTGCTGATCGAAAAATCCTTCTACAGCGATTGCGTCACGCCGCTCCGCAACAACCAGACGGACGTCAACAACCCGCTCTACACCGGGAAAATCCTGGCGCTCGACACGATCTATTCGTTCCACGCCACCAACGGCACCACGACGCTGATCCGCGGCAACAGCACCGATGCGGGCAATCCGCTCGGGCCGTTCCAGGCGCCGATCATCCCGTTCTCATGGAATGGATTTTCCGTTCTTCCCTACGCCTACACGATGCACGACCCGGCGGGTCTGCCCTCCATGCTCGCCATCGGCGCGGGGGCGGGTCGCGTGATCTGGAGCAAGGACAACTGGCTCAGGACTTCCTACATCGATCCGGTGCCGCCGGGCATCACGACGCAACCGACGTCGCAGACCGTTCCCGTCGGCACGCCCGCGAGCTTCACGGTCGGCGCGACCGGCACGGGCCCGATCAGCTACACGTGGTATAAAAACGACGCGCCGATCTTCGGCGAGACGGCTGCCACGCTGAGTTTCCCCAGTGCTCAATTCGCCAATGCCGGCAGCTATCGCGTCAACGTCAGCACGCCTTACGGTTCGCTCGACAGCGACAGCGTCACCCTGACCGTGACGCAGAGCTACGATGCCTGGACGACCTTCCACGGCTTGCCGCCGGCGCAAGCGGGCTTCACCGCGGATGGCGATGCGGACGGCGTCGTCAACCTGCTCGAATATTATCTCGGATTGAACCCGACGGTCTCGGAACCCTCCGGTGCGCCGACCGGCAGGATTGAAGGCAGCGAATTTGTTTTCCGATTCAACCGTTCGAAAACGGCGACGGGTGTTGTCGGCGTGGTGAAACTCTCGAGCGATCTCCTCACCTGGACGACCGCGGTCCCTGCGCCCGTGCTCGAATCCGAAACCGGCGATCTCGAAACCTATGTGCTCAAGCTTCCGATGACGTCGCCGCGGCTCTTCGCGCGGCTGGAGGTCACCCTCGGCGGCACGGTTCTCGCGAGCGTTCCCGCGGGCTACATGAACTTCGCCATTGCCGGCGGAGTGCCCGCCGCGCCCGTGACCACGGTGTTCGGCCTTCCGCTCGACGACACGAGCGCGCCGGCCGCGGGAATTCGCGCCGGCCGCATCGAGTCCTTCACCGCCAATTCCCTCACCCAGAGCGGTGGCGGCTGGACAACGAATCTCGCGGCTCCAACGGCGCCGTGGCTCGTTCGCCTCACGAGTGGACCCGCGGCGGGCAGGACGCTCGACATCGTCGCCAACACCGCGACGACCCTCACGCTCAGCGGCGCCGATCTCACGACGCTCGGTCTCGTTGCCGGCACCGACACGTTCGAGCTCGTGCCGCTCGATACGCTCTTCTCGTTCTTCGGCGACAACACGCTTCAGGGCGGAATCTCCGGCAGCGTCGCGGACAATGTGCAGGTGCGCAGCGGCGTTTCGTGGCTCGTTTATTATTTCGACACGAACCTCGGCTTCTGGCGCCGCACCATCGGGCCGGCAACCAATGCGAACAACGTGGTACTTCGTCCCGGCACGGGCGTGCAAATCATCCGCCGCGCACCCGCGCTCACATTGACCTTCACCGGTCGCGCGCCGGCCACCGCCTTCCGGACGCCGATCAACAACGCCAACTCGACGGTGATCCACACCGGTTTCCCCACGGACACCACGCTTGGCGGACTAGCGCTTCAGACGCTTCTCCCGGGCTGGCGCAGTTCCGCTGTCGCGGCCAGCGCCGATCAGGTCGCGCTTCATAATGGCAGTGCGTGGGTGAGTTATTTCCACAACGGCTCGTTCTGGCAGCCGGTCGCCGGTGCGCCCGTGAACAGCGACGCCCTCGCGATCTCCGCGGGCGCGCTTCTCACGATTCAGCGTCCCGGCGTCACGGCTGGCACCACGCAGCTCGTTCGCACGATTCCCTATTCGCTCTGAACGCATAAAAGGCAGCGGCGTCCCCGCACTCCGGCAAAGACAATTGTAGGAGCGGCTTTATGCCGCGATTTCAGAGCTCGAAGGTCGCGGCATAAAGCCGCTCCTACAGCCGGGCGGCGGTCGATGGGCGGGAAATTGGTTATTGGTTAATGGTTATTTCTTATTTGTCGTTGCCGTTCTGAAATGACCCATAAGCGATAACCAATAACCCATAGCCAATCTTCCCCCTCCCCATGATCATCGCCGACATCGCAAAAATTCCCGGCCGCACTTTTCCCGCCCGTCGCTGGACGCGCGGGATGGTTGGACAGACTCCAATGCAACCCATCCATGCGAAAGGCTTCGCGATGGGTTACGTCGTGCTCGAGCCGAAAGGCGGACAAGTGCCGTGGCACAACCAGGAGCAGGAGGAAGTTTACATGGTCCTCGAAGGCGAGGGGGAGGTTTGCGTCGGCACCGAGCGCCAGGCGATCAAGGCGGGGCAGGCGGTGTTTTTGCCACCGACCGTTTTTCACCAGCTGACCAACACCGGCGATGAGCCGCTGCACATGATGTATATCTACTGTCCGGGCGGCGACGTGGCGCACTGGCGTCAGGAACTCGATGGTTCGCTGCCTCCCGCCGGCGTGGGCCCGACGCCGCCGCTGCCGGCGGGCGCTGCGCCGCAGTGCACGAAGAAGCCGGCGTGAGACTAGCCGCGCCACGCCCGTGGCGTTTCGCCGGTCTGTTTCCGAAACCAGCGCGAAAAATAATTCGGGTCGTCGAATCCCGCGCGTGTTGCCGCCTCGGCGATGGTCGGCGCGGTGCGCAACGCGGTCTGCGCCGACTCGAGCCGCAACCGGTCGCGCAACGCGCGCAAGCCGACGCCGGCTTCGCGCTTTAGTTTTCGATTGAGGTGATCCGGGTGATAACCCGCCGCGCGCGCGACTTTTGCCAGCGGCGCGGGCGTGCGCAGCAATGCGCTCACCTTTTCGAAAACACCGGGCTCATTCACGGCTGCCGCCGGTTCCGGCGCGTGACCGAGCAGCCGCGCCACGACAGCGAGGATCGTCGGGAAATGCGCGAGGGTCAGCCGGCCTTTCGCCGGCACCTGCGCGAGCAGCGCGTGCAGTTCGTTCAGCGTGGATTGCGGCAGTTTGCGGTGCGCGACGCGAGGGCGGGCCTGGCCTTCGACTTCGTAATCCAGCACGAGGCACAACGGGCGGCTTCGTCCCGCCAGCGCAAAACCGTGCGGCACCCCGGCGGGGATCACAAAAAGATCGCCCGCCGCCGCCTGCCGCGCCCGGGCGTTGACGGTCTGCACCCCTTCGCCGGAAAGATAGAGAATCAGCTGGGCGTATTCGTGCTGATGCGCGGCGACCTCGGCATCGCGGTGACGGTTCAGCTGGAGTTTCCGCAGCACGAACCCCAGGGCGTGGATTTCGATTTGCTGAATCAGGATTGGACTCCACGCGAGCATCGTGTCGGATTTGTGCTAGGAAAAGTCGGTTCTGTTCTAACGCAAGCCACCGCTTCCGCCTAAACTCCCTGACCCAGATTTGTCGTTCTGAGCGAAGCGAAGAATCCATCTGAACGTTCGCCGCCCGTT
>DATAKE010000003.1:0-10988 GCA_036261745.1 Opitutaceae bacterium
GGGCGAAGTTGCCGTGACCGACTGGGAGTACAACGCGTGGGGCGGAAAATATCCGCCGTTCGACAAGGACAACACCATCCCGCCAAAGATCGCGCAGAAGCTCGGCCTTCGCCGCTTCGAAAAAAAGATGGTGCTCGAGGGCGGCTCGATCGACGTCAATGGCGCCGGTCTTCTCCTCACGACGGAGGCGTGTCTGCTGCACAAAAATCGAAACCCCTCGATGTCGAAGGCGGAGATCGAGCAGGCGCTGCGCGACTACTTGGGGGTGCACACCATTCTTTGGCTCGGCGACGGAATCATCGGTGACGACACCGACGGGCATATTGATGACCTCAGCCGTTTCTTTTCCGCCGACGGAATCGTGACGGTGCTCGAGAACAACAAGCGCGATAAGAATTACCCGATCCTTCTCGAAAACCTGGAGCGGCTGCACGCGTTGCGCACGCCCACCGGCAAAAAATTCAACATCGTCGCGCTTCCGATGCCGAAGCCCGCTTTTTGCGAAGGGCAGCAGCTGCCGGCGAGCTATGCGAATTTCCTGATCGTGAACGGCGCGGTCCTCATGCCGGCGTTCCGGCAGTCCAAACGTGACGCGGAAGCGGCCGAGGTTTTGGCGGGCTGTTTCCCCGATCGGGAGGTCATCCCCATCGATTGTTTGGAACTGGTCTGGGGCCTCGGCACTCTCCACTGCATCTCGCAGCAGCAACCTGCCTGATCACTTTTATGCAACGCCTCCTGGCGCTCGGCCTTTTCGGTTTGATGATTTTGTTCTCGGGCTGCGAATCGCTCTCCGATGCCCGGGAGAAGCTGGTCGCGCGCGACGAGCCCCGCACCCGTGCCTACGCAGCCGATCAGCGTACTACATTTGACGCGGCCCGCCGGGCGGCGGAGCAGATGGGCTATCGTTTTCAACGCGGAGGCCCGGCGCAGGGTGAACTTGAGGCGATCAGCGGAATCGGATCGAACGACCGGCTGAGCAGCGCCCGGCAGATTTCCATGAAAGTGCGCCTGACTTCGACCCTCGACGGCGGAACGGAAGTCGCTCTGTTGCTGAAGGAAATCATCGAGGCGGATTCCGTCCAGCGTGCGGGCCAGGCAACAGCGACAACGCTGCGGGACACCCCGCAATACGAGGTGTTTTTCCGGACCGTCCAGCAGGTATTGGATGCCGGTAAAAACCCGGCAAAGCCCTGAATTTCGGCTTGCCGACCCGCGGACTCGTCCGGACTCTGACCCCTCGCGACTTTTGTTATCGGTCAGGTCGGCGTCGTCGCGATGCTCCCGCCGGCCTTCCACGTTAGTATAACAGTCAACCCACGATCCCGTTTACGCGGGGTCAACACTGGCGGACTGGCGTTTCTGGAGCAGGGCGTCGGTAAGCCGGTTTCCGTTCCGCTATGAGTTCTATAATGCAAGATCTGCTCGCGCAGTCGTCCTTCGACAAGTTGAAGGAAGGCGCCATCGTCCCGGGCACCATCACTGAAATCCGCCAGAACGAAGTCGTCGTCGACATCGGTGGCAAATCGGAGGGCGTCATTCCCGCCCACGAGTTTCTCGACATCGGCGAGCTGCAGATCGGTTCCACGATCGATGTGCTCGTCGAAAAGCTCGAAGACAAAAGCGGCGCTCCGCTGCTGTCCTTCGACCTCGCCGAGCAAAAGAAGAATTGGGACAACATCCTCACCAAGTTTCCCGAAGGCTCCGTGGCCGCTGGCCGCGTGAAGGCCAAGGTCAAGGGCGGTCTCATTATCTCGATCGGCGTCGACGCCTTCATGCCGGCGTCGCACATCGATATCCAGCCCCCCAAGAACCTCGACCAGTACGTGGGCCAGACCTACGACTTCAAGGTTCTCAAAATCAACGTCGAGCGGAAGAACATCGTTCTGTCCCGCCGCGAGCTCATCGAGGAACAGCGCACCAGCAAGCGTCGCAACCTCCTCGACAGCATCCAGCCCGGCCAGGTGCGCAAGGGCATCGTCAAAAACATCACGGACTTCGGCGCATTCATCGACCTCGACGGCATGGACGGCCTGCTCCACATCACCGACATGTCGTGGGGCCGCATCTCGCATCCCTCCGAAATGCTCAAGCAGGGTGAGGAGATCCAGGTCATGATCATCGAAGTGAACCGCGACAAAGAGCGCGTTTCCCTCGGCCTCAAGCAGACCACGAAAAATCCGTGGGACGAGATCGACCGCAAGTTCCCCGTCGGCGCCAAGGTTCACGGCAAAGTCGTCAACTTGGTTCCCTACGGCGCATTCGTCGAAATCGAACCCGGCGTCGAAGGCCTCGTGCACATCACCGAGATGTCCTGGACGAAGCGCATCACCAAGCCCTCCGAACTGCTCAAGGTCGGTCAGGAGCTCGATGCGGTTGTCCTCGGCATCCAGAAGGAAGAGCAGAAAATTTCGCTCGGCCTCCGTCAGCTCGAGCCGAATCCGTGGGATATGGTTCGCCACAACTACCCGATCGGCGCTCGTGTTCGCGGCAAGGTTCGCAACATGACCACCTACGGCGCCTTCATCGAACTCGAAGAGGGCATCGACGGCATGGTGCACGTTTCCGACATGTCGTGGACCCGCAAGGTCAACCACCCGTCTGAAGTCCTGAAGAAGGGCGACGAAGTCGACGCCATCGTGCTCGACGTGGATCCCAACCAGCAGCGCATCAGCCTCGGCATGAAGCAGCTCGCGGTCGATCCGTGGTCCGACATCGACTCGTTCTTCAAGATCGGGGACGTCGTCTCCGGCACCGTCACCAAGATCACCTCCTTCGGCGCCTTCGTGGAGCTCAAGGACGGCATCGACGGCCTCGTGCACATCTCGCAGATCAGCGAGGAACGCATCGAGAAGATCAAGGACGTGCTCAAGCCCGGTCAGGTGGTCAACGCACGCGTCATCAAGATCGACCGCGACGACCGCCGCCTCGGCCTCTCGATCAAGGCTGCGAACTACTCCTCGGAGCAGCTGGCCGCCGAGACCGCGAGCTACGAAGCGCTGAATCGCAGCGCCGGCAACGACATGATGAACCTCGGCGACATCCTCGACGAAGCGTCCAAGAAGGAATAACCAGGTTCCCAGCCGCGAGCCCGAACCCTTCGCGAAACTTCAAACCGCCCGGAGCAATCCGGGCGGTTTTTTTGCAGGGTCGCTCGGAGAAGGAGAAAGCCGGGCAGCAAAAAGCCGACCTCTCGGCCGGCTCGGGATTTCTTAGTTAAGGCTGAAACCGATCGGCACCTGCATGTGGGTGTTCACCGAACGGCCCCCTTTTGTGCCGGGCTTGAATTTCCATTTGCTGACGGCGGCCACGGCCGCTGCTTCGAATTCGCGGTGCGACGACTTCGCGGCGAACGCTTTCACGACCTTGCCTTCATTGGTCACGACGAAGTCCACCAAAACCTCGCCCTCGATGTTGGCTTTGCGCAGCGCGGAGGGATACAGCGGGGGAACCCGGGTTTTGACGACCGGCGTTTGATCCAGTTTGACGAGTTCGAACGTCGGCATCTCGAACTTGGCGAGACTGGCCAGCGTGGGGGAGCTTTCCTCGGCAGGCTGGGGGGCCTGGGCAGTTTCCTCTGCCGCGAGAAGTGTCAAAGGCGAGGCCGCGAGAAACAACAGGGCGCGTAAGTTCATGGGGTGGGACGAGGTAATTTTTGAGAATGCGGAAAATGAGGAGGGACGGCCGCGAACGCGATATTTCCGTGGCTGGCTGCGTGTTTATACGACCCCTTTACAGTGGGCGTTTGCAGGGGGCGGCGGGCCGGCGCCTTCGCGATTGCTCGTGTAAACCCGGCGCACCCGGTGCAACACTGCCGGCGATGAATCGTGCCGAATCGCTCTCGCGTCTCGCGACGGAAGCCAAATGGGACGTTCTGGTGATTGGTGGTGGAGCGACAGGACTCGGCACGGCACTTGACGCGGCGGCGCGCGGTTACCGCACGGTACTCGTTGAGCAGGGCGATTTCGCGAAAGGCACTTCCAGCCGCAGCACCAAGCTCGCGCATGGCGGGGTGCGTTACCTGCGAAGCGGGCAGATCGGCTTCGTCCGCGGCGCGCTGCGGGAGCGCGGGTTGATGGAGCACAATGCCCCGCATCTGGTACACCGGCGGGCATTCGTGATTCCCGTGTATCGGGGCATCGACCGTTTCTTCTTCGGATTTGGACTCAAGGCCTACGAGTGGCTTTCCGGCTCCCGGAGTTTCGGGCGGTCGCGGACGGTTTCCACCGAGGAAACCCGACGCTTGCTGCCCACCGTGCGCACCGAGGGCTTGCGTGGCGGCGTGATTTATTTTGACGGGCAGTTCGATGATGCGCGTTTCGCCCTCGCACTGGCGCAAACGGCCACGCATCGCGGCGCCGCCGTGGTCAACTATACAGCCGTTCAGCGCTTCGTGAAAAGCGATGGTCGCATCACGGGAGCAGTGGTGGAGGATCTGGAAACGGGGAATCAGCTGACGATCGACGCACGGGTGGTCGTGAATGCGACCGGCGTGTTTACCGATGGAATCCGCCGGCTCGACGATTCCGCCGCTGAGCCGATGCTTACCGTCAGCTCAGGCGTGCATCTGGTGCTCGATCGCCGTTTTTTGCCGGGCGACCACGCGCTGATGGTGCCAAAGACGAGCGACGGCCGCGTGTTTTTTGCGCTTCCGTGGCAGGGCAGTGTGCTCATCGGGACGACGGACGAACCTCGCGATGCGGTTGAGACGGAGCCGAAGCCGCTGGCGAAGGAGATCGAGTTTCTCCTCGGCACGGCGTCGGCGTATCTGGAAAAACGAATCGCGCGATCGGATGTCCGGAGCGTGTACGTGGGGCTGCGTGCCTTGGTGAGAAACGATAAGGCGCACTCGACGTCCGCGCTTTCCCGCGACCACACGATCGTGGTTTCGCCCTCCGGATTGGTAACGGTCACCGGAGGAAAATGGACCACCTACCGCCAGATGGCGGAGGACACGGTCGATCGTGCGGCCGCGAGCGCGGGACTTCCTTTCCAGCCGTCCCCGACGAAATCGCTGCGCTTGCACGACGGGGCGGGTTTGGAGGAATTGATTCGGGCAAATCCGAATCTCGCGGCGCGATTGCACGACCGGCTACCCCATGTGGCGGGCGAGGTGGTGTGGGCGGCGCGTCACGAGATGGCCCGCACGGTCGAGGACATCCTGGCGCGGCGGACGCGAATCCTATTCCTCGATGCCAGGGCCGCCGTGGAATGCGCTCCGGCCGTCGCCTCGCTGCTCGCCTTGGAGTTGGGCCGGCCGCCCGCGTGGGAGGAACAGCAGCTCCGCGAATTCACCGTGTTGGCGAAAGGTTATATCCTGGACGCATAGCCACAAAAAAGGCCGGCATGGGCCGGCCTTCGTCAGGGGATGCTGAGCGGCGAAATTCAGTTCCGCCCGGGCTTCGCCGTTTTGTTGTGCACTTTCGCCTCGATGAATTCGCGGATGACGGCGTGGCGCTGTCGCTGGCGTTCCTCCTGCTCGATCTCATCGACGGTGCGGACGGCTTCGTTTTTCGCCATCGCCTTCCGCATTTTCGAGAGCGCGATGTATTCGAGCTGCCGGATGCGTTCGCGGGTGACGTGAAACTTTTTGCCGACTTCCTCGAGGGTGAGCTCGTCGCGGCCTTCGAGGCCGAAGCGCAGCTTGATGATCTCGGCTTCGCGTTCGTCGAGCGACTCGACGAGCGCGTGGAGATCGCTGTTGAGGTTTTTTTCGCGGAGGCCTTCGAAGGGACTGACGGCGTTTTCGTCGCCGACGATCTCACCGAAGGTGCCGGAATCGCCGTCTTCGCCGATCGGAGCATCAAGCGAGGCCGGCCGGACGCTCACCGATTTGAGGTGGGCAACCTTGGAGGTCGGGATCTGCAGCTCGATGGCCAACTCCTCGTCGGTGGGCTCGCGGCCGAGCTCCTCGGTGAGCTTCATCGCCGTGCGGCGCATCTTGGAGATCTTGTCGACCAAGTGAACCGGCAGGCGAATCGTCTTCGACTGGTTGGCGAGGGCGCGCTTGATCGACTGCTTGATCCACCACGCGGCGTAGGTGGAGAGTTTGCCACCTTTGCGCGGGTCGAAGCGTTCGACCGCCTTGATGAGCCCGATGTTTCCCTCGCTGATGAGGTCGAGGAGGGGCAGGCCGAAATCCTTGTAGTCCATCGCAATTTTCACGACGAGACGGAGGTTGGCGGAAATCATGTGATCGCGCGCGGCCTTGTCGCCGCGACGGATGCGTTTCGCCAGTTGGATTTCCTCCTCGATGGTGAGGAGGGCGGTCTTGCCGATCTCCTGGAGATAAAGCTGGAGATTGCTGCGTTCGCCATGCGCGATGGGCGCATCGGCGGCGGCGGGTTCGGCTTTTTCGAGGAAGGAGGGCGGGGCGTCGAAGGGGGCGGCGGACAACACAACGGTCGGAGCTTCAGGAGCGCGGTCGTCAGCTGACTGCGAAGAGCGGAGCGAATTGGCTTTGGAAGGCATATGGAAATCCTCGGCGATGATGATTGAGGCTTGGGGGCCTGAGATTGTTCCCGGGAACTGTAGCTATAGCTGTTCCATTTAGATTAACGTGTGAACACCACTGAAGGATGCAGAATTTCTTCGACCGGGAGGGCTATTCTGGCGCATTGAGCGCCAAAGCGCCGTTTGGAATGACGCAATCGATGGCCTGCGCAGGGGCCTAGGCGACTACAGGATGGTAACGGCACCGTTACGGTCACGGACCGGTCGCGGGTGTCATCGTTCCGCCAGACACCCCTCTGGCGTCGGCATGGGACAGTTTGCGGGAAGAAAGGCAAGGGGAGCTCCCTACCTTAACACCGGAAGAGCGCGGTCTCCCGCGTCGTTCCCACTAAAACTGTGAGGCGATTTCGACCGCCTTGAGCAAAGCCGATGCTTTGCTGATCGTTTCCTGGTATTCGGAGCTGGGAACCGAATCTGCCACCACACCGGCTCCGGCCTGGATGTGGATTTTCCCATCCTTGAGCAGGGCGGTGCGGAGCATGATGCACGTGTCCATATTTCCGTCGTACCCGAAATAGCCCAAGGCTCCCGCATAGAAACCCCGCTGCGACGGCTCGGCGGCGGCGATAATTTGCATCGCGCGGATCTTCGGGGCGCCGGTCACGGTCCCGGCCGGAAAAGTGGCGCGCATCAGATCGTAGGCGCTTTTTTCCGGGGCGATCGTCCCCTCGACCTGCGAAACGATGTGCATCACGTGCGAGTAGCGCTCAACGACCATGAACTCCGGCACGCGGATGGAACCATAGGCGCAGACGCGGCCGATGTCATTTCGGGCGAGGTCAACGAGCATCAGGTGCTCCGCGCGCTCCTTGTCGTCGGCGAGCAGCTCCTTCTCGAGCGCCGTGTCCTCGGCCGGCGTCGCGCCGCGCCGGCGCGTGCCGGCAATGGGGCGGATTTCGACGAGTCCGTCGGTCAGCCGCACGTGAACCTCCGGCGAGGCCCCCACGATCGCGAAGTCGCCGGCGTCGAGAATGAACATGTACGGCGAAGGATTCACCGTCCGGAGCGCGCGATAAAGATCGAGGGGTGTTTTCGGAAAATCGCGGGTGAAGCGCTGCGACGGAACGAACTGGATGATGTCCCCGGAGCGGATGAACTCCTTGCCGTCTTCGACGGCTTTTTCGAAACGGGGTTGCGTGAAGTTTCCCGGCGGGACGGTGAGCTTGCCCGGCTCAACCAGCGGAGCCGGGGCGAGCTCGCGGGGCTGGCGAAGCAATGCGAAGAGGTGCTGCAACTCCGCCACGGCCGCGTCGTAGGCCGCGGCGGCGTCGCCGCGCACGTGGGCGTTGACGCACAGCCGCAGGGTTTGCTTCGCGCGATCGAAAATCAGCAGCGAATCCGACAGCATGAAATAGAGCAGGGGAGTCCCGAGCTCGTCGCCTTTCGCCGCGGGCACCGTGGGTTCGATCCTTGTGATGTATTCGTAGCCCACGAAACCCACCGCGCCGCCCGTGAAGCGCGGCAGGCCGGGAAGAGCCACGGGCTTGTAGCCGCGCATCTCCTGTTCGATCAGCGTAAGCGGATCGGCGGGAGTGGGGATTTTAAGCGAGGGCTGTCCGGGTACACGGATCTCCGTCGATTCGGGACCGCAGATAAAAATTTTGCGCGGGCGGCAGCCGATGAAGCTGTAGCGTGAGAGCTGTTCACCGCCCTCCACCGACTCCAGGAGATACGACGGACCGGCTTCCTTGAGTTTCGCGTAGGCGGAGACGGGTGTCTCGAAATCCGCCATCAGGTCCGTGTAGACGGGGATGACGTTGCCTTGCGTTGCGAGGCCCAGGAAGGCCTCGCGGGTGGGATGCACGTTCATGACGGTGGTTATTCGACCGTCACGGACTTTGCCAGGTTGCGCGGCTTGTCCACGTCGCAACCGCGTTCGACCGCGATATAGTAGCTCAGAAGTTGCACCGGCACAGCGGCGACAATGGGCAGCACGGCTTCGTGGCACTCGGGCAGGATGATGACTTCATCGGCGAGACCGGGCGGCAGCTCGCAACCCTCCGTGATGATCGCGATCACCGGGCCCTTGCGCGCCTTGATCTCCTGCATCGAGGAAACGACCTTGTTGAAAATCTCGCCCTTCGGCGCAAAGAACACGCTCGGGCATTTCTCGCTGATCAGCGCGATGGGCCCGTGCTTCATCTCCGCGGCCGGATAGCCCTCGGCGTGGATGTAGGAAATCTCCTTCAGCTTGAGCGCCCCTTCGAGGGCCAGCGGGAAAAGCGAAAGGCGCCCGAGAAACAGAAAATCCGCATACTGCGCGTAGCGTTTCGCGATGGCCTTGATCTGCGGCGCCAGCAGGAGGGACTTCCGCACGAGATCGGGGGCGCCTTTGAGCGCGTTCACATAGTTGATGCCGTCGCTGAAACTCATGTCCCGCAACCGCGCGATATACAGCGCGAGCATCGCGCCAACCAGAAGCTGGGAGGTGAACGCCTTGGTGGACGCCACGCCAATTTCCGGCCCGACGTGCTGGTAGATGCCACCATCCGCTTCGCGGGCGATGGTCGAACCGACGACGTTGTTGATCGCGAGCACGCGATAGCCTTTGCGTTTCGCTTCGCGGAGGGCGGCCAGCGTGTCGATCGTCTCGCCCGACTGGCTCATCACGAAGAAGAGCGTGTTCCGGTCGAGCGGAGAATTCCGGTAGCGGAACTCGGAAGCGTAATCCACCTCCACCGGCAGCCGCGCGAAACGCTCGATGAGATGCTCGGTCACAAGGCACGCGTGCCACGCGGTGCCGCAGGCGCAGAACATGAAGCGGTCGATCTGCCGCAGTTCGGCGGCGGTGAGGTTGAGACCGCCGAAGTTGGCGGTGCTGCCATCCTCGGAAAAACGCCCGCGCATCGAATTCTCGAGCGCTGTGGGCTGCTCGAAAATTTCCTTTTCCATGAAGTGCGCATACGCCCCGCGGTCGGAATCCGTCACGGACCACGCCAGCCGGTCCACCACCGGTGAAACGTCTTCCTGCTCCAGCGTGGTGATCGTGAACCCGCCCTGGGTCAGGTGCACGAGCTCGCCGTCCTTCAAATAGACGACGTTCTGGGTCCGGCTGATCAGCGCGGAGGCGTCCGAAGCCAGGATGTATTCCGCGTCGCCGACGCCGAGGAGAAGCGGGGACGCCTTGCGCGCCGCCACGATCTCCGCGGGAGAATCCACGCAGAGGACCGCGATGCCATAGGTGCCCTCGACGTGGCGAAGCGCCTTGCGAACGCTGCTGAGGAACCGGCTGGAGCCATTCGTGTCGGTCGGCTCCTTCGCGTAGTGGTACGCGATGAGATTGCAGAGGACCTCGGTGTCGGTCTCGGACTTGAACGTGTAACCCTTGCCCGCGAGAAATGTTTTTATCTGGGAGTAATTCTCGATGACCCCGTTGTGGATCAGGGCAAATTTTCCATCGCTGCTGACATGCGGGTGGGCGTTCGCGTCGGTCACTCCGCCATGCGTCGCCCAGCGCGTGTGGCCGATGCCGGTGGTGCCGGTGAAGCGGTGCTTGGCGGCCTCCTTCACCAATTCCTCCACCCGTCCCGTCTTCTTGGCCACGTCCAGCCTGCCACCTTGGAGGACGCAAACCCCGGCCGAGTCGTAGCCGCGATACTCGAGACGCTTCAAACCCTCCAGGATGATGGCCGCTGCTTTTTGTTTACCGACGTAGCCGACGATGCCGCACATATTTTATTTGTCCTGATTGTATTTGGCGTAGTTAGTTGCCGGCCCAAACGTGGGGCAAGGTTTTAGACGACGAACTCTCGAATTGTATGACGACTCAAAAACGTGTGCTGGCAGTAATCATGGGCGGTGGTCGCGGCACCCGCCTTTCACCCCTGACGCTCGAGCGCAGCAAGCCCGCCGTGCCGCTCGCCGGAAAGTACCGCCTGGTCGATATTCCGATCAGCAACTGCATCAACTCCGACATCAACCGGATCTTCATCCTCACGCAGTTCCAGACCGCCTCGCTGCACCGCCACGTCCAGGGCACCTACCACTTCGATCCTTTCGGCGGTGGCTTCGTTGACATCCTTTCCGCCGAGCAAACCGAAAAAAGCGCGGATTGGTATCAAGGGACCGCCGATGCCGTGCGCCGGAATCTCGTCCACTTCCGCTCGTCGCCCCATGACCTCGTTTTGATTCTCTCCGGCGACCAGCTCTACCGGATGGACTACCGGAAGATCATCAACGAGCACATCGCCAGCGGTGCGGATGTGACCCTTGCCGCGGTGCCATTTCCGATTTCGAAGGTCGCCGGACTCGGGTTGATGCAGGTCAGGGATGACAAATCCATCACGCGCTTCGTCGAAAAACCGAAGGACCCTGAAATCATCGCGGGTCTCGCGCTCAGCCCGGCGCTGGAAGCAAAATTGGAAACCCCGTGTGCCGAGAAGCGCTGTCTCGCCTCGATGGGCATCTACGTTTTCAACCGCGCCGCGCTCGCCGAGGCCATCGACAACACCATGACCGATTTCGGCAAGGAGGTCATT
>DATAKE010000006.1:0-8868 GCA_036261745.1 Opitutaceae bacterium
GGACGGGGACGACGCATTATTTGGGAGATTGGAAGTAGGTTGCCGAACTCGGAGGCAGGGGAGCGACCGCAGGCGCATCCGCAGGCACGGGAAGGATGACGTCAACGCTGCCGGATTGACCGGTCGCGGCGGGAAACCGGAAGAACGGCAGAAAATCTTCGGGACGGGTGATTGGCCGCGCGTTGTCCGGCAGGATGCGCTGGCCCGCTCCGGATTTTGTTTTTTGCGGTGCGTTTTCTTCCGGGGAAACCGGAATGCTCGCCGCCGACTCTGGTGCGTGGGAGGACGGGTCCCCCCTCGGCACGACCGCATCAGGCGACGCGGTGGTTTCGCTGGCCCGGGCAAGAGCAACCGGCTTGGTGGACTGGCGCACCGAGAATAAAACCGGCTCCTGAAAACGAAGTCCGGGTGCCGCGGCAACCGAAAGATATCCGCGGGCTGTCACCTTAGCCGCGGTGGCGCGACATTTGGGCAGACGAAGGGCGGCCGGTGATTCGTGGGACGACAGGATTGCGACGAGCAGAAGCGCGAAACCGCGCAATGCCCGTTTTGCACCCGGCGGCGTGTGCCGTTGGTGGTGATTCATTTCGAGTTAAACGATCCGTGTTTATGAGAAATCCTGTGTTAGCCCGCTTCCTCATCGGTTGTCGGGGTGGTTTCTGAAGCGGTTTCTCCGGCGTATCCTGCGAAAAACCGCGGATAAACACGGTGTTTTTTGACGTCCTTTTTCCACCCGCGGCAAGCGGTGGTTTTCCGGAGCCGGGGAACGGCCCGGGAACTCGGCCTTGCGGGAACCGGCGGCGGGCTGAACTACAGCAATCCCGGGGAGCTCGCCGCAAACTGCCGCATTGTCAATTTCAGCGAGGCACGGGCGGTTTCGCTTTCCGCTCCTTCTGCGCCGAAAAGGATGTCCCAGCCTTCGAGGTTTTCCCACGCATCTTCCTCGATGGGCGCGACCTTCTCGAACGCGCCTTCGATTCCCTGATGGCGCACGAATTGGTCGGCAACCTGCACCGCGGCCGCGAAGATCTGGTGGCGCGGAGCGCTTGCCGGCTGGTTGTGGTAGCGAACCGCCACGCAAATTTCTTCCGCCAGATGGTGTCGCGAGAGGAAATGCTCCCCGATCTGCGCGTGATCCCATCCGATGATCGACCGTTCGAAAGCGCAGGCAGCCTCGGGGTTGCGGGCGGACATCGCCATCACGACCCGCAATTCCTCTGGAAAAGCGTAAGCCATCACGACCTTGCCGATGTTGTGAAGAAGCCCGACCAGGTAAGAGGTGTCATCGTCGGAATTTGAGCAGGTCGGTCTCAGGATTTCGCGGGTCACCGCCGCTGTCGCGATACTGTGCCGCCAAAGTGCCTTCCAGGGTAAATTGGGTCGGGAGCGCTGCAGCCCTTCCAATTCCTCGAGGATGGGTGTGGCCATCGAGAGCTCATGGATCTGCCGGAGCCCAAGATAAAACACCGCTTCTTCGATGCTGTTCGTGCGCGTCGAAAGACCGAGGTAGACGGAGTTGATCACCCGGAGCAAACGGACGGAAAGCGAAGGATCGCGCCGGATCACCTCGGCAATGTGCGCGTTCGAGCTGGTGTTCGAGCGCAGCAAATCGCTGAGCATTTTGTTGATGCTCTGCAGCGACCCGAGCTTGGGGCACGCGTCAATGCGCAGCTTGATTTCTTTCTCAGAAAGGGTCTGCAGCATCGACTCGTGGGACATGAAAAAGGGCACGCGGCTTTTCCTGAGGCGGGTGGACGACCGCGTGTGCCACGATATCGGCGGAGCAAGGGTTTGGTTTAGGTCATTTTCGGCTAAACTCGCGCTCCGGCGACCCGATCTAACCATTCCGAACGCGTGCAGCCTGCGAAACTTCAAGCCCTCCTGGCGGACGCCGTCACCCACCATCGCGCCGGAAGGCTCGAGGATGCGGAAAATCTGTACCGTCAGGCCCGTGTTGCCGCCCCGAAGCATTTCGATGTCCTCCATCTGTCGGGTTTGCTCGCGTATCAATTCGGCCGGGTCGATGCCGCCATCGACTGGTTGACGCGGGCGCACCGGATCGATCGCAAATCCGCCGTCTGTGAGATGCGCCTGGGACTGGCGCTGATGATGGGGGGGCGGGCGGGTGAGGGGGAAAAGCACCTGCGCTCCGCGGTGAAGACCCAGCCGGAATTCGTCGAGGGCTGGGACAATCTTGCCTACTGCCTCAAGGTCCAGGACCGCCTTGCGGAAGCGGTGGAGTGTCACCAAAGGTCGACGACGTTAAAGCCGGACAGCGCGTCGGGCTGGTACAATTTCGGCCTGACGCTCAGTCTGCTCGGCAACTCGCTCGAGGCCTTGCGCTGTCACGAGCGGGCGCTCGCGGTTGATCCAAAGTACACGATGGCGCGTTTCGGCCGGGCCCAGGCGTTGCATCAATTGCATCGCATGCCTGAAGCGGTCGCGGACTACGGGAAGTTTCTGGAGGTGCACCCGGACTATCACGAGGCACGCAGCTACCGTTTGTTCGCCCTCCATTCGCTTGAAACGATTTCGCGCGAGGAACTTTTTGCCGAGCATGTGGAGTTTGGGCGGGTCGTCGGCCAGTTCCCCATCCCTGATTTTTCCAACCCGCCGCAACCTCATCGGCGGCTCCGGCTGGCGATTCTGTCGCCGGATCTACGCGCGCATTCCTGCGCCTATTTTCTCGAGCCGCTGATCCAGCATCTCGATCCGGCCGAATTCGAACTGTATCTGTACCACGATCATTTTCGGAAGGACGCGATTTCCGCGCGGTTGCTGAAATCCGCGGCGGTGTGGCGGGACTTTGTGGGAAAATCGAACTCCGCCGTTGAGGCGATCATTCGCGGCGATGCGCCCGATGTGCTGATCGACCTCGCGGGACACACCGGCATGACCAGCCGCCTGCCGCTGTTCGCCCGCCGGCTCGCGCCCGTGCAAATCACTTATCTCGGGTATCCGAATACCACGGGACTTTCAGCGATGGATTACCGGTTCACCGACGACGTGGCGGATCCCAGGGGGGACGCCGACGCCGTTGCGACGGAGCGGCTCGTGCGGTTTGCCCCGACGGCTTGGACCTATGCCGCGCCCCCTGACGCTCCCGCGGTTGGACCGGTGCCGTGCACCACGCAGCCTTTCACCTTTGGATGCTTCAATAATCCCGCGAAAATCACGGACGCGATGATCGGAGTCTGGGCGCAGATTCTCAAAACCGTTCCCGATTCGCGCTTGTTGTTGAAAGGGTCGGGCTTCAACGAAGCCGCCACCCGCGAGTGCTACCTCTCACGTTTCACGCGGTTCGGCATCGGTGCGGACCGCCTCGAAATGATCGACCGCACCGCTGATACCACCTCGCATCTGGCGGTGTACCATCGGGTGGATGTCGCGCTCGATACGTTCCCCTATCACGGCACGACGACAACCTGCGAGGCGCTCTGGATGGGCGTTCCGGTGGTCACGCGAAGGGGCGATCGACATATGTCGCGGGTCGGCGCCAGCCTCCTGACCGCGGTGGGGCGCGCGGACTGGATTGCGAATTCTCCCGATGATTATGTCCGGATCGCCGCCGGACTGGCCGGTGACCGCTCCCGACTGGCCATCATTCGCGGGGAATTGCGTGCGGCCGTTGCGGGCTCCGCGCTGGGGCAACACCCGGCGCAGGCAAAGCGATTTGGCGACGCGATCCGCGCCTGCTGGCGAACGTGGTGCGAAAAAAAGGCGGCGGCGGCTTGAGGAGAAGGAGTTGTCACGGGAGCTTCTCGTTTTGCGAAAGAGGTGCGGAAAAAATCTGCCCTAAAAAAAACGCTGAAACGCCCGATAGGCTAGTTGCATGACTGTTTCTCGCGAAGCGCTGCTGCACGTCGTTAAAAATCTTCCTGCTGCGCCGCAGATCCTCGCGCAGCTCGGCGGGCTGCTGCTCGATGTAAACACGGATCTCGACGATCTGGTGAAGTTGATCAATCGCGACGCCGCGCTGACCACCCGGATTATCCGGGTGAGCAACAGTCCGCTCTACAACGTCGGGTCCCCCTTTGCTTCGCTCGAGGAATCGCTTGCCCGGGTGGGCTTCACGGAAGTTTACCGCCTGACCGGTTTTGCGGCCATGGCGCAGGTTTCGGAGAAGAAACTGGCGCTCTACGGATGGAGCTCCGCTCAATTGCGCGAGAATTCCCTCCTTACCGCGCTGGTGGCGGAAGCGCTGGCCGACCCGTCGAAAATGGATCCACGCGCGGCCTATACCGCGGGACTGCTGCGTTCGACTGGCAAAATCGCCCTTGATCGCCTCGCGAAGGGTCTGATCGAACCGGATCCGCATGCCGCGCACAAAGCCATGGGCCTGGCCGCATGGGAAACGAAGTGGATGGGTCTGACGAACTGCGACGCCGCGGCCACCATCCTGCAGGAATGGCGTTTCCCGGCTGAGACCATCGCGGGCATTCGCGATCACTATTTGCTCGGAGCGAAAGCCACGGCGCCGCTCGCGATTCTGCTCAACGTCGCCGCAGGGGCCGCGGAACGCTGCGGTTACGCGCTCACCGGGGAAACGCATTATTTTGACCTGACGCCGGAAAAATATGCGGCGGTCGAGCTGACCGAGGATGGGGTGCAGGACGCCGTGATTCGCGCGTTCGAAACCTTCAATCAGGTGCGGTCTGCCGTCGGATAACCCTGACGCGACCAACGGTCGCAACAGAGGGTTGGGAGAATGCCGGCAATTTTTTCCCGCGAGTGGCGCGCCGCCGGGCATAACTAAAATTAATCTAATTTTAGTTTTTTCGTTGAAACGACTTATGGAAGCGTCAGGTGGGCGGGCCTGAATCCTGCAAACTGGGTGGCATGTCACTTTCCATTCTCTTGGTCCGGCGGTCGTATTCGACCGAGTGCGGCCTGTTCCCCGGCGTTGCTGCGATCGTTTTCCACCCGCTGCAGTCGCTGACCTAACGGAAAAGATTTCGTCCACGACCACCATTCCAACCCACCAGAAAATTTAGCGCCTTCCTTCATGCATACCTCAAGCCACCAGCCCGTTTCCCTGGAGTCCGCCAGCATTCTCATCACCGGAGGCACCGGGTCCTTCGGCAAGGCGTTCGTCAAAACCGTGCTGGCCCGTTATCCCAAGTTGAAGCGCCTCGTAATTTTCTCCCGTGACGAACTCAAGCAGTTCGAAATGGCGCAGGAGTTCCCCGCCGGCGAAAAACCGCTGGTACGGTATTTCATCGGCGACGTGCGCGATGAAGCCCGGCTCCGGCGCGCGCTCGAAGGCATCGACATCGTCGTCCACGCCGCCGCGCTCAAGCAGGTGCCGGCCGCGGAATACAATCCTTTCGAATGCATCAAGACGAACGTCCTCGGTGCGCAAAACCTGATCGAGGCCTGTCTCGACAGCAATGTTCGCTGTGTCGTCGCGCTCTCCACCGACAAAGCCGCCGCACCGATCAATCTCTACGGCGCCACCAAGCTTTGCTCCGACAAACTTTTTGTCGCGGCGAACGGGATTCGCGGCGCGCGCGACATCCGGTTCAGCGTGGTGCGTTACGGCAATGTCATGGGCAGCCGTGGCTCGGTGATTCCCTTCTTCATGGACAAGCGGAAAACGGGCGTGCTTCCAATCACCGATCCGACGATGACCCGTTTCAACATCAGCCTCCAGGAAGGCGTTGAAATGGTTCTCTGGAGCATCGAGAACGCCTGGGGCGGCGAGATTCTCGTTCCGAAGATCGCGTCCTATCGCATCACCGACGTGGCGAAGGCCATCGGGCCCGAGTGCACCCATCCGGTGGTCGGCGTTCGTCCCGGCGAAAAAATCCACGAGGAGATGATCACCTCCAGCGACAGTCCCAACACGGCCGACCTCGGAAAATATTACGCGATCCTTCCGAGCGGGGCCGCGTTTTCCGTCGATGAGTACTGCAAGAAAATGCAGGCGGTCCGCGTCCCGTCCGGATTTTGCTACAACAGCGGGAGCAACGACCACTTCCTCAGCGTCGATGAATTGCGCAGCCTGATTTTTGCACCGGAGAAAGCCGTCAACGGTGGGTCCGCCGACCTGGCTTCCCGCCAGGGTCGCGCCTCCCACCTGCGCGAACTCGCTCCCGTGGCCTGACCGCCGCGCGTTTCATCCCGCAACGCTATTCCCAGCACTGGCCGCAAATTCGATTCCGTGCCCCATCGCGACTCGACCTGCATGACCCTGAATCTTCCGGGATGCGCCCCCGAGCCGGCGCTACCCCCGGGGTTTTCGCGCGCTCCGCTCCCGGCGCGCAAATCCGTTCCGCACGTGCTGCCCTACGGCCGCCAAACCATTTCTGAAGACGACATCGCCGCCGTCGTGGCGGTACTGCGTTCCGATTTTATCACCCAAGGGCCCGTCGTCGAAGCGTTCGAACAGCGCTTTGCGAAGCAAGTCGGCGCCCGTCATGCGATCGCCGTAAACAGCGCGACGGCGGCACTGCATCTCGCCTTGCGCGTCGCGGGCGTGGGAGCTGGCCACCGGGTCGTGACCTCGCCGATCACCTTTCTCGCCTCGGCCAATGCGGCGGCGTTTGTCGGTGCCACGCCGGATTTTTGCGACATCGATCCGGTCAGCTACACGCTGAATCCGCGTGAGCTGGAAAAAAATTGGAAGGCGGATACCCGTGCCGTCGTCGCCGTCGACTATGCCGGTCAGGCGTGCGATATGCCGGAGATCGCCCGGATCGCGCGGTCGCGCGGGGCGGTCGTCATCGAGGATGCCTGTCACGGGGTGGGCGGTTCATTTCACACGGAGGCTGCTCCGCAGCAGACTTGGAAAATCGGCGGACATCCGTGGGCCGATCTGACGGTTTTCAGTTTTCACCCGGTGAAGACCATGACGACCGGGGAGGGGGGAATGCTGGTGACCGATCGGAAAGACTGGGCGGATCTCGCCCGTACCCTGCGCTCGCACGGGATCGTCCGCGATCCCGCGAACTTCGAAACGCCCGCCGACGATGGATTGCTCGGCGAACAGGGCCCGTGGTTCTACGAGATGCAGGAACTCGGCTTCAATTACCGGATGACGGAAATCCAGGCCGCACTCGGGCGCTCGCAGCTGAACCGCCTCGAATTTTTTCTCATGCGCCGCCGGGAGATTGTTGCCGCCTACAATGCCGCCTTCGCCGGTCACGACTGGCTGCGCACGCCCGGCCTTCGCCAGGCAGCGGATGCCTGGACCACCTCATGGCATCTCTACACGCTGCAGCTCGATTTTCCGGCGCTGGGAAAAACTCGCACTGAAACCATGGCGAAGTTGCGCCAGGACGGCATCGGCACGCAGGTGCTCTACATCCCGGTGCATCTCCAGCCTTGGTATCGGAAAACGTTTGGTTACAGCGCCGGCAAGTGTCCGGTGGCCGAAGCGTTTTATGCCCGCGCCCTCAGCCTGCCGCTCTATTCCGCGATGAGCGATGCGGACGTCGGCAAAGTCATTGCCGCCGTTCTCGCCCTCGGGTCGAAATCATGAACGTCGCCATCATTCCAGCACGCGGCGGCAGCAAGCGGATCCCCCGCAAAAATGTCCGCCTGTTCTGCGGGCGCCCCATGATCGCCTGGTCGATCCAGCGTGCGCTTGAGTCGGAGCTTTTCGACCGGGTCATTGTTTCGACGGATGATCCCGAAATAATCACGGTGGCCAGGGAGCACGGCGCGGAGGTTCCCTTTGTCCGTCCGGCGGAACTCGCCAACGACCACGCGGCGACCCTCCCCGTTATCCGCCACGCCGTGAAATGGCTCGGGCGCGACGGCGCTTCGATCGACCTGGCCTGTTGCATCTACGCGACGGCCCCCCTGCTCACCGAGGAAAAACTCCGTGAGGGCTGCGCCACCCTGCAACGCGACCCCCAGCTCGATTTTGCTTTCGCGGTAGCGCGATTCGATTTCCCGATTTTTCGCGCGGTAAATCTCGATTCGAACAACCGCGTTAAAATGTTCTGGCCGGAGCACGAAACGACCCGGTCCCAGGATTTGACCCCGGCCTTTCACGATGCCGGCCAGTTCTATTGGGGCACCCGCGACGCCTGGCTGACGAAGGAGCGCATTTTTTCTTCGCGCAGCGCGGGGATCGTCCTCCCGAACTCGCAAGTGCAGGACATCGATGTCGAGGAAGACTGGACGCTGGCCGAGTTGAAATTCAACGCGCTGCACACGGCGGACGCCCTTACGAATCCCACGGCCCTGCCGGCCCACCGCTAATCCCGCTTTTCCATGAGAAACTTCACCACACCGCAGGAAAAATTCTGGGCCGGCGAATTCGGCGACGAGTACACCGATCGCAATGACGGGCCGCAGTGGATCGCGAGCAACCTGTCGCTTTTCAGCCGCATCCTTTCCCGCACGCAGGGAATCAGGTCAGTCACGGAACTCGGCGCCAACCGCGGCCTCAATCTTCTGGCGCTGCGTCAACTGCTGCCGCAAGCCGCGATCTCCGCGGTCGAAATCAACGCAAAGGCCGTCGAGAAACTGCGCGAACTGCCCTGGCTGACGGTCGAGCACTCCTCGATTCTGGATTTCAAGCCGGCGGTGCCGAGCGACCTGGTGTTCATCAAGGGGGTTTTGATTCATCTCAATCCCGACGTGTTGCCGGCGGTCTACGACCTCATGCACGCGGCGAGCTCCCGCTACGTTTGTCTCGCCGAATATTACAGTCCCTCCCCGGTGGGCATTCCCTATCGCGGACACGCCGACCGGCTCTTCAAACGTGATTTCGCGGGCGAGATGCTCCGCGCCCATCCCGATCTGAAACTGATCGACTACGGTTTCGTGTATCGCGGCGACCCGAACTTCCCGCAGGACGACATCACGTGGTTCCTGATGGAAAAAACCAGTCGCTAACCCGCCGCCTCTTTCTCC
>DATAKE010000007.1:0-17897 GCA_036261745.1 Opitutaceae bacterium
GAACGTCGGCGGCAGGTCGATCCGGGTGTTGGCCTCGTCGACGTACAACCGGCCCCAGACGAGCCGGTCCTCAGCGCGCGAGGACGTGCTGTTGACGACCTGGGCCATGCGCTGCCGCGCGTACCAGGTAATCTTCTGATCGCCGGCCGCGACCGAGAAGCGTTGCTTGAGCGGAATGCCGAAGGGTTTCGCCTCGAAGCGATAGTTCAGCTGCACGCGATATTCGGTGACCGCGCGGCTCTGGCGTTGCTGGCTCAGAAAAAAATCGGCGAACGGCTTGTTGAAATTCGGATTGGCCGAACCGTTGGGCAGCTGTTGGTTCAGATCGTAGGCGAAGTAGCTCATGCCCTCGTAATTTCGCGCCTCCTGCGTGTCGGTGTAGCGGTAGAAGGAAACCTCCGCGTCAAAATTGCGGCTGAAGGAATGGTCCAGGTAGGCGGTGAGATTTTGGTACGACGGTTTGGAAATGCCCGCGCCGAACGTGAACTCGCGGTCGGGCAGGACCGGGAGCTTGGATCCGTCGAGCGTCTGGGTGCCGTTGATCATCGTCGTCGGATACCAACCCGCGTACGGCGCGGCGGGGAGAAAGATTCCGCCCGAACGGTAACCCTGAAACCAATCCTGCAGGCCGATCGCAGGATGGCCCGCGACCCAGACATTATACTGCGCGGGTCCCCACTGTCTCATCTGCTCGACGCCCGGCGTGGAGGGAAGCGTGCCGCCCCACGTCGGCGATGACGTCGTGCGATTCCACGCGGAAACCGCCTCGGGAAACGTCGTGCTGATCAGCGTATTTTCGGCCTTGCCGCCCTCGACCTCCACGCGGAGTGACGTCGATTCGAGCGGTTTGTAGAGGACCGCGAGATCGAGTGCCTGAAAGTGATTCGTGTCACCGTCGCGCCAGCCCCACCGGTGGTCGTCGACCGCGTTGATCCGGACCGCGACCTTCGGGGAGAGACGGACATTCGAATCGAGTTCGAAACGATAACTTCCGTACTGGTCGAACTGCGCGGTGCCGCTGGTGACGTTTTTTTCCAGCCGGGGAATTTTGGTGTAAGTGCTGAGCACGCCGCCGACCGTGCCGACGCCGAAGAGGATGGAGTTCGGTCCGCGGTCGGCCTCGATGCGCTCGATGTTGTAGGAGTCGGCGACCTGATAAAACGTGAAGTAGTTGCGCGTCGGCCCCGCGCCCCCGTGGATCGACTGGCCCGCGCCGCGAAAGTTATAGTCCCAGGCGTTGAACGGATTCGAAAGCGATTTGCCGGCGTACCAGTCGCTGGGCACGGCATTGACGGTCCATTGCAACGCATCGCGAACATTCGTGACTGCGAGGTCGTCGATGAACGTGCGCGTGAGCGAAGAGATGGCAGACGGGGTGAACTTGATCGGCGTGTTCGTGCGGCCGCCGGCGAGCGAATCGACGGCGATGTACCCGCGGTCGCGGCTCACATCGACGACGAACGCGTTCAAACTGACCGGTGTTTCGGAATCGGCCGCTGATGCATCCTGCGTCGGCGGCGTGGCCTGACCCGGCAGCGAGTGTGTAAGTGTGAATCCGACGGTGATCGCGAGGAGCGAGGCCAGTTTCGGTGCGGGTTTCATTTTCATGGGTTTCGGGGTTTGTGGCTTGGCGCCAGTGTTTCGCACCGCCCGTATTCGCGACGGCGGCATTGACGGCTTCATCCGGTGTCGACCTTGCGGCGGGCCAAAAGCCGCGGGCCGGCAGACCGAATCCGTCGAGTCACCGGGATGTTTTCGGCGAAAAGAGCCTGTGCCCGGTCGTCTCCTTGACCTCAGCGGGGGGAAACAGTTCGTCGTCCCGCCGCTTCCCGCTGACGCCCCGGATCCCAAGCGGACGCCATCGAATGCAATGTGCAGTAGCGGACCGTTGTCATTGCGAGGCGGCCCGCGTCGCGGGGCGACGGAGCAATCCAGCTGAGTCGCGACGACCCCCAACCTGTACTACCTCCCCGGTGACCGCGGCGAGAGCGAGTGAGCTATCGCACGTCCTGTTTTCGTTCGTTCTTTTCGATGAAGACCGCGGCGTCTGTTTGATCGAATCCCACTTCAAGCGAAGTGTAGTTCTCCGCATCGTATCGATCCTCCCAGCGAAGGCGCCCCTGCTCGGTTTTGGATTTTGCCCCGCCTAGTTTTTCGATCACCGCCTCCCGCTTCATTCCCGCGGTGATCGCGTCGAAACGGTGGGACGCTTGCGCAGCTTGCCGGTCGCGGGCGCAGTAAGATTTCCCGCAGCCGGCGAGGAGCAATGAAACCAGGACGGCGATAAAAAGGTGCTTCATGAATTTACTGCTGGCAGCCGGTGAGCGCCGAAACCGAACAGTTTTATCAAACGCGGCAGCTTAGTGCCGGCCCTTTTCTCCTTCAGCACTTGGAGGCGCGCAGGACGGCTTCGTTTCTCCCACCTCTCGCCACGACACCAATCTGAGAGGTGACCGATCTTTACGGGCCGCTTCCAACCACTGCCGAGCCGTGAATGACTTCCAGCCGCACGAACAACCGCGGAGCGGTCATCGCGAATCTTACGACGTAGGTGTCGAGATCGGTGGTGGATGATTCCAGGACGGATGCGGCCGCGGTGGGCGACCACGTCACGAGATCGCTCGAGGTAACGATGCGGTAGGTGACACCGGCAGCCGTTTTCGAACGGTTGAAGCGAAACGCGAAGTCGCCGCCTTCAATCTGGCCCGTGGGCACTCCTGCCGCCTCCGACGCCAGCGGATTCAGTGCGAGGAAATATTCCAGCAGGTTCACGATGCCATCGCCGTCGGGATCGGCGGTGAGGCCGGATTGCGCAGGAGTGAGTCCCTTGGAAGCCGCCCACGTGGTGTACGGATCCGAGGCCGGATTCAGGGCGATGCTGTTCAGCAGGTCGATCGTGCTGCCGGCTTGGATCGCCGGGCTGCCGGTCCAGGCAACGCCGTGCAGCGTGTTTGTCGTGTTGCTCGTGGCCGCGAACCAATTCGAACCGTCCGTGGTGGTGGCAATGTTGCCCGACGAACCCACCGCGACGAATCGTCCGCTATTCCACGCCAGGCCTTCGAGCCACAACGGCGGGAAGCTTTGGCCGACCGGGCTCCAGGTGATGCCATCGGTGCTCGTCAGAACAAAACCGAAACGGGTGAGCGTGGTGAACCGGCTGCCCGACCACACGACTCCGTCCAGCGTCGAGCTTACTCCGGAAGCGCGCTGCGTCCAGGTGCCGCTTGCGCCGCTCGGGCTCGTCATGATGAAACCATTGCTGCCGACGGCGACGAAAAGATCGTTGCCCCACGCGATGGCGCGAAGGGGCACGGTCGCCACCGATGGTTGCGGAGCCCACGCCACGCCATCCGTGCTGCGCAGCACCACGCCCGTGGTCCTGCCACCCACGGCGACAAAGTGCGTCGGATTTCTCGCGACTCCGCGGAGCGTGTCCGTCGTGCCCGAACTTCTCGGCGTCCAAGCGGCGCCATTGAAACTGCTCAAAATTGTACCGGTTTCGCCGGCGGCCACCGCCACATTGGCGGCAGCGGCGGCGCCCCGGAGCCGCTTGGTCGTTCCGGAGGTGCGGGTCGTCCACGTTTCCCCGGAGGGGCTGGTGAGAATGGTGCCGCTGGCTCCGACCGTGATGAATTGCTCCCCGAGCGTCCCCTGCCCCAACAGGGAAACGAGCACGTTGTCGCTCGTGAAGGTCACTCCGCCCGCCGTGATTTGCGCGTAATACACGCCGGAAGAAACCACGTTGGAAAGCGGCAGGGTGGAACCCGTCGCGCCGCCGACCGGGACTGCGTTTCGGAACCATTGATACGCGGCGTTCAGAGAACTCACGGCCACGTTGAGCGTGGACGAAGCGCCGGCAGCCAGACTCTGGGCCAGCGGCTGAAGGGTGATGTAGGGAGCAATGTTGCCGAGCAGCGCAGCCGGATTGCCCGACGGACTCATCGTGACTCCGCTCCACGCCACGCCGTGCAGGGTTTGGGGCGTCGGCGTTCCCGTCGGGGCCGTGGACCATTGGTCGCCATCGGTGCTGGTATAAACGACCGGGCTTCCCGAACTGCCGACCGCCACATATCGATTTTCATTCCACGCGATGCCTTCCAGCCACACGGGCGGGAAACCTTGCGACGAAGCCCACGCGATGCCGTCCGCACTCGTCAAAATTTTCCCGGTTTGGGAAAGGACAACATATTGGGTGCCCGTCCACACGATGCCATCGAGACGCTCGGTCGTGCCCGAGGTCTGGCTGGTCCACGCACCGCCCGTGGTGCTGGTGAGAATCGTGCCGTTCACCCCGACCGCCACAAACTGGTTGTTCCCGAACACCACACTCCGGAGATTATTGAAGGTGCCGCCGACGAGCGACCACGTCGTACCGTTCACACTGGAGATAATTCGTCCACTGGTGGGCGCGCCACCGCCACCGACCGCGACAAAAAGACTGGGGCCCGCGGCCACGCCGCGCAACGAAGGCACCGGTCCGCCGAAACTCACTGGTCGGGGTGTCCAGGCATTGCCATCGGGGCTGGTCAGAACCGTGCCGCCCTGGCCAACCACCACGAAAAGATTATTGCTCGCGGCCACGGCCCGGAGACGTGCCGTGCTTCCGGAAGTGCGGGCACTCCAAGCCAGGCCATCGGGGCTGCTGAGGAGGGTGCCGTTGGTGCCGACGGCGATGAACTGCCGTCCCGTCGTGCCGAATCCGAGGACACCGAGAGCCACTTGATTGCTGCTATAGGTCGCTCCGAAATAGTTCGCTTCAATCCGGTACGAGCCAATGTCGCTGATTTGAACATTGTTCAAAGTCAGGCTGGTCCCGGTCGCGCCGGGAACCGGGAGGTTGTTTTTGAACCACTGAAACGTGGCCCCGATCACGCTGAAGACGGAGTCGATGGTGGTGGAAGCCCCGGCAGCGATCGTGCGCGTGAGCGGCAGGGTGAGAAAAAACGGATTGATGCTATCCAGCAAAGTCACGGGATCTCCCGCGGGCACCAACTGCGGGCCACTCCAGGTGATCCCATGCAGCGTGGCGGTCGTTCCGCTCGTCGCAAAGGACCACGTCACGCCGTCCGGACTGGTCTTGATCGCGCCGCTTCCGCCCACGGCGATATAGCGCGCGTCACTCCAGGTGATCCCTTCAATCCAAGGGGGCGGAAAACTCTGACTCGTGACCCAGGAAATTCCGTCCGTGCCGCGAAGCACTTTGCCGGTCTGGGTGAGCACCACAAATTCAGTGCCGGTCCACACCACGCCATCGTAGCGCTCCACGCCGCCGGCGTTGCGCACGGTCCAGGTAATCCCATCGGGACTCGTCAGAACCGTTGACTGCGACCCAACCGCGATGAACTGGCTGTTGCCCCACGCGACGGCCCGCAACGCACCCGGAGTGAACGGACTCGCGGAAACGATGCCGGGATTCCACGTGATCCCATCCGCACTGCGCCGGATCGAAGACGCGGAGTTTCCGCCCACGGCAACGAACGCCGTCGAACTGGCGGCGGTACCGCGGAGGGTTTCAACCGTCCCGGAGGAGCGACTCGTCCAAACGACGCCGTCCGGGCTCGTGAGAATCGTTCCATTGTGGCCCGCGGCCACAAACAAATCGGGACTGGAGGCCACGCCACGCAGGCGAAAACTCGTGGTCGAAACGCGAGGCGTCCACGCGAGTCCGTCAGGACTGGTGAGCACCTGCCCGCTGGATCCGACCGCGACAAACTGCTGTCCGGTCGTTCCGGCAAAAATGGGGTTAGCGAAGACTCCGAACATGCCGACGCAGAACGAGAGCCTTGCGAAGAAGTGGACCAAAGCGCGCAAGAGCGGGTTGTCATTGGCGTTCACGATTCCGCGGTCAAGTCCCCGTAACTCATTCCGCGCGCGATAAGGGATTCGCCGATGAGGAGTCGGGATCAACCGGAAGGAGGCAGGTCTCCCTGCGAAGAAAGATTTTCGCAACTTTCACGGGACCGACCGTGTAATGCCGGAGGCCTGAAAAATTATCCGGCTGAAAAAAACACCATGAGCGCAACGCCGTCGACAGGATCCACCGCTCGGGAATCGAAACGTGCCCGGCAGCACGGCCGCTCCCGGCGCTCGTCGGTCCGCGGTCTGGTGCTGACGGCGATCGTCGGAGTGGCCGCCGCCGCCGGTGCCCGCGCTGACGAGACCGACGACTACATCGCGGCGCAGATGAGCCGGCAGCACATTCCCGGTTTGTCTCTGGCCGTCTTGAAGGACGGAAAACCACTGAAGGTGCAGGGCTATGGGCTCGCGAACCTGGAACTCGGAACTCATGCGACGCCGGAAACGGTTTTTCAAATCGGCTCGGTCAGCAAACAGTTCATCGCGGCCGGCATCGCGCTCTTGAGCGAGGCGGGCAAGGTGGGTCTCGATGATCCGGTCAGAAAGTACCTCGAGGATGCACCGGAGACGTGGCAGGCGATCACCGTCCGGCATCTGCTGACCCATACCTCCGGACTGATCCGGGAAACGCCAGGCCTGCAGCTGAAGGTGCAGAGCGAAATCGACGCGATCCGGGCCGCCTATTCCGCGCCGCTCGCCTTCGCGCCGGGCGAGAAATGGCAGTACAGCAATCTCGGTTACTTCGTGCTCGCCGAGATCATCAGCCGCGCGACACAAATCCCGTGGCCGCAGTATTTGCAGGAACGGATCTTTGCGCCGCTGGGAATGCGCGCGACGCGCACGACCACCGTCGAGGAACTGGTTCCGCACCGCGCCACCGGCTACCACTGGATGGACAGCAGCAAATACCAGAATGCGCAGATCGTGCCCGGCGTGCGGCCCAGCGGGGCTTTTCTGTCGAGCGTGCTCGATCTGGCGAAATGGAATGCCGCGTTGCATGCCGACACGTTGTTTTCGTCGCAGCAGCGCGAACTCCTGTGGACGCCCGTGAAACTGAACGACGGATCAGAAAAGCCCTACGGCTTCGGTTGGGAACTGGGTAAAGCCGGCAAGCACCGGCAGGTGAAGCATGCGGGCACCATGATCGGATTCCGTTCCCACATGCTCCTGTTTCCCGATGACGGGCTGACGGTCGTCGTGTTGACGAATGCGACCCAGGCGGTGCCAGAGAAAATCGCGGCCGGCGTCGCGGCGCTTTATCTTCCCGACCTGAAGCTCCAGCAGCCCAAACGAAACCCGACAAACCTGTCGGCGGAAATTCTGGAGGGCTACACCGGCCGGTATCAGCTTCCCGGCAACCGGGTCCTGACGGTCGCGCGACGCGAAGGCAAACTGACCGTGGCGATGGCCATGGCTCTGCCGGGCTTGAGCAAGGAAGTCGCCGCGCTGGCGGAAGGAGTGAGCATGGACATCGCTCTGCTCACGCCGGAGGATGGAGCGCGATTCTTCGACGAAGACGATTCGCGCTCCACGTACCTCTTTTCCATGGATGTCCAGGGAACCGCGCAGCTGGTGATTGAGGACCCGAACGGAAAACAGGGCCAACCTTTGCCGAAGCTCGCTCCGCTAAAAGCGCTGGGGCCAGCAAGCCCGCGCTGACCTCACCAGCTGATGCCGACGAGAATCGGGACGTACAGGATGGTCACCATCGAAGCGCGCACCTTCCCGAAATCTTTTTGGTGGAGGCCGGTCCCGAACCGGCTGTTATTTTGGGGACTTGGATCCCGCCAGTTCGCAATGGCGGAGGGCAGGCCCCGTTCATAGGCGCGGGAGGTGACCTCGAGTTTGGCCATCACCACCACATCGGGGTCAACCGCCACTGGCTGCGCTGAAACCAGCACCGGGGAAGATTGCTCCGGTGCTTTTTCCCGGGCGGAAGGATTGTAGGAGAAGCTGCCGACGATGGCCTGCCGCACTTTCGAGGAGGATTTCGCCCGGCCGTTTTCTCCGCTGCTGATCGTCGCCGCCGCCCCTGAAACGGCGGGTGGCGCTTCGCTGGTGTCAACCGTGGCGGGAGAATCGCCGCCGAAGAGCCGCGGCAGAAGCAATCCGAGCGAAAGCAAAAATAATCCCCGCCGTGCTGCTGTCATGAGGTGAGCGACAGTGAGACTCGGCACCCGGCACGATGTTCAATTTGGAAACGTAATGCCCCGTTCCTCCCGCATTGCGCCGTGATCATACCGCATCGAAAGAATCCCCGCGACCACCTCGCAGGTAAGCGTTGGACCAATCACGATTCTTCACACCGGTCCGGCCGGCGTGATGTTCCACTGGACAATGCGCGGGCGGTGATCGCGGCCGGGATCGCGGTCGAGGATGCTGTACGACGCCGTGTTGATGCCGAAATGCCGCGCAATGCCGAGCGGCAGTCCGATCCAGCGGACGGCCAGCACGCGGCCGAAGTGGCCGTGCGAGAAAGCCGCCACGCGGCCGGAGAGCGCAGACCAGCGGGCAACCAGCCGGTCGGCCCGCGCGGTGATTTGCTCCGACGATTCGCCGCCCGGGCAACCGTCGCCGTAGATATCCCACGCCGGCCGCTGCGCACGAATCTCGTCCATGCGTTTGCCGTCGTAATCGCCGTAGTCCCATTCCGCGAGATCAGGCTCGACGCTCGCGCCGGCGTGGCCCGCGAGTTCGGCCGTCCGGCGCGCGCGAAGCCGCGGGCTCGTGAAGACGTGGTCGAAGGTCACGCCGCGCAGCAACGCCGCCAGAGTCCGCGCCTCCGTCTCGCCGTGTTCGGTCAGCGGCAGATCGGTTCGCCCCGTGTGTTGTCCGGTCCGCGACCAGGCCGTTTCGCCATGCCGCATGAAGTAAAGTTCCATCCCCCTCACTCACGCGCGAATGCTTTTCCCGCGCCAGCCCTTTCACGCGGACCGCGCCACAAACCATTCGATGATCCGCGTGCAGGAGAACGTTGCGGGAGTCCGGCGCGGGGGCGTCCCGTTTTCCCATTGCGAGTACCGGCAAAAGCCGGAAATTCCCGGCCTACCATGCGCCGTATCGCTGCTGTTGCCCTCGTGATCGCAATCACCTGCCCCGCTTTCGCGGAGCGGAACGAATACCAGGTCCGGCAGGAAAACAAAAACTACGAGGCGTGGCGCGACAAGGCGTTTGGCGGCACGGCGTCAAACTCGAGTTCTTCCTCCCGGCCTAGCGCTCTGGTGTCTTCCTCCTCCAGCCGGGCCCAAGCCGACTATGCCCGCGAGGCGAACAACCGGTACCTGCAGCAGAGAATGAAGGAGGACGACGCGTACAACGCGCGCGTCGGTGAAAACAACCGCCGGGTCGATGCGTTGAACCAGCGTTACGCCCGCCGTCGAAGCCTGAACGAACAAGCGCTCGCCGGAAACGTCCCCGCCATGCGGCTCCTCGCCGAGGATGTCCTGAACGACGCTGACGCCACCCTCCAGGACAAACAGGCCGCGTGGGGTTGGATGGCGGCAGCCGCCGCGCGCGGCGATACCGCGGCCGCGCAGCACGTCGAAGAGGTGGCCGAAGCCCGCCGGCGCGCCCAAGCCGCCGCTGAAAAACGCGACCGGGACGCGCGGCTCGCCCGCGCGAACGCCGGCGACATCCGTGCGAGCTACCTCGTCGGCTGGCCACTCTACATCGAATCCGATCCGCAACTTCACATGGAGGGCCTGCGGATGCTGAAAAAGTGCGTCGAGGCCAACGATCTCGACACCCTCGAGTTCCTGTATCGTTACGCCAAGCGGTCCGAGATGGGAGATGAGGAGAGCGATATCCTCTATCAGGTCACCGAACGCCTCGCCATGCTGCCCGGGCACCCGAAGGAGGCGATGGTCGCCGGCAATATTAATTTGGCCGGCACCTACGGCCGCAAAATCGACCGCACCGCCGCCATGCCTTTCTTCCTCCATGCCGCGAGCCAGGACTATGCCGATGCCTTCATTCGCATCGCCGAGATTCATGAAAAGGGCATCGGTGGCCCACGCGATCTCGCCGTCGCGACCGAGTGGTACCGCAAAGCCCTCACGCACGAACACCCCGAATTCGGCATTCGCAAAGAGACCAACCTCCTCCATCTCACCCGCGTCCTGCTCGATCCCGAAAACCATCCCAAGGAACACCGCGAGGAACTCCTTCAGCTTTGGGACGACAACATGCTCGGCAAAAATTTCGACACGAAGAAGCTCGCGTTGATTGCCGCCGATGCGCTGGCGAGCGGGATCATCGGCGACAACGACGTCGCACGCGAAATGTTCTATCTCTCCCGCGCCGCCAACGACGATTGGTACGCCAATGAGAACGACGACCGCCAGCGCGTGTGCGAACGTTTCGGTTCCTACATCATGGCCCACGCCGACGACGCCATCCTCATCGTCGTCAAGCAAGACAAGGAGTTTGTGATTCGCACCGCCACCAAAGCGCACGCGGCTTTTCCGTATGGCGTGGGAACCATCAGGTCTCCGAATGCGACAGTGGAATCGTGCCTCGCCGCGGGCTATGCGATCCTGGCGATTCCCGATCAGGAATTCAAAGACGCGGGGCTGGTGAACTGTGCGGTCCATATTTTTCACGCCACCGCGAACAAGTTCAAAGATCCCATCGCATCCTATGAATGCGGTCGGCTCAATTTACTCGGCAAAGGCGTCGAGCGGAGCGCGGTCAACGCGAACGAATGGCTGGTCGATGCGTGGGAAAAGGGCGTGGCGAAGGCCGCCTTCCTCCTCGCGATCATCCAGCAGAAAAAAATGATTCCGGATGCGTCCGAAGCTGCAGCCGATGAATGGATCAAAAAAGGCGCGCTGAAGGGCGATCCCGGTTGCATGCGCAATTACGGGCTTAATTTTCTCGCCGCAAAGGACGACGATCCCGCCCAAGTCGCCGCGCAGAAGAAATCCGGCATCGCGTGGTTGAAAAAAGCCGGCGACGCCGGTAACGCCGAGGCGCTCACTGACCTCGCTTCCGCGTATGAGCATGGCAACGGCGTCGCGCTGGACGACACCACGGCAGTCGCGCTCTTCCAACAAGCCGCCGCCGCCGGATCGGGTGCCGCCAAGCGCGAACTCGCGGCACGCATGGCCCAGGGCAAAGGCGTGCCGCAGGATCGAAAGGCAGCGATGAAAATGATGTTTGAAGCTGCGCAGACCGATCTCCTCGCCGCAGGGAATCTCGGCGTTGTGCTCTGGCGCGGCGACTGGGGCGAGAAAGCCGTCGAGGATGGACTCAACTGGATGGAGGTCGCGCTGGAGCGCGGATTCTGGCCCGCCGGGCGAAACCTCGCAAAGATCTATCACCTGGGCTTGGGCGTGGATGCCAACGAGGAAAAAGCCCACGCGTACCTGGAGCGCGCGGGAACAATCGGCGGCGTTGAAGCTGCGACCGCCGTGGCGGAAATGTATGCCGCGGGGGAAATCATCGCGAAAGACGAGGAAGCCGCCGCGCGCTGGCGTTCGAAGGCCGCCGCGCTCCCGGCAAATCTCCAGACGCCCGGCGTGACCCCGCCTGGTTGAAACGATGAACACGCGCATCCTGGGCCGGACCGGTCTCAAGGTTTCCGAAATCGGTTTCGGCGCGTGGGGCATTGGCGGCCAGCAGGAGGGCGCGCGCCGCTCGTACGGTGTCACCGACGACGCGGTGTCGCTGGCCGCGCTCGAAGCTGCCGCGGAACTCGGCTGCAACTTCGTCGACACCGCCGACGCTTACGGCGTGGGACATAGCGAAACCTTGATCGGACGCTTTCTCGCCGGTCGCCGCGACCGCATCGTCGTCGCGACGAAGTTCGGACACTTTCCTTTTCCAGACGAACGGAGGCGCGTGCCCACGCCGGAAACCATTCGGTTCTGTCTCGAGGAAAGTTTGCGGCGCTTGCGCACCGACTACGTCGACCTCTACCAGTGTCACGAATGCAATCTGGAAACCGCGCGATCGCACGAGGTCGCGGCCACGCTCGCCGCGCTGAAAGCCGAGGGGAAAATCCGGTTCGCGGGAATTTCGGTGTACGGTCCAACCCAGATCCGGCAGGTCGCCCGCGGCGAATACGGCGCGGTCTTCGACACCATTCAGGAAAGCTACAACGTCACCACCCTCGCGTTTCGCACGGCGCTGCATGAGGCCGCGGCCGCCGGCCTGGGCATCATCGTTCGCGAGCCGCTCGGCAACGGCTTGCTCACGGGCCGCTGGACGGGAAACGAAGTCTGGACGGAAAAACACGCCCGCGGCATTCGCACCACCGACCAGACTGCGATGCGCATCGAGTTCGCGCGCCGCGTCGGCGCTTTTCTTCCGGGGACCGGTCGTTCGCTGCCGCAGGCGCTGATTCGCTTTTCACTGCAGGACATCCCCGCCTCCGTGGTGATTCCCGGGTGCAAAACCCCGGCGCAGGCGCAGGAAAATCTGGGCGCCAGCCGGAGCCCACCGCTCAGTGACGCCGAACTAAAATCGGTCCACGAGGTGCACGCCGAACTCCTGGCGAAGTACGGGCGCATTCATCCCTACGCGATGGACAGCGCGCTCGGGCTGGCGTGAACGGAGCAGCCACCTGTTCCTGGGCGGCAGCGTCGAGGCACGGTCGCGGACGTCGTCCCCACGCGCGCAAGCGTTTCCTTTCAACTTTAAAGGTGAAAATCCCAGGTTCCCTGCGCGCGGGCCCTGCGTCATCGGTTGCTTCGCCAGCGAAAATCCACCCATCGGCTCAATCGGAATGCAGTTAATCACCATGAAAACACTCCTGAAAGTATTCACGGCCGTTGCTGCGATCACGTTTGCCACCGCTTCATTCGCGGCGGAAGAAACCGTCTCCCTTGGCTACACGGACTACTATAGTTCGATCGAGATCGACCTGCGCGAATACGGCAGCGGTCTTGGCGGGTCGGTCGTTCTCTCCTGCAACGACGAACTCGTCTTCGTCGCGGACTTGGGCGGCGTCACGTACGCGGCGCCGGGCGTTTACTCCTGGGTCGACTACTACGGTATTCTACTGAGCAGTTCCTACTCGAAAGCCAATCCGAGCCACGGCGCCTGCCGTGGCTTTTTATTTCCTGTGGGCCGCGGCCCGTCGGCGACCGGCCGGCGAAACGATAAATCATTGTGAAACGTCCCGCCCATCCCCGGTAGAAGTAAAGGGATGACGACCCGGGCGGCACTTTCGCGGGCGGATGGAATCATGGGCGGGGTGAGCCGGTTCCGCCGGGCACTGACGGCTTTTTTCAAGCTCCTGTCGAACCGGGAGATTTTTCTCCTGCCGTATTTCGCGCGCGGCGCGAGCGACTCCGAGATCGCATCAAGTGTGGACCTCAGCCCGGCGACCGTGCATTCGCACCGGCAGAGCATCACGCGAAAGCTCGATCTCCATTCGAGCGTCGAACTGATGCGCTGGTGCGCCGAACACGGCTTCGCGCATTTCCCCCGACGTCCCCTTGCACTGCCCCGCCGGCCCGCCAGCAGCACCCTCCCCGAGCCGCCTTGACCGGTCAGCCACCTCCCACCGACTCGCCGTCCTCATTTTAGTCCGCCCTCGCAAACAACGCGTGACGAATTCGTGCGTTCGCCGTCTGTCTAATAAGCGAACCTTTATTCCATGAAATTACCCCTCCGCCTGCCGATCGTATCGACGGTCCTTGCTCTTTCCACGGTCGCATTTGCCGCCGACGTCACGCCGCCCGCGGCGCGGCAACTGGCGTTCCCGACCGCGGAGGGATACGGACGCTTTGCCAAAGGCGGACGCGGCGGACGAGTCATCGCGGTCACCAACCTGAACGACAGCGGCCCGGGCAGCCTCCGTGCCGCCGTCGAAGAGACGGGCCCGCGCACCGTGGTCTTCGAGGTCTCCGGCCGCATCGTCCTTCAGTCCCGGCTCATCGTTCGCAAAGAAATGTCCGATCTCACCATCGCCGGTCAGACCGCCCCCGGACTCGGCATCTGCCTGAGCAATTATAATTTTGGCATGCTCGGCGCGCACGACGTGATCATCCGCTACATGCGCGTCCGCCCCGGCAACACCGCGGGCATGACGCTCGACGGCATGGGCATGGCCTCGGCCGACAACTGCATCATCGATCACTGCTCGATCAGCTGGACGCAGGATGAGTCGTTCAGCTCGCGCGGCGGGAAAAACATCACGCTGCAGCGCACGCTGATCTCGGAAGCGCTCAACGCCGCCGGTCACAAAAAATATCCCCCCGGCACCCAGCATGGCTACGCCGCGAGCATCGGCGGCGACGTGGGAAGTTTTCACCACAACCTGCTGGCGCACTGCTCGGGCCGGAACTGGAGCCTCGCGGGCGGCTTGGCGAAGCCGGACAACAAATACGCCGGCCGCTTGGATATCCGAAACAACGTCGTCTACAACTGGAGCAAACGCGCGACCGACGGCGGCGCGCACGAGGTGAATTTCGTGAACAACTACTACAAGCCCGGCGCGGCCACGAAGTTCTTCTACGCCCTCAACGCCCAGTACGGCGGCTTCCCCGGGACCCAGCGGTATTATTTCGCCGGCAATGTCATGCCGGGACACTTCGGCCTCCAGGATCAGGAGAAAGGCCGCACCGCCACGACCGAGCGCGGCGGCAAAGTCCCGACCGAATACAGCCCGTGGTCCGACACGCCGTTCTTCGAAGCGCACGTCAGGACGCACACCGCCGAAGAGGCCTACACCAATGTGCTCGCGAACGTCGGCTGCAATTTCCCTGCCCTCGACCCGCACGATCAGCGGATCCTCGCGGAGACGCGCGACGGCACCGCGAAATACAAAGGCAGCGTCACCGGCCTGCCCGGCCTGCCCGACTCACAAGACGATGTCGGCGGCTGGGACGACTATCCCGAGGTGCATCGTCCCGCCGGCTGGGATGCCGACCGCGACGGCATGCCCGATGCCTGGGAAACCGCCAAAGGATTGAATCCGAAAGATGCCAGCGACGGCGCGAAGGATCGCAACGGCGACGGCTACACCAATCTTGAGGACTATCTAAACTCGCTCGTGGGCGAAGCCACGTGAGCGGGTTCCCCGCCCTAGTCCTCGTCGTCCTCAATTTCTGGAGCGTTGATCGCCGTGAGCAGGCGATCGAGTTCCGCCTGCGTCGGGTTGCGGATTGAGCGCACGGCCAGGATGGCCTCCCCCGCGGGGAGCGTGACCCTGGCCTCAGCGTTCTCCGCCAAGCCGAGCATCGCCGCGGCCAGGGGCGAGTTGTGGGGCAGACATTCTATCCCCGACTCAGGATCGCTCGCGGTCTCGCCGTGCGTGGTCACGAGAAACGTGAAGCGATGCTTTCGATTCGTCGCCACATCCTGCTTTTCGACGGTGACCACGTGACCGAGTTGCAGCGTGGCGGTCGGCTTGGTGAGCCAGGTGGCGGGATCGACCTCGATGAAAGTGTTGCGGGCAACGAAGCGGTCGAGCGCGGTCATCTTGCGGTCCACGGCGCGAATCGCGTCCTTCGCGGCCTTGAAACCGAAGTTCTCGCGCAGATCGCCCTGGCTGTGGGCTTCCACCTTGTCCTTGACCAGGCCGACGCGCTTGAGCTTCAGCGCCTCGAATTGTTCGGCGAGCACGCGGTTGTACCCCGGCCGCACGTAGATCGTCGTGGGCGCCGGGGCCGGCGGGCGAAAAATCCGTTTTCGGGAAAGAGGCATGCGAAGGTGCGCCAGCCAAGGGGCGCGGGAAGTGAAATGCAACCGGCGGCGATCCGCTTCAGCCGGGACGCGCCCGTTCCAAGTGCTCGCGTTCCGGGAAAGATCCGTTTGAGGTCAGGCATGTCCCGCGAAGCTGAACTCATCATGATTGTCGATGATTCGGAAGCGGACGCTCTTTTGTTCCGGACGGCACTGGAGGAAGCGAACATCATCAACCCGCTCGTTCATTGCGCGAGCTACGATGACGCGGTGCAATACCTCACCGGCTGGGGAAAGTATCACGACCGCAAAGCCCATCCGTTACCCCTGTTTCTCTTTCTGGATATCTACATGCCCGGAAAAACGGGTTTCGACCTGCTCGAATGGGTGCGCGAGAACGAAAAGACGAAGCGGCTCATCGTGCTCATGATGTCCGGCTCCGCGTCCCAGAAGGACATCGCGCAATCCTATGCGCGCGGTGCGAATTCCTATCTGCTGAAGCCCAGTTCGCGGGCAGAACTGATCAAAACGCTCGAACACTTCCGGGTTTTTTGGATCGAGTTGAACCAGTACGCCTATTGAGCCGGCGACGGGCCTCCCCTTTCCTTTTCTAGCTCGCCGCCTGCGGTTCACCCGGCGGATCGATCGCCGGTGACGGGACACCGGTGTCCTTCACGCGCACCGTGCGCGCCAGTGCGATGCTCAACAATCCCGCCGCGACCGCGATCCAGCCTAGCCAGTTGAAATGAATCAGATGCCCGTTCGGCTGTTTGGCCACGATCCAGCCTCCCATGGTGGAACTGATCCCCGATGCCAGGTCTCGCGCGCAACTGCTCAGGCTCAGGAAAGCTCCGCGCCGCGACGACGGCACGGCCAGCGTCACGATCGCCTGGGCGGGAACGAAGCGCCCGCTCGCGAAAACAAAAAAGCACCCGGCCAGCACCAGCGTCCCCCACACCGGCAGCGGACCCGCATTGGCGATCGCGAGAATAATCACCGACGCCGCGATCACCATGTAAGTGAAGACGCGCTGGCGTCCATGGCGGTCCGCCAGCCGGCCCACCCGCGGCGCGGTCACGACGCTCAAGGCGCCGCCGATCATGTAGACCAGAAAAAGATACTTCTCCGGCAGGGCCAGGTCGCCCACCAGGTGCGGCGAAAGCAGCGGAATGATGCTGAAATGAGCGAACACGGTGACCGCCATGAAGAGAATGGCGCGCCCGGCATTGGCGTCGCGCAGCAATTCCCGAAATGCCCGGCCTTTGTCCACGCCACTTTGGAGATGCCCGCGGACCGGAGGAATGATTCGAAACACCACGCACCACACCACCGTCGCGAAGGCGGCGAGGAACGTGAACGGTGAACGCCATCCGAAATAATGCGCGAGTTGCAGGCCGACCGGCACCCCGATCGCCGCGGCGGCGGCGAACGCGGTCATGACAATCCCAATCCCGGCCGCGCGGCGCTCCGGCGGAACGATGTCGCTTACGATCGCGAGACAGAGGGAGCCGGAGATGCCGCCAAACGCGCCCCCCATGGCGCGGGCCAGCAGGAGGGTGTGGGCGTCGGACGCGAGACCGCAGAGCAGTGTCGCGACCGTGAATCCGGCATACGCGCACAGGAGCAGCGTGCGGCGGTCGAAACGGTCGATGAACGGCGCACTCAACAGCCCCACCACTCCCGCGGCGATCGAGTACGCGGCGACGAGTGCGCTGAATTGTCCGGCCCCCAGGTTCAGCTCGCGCATCAATTGCGGCGCGAGCGGCATCATGACCATGAAGTCCATGATGTGGGTGAATTGAATCGCGGCTAACACCAGCAGGGTGACGCGTTCGGACGGACTGCTTCTCATACGTGGGGTCCTCAAGCTCGGGGCTTCTGCATCACGCAGATCGAGTGCCCGAGATCACCCATGCCCGCTTGGACGCGTCCATCGTCCCACTGCACTTCGCCCTCCACGGGGATGTGCGGGGTTGCTCCGTCCCACACGTTCTTGATTTCGACGTTGAGATAGCGCGCGAACATCGCGAGCCCGTCCCGATCCATGAACTGGTTGAGCGGGTTCTCGGGTTTGTGAGCTTCCGTCACCATGTTTTCGAACACGGCCCAGTGCGGATGGATTTTGAACTCGAGAAACGAAAACACGATCAACCCGCCCGGGCGAAGTGCGCGTCTCGCCTCTTGGAGATAACGGAAGGATTGCTCGTGCCGCAGGTGCGTGAACACCGAGAAGAAGCAGACGAAGTCGGCGCGGTTGTCGTCCGAGGGAACTGTCAGGCCGTCCGTCAGCAAAAATTTCCAGTCGGGGCGCCCGCAAATTTCCCGGGCGTGCTCGAGCAATTGCGGCACCACGTCGGTCCCGACGTAACTCAAGCCGGGAATATGCGCGAGCTGTGACGCCAGCCGTC
>DATAKE010000112.1:0-32411 GCA_036261745.1 Opitutaceae bacterium
TTTTCGTTCCTGCTCATGGCCGTCTACCTTTTCTACAAGGCGATGGGCTGGGAAATCCTGTGGGGTAATCCCACCTTGGTGATGCTGATTTCGTTTTTGGGCGGGATCCAGCTGATCAGCGTCGGGATCCTCGGGGAATACATCGGCCGGATTTACGAGGAAGTGCGTGCACGCCCCAAGTTTATCGTCGATCGCTCAGTGGGTTTCGATCGCTGACGCGGTGTGCCGGACCCGAATGCGGGTCCCCGGCTCGCCGCGCTCAAAGCTCGGTTTACAGACAGTTGTCACCCGCCTGTCTATTACATGAAATAGGGAGGAGAAATCTGCGGCGGGCGCTTGAGTCTTTCGCCGAAAACCATCTGGCTTTCGGCCTCGTTCGAGTGACTACCCCTCCTGACGCCTGACCCTCGTCAGAACACCGACCCAATGCCTGCCCGCCTTCCCGAGACAACCCGTCAGCTTTGCGCGCGCGTACTGCAGCCGTTCATGCACTACGCGCTTCTCTGTCTCGTTTTGGGATGGCGCGCCATGACCGCAGCCCCGCTGCTTCCCTGGCACGCGATCCCGGCTGCGCTGGCTCCGTGGCTGCTTCTGCGGTGGGGCGAGTCCCGCCGCCTGGCGCATCCGGAAGGGGCAACGCTGATCCGTCGGTGGATCGAATCGCACGTCATCGGACTGTTGCTGAGTGCGGCGGCCCTCCGATTTTTCTTCGATGCGGGCCCGGACCTTTTGATCGGCGTTGCAACGTGGGGTTCAGTCGTGGTCATCGGCTCCGAACTCGTCACCAACGCCAATCTGCGAACGGTCCTCGCCGGCTGGTCGCGGCGGCGGGCCAATGTGGTATGGCCGAGAATGGGAATTGTCGGCGCCACGTGTCTCGCCGTCTGGTTCTGGGATCGACTGGTGTTGTCGGAAAACCTGACGGTCGCGATCTACGCCTGGGTCGTGGGCGCCAGTGGCGCGGTCGTTTGGCTCACCCCCCATTCGGCCAACCGCTGGTGGCGTGCGCTGGGAGCGCCCTTGGTCGCGGTAATCCCCATCATTGTTTTTTTGGCGGGGACCCCCGCCGGACGACCCGCGGGCAGCCTGATCCTTTTGGGCGCCGCGCTCGTGATGAGTTGTGCGCACACGCTGTTCGCGCGCGGACGCGGAACGCGCTCGGTCGAGATCGCCGTGATTTGGTTCCTGGGCCTCGGCGGGTTGTGGCTTTGTGAACCGCTCTCAAACGCCCAGTCCACGGGAGGCGGCGACGCGCAGTGGTATGCGCTGGTCATGGCAGATGCGATCTCCCAATGGCGCTCGGGGATTTTCCCGCCCTTCGTGGGACAAAGCATCTATGCCTTCAGCGGCTCGAGCTTCCCGGGTTGCTTCGCGCCCTATTTCCAACTGGCCGGGATCGCAATTGACGTGGTGACCGGCGGCTTGCTTTCGCCGTTCGCCATCAAGCATGCCACCGCCATGTTCAGCATCATCGGCGGAATCTTTTCCGCCTATGGCGTGCTGCGCGTGCTGGTTCGCAACCAACGCGCCGCTCCCGCACTCCTCGCCCTCCTCTACGGCGCGAGCCCGGCGTGGCTCGGCGCTCTTTACAGCATGGACATGTACATGACGACCATGACGCTGCCCTGGCTGCCTTTGGTGATTTTCGGGTGCGTGCGAACGTTCATCAAACTCGACTTCGCCACCATGCTCTGGCTCGTCGCGCCGCTCTCGACTGTGTGGTACGCGCACCCACCCGTCGCGCTGTGGATGACCCTTGCCGCGGTCGCCAGCCAGTTTTTCCGGCTCGGGACACGCCGGCGAAACTGGAAGGTGGAGACCGGCTGGGCGTGCGGCGCCACCCTTTTGTTTGCGGCATTGACGTGTCTGCCATTTGCGAGCGCAGGGTCCGCCGAGCGGAGCAGCGATTTATTTCGTCATGATTACGTGTTGCGCACGATGGCCGAGCACTGGGCGACCGCCTGGAAGCCGGTGAGCCCGGCCGCGGACCGATTGAACGATCAGCATCTCGGCTGGAGTCTGGCGCTGGTCGCGCTCGTCGGCGGATGTCTGGCGATGTGGAAGAACCAGCGGAGCTTGTGTGCGCTCGTTACTTCAACGAGCTGCCTCCTCGTCCTGCTCGTTCCCCTGCCCGGAGCCCAGGATGCGATCTGGCGGGCAATTCCTGAGGCGATCAAAACCGTCACCAACAACTGGCCCACCCAGCGGATCTACCCCGTCCTTGCCAGTCTCACCGCCGTGGGGTGCGGCGCGACGCTGTTGCGGGTGATCCGCCGTCGTGAATCGTTGCTGCGCTGGGCGACGGGGCTGCTCGCCCTCGCGGTGGTCTGGAGCTTTTCGGAGGCGACTAAATTTAAACGCCGCGGTCACGTCACGACACTCAGTTTGGAAGCCTCGGCCCGACGCCTCTATCCTGAAAATCTTGTCCTGACTCGGTACGCCTACGAAATGTTCAGCCAGAAACCGGACTACTTTGCCCACGGCGTGATGAATCCGCTGATCAAACACCGGCTCCTCGCGGAGAACTCCCTCGACGAGATTGCCACCAACACTTCCGCCGCGAGCAGCGGCGTGAAATCAAAGACCATCACGGTGCGCAACCAGGCGACCGCCACGGGCCAGTTCGAACTGAAGCCGGACCTGCGGCTCCGGCCCGGCCGGCAATATCTGCTCGAATTCGATTTCGAAGCCGGCGACTACATCGGGGACCTTTTTCTGCGCAGTGACCGCCTCGAGCGAAACTACCATCTTCCGAGCGACGGGGGACCGCGGGCGTTTGGCTCGGGCGCCACGCAGTCCAAATTCATTACGCTTTGGACCAGTGGCGACGCACCTGAGGTTGTAAAGTGGAACTATCAACCCACGAACGGCGCCATTCCAGCCGGGCGATTCGCCAAAGTGCGCATGACCGAAATCGAGCAGGACCGCCTGCCCGTGCAAACCGAGTCGCTGCTGCCCTACCGGGCTCTGGTCCGCTCCTCCACCTCCGCTTGGCTGGAGACACCCCGGATGTTTTTGCGCGGCTATGAAGCGGAGGTCGCGGGCAAACCGGTCGAAATCAGAAAATCGCCCCAGGGGTTGGTGATGCTCCGTCTTCCCGCCGGCGAATCGCGGGTGGAGCTTCGTTACATCGGTCCCGCGGTGGTGCGGATCGCTTTCTGGATCGCGTCCCTCACGTGGATTGGGATCGGCGTTATCCTCATTTCGAAGTGGGCAAAAATCCGTCTGCCGGCCCGCTCGCGTCCGCAGGCCGCGCTGCCCGGATCACGCGCGCTTCCCCAGCCTTCGGCGAGCAGCTGACGAGATTTCGCTTTCACCGCCGCGGGTCGCTGTCTTGGATATGGCTCCCTGTCCCATGTCCAGCACCGCTAAATGGCCCAAAGTCCTGCCTCCGCTCACGCCGGAGCAACGTCGCATCAGCGACGATTTCATGAAGCTCTGGCATGAGGTGCTGCCAAAACGCTTCGGCGTCATCGAGACATTCAACCACCAGTTCCCGGTCAAATATTCGCGCCCGGATTTCAAGACCACCCTCGAGATCGGCGCCGGCCTCGGCGAGCACCTCCACTACGAGAAGCTCACGCCGGAGCAGGAGGAAAATTACTACGCGAATGAATTTCGCGAAAACATGGCGGCGGAAATCCGCAAGGCCTTCCCCCGGGTCAAGACCGTGGTCGGCGACTGCCAGCAGCGCTTCGATTTTCCGGACGGCTTCTTTGACCGCGTCATCGCCGTCCACGTGCTCGAGCACCTGCCCAACCTCCCCGCCACGATCCGCGAATCCCATCGCCTCGTGAACAAGGAGCGCGGCCGTTTCCTCATCGTCATTCCGTGCGAGGGCAGCCCGGCCTACACCGTTGCCCGGAAAATTTCGGCGGAGCGGGTGTACAAGAAGCGCTACGGCGGCTCGTACAAATGGTTTCACACCCGTGAGCACATCAATCTCCCGGATGAAATCTTCGCGGAGCTCGACCCGTACTTCACGGTCGAGGCGCGCAGCTTTTTCCCGCTTCCCTTCCTCCCCTTCGTTTTCAACAACCTCGTGATCGGCCTCAGCCTCGTTCCGCGCGCGACCCCGCTCGCCGCGGCGCCGGAATAATTTTCTATGCAAAAAGTGTTTGTGACCGGCGCCGCCGGCTTCATCGGCAGCAGTCTCGTGGACCGGCTTCTCGCCGACGGCAAAACCGTGACCGGCTGGGATAATTTTTCCACCGGCCAGCGTCCGTTCATCGAAGGCGCGCTGAAGAATTCCCAGTTCCGTCTCGTGGAGGGCGACAATCTCGACCTTCCCGCGCTGACGAAAGCGATGGCCGGCTGTGACTTCGTTTTCCATCTCGCGGCCAATGCCGACGTGCGTTTCGGCACCGACCATCCCGACAAGGACCTGAAACAAAACACCATCGCGACCTACAACGTCCTCGAGGCGATGCGGGCGAACGGCATCAAGCGGATCGGTTTCTCCTCGACCGGCTCGACCTACGGCGAATCCAAAGTGATTCCCACCCCGGAGGACGCCCCGTTCCCGGTGCAGACTTCGCTCTATGGCGCGTCAAAGGTCGCCGGCGAATGTCTCATCCAGGCGTATTGCGAGGGCTTCGGTTTCGAGGGCTACATTTTCCGTTTCGTCTCCATTCTCGGCGAACGCTACACCCACGGTCACGTCTTCGACTTCTACAAGCAGCTCGTCGCGCACCCGGATCATCTCCGCGTGCTGGGCGACGGCTCGCAGCGGAAATCCTACCTCTACATCCAGGACTGCATCTCCGCGATGCTCCACGTCGCGAACCTGGGCCTCGCGGCAAAAGCGAAACATCGCGTCGAGGTCTTCAACCTCGGTGCGCCGGAATACTGCCAGGTGAAAGACTCGATCGGCTGGATCTGCGAGGCGCTGGCCATCAAGCCGCGCCTGGATTTCACCGGCGGCGAACGCGGCTGGATCGGCGACAATCCGTTTATTTTTCTCGAGACGAAAAAAATCCAGTCCACCGGCTGGAAGGCCCAGCTGACGATCCGCGAAGGCATCCTGCGCACGCTGCTCTGGCTGAAGGCCAATCCGTGGGTGTTCGAAACCCGCCACTGATCCCGCACCCATGAAGATCGCCGTTCTCGGGTTGTGGCACCTCGGGTGTGTAACCGCCGCCTGCTGCGCGAAACACTTCGACGTCACCGGCCTCGATTTCGACGCCGCGAACGTCGCGAATCTCCAGAAGGGCAAGGCCCCCCTCTTCGAACCCGGACTCGACGACCTGATCGCCGCCGGGCTCGCCTCCGGAAAACTTTCCTTCACGTCCCACCTCGCGTCCGCCTGCGCCGGCGCGGACATCCTCTGGGTGGCCTACGACACGCCGGTCGACGAGAACGACCAGGCCGATCTCGAGTTCGTCCTGCGCGAAGTTCGCCGCTGCGTGCCGGCGCTGCCCAAGGGCGCGCTCGTGCTGCTCTCCTCGCAACTTCCCGTCGGCACGTGTCGCGAGCTCGAGGGTGAATTCGGCGCGCAGGGTTACCGCTTCGCCTGCTCGCCGGAAAATCTCCGGCTCGGCAAGGCCATCGAAATTTTCACCAAGGCCGACCGCATCATCGCCGGCTATCGCGATGAGCGGGCGAAGGCCCAGCTCACCGAGCTGTTCGCCCCGTTCACCGCGCAAGTCGTCTGGATGCGCTCCGAATCGGCGGAAATGACCAAGCACGCGATCAACTCCTTCCTCGCGGTTTCGATCACGTTCATGAACGAGATCGCCCGGCTCTGCGAAGCGACCGGCGCCGATGCGAAGGAAGTCGAACGTGGCCTCAAGAGCGAAAGCCGCATCGGCCCCAAGGCCTATCTTTCACCCGGCGGCGCGTTCGCCGGCGGCACGCTCGCGCGCGACGTCGTGACCCTGGCGAGCCTCGGCAGGAAACACAGCGAGCAACTCGAAGTGCTGCCAGCGATCAAGCGCAGCAACGACCGCCACCGCCAGTGGGCGGTGGAAAAGATCCGGAAGATCTTCGCCGGCGCAACCGGCCGCCGCATCGCCCTGCTGGGCCTCACCTACAAACCGGGCACCAACACCCTCCGCCGCAGCTCCGCCGTCGAGCTGGCGCAGGCACTGCAACAGGCCGGTTTCGAGGTGCGGGCTTGCGATCCCTCCCAGCCGGCGCTGCCGCCCGAACTCTCCTTCATTCAGTTCAAGGCCAGCGCGGCGGAGGCGACAGCCGGGGCGGATGCCGTGGTCGTTTGCACGGAATGGCCGGAGTTTCGCGGACTCGACTGGACATCACTCGTCGCCGGATTGCGCCGTCCGCTCGTAATCGACGCCACGCGCTTTCTCGAAAAATCCATCGCTGGTCTGCCGAAGATCCAGCACATCACCGTCGGTTCACCCGCATGAAACTTTCCGGAATCAATGCCATCGTCACCGGCGCCAACCAGGGCCTCGGACTCGAAATCGCCCGCCACTACATCCGCGAAGGCGCCAGTGTCGCCCTCTGCGCGCGCGATGTCGCGAAGCTGAAAGCGGCGACGGACGAATTGCGCGGCCTCGCCCGCGCGAACCAGAAAATCGTCGCCCTGCCCTGCGATGTTTCCGATCCGGTCGCGGTGAAAAATTTTGTGGCGGCGGCGATCGCCGCCCTCGGGTCCGTGCAGGTGCTCGTCAACAACGCGGGCATCTACGGACCGAAGGGGCCCAGCGACACGGTGGACTTCGCCGAGTGGAAACGCGCGATCGAGATCAATCTCTACGGCGTGATGCTCCCGACGCAGGCGATCGTGCCGCACCTCAAGGCGCAGGGCCGCGGCAAGATCATCAATCTCTCCGGCGGCGGCGCCACGCAGCCCCTGCCCAACATCAGCGCGTACGCTGCGTCGAAGGCGGCGGTGGTGCGGCTGTCCGAAACGTTCGCCGAGGAATTGCGCGCGCACAAAATCGACGTGAATGCCGTCGCCCCGGGCGCGCTCAACACCCGCCTGCTCGATGAAGTGCTCGAAGCCGGTCCCGCCACGGTCGGCGAAGCCTTTTATCAACGGGCGCTGAAACAAAAGGAAACCGGCGGCGCGCCGCTCGATCTCGGAGCCAGCCTCTGTGTGTGGCTCGCCTCGGCCGAGAGCGACGGCATCACCGGCAAACTGCTCAGCGCGCAATGGGACCCGTGGAAAGACCTCGCGGCGAAACGCGAGATTCTCGCCAAGTCCGACATCTATACTCTCCGGCGCATCGTGCCCGAGGATCGCGGACAGGGAAAATGGTCCTAAGCCGCGGCGGAGTTTGCCGGTGACGCCACCCGCCTCAGCAGCGAGCGCAGCGCCACGAAAATCAAACCCAGCCAGGTCAGGGCGCTGACGACGAGCGCGGCCCAAAGGGTTTTCGTTCCCACGTACCGCAGCTCGACGCGATTCTCTCCCGCCTCGAGTTTCACCATCGCCTTGTAGTTGGGGGAGGCTTCCACGGGCCGGCTCCGGCCGTTCACCGTGGCGTGATAGCCCGGGATGAAAGTGCGGAGCGTTTCGAGATAGGCCGGTTCCTTCGCCGTCACAGTCGCGCGAAACGAGGGGACGAGCTGCTCGGTCCGGATCGGAAGCGTGGCGGGGTCATAGCGCTGCATCGCGATCTCCGCGAAATCGGACGGAGTCTGGCCATCCGGCGGGATGGTGTGGCGCATGAAAACCATTTCGACGGGCTGCGGCTCGGCACTGGAATTCCAGAGTGCGATCGTCTTCGGGCGGGCGGGAGCCACGCCGAAACTTTTCAAACCGAAGCCCGCCGCCGGCAATTGATATTCCCGATACCACCCCCGCGGCCCGCGGAAGATCAGCACGCCGTTGTAGGGCTGGTCGAAAAAGCGGAAGCGCAGCAGCCAGTGCTCGCCGGGACCGAGAACCAGGCGGGGGCTGAGGTTGAGCCAGCTGGAATTCGTCGCGTCGACCGCCACGGAAACCGATTCCCATGCCGGCGCGGAGCTCGGAACCGTCTCGCCAAGTTCAGCCGTCGGGTCATCGCCTTTCAGCAGCCGGCTCTCGAGATGGTAATCGGTCACGCCGTTGACGAGATACGGCGAAAGCGGAACGCCCGCAAAAATGTAGGCAAACTGCGTGACATTTTCCGGCCGGTGCAAATCGAGATGAGCTCCGACGCCAGCGACAGCGCGATAACCGCTGCGCACAAACTTGGCGCTCTCGAGCAAACTCCAGACGGTGGCCGCGCAGAACACGGTGGTGAGAATCAAACCCAGCCGCGCCGAGCGGTTCGCCCAGAACACGGCGCCGAGAAAACCGGTGAAGGCGCACAGCCCGATCAACGCCGGCAGATAGCGCAGCCACAAACTCACGCTGCTGATCGCGCTGACCGGCGCAGGCACGTGACACAGCAGGAACCGGGTGATGCCGGGCGTGGGAAGAAACAGCAGCATCCAGAAGAGTCCGACGATCACGGGAAGCCGGACTTCCAGCGACCGCGACACCAACAACGCCGCGACTCCGACCAGCCACGCGGCAATCAGGACATATCCCACCTGCAGGTCGCTCAACACCGTCGCCGGTTCCGAGACCGGTGCAAAGTTCATGGGGAAGAGATTTCGCACCAATTCAAATGGCGCCAGTTTCGCAGGCGAAACCGACCACGGCAGCACCAGCAGTCCCGCGGCGACGATCACGACCACCGCCATTTCCGTCCTTCGCTCCTGAAATTTTTCCTGCCACCGCCGGGGAACCGCCGCGACCCAAAGCACGCCGGCCAGTGTGGCGGCGCCGATCCAAAGGGAATCAGCCCGGGCATTTTCCCAGAGCAGCGCCGTCGCGATCGCCGGGGGAATCAGCCACCTCCACCCTCCCGTGACAAAGCCCCGCAGCAAGGTCGCGAGTGCGATCACCAGGACCAGCAGCGGAATTACCTCGGACGTGGGCGACGCCCCCATGTGCTGGCCGGTCGCCACCGCTTCGTGCACCGACCAGAAATAATAGGCGGCGAGGCCGGCGAACAGCAGCGCGGCCGCGATCGCGAGTTTCCACGCGCGCCAGGTCGCCTGCGCTCCACACAAGCGCAATCCCTGCAGCAACGCCGTGCACAGCGTCAGCCAGATCCCCACGGGCGGGTGGCAGAACCAAACCAGCGCCAGTCCCGCCGCCAGCGTCAGCCAGGCGCTCCATTTTTCTTCGCGAATGAGCCTGATGTTTCCGAGAAACACCAGCGGCAGCCAGGCGAACGCCATGAAGGTCATGTACATTTCCTGGCTGTAGATGAACCCCGCGACCGCGGGCGCGCTGACGTACAGGACCGCCATCGCCCAGGCGAGCCCGCGCCACCGGGGTGCGAGCGACACGAGACAGAGGTAGCAAACGATGGCAGCCTGGATCGCCGTCACCACGACGGTGAGATGTTGCACACCCACGGCCGGAAGCGATCGGGCTGTCATCACATCGAGCAACATCCCGAGGTGCTGATGATACGGCGCTGTGCGGATCGGGTGGATCACCCCCTCAAACATGAACTCCGTCTGCCCGACAAAAACCGGAAAGACCCCGGCCTTCACCTGCGTCAGGACGTCGGTCATTCCGGCGGCATAGGACCGCGCATCGATTCCGCCGAAAAAAGCCCCGGTCAAATACGGTTGAAACAACCACAGTGCGATCGCCGCCAACGTCACCACGCGCAACGGCTCGACCCACTCGGACCCTTGCACCGTGAAATCCATCGCGCGGAGTACCAGCTGCAGCAACAGGCCCAATGCCGCAGCGACGACGATCGCGTAAACCGCCTGACCGGGAGTGGGCGCAGCCGCTCCCGCGGCGCCGGTTCCGAACCAGGCAACCGCCACCGCCGCCAAAACCACCAGCCACGCCACGAAGCGGGCGGGCCGCCGCGCCGCCGCCCAAGCCAGGGCGCTCATCGCCGCCGCGCCGCAAACCAGCGGGAGCGCGGACGCCGGCAAGGCGGAGAGGTCCCATTGCAAAAACCGCCCGATCGCGAGCCAGACCAGCGCGAACAAAATCAAATGCGCGCCAACGAGCGCCCGGCGTGCAGAGGAAATTCGCGACATGAGTTCGAGCAGCTAACAGAAAAAAAACCGGGTTCAACCGCCAACCCCGGCACTGCCCGCAACAGCAAGCTTGAGGTGCCGGACGTTTTCGCAACGCTGACCATTCCGTTTTTCGCCCTTGCCCCAAATGTTGTCTTCTACTTCCCCTGTCCTTCCCTCAGAGGGGTTTGGATCGAAGCTCCGCCGACGTTGGTTCTTTCCCCTTTCGTTCGTAGTCGCGGATTTTCTGGTGGCGGGAATTGCGATAGCGATTGTGGCGGCGTTCTGGCTCGAGCGTTCTCTCACGCCCGCTGCGCTGACCAAGATGTGCAGCATCATTGTCGTTGGACACCTCTTAACCGGCACTTATCGGGATTTTGCGCCGAACCGCTGGGCTCTGCTGCGCAAGCTGGTCCTCGGCAACCTTGTCGCCGGGCTGCTCTATTGGTTGCTCCGCGGCCACCTCGTAAACGTGGTCAGCCGCCCCACTTTTCTCACAATACTGCCCGTGTTCGCGCTGCCGCAGCTGGCGCTGCATTTTTTTTCGCGGCGGCCTTCGTCCCCGCGCACCTCGGCGGTGGAACTGCTGCGTTGGGTGGTGGTGGTGGCAGGAACGCTGGTTCTCCACCGCCCGTTGATGACGAGCGGTTCCGTCGGCGCAGGTGACGCCTACTGGTACAACATCATGGTGGCGGATTTTATTTCCCAGTGGCGGGAGGGGATTTTCCCTGTGTTTGTTGGTCAGACAGAATTTGCGTTCAATGGGGCAATCAGCCCGCTGCGCTTCGCTCCCGGCCTCCAGCACCTGGCGGGTGTGATCGATCTCCTCACTCTGCATAGCCTTTCATTCCACGGCATCCTGAACTTCACGTTGGTCGCGTGTTATGTAGCCGGGGCGCTGACCTGCTACGGCTGTTTGCGTGCAATCGACCCGCAAAGGGCATCGCTTGCACTGATCTTCACGTGGCTTTTTACCGCATGCCCCGCCTTGCTGGCACTGGCCTACACGGGCGATCTCTTCATGAGCATTACGGCGGTGCCGTTCGTGCCGTTGTTGTTGTACGGTGCGTGGCGCACGCTAACGGATAAAAGTTTTTCAGGTTTAGTAGTCATGGTCTCGGCCGCGGCGGCACTCTGGTATTTCCATCCCCCCATCGCGCTTTGGGGCACAATCATCGCGGGAGTCACCCAAATCGTGCGCCTCCGGCGCGAGGGCGGAGACAAGCGTGTATGGTTCCATTGGGCCGGCGGCGCGTTAATTTTCATCGCGCTCAGCACGTATTGTTTTGTCTCCGTCAAAAGCACCGGAATCCCCGCGTATCCGATCTATCGGCCCGGACTCATCAACGTCCTCCGCGAAGCATTCCCGGCGGCCTTTTTCCCCGTGAGTGAAACCGCGGTGGCTATCACCGACTACCAGTTGGGCTGGGCGCTGTGGGGCTTGTTGATCGCTGCCATTGTCGCACTCTTTTTCTCCGGGAACCGGCGGACGGGATTAGTTTTCCTTGGTGCCAGCTTGATGCTGATCGCGTTCCTCCTTCCGACACCCTGGCTGCTTCGCAAGCTTTGGATGTCGGTGCCCCAGATGATCTGCGACATTACCTTCATCTGGCCCATGCAGCGGCTCTATGTCTGGCTTGCAGGATTGTCGGTCTTCGCGGCGTTTCTCACGGTCGGGGCATTCGACAAATTTCGGGGATGGCACCCGGTGGGATTCGTCCTGCTCTGCGCCAGCAGCATTTGGTCCGCCCGGGAGAGTGCAAAGTTTCACAACCACGCGTTTCTCACGACGACTCCGCCGTCACACGCCGCGCACATGCTGTTTCCCCAAAACCGGATTCTGACTCGCTATGCCTTCAATCCCTTCCGGAGCATCCCGCCCTATATTTCCCATGGGTACATCGATCCCCTGGTTCCGAACCGGGTTCTGGCGCTCGAAACGTTCGCCGAACTGGCTTCCAACGGCGGTGCGCTGGAGAACGACCCGGAGATTGGCGTAGTTCGTTCGGAGGGAACCCTGCTGGCAAGGCGGGCGGACCCGTCCCAACCCAGCCTGGCGATCGAGCCCAACCTCCATTTGGAGCCGCATCGTCGCTATGTGCTCAAGTTCGATTTCGCCCATCCGGATTTTATCGGTGGACTTAAATTAACCGGCCAGCGGGTCTCGAGGTTCTACTGGATGCCTGACTCTGCCTACGATACGAAGCCGATCGTCCCCTCCCAGGCGTTCGGTACTTCGCCGGGTCGTCCTCATTCAATCACGTTGTGGACGGATGGGGATAAACCGGAAAACATTCGCATGGAGTTTTTCTTCACCGCCGAAGCTCCTGCCTCCGAGGTGAAAGTGTTTGGCCGCTACAAACTCACGGAGTTCGATCCGCTAAAACTACCGGTCAAAATTGAAAGCTGGGCGCCTTATCGCGCCCAAGTTTCCACCGCCGTCCCCGCCCACTTGGAAACTCCCCGGATGTTTCTCGAGGGCTACCGGGCACGCGTGAATGGGAAGTCGGTGAAGGTGGCACGCTCGCCAAGCGCGCTGGTCATGGTCCCGTTGTCGCCCGGCGAAAACCGCGTCGAAGTTTTCTATCCGGGAACTCTGGCCCTTCGGTGCACTTATTTTTTCAGCGTGCTCGCCTGGGCCGTTCTGCTCTTGGTCTGGCTGGCGTGTGCCTGGCGAAACCGTTCCAAGGGGGAGGCTCGCGTAGGGCGTACGCCCTCGCCTCAGCGATAGTCGTATTTCACGCGCACCAGGACGTTGTACTGGGTGAACGAATCGACCGACGGCACGGCGAACTTCAGGTAAACCTGGTTGTTCTCGATGTAGGGCTCCAACACCGCGATCTCGCCGGTTTTGGCGAGCACCTCCACCTTGGCCTCGGTGAACGTGGCGTTCGCCGGAATCTTCTGAACGAACACGATCGGCAGCTTGGTCTCCGCCGGAAACACCGCGGGGATGAAACAGCCCGTCAGCGCCACGGCCGGCAGGCGCCGCGTGTCGATCACCAGCTGGTGCGAATGCGCCGTGCCTTTGCGGGCCGGGAGGAGACGCGAACACGCGCCCATCGCGAGCGCCAGGATCACCGTTCCCACCACTGCCAGCCACCGCGTTTTGGAGAGTTTCATCATAGGTAAGCGAGAATCCATGAAGGTGCCTTTTGTTCATGACAAGGCGCTACTTCGTCCCCGTAGTTTTCGAATGCCTCCCGCCCCACAAGCAGCGCTGCCATTTTTTCAGAGGGCAGCCCGGCCTTTCCGGTGGGTGGCCCGGCTGGAAACCTCGGGGCGTTTTGCCGGCTCGCTCGCGGCGGCGGACTTCATTCTCTGCATCCTCGTCGCTTTGATCTACGGAGGCTGCGGCTTGAATCGCGCGATCCCGCTCCAGGCCAGCTCCGCGCTGCCGCTCGCGCTGGCGCTGATCGCGTTTCATCTCGCCGCCTGCAACTACGCTCATCTCTGGCCATCCCCGGCGCGGTGGCGGATCCTGCGGCTCGTCGCCGCCAACGGAATTGCCGCCCTGATCCTGCCGGCGACGGCGCACCTGCTGCAGATCGACCTCGACCGCCGGTCGATCGCGATGGTGCTGCTTCTGTTCACTCCGCTGCAATTGCTGCTCCATCTGGCGCACGCGCGACGCCGCAGTGACGCGCCGTTGGAGCCCTTGCGGTGGACGCTGGCGGCCGCGGGCGCGGTGGCCGTGGGATTCCCCTTTCTCACCGCGAATCTCGTGGGAACAGGCGACGCCTACTGGTACGCCAACATGGTCGCCGACTTCGCGACGCAGTGGCGGGCGGGCGTCTTTCCGGTGTTTGTCGGGCAATCGGATTTCGCCTTCAACGGCGCGGTCAGCCCGCTGCGTTTCGCGCCTTACCTTCAGCATGCCGCGGGCGTGCTCGACCTCCTGACACTGCGAACCCTGTCGTTCGCCGGCCTCGTCAACCTCACGCTCTTCACCTCGTTCCTCGCGGGGGCGCTGACCACCTATGCCTCCCTGGTCGCCATCGCGCGCGACACGCGGTGGCTGGCGCTGTTGTTCGCGCTCCTGTTCATCAGCTCGCCCAGCGTGCTCTCGCTCGCGTACACGGGCGACTTGTTCATGAGCGTCTGCACGCTGCCGTATCTTCCGCTCGTGCTCCTGGCGCTGCACCGGACGTTCACGCGACGCGACCTCCCGAGCCTGTGCGGGCTGGCCGCGGCGCTGGCGATGATCTGGCTGGCCCACCCGCCCATCGCCTTTTGGATCACCCTCGTCGCGGTTTTCGGCCAGCTTTTCCGGCTGGTGCGCGAGTGGCGCGACGTCACCGCGTGGAAAGGCTGGCTGGCAGCGGGCGTTCTTTTCGGCGCGCTGACCCTGGGGACCTTTGTCTCGGTGTGGACGCTGCACATCCCCGTCGCGGCGGTCGAACGCTCCCTCATCATCGACGCGCTGAAGCAGGCCTATCCGGGTGCGCTGCTGCCGGTCAGCGACGGGGCCACCGCCCTCTCCGACTACCAGCTCGGCGCCAGCTTGTGGACGGTGTTTATTTTCGGCGGCGTGGTTGCCCTGATTCGCCGCCGGCCGTTCGAACTCGCCCTGCTGGGCGGCGCCCTCCTGTTCACGTTCCTGCTGCTGCCGATTCCCCACGTGTTGGAGCCGCTTTGGAACGCCCTGCCCCAGGCCGTGTGCAACCTCACGTTCTACTGGCCCATGCAGCGGCTCTACGTGGTGCTGGCGACGCTCGTCATTTTTGCGGGTTATGCCGGCGCATCCGATCTGGTGGCACGACGCTGGTGGCTCCGCGGCCTGAGCGCCGGCGCGCTGTTGATCGCCCTGCAGTGGTCGGCGGAACAAGCCGGGCCATTTCTCCAACGCGGCGTGCTGAACCGGCGGAGCGACGCCACCATGCTCGCGAACGGCCTCCCCCAAAACCGCATTCTGACCCGCTACGCCTACAGCCCGTTTCCCACCTACCCGCCCTACTTCGCCCACGGTTATGTCGATCCCGTCTGGGAGAACCGCCTGCTCGAGCCGGATTCGTGGCGCGAACTTGACGCCAACTCTCGCGCCGTGTCGGGCGCAACCTCGGTCGTGCGGGCCTCCGGCCCGATCCTCGCCACCCAGCAGGGAGAAGGTTCGAAATTCCATGAACTCGTCGCCGACCTTCCCCTCGAACCGAACCGGCACTACGCGCTGACTTTCGAGTTCCGGCATCCGCTCCTGCGCGGTTCGCTGCTCGTGAGCGGTCCGACCCTCGCGCGCGAATACTATCTCCCCGACTCAAGCGTCGGGACGGCGATCACCGGGCCGACCACCTCATTCGGCACGCTGCCGAACAGCCGGAAATCCATCCCGCTTCTGAGCAGTTCCCCGGCGCTGGAAAAGCTCACGATCCATTTCGTCTCCGAGACAGCCGTGGCCGAGGACATCCGGGATTTCGGGCGCTTCACCTTGTCGGAATACGATCCCGCGCGACTCCCGGTGGCCGTCGAATCCTGGGTCCCCTACCGCGCGAAAGTCACCAGCCCCGCGCGGGCGTGGCTCGAAACCCCGCGAATTTTCATCGCGGGCTATGCGGCGACGGTGAATGGCAAATCCGTCCCCGTGTCCCGCTCACCGGGCGGGCTCGTGATGTTTCCCGTCGGGGCCGGGGAAAACCGCGTGCAGCTGCGCTATCCCGGCCCGCTCAGCCTGCGCGCGAGTTATTTCGCCAGCCTGTTCGTGTGGCTCGGACTCGGCGTGTTCGCGTGGCGCCGGCGACGCGGTCCCGCGACCGCTTAAATTCCGCGACGACGCTCGATCACGAAGCGCGGACGCTGGCGGCTCGCGTCGAACGACCGCCAGAGATACTCGCCGAGGACACCGAGCATCATGAGCTGCACGCCCGACGTGATCAGCACGACGCTGATCAGCGAGGTCCAGCCCTCCACCGGCACGATGAAGACAAACCGCCGGACGATCAAAAACAGCGCGTAGAGAAAACCCACGCAGGCGAAAAGCATTCCCACCACCGACATGAAACGGATCGGGGAGTAGGAAAAACCCACCACCCAGTCGAGCGACAGCTTGATGCGTTTTGACAGCGTCCACTTCGAACGCCCGGAAGCGCGCGCGACTTTCGTGTAGACGAGGCTGCTCTGTTCAAAGCCAAGCCATTGAATCTGCGCGACGAGGGAGGTGTTTCGTTCCGGCGCCGAGCGCAGCGCCTCGATCACCGCGCGGTCGACCAGGAAAAAATCCACCCCGTTCGGCGGCATCTTCATCCGCGTCATCCGCTCGATCAGCGCGTAGAAAATCCGCGCGGTGGCGCGGTTGCCCAGGCTTTCGCCTTCGCGTTCGCCGCGCACCGCCCAAACCGTCGCGGCGCCCTTGCGCCAGTCCGCCACGAGCGCGGGAATCGTCTCGGGCGGATCCTGCAGATCCGCCGCCAGCACCACCGCCGCGGCGCCCGTCGCATGTTCCAGCCCGGCCGTCAGCGCCGCATGACTCCCGAAGTTCCGCGAGAACCGGAGCGTCTTCACCCGCGGATCGCGCGCCGCCAGGCCGTCGAGGAGCGCCTTCGTTCCATCCGTCGAATGGTCATCGACGATCAGCAGCTCGAATTCCAGGTCCATCGCCGCCCAGTCGAGCCGGCAAATCCGCTCGTAAAGGACCGGCAGGTTTTCCGCCTCGTTGTAAGCGGGGGTGACGATGGAAAGGAGGGTCGCCATGAATTAATTCCCCTGGGCAAGCGCCGCCGCCTTCGCCGCGGCACCTTCCGCGCGCCAGCCCTTCACGTCCGCTTCGATCGAGCGCACGACGCGGCCGGGCACGCCGACCACGAGGGAATAGGGCGGAATCACCGCGCCCTCCGTCACGACGGCGCCGGCGCCGATGATCGAATGATGGCCGACCTTTGCGCCCATCAACACGACGGCATTCGCGCCCACGAAAACATGGTCGCCCAGTTCGGTGGGCTGCTTGTCCACGACATCCCAGGCCCGCTCCGTGACACACCGGCGCGCGGTTGAATGCGAGAGGACCTGCGCCCCGCTGCTGATGTTGCAGCCGTCGCCGATCTTCAACCCGCCCAGTCCGTCCACGAGCGTGAACGCCCCGATCCACACGCCCTTCCCGATTTCCGGCGTGCCCGCAATCCACGCGAGCTCGTGGTAGGGATTGGCAGGCAGCTTGGAACTCATGGGGTGAACGAGAGAAACCAAGTCCGGGCGGCGGCCGCAATCAATCCTTCAGCAAAATCAACCGCATCCGGATGTCCGTGCCCTCGATCTGGTCACGCTGCGCGCGGCTGAATCCTTCGTAGAGGTACGGCCGCCAGGCCAGCGGATGCGGATGCTCGAGCAGAATCTCGTGTGGCGGCTGCGCGGTCCGGTCCGCCTCGGGCCAGATAAAACCAAGGTGGAGGTGCTGGAATTTTTCCCGGCGAAGCTCCGGATGAACTTTCCGATAGTCGTCCACCCAAACCATCGCCCGGTGGTGAAAGGTCGCCGGAAATTCCTGCCGGAGCGGCGTCGCCATGCTCCACCCGGCGCAGACCACCAGCACCGCCAGGGCTGCACACTCCCTCGTTCGCAACGGAGGCAGATCCTGGAAAATCCGCGCGACGGTCCAACCCACCAGCAGTGCACAGAAGGGCGCCACCTGTCGCACCAACCGTCCGTAGACGACAAATTTCTCCAGGACATTCGCGCCCACGACCAAAATTCCTGTCAGCGCCACAATTGCGGCGATCCACAGAATCCCGCGCCGACAGGTCGGATGGTCCACGCGCCGGAACCACCAGGCGGCGGCGGGGATCGCGGCGCCCCAGAGAAGTGCCGTGCCGCGCTCCGTCCGCCAGAGGTAGTCAAAGAAAACCAAAGCGCCCTCGTGAAATTCACCCTGGTTGATGGTCTCCGCGAAATCCCGATAGCTCGCGATCAACGACACGTCCAGCAGATGGCGGACGGTTTCCCCGATCACGACGAAGCTGCCGACCAGCCCCGCCAGTCCCCCCGCCGCCCGGAGCAAAAATGCGCGCCGATTCGGCCAGGCCAGCAGTACGTGCGCAATCAGCGCGCAGGCGACAATCGCCCAGTAGCCGTTGTAGGTCACGAAGGCGAAGCAGCCGAGCGTGCCGGCCAGGACCGAATCGCGGAGTTTCGCCAGCGGTTTCACCGCGACGTAGAGGCAGCCCAACGCCCAGCACAACGCCAGGTCGTAGGGCATAAGATGCCGTGCCCAGTAAAACATGCTGGCCGCGCCCGCCATCGCCGCCGCCGCCCAGAAGGCTTCCCGATCGCTCCCGCCCGCCCGGCGCGCGATCAGCCACACCCACACGATATTCAGCAACGAAAACAAACTCACGAGGACCGACGGGATCAGATAACTGCCGGTGGTGTGTCGCTGCACCCAGGCCGGCCCAAGCATCATCACCTTGAAACCGAGATGGTCCGCGCTCCCCATGACCTCGCGCAAACCCGCGCGCAGACCCGCGCCGTTCTCCCACTGCTTCCAAGCATTCTCGGCGGTGAGGTACCGGCTTTCGTCGCCCCAGAAAAACTGCCCGCCGTGAAATACGATCGCCAGCCGCAGAACCAGCGCGACCACGAGCACGACCGCCAGCGACCACGCATAGGTCCTCTCCGGTCTCATGAGGCTTTACCGGCGCAAAGCGTCAGCCAGCGCTTCCGCGACGCGCACCTGGTCCCCCTCCGTCATGTCGTGAAAGAGCGGCAGAAAAATCACCTCGTCCTGCGCCCGCTCGCTTTCGATCAAGGAGTCCCCGCCTTTCCGCCACGGCGCCGCCCGATAGGCCGGCTCGCGGTGCGAACACATGACTCCGCGGCGCGTCGAGATCCCGCCGTCGAGCAGCGTCTGCATCACGGCCCGTTGATTTATGCCCGCCGGCAGCCGCACGCCGTAGCTCTGCCAGTTGGTCCGCGCCCATTCCGGCTCCCGCGGCAGTTCCAGGCCCGCGAGATCGGAAAGCAGTTTCTGATACCGCGCCGCCTGCTCACGGCGCCGCTCGATCATCGCCGGGAGGCGTTTTAATTGCTCGCGGCCCATCGCGGCCTGCACGTCGGTCATGCGATAGTTGAAGCCCACCTCGACGTAGTCCTCGAACACCACCTGCTTCGAACCGTGCCGCACGGTGTCCGGCACACTCATCCCGTGCTGGCGCCACAGGCGGAATTTTTTATCCCACTCCGCATTCCGCGTCGTGAGCATCCCGCCATCGCCCGTCGAGACGAGCTTGCGCGGGTGAAACGAAAAACACGCGATGTCCGCATGCGGTTTTCCGATCCGCTCCCAGCGGCCTTCCCGGAGAATTTCGCTGCCGATGGCACACGCGGCATCCTCCACCACCGGAATTCCGCGGGGCCGCGCGAATGCCAGAATCGCGCGCAGGTCGCACGGCATCCCGACCTGGTGCACCGCCAGAATCGCCTTCGTCCGCGGCGAGATCGCCCCGGCCAGCTGCCGCGGGTCGAGATTGTAAGTCGCCCGCTCGATATCGATGAAGACCGGCACGGCGCCGCAGTGGCGGATCGCATTCGCCGTCGCGATGAAGGAATGACTCGCCGTGACCACTTCGTCGCCCTGCCCGACTCCGACGGCCAGCAACGCGAGGTGCAGCGCCGTCGTGCAGTTGGAAACCGCGCACGCCTGCGGCGCACCCACGGCGGCGGCGAACTCGCGCTCGAAGGTCGCGACCTCCGGCCCTTGCGTCACCCATCCTGAAAGAATCACGCGCGCCGCGGCATCGGCCTCGGGCTGGCCCATCCAGGGTTTCGCGATTGGAAGCATGGTCGGCTGGCTCATGGGTGGTGCCTACGTTTCCCAGTTCTTCAGTTTGATCTGTTCCAGCGCCGCGGGGTTTTCGCGATAAAGTTTTTCGAAATACGCGAGCGTGTGCCTGATGCCTTCGCGCAGCGCGACCCTCGGCTTGAACGCGACGGCTTTCTTCAGCTTCGAGGTGTCCACCCAGAGTTTCGGCACATCCGCGGGCCGGGGCGCCTCGATCACCGGTTTCAGATCCGTGCGGCCCATCGCCTCGAGCACGGTCCGGGCGAGGGTGTCGATCCGGGTCTCCTCGCCGTAGCCGAGATTCACGACGTCGCCGATCAGCGAATCGGCGCCGGCGATGCGCGCGAGCGTCTCGGCGCAATCCTTCACATAGAGAAAATCCCGGGTGTGTCCGCCGTCGCCAAAGATCACCGGCGGCTGCCCGGCCAGCACACGCAGGATGAAGCGCGGGATCACCTCGCCGGAATCGCCCCCGAAGTGCGAGCGCGGGCCGTAGTTGTTGAACGGACGCACGCAGACCACGGGCAGCTGCCAGCATTCGAAGTAGGAGCGCGCGTAGTGCTCCCCCGCGAGTTTGCTGCTGCCGTACACCGTGAGCGGCCAGGGCGTGCAGTTCTCCGTGATCGGGAATTCCCGCGCCCGGCCGTAAATCTCCGAGGTGGAAACGTAAACCAGCCGCCGCACCTTCGCCGCCCGCGCCGCCTCGAGCACGTTGAGCGTGCCGAGCGCGTTCACCTGGTGGTTCTCCACCGGGCTGTGCAACGAATGCCGCACCCCGAGACACGCGAGGTGAAACACCACCGTCACGCCGCGCAACGCGCGCTCGCACATCGCCGGGTCCACGATGTCGCCCTCGATGATTTCCAAGCCGGCCGCGGACGGAAACTGGAGGTTCTCGCGTTTGCCGTTCCGGAAATTGTCGAGCACCACGACGCGCTCCCCGAGCCCGAGCAGATGCTCGACGAGATGCGATCCGATGAAGCCCGCGCCACCGGTCACGAGAATTTTTCCCGCCGAACTCATGCCTTGAAAAACTCCCGGACCTGCTGCGCGACGCAGTCCTGCTGCGCGTCCGTGAGCTCCGGATAGATCGGCAGGCTCAGGCATTCGCGGGCCGCGCGCTCCGCGACCGGGAAATCGCCGGCCTTGTAGCCGAGGTTCGCGAAACATTTCTGGAGATGCAGCGGCAGGGGATAATGCAGGGCCGTGCCGACACCCTGCTTTTCCAGATGCGCGCGGAGATCGTCCCGCCGGGGATGGCGGACGACATAAAGGTGATAGACGCTCTCCGCCCAGGCCGCTTCGCGCGGGAGACGCAGCGGCGTATCGGCGAGCAATGCATGGTAACGATGCGCGATCCGGCGCCGGGCCGCGGTCCACGCCGGCAGATGGCGGAGCTTCACGTTGAGCACCGCTCCCTGCATTCCCTCCATGCGGTAATTGAAGCCCACTTCTTCGTGGTAATAGCGGACCGACGAACCGTGTTCGCGCAGCGAACGGGCGCGCGTCGCATAATCGGCGCGGTTCGTGACGAGCGCACCCGCCTCGCCACAGGCGCCGAGGTTTTTCCCCGGATAAAAACTGTAGCCTGAGACGTCGCCGAACGTGCCGGTGACCTTCCCCTTGTACCGGGCGCCGTGCGCCTGCGCGGCATCCTCGATGAGCGGGAGCTTGTGCCGCCGGCAGATTTCGAGGATCGCGTCGGCATCGAACGGATGACCGTAAAGGTGGACGGGCATCACCGCCTTGGTGCGCGGCGTGATCGCGCGTTCGATCAAGGCCGGGTCGAGATTCATCGTCGCCTCATCGACGTCGACAAAAACGGGTTTCACCCCGGCGTAGGCGAGCGCCCAGCTGGTGGCGACGAAGGTTTGCGGCGTCGTGATGACCTCGTCGCCCGGCCCGAGATTCAGGAGCAGCACCGCGACGTGCAGCGCGGAGGTCCCGCTGTTGAAGCCGATCGCGTGCTGCGCTCCGCAGTAGTTGGCGAAGTCTTTCTCGAACTGGACCACCTCCGGTCCGAGACAGAAGGAGCAGTTGTCCAGCGTGCGCGCGATGGCGGCATCCAGCTCGGGGCGGATGCCGCGGATTTGGGCGGGGAGATCAAAGTAAGGGACCTTCATCAAAATCAGGGTTTGCGCTTCAGCACGCGGGCGGGGTTGCCGGCGACGGTGGCGCCGGGCGCGACATCCTTCGTGACCACGCTGCCGGCTCCGACCGTCGCGCCTTCGCCGATGGTGATGCCGCAGAGGATCGTGGCACTCGTGCCGATCGAGGCGCGCTTGCCGACGCGCGTCGCAACGACCTTCCAGTCCGCCTCCGTCTGGAGCGAGCCGTCGGGATTCGCGGCGCGGGGGAACTTGTCGTTGATGAACGAGACGTTGTGCCCGATGAAAACCTCGTCATCGATTTCCACGCCCTCGCAGATGAAGGTGTGGCTGGAAATTTTGCAGCGGCGGCCGATCCGCGCGTTCTTCTGGATCTCCACGAACGTGCCGACCTTGGTGCCGTCGCCGATCTCGCAGCCGTAGGCGTTGACGAAATTAAAAATCTTCACGCCCTCGCCCACCCGGACGTTGACGAGCGAGCGGCGCGGCGAGTCTTCGTTCAGCACATTCATCAGAGGGAAACCTCCTGCCCGCGCAGCCGCACGGACTTCTCCGCCGCCTCGAGGATCGCGACGACATCGGCGCCGAACTGGCCGTCCGAAACCGGCTTCGTGCCTTTTTCGATCGCCTGCACAAAGTCCGCCGCGAGCGAGGCCAGCGCCTCGCGTCCGGAAACTTTCGGCGAGTAGACATCCCCCACCCGGTAGTCGAACAGCAGGCGGCTCCGCTCCTCGTCGCTGCGCGCCTGGTAGCCCGAGTCGTAAACCTTCAACGGCTCGTTCACATCGAGGTCGTTGTAGAGAATCATCTTTTTATCCCCGCCGATCAGGATGTGGCGGATTTTCACCGGCGAAACCCAGGAACAGTTCAGGTGCACGAGGAAGCCCGACGCGTAGCGGAGCACCATGAAGCCGATGTTCTCCGGTGCGCCGGGGGTGTGGGCGGTCGCGACCGAACTGACGGCCAGCGGACGTTCGCGCGTGAGGTAGTTGACGATGGAGAGATCGTGGACCGCGAGATCCCAGAGGACATTCACGTCGTGCTGGAAAAGGCCGAGGTTGATGCGCGTCGAATCGATGTAGCGCAGCTGCCCGAGATCGCCGGCCTCGACCAGCGCTTTGATTTTATGGACCGCCGGATGATAGACGAAGGTGTGGTCCACCATCAGCACGCGCTGCTGTTTCGCCGCGAGGGCGATGAGTTCGTTTGCGGTCGCGAGCGAATGCGTCAGCGGTTTTTCCACGAGCACATGCCGGCCCGCCTCGAGCGCCCGTTTCGCGAGCGGATAATGTGACGAGACCGGCGTAGCCAGGGCCACGGCATCGAAGGTCGCATCGCGCAGCACATCCTCGAACGCGGCAAATGTCCGCACGCCGGGAAAATCCTTCACCGCGCGGGCCAGGCGCTCCGGGCTGGCGTCGCACACGGCGACGGGCCGCCCGCCCGTGGCCTGGAGAAAATTGCGCACAAGCTTGGGGCCCCAGTAGCCGTAGCCGACGATGCAGATGCCTTTCATGGAGCGCTAACGAGGAGGGATGGGCCGGGGATGAGGCAAGTGATTACTCCACGAGATTTCACGCGGTCGGGGCGGTGGGAAAGACACGGCGGTGCATAAAGAGAAAAGCCAGCGCCATCTGGGCGACGGTGGCGACACCCGATGCGAGCCAGGGCGCGAGCGGGGTGAAGAGCGTGAGGAGCTTGAACACGGCGGTTTGGATCAGGAACGCGATTACCATCATGACGAGATACTCCGAGACCTGCCGGGCGCGGACGGCGCTTTCGTCGCCGAAGGTCCACCACTTGTTGAGGCAAAAATGCAGCCCGACGGCGAACGGATAGGCGGCGAGATAAGCCACATCCGCGCTCCACCAGCGGCCGAACCACCAGTTCAACCCCATGAAAACCAGCGTGACGCCCCCGCCCACGATCCCGAAACGGAGGAGCTTGGTGAGGAGTGCGCGGGGCAACATTTTGTGGCAGCAAAGGGCCGGACGCGGCGGCTGACAATTTCTAATCCGTCGAAGTGCTGCTGCAGCCAAGTCACCCCCAAGCCGCCCTCTCCAGCGCCAGCTGTTTCGCACTCCCCATCGTGCCCGAAGTGAGTTCGTTCATCGAAACCAAGCTGTAGCACGCCAGCGCCGCGCCCAACGCCCCGCTCATAAACCCAGCGCCACGCCCGCCACGTGAAATCCCAGGCGAGCAACGCAATCCCTGGAACCCCGCGGTGAAAACCGTCGCCGTCAAACCGGTCACCGGATGACAGCTCCACAACACCGCGATCGCTGCGGCGATCATGAACCAGGCCTTCGAGTCTTCGAACACACCTCCCTACACAATCAGCAATGCGGCTCTCGCGCGCCGGGGTATGGTCATATCGGACGCGATGTAGCGAACGATAAACGGGGGATTCAAGCAGCTTCATCCACCCCCGTGGATTTTCTCGCACAACCGCGGCAACCTGCCCATCTGCTTTCGTCCGCAATCAAACCCCGGTGCTGAATCGCCTCACCAAACTCACATGGATGTCTGACCAGCTGTGGTTGGTCGCGGCCGTTTTTGCCGGTTTGCCGGGACTGCTCCCGAAGCCGACGCCGCCTCCGTGGTTTTTTTTCATCGGGGCGGTCTCCGCCTGGGGCGCCCTGGTCTTTTTCGAACTGATCCGCCACCGGCGGGCCCGGTTTATTCCGTCGGGGGAATTTTTGGCCGGGCTGTCCTTTGCGGTGGGCTGCGGGATTTTTCTTCTCCTGCAGCACCTCTATCTCTTCGCCGTCTGGCCGCGTGAAACCGCGTTCGGCATCGCAACGTGTGTTCTCGGCTGGATCGTGGCGAGCCGCCTGAACGGAAAAAACCCGCGCCCAGACCGCGAACAAGATTCCCGAGCCGGCACGTGGATGGAAGGGAGCGTTCTCCTGCTCGCGCTCTCCGGCGCGCGCGCGCTGCAACAGGATGCGCCTGTGCCGGCGTGGGCGCCGGTCGCGATTGCGGTGCTCTGGCTGCTGCTGGGGTCGAAGCGCGTTTCCCCGCTCGGGGAAAAAATCTCCCGGGCATCGCGCACCCGGAATTTCGGCTGGATCGCGACGAAGCTCGCCGGGGCTTTTTTACCCGCGGGAATCGCCGCGGCCGTCGCCGGTCACTCCCCCGCTCTCCGACCGCTCGCCGCCCTTTTTCCGGTGGCCTGCGTGGCGATGATTCTGTTGCAACGCGTGAAAGAACGGCTCGATGCCCGAGCAACCGATCCCGTGGCCGAACTCCTGCGCCTCGCGGTGCTGCTGGGCGCGGGCGCGGTGCTCGTCATGCCGCTCGTCACGTTTCACCCCGTGGGCGGAGGCGACGCCGGCTGGTACGCGACGATGCTGCGCGATGCCATCACCCAGTTTCGCGCCGGCGTGTTCCCGGTTTATATCGGACAAACCGCCGATGCGTTCAACGGCTCGGTCTTCCCGTTCGCCCTCGCCCCCTACCTGCTCCATTTCGGCGGGCTGCTGGATTTGTTGACACTCCATTCGCTGGGGACCTTTGCGATCCTGCATCTCGCCGCCGTCGTCAGCCTGCTCGGCGGATTGTTCGTGATGCACGCCGCGGTGCGCGCGCTGAATCCGGAGCAACCCGCCATCGCCCTCGCCGCCGCCGTCCTGTATGCGGCGAGTCCGGGAGTGATGGCGCCGCTCTACACCTCGGACATGTACATGACCGTGATGACGCTCCCCTGGGTGCCGCTCGCAATTTTCTGTTCCCTGCGGGCGGCGATGCAGGGTTCGCGCGCCGCTTGGATCGGCGTGGGCGCGAGCGTGGGGATTTTGTGCTGGGCGCATTTCCCGGTGGCGGTCTGGACCGGCCTCGTCTGCGCAATGCCGCTCGCCGGCCGGCTGGTCGCGGGTCCGGTTCGAAAAGAAAATTTCGTCAGTGCGCTGCTCGGCGGCGTGGTGTTTGCGGGAATCTCGGCGGGCTATTTCGCGCGGATCATGGCGGTCATGGAAATGGGTGAGGAGGGCCTGAACCCAATCCGGGGACTCATGCTCAACCTCAAAAGCGTCATGCCGGCCACGCTGCTTCCGGTCTCCGCCCAGGCCTCGCTGCTGAGCGATTTCCAACTCGGCTACAGCGCGGCGCTGCTCCTCGCGCTCGCCCTGCTCTTCTGCTGGCGGCGCGGACAGGGCGCTTCGCGGTGGCTCGTGTTCGGAGGTTTGCTGCTGTTGCTCCTTCTCCTTCCCATCCCGTCGATCACGGAAACACTCTGGCGCTCGCTGCCGACGCGGCTGGTGGTGACGAGCGATGTCTGGCCGATGCAGCGGCTCTATCTGGTGCTCGCCGCCCTTGCCTGTCTCACGGGAAGCATCGCGTGCTCGCATCTCGCGGCCTCACGGTTTTTCGCTCCATTGCTGCGGGGAATTTTAGTGGTGGCGATCGTCTGGAGCACGCGGGAAGCCGGAAAATTTTTGCTCCGCGGCCGGCTCACGACCAACCCCGCCCCCTCCGTGAGCTCGGTCGCCCTCGGGTCCAACAGCCGCCTGACAAACAATTCCTTCTACCCCTATTTTCCCGGGCGGGCTCTGCCCCACTATTTTTCGGACGGACCGGTGGATCCCGAATTCGCGCTCCGTCTGCTCGACCCGGGCGATCCCGCCAAAATTCTTCGCTCGAACGAACCGGTCGCCGGCTCATCGCCGCCGCAAACCGTCGCACTCCACGCCCAGCATCATCCGATGTGGCCGGTCATCGTCGATCTCACGCCCCGCCTCGATCTCCCGCCGCACAGCCGCTCGATTTTGCACTTCCGCTTTCCGCCCCGGAATTATCAGGGACGATTTCATCTCCAGGGAAAATGGATGGACCGGCAGTACACGATTCCCGCTCCGCCAATCTCCGGACCGACATTCATGCTGCGCAATGACCAGCCTGAAACGGAGACCCTGATCGTGCGTTACTATCCCGATCCCAACGCCCCGACCCCCGAGCTCGCCGCCGCCGATCCCGCCGCGCGCGCGTCCTCCTCCCTTTTCGCGGAGGTGGACCTCATCCCCTACCGTTCCGCGTCACTGCCCATGGCGATCGAGTCGTTTCTGCCGTTGCGCATCCGGGTCGAGGCACCCGCCGCGGGATTGCTGGAAACTTTCCGCATGGCGGTGCCGGGATATCGTTCGCGGGTAAACGGCACCGACGCGCCCACCGGAGTTTCACGCGACGCCCTCGTCACCGTTCCCGTCCCCGCCGGCCGCAGCGTGGTGGAACTGGACTATCGCGCCCCCGGGATCACCCGCGCCACCAACTGGCTGAGCCTCGCGCTCGCGCTGGGAGTCGGCGTGTGGTGTTTTCGTCGCGCCAAATCTACTCAAGGTGTTTCCGCTCCCTGATCGCCTGTAGCGGCGGTCTACGACCGCCGTCGGGGAGCGCGCGAAGGCGATAAGTGTTCGGTCGGCGGTCATAGACCGCCGCTACAGCCAATCCTCCGAAGTTAGAGATGGACGGCCCCGCTGCCGCGAGCGCCACCGTAACTCGGGCTTGAACATTGAGGGGGTTCGCGAAGGCTCCCGTTTTATGGGCGATCCGTCTCAAACTCCTCTCCGCTTCGCCGTGATCGGCTGCGGTCTTATCGGCCGCAAACGCATGGGTGCGCTGAAAGGCGCGCAGGTCCTCTACACCTGCGATCTCGATCCCGCCCGCGCCGCCGATCTCGCGAAACTCGCGCCCGGGTGCCAGCCGCTGACCGACTACAAGGTCGCGCTCGCCGATCCGAAGGTGGATGCCGTCGTCGTTGCCACACTCAACGCGTCCCTCGCCCCGATCACCCTCGACGCCGTGCGCGCCGGCAAACACGTGCTCGCCGAAAAACCGGGCGCCATTTCCGCCGCGCAGCTCGAGGAAATCGCCGCCGCCGCAAAGCAGACCGGCGTGCGCGTGCGGCTCGGCTACAACCACCGGTTTCATCCCGCGCTCCAGAAAGCGCGCGCCCTCTTCGAATCCGGCGTGCTCGGCCCGATCATGTTTCTCCGCGCGCGTTACGGCCACGGCGGACGCAAGGGCTACGATCGCGAATGGCGCGCGGACGCGAAGCTCTCCGGCGGCGGCGAACTCATCGACCAGGGCGTGCACCTCATCGATCTCGCCGGCTGGTTCATGGGCGACTTCGCGAGCGTCGACGGCCATGCGGCGACCTACTTCTGGGACATGAAGGTCGACGACAACGCGTTCCTCTCGCTGCGCACCAAGGCCGGCCAGACCGCCTGGCTCCACGTGAGCTGCACGGAGTGGAAGAACCTCTTCTCCCTCGAAATCTACGGACGCGACGCGAAGCTCGCGATCGACGGTCTCGGGGGAAGCTACGGCGTCGAGCGCCTCGCCTACTACAAAATGCTCCCGCAAATGGGCCCGCCCGAAACAACGATCTGGGAATATCCCGGCGGCGACGATTCGTGGCGCATCGAGACCGAGACGTTCTGCACGGACATCCGCGAAAAACGCGAGCCCTCACCGGGATTGCGCGAGGGCATCGCCACGCTGAAAACCGTCGAGGAAATTTATCGCCGGAGCGGTTTCCCCGTCGGCGGAGCCTGAGCGGATTTTCTTTCGCGGCCAAACCCCCATGGCGACCACCTGGCGTGCCCGACTGCTCGACCTTGCGGTCGTGGCGGGTGCGTTCGCGATCAGCGCGGGGGTTTTCAAGGTTCATCCCGGGTGGATGGCATTCGCGGCCACGCTCTTTTTCTGGGGCGCGGGACTGACGCTGACGGGAAACTACCGGATCCCGGCCGGCGCCACGCTTTTCAACGCCGCGAGCAAACTCCTGATCGATCACGCGATCATCGCCGCGGTCTGGACCGGCGCGCTGCGGCTGATGGGAATAAAGCTGCCCTTCGCCGCGATCGCGGGTTTTGCGGGCATCTCGTTTGCCGGGCTGGTCGCCGTGCGCTCGCTCACCGGCCTTCGCGCCCGATTGGGATCCGCCCGCCTGGTGACACCTGCGCTGCTCGCGGCCGATTCCCTGGCAGCGGCGCTCTCGGTCTCCGCGGTGTCGGGCTTGTGGTGGGGACTCGCGATTCCCCTGCCCCGCCTGCTCGCCTGCCTGGTGTTGCGGGCGGGAGTCGGCGCAGTGTTTCAAAGCTGGCCGGCGCCCGCGGCGGGAAACTCCCGGCCCCGCCAGATCGCCCTGTGGCTCGGCGAGCAGGCGGCGTTTGTCCTGCTGATGGTGGCGACGACAGGATTTTTCCAGTGGCCGCTCAAACCCTGGCAACTGATCGTGGCCGCCGGTCTGATTCCGGCTTTGGTCACCGGCGTCTGGCGGCTCGCGCGCGTGCCCGTGATCAAAGTCCCGGGTGAAGAGTGGCGGCTGATCCTCCTCGGCGTGGCGGCATACGCGTTGATGCGCCCGTATTTTTCGCGCGAGCTGATCGGCACGTTCGACGCGAAGCTCTACGCCGAGGCGCTGCAGGATTTTCTGCTGCAAATCAAAGCGGGCGTGTTTCCCGTGCTGATCAGCCAGACCGACATCGCCCCATTCGGAGCGGTGTTTCCGTTTCGGATGGCGTCGTACCATTTCTATTTCGGCGGCCTGCTGAACGCTCTAACCGGCGGCTCGCTCAACGTCTACGCGGTGCAGCACCTCACGCTCGTGCTGAGCGCGTTTGGCGGCGGGTACGCGATGTACGCCACGCTGAAATCGCTGGTGCCGGTCGCGCTCCGCTGGGAATGCGCCGCGCTCGCATTTCTTTATCTCGCAAGTCCGGCCTGGCTCGCCGCGCTCTACGGCAAGGACATGTATTTCACCTTCATGACCGTTCCGTGGATGCCGGTGGTCCTGTGGTCGGTGGTGCGGACATTTCGCGACGGAGCGTGGAAGGATTATCTTTGGCTGGGCGCGAGTCTCGCGCTCGTGTGGCTGGCCCATCCGCCCGTGGGCTTTTGGGCGAGTGTCGTCGTTTTGGTCGCGCAGGTGGCGCGGCTCGTCACGCGCTGGCCCGGCCCGCGCGATCTCGTGAGGCTCGCCGCCGCGGCGGGGCTTTGCGGATTGTTGTGTGCGGGACTTTTCGTGTCGCTCGCCGATGCGCGGATCGCGGGCGAATACCTCGATCCCGCCGCGAACGTGCTGAAAAATCTCCGCGATGTCGCGCCGGCGGTCTTCCGGCCGGTGTCCGCGAGCGCGGATTCGCTCAGCGATTTTCAACTCGGCTACGCGTTGCAAATCCTGCTCGTGGTCGCGCTCGTGTTCCGACGCCCCGGCACGAAACGCGAGCAAGGCATTCTCGCCGGCGTGGGCGTGATCCTTCTGCTGCTGGTCTATCCGGTGCCGGGCATCACTGGTCCCCTCTGGCGCGCGCTGCCTTACGAAGTCGCCAACATCACCAACGTCTGGCCGATGCAGCGCATCTATCCGCTCGTCGCGGCCATCATTGCGTTTGCCGCGATCCTCGCCCTCGAAGCGGCGGCTCCCGCGCGCCTCCGACGGATCGCGCTGGCGGTGCTTTGTCTTTGGAGCGGTTGGGAAGCAGCGAAGTTCACCCGCCGCGGCCATGCCGTGAGCAAACCGGCGGAAGCGACCCGCGTGGCCTCGAAGCTGGAAAACAGCCCGTTGCTGCCCAACTGGACCGCGTACACCCCGGCCGTCCCCACCGAGGTGCCGCTGGTTGGCCGCGTGACCGATCCGCGTTTGCTCAATCGCGTGCTTTCGAACGATGGAAAATCCGTGCTCGTCGCCAATGAGCCGGCGCCGTCCGCCGGCGACTTCGTCGACGCGCTTCCGCTCGATCCCGGGGTATTGCGAATCCGTCCCGATTTAACTCTCGTGCCCGGCCGCCGCTACCAGCTCACGCTTGGATTCCTCGATCACACGTACGCCGGTGTGCTGCAGGTGCTGAGCCTCGAAGTTTATCCCCGCTTCTACCAGGAAATCGCCATCGGCGAGGCGCGGCCGAAGCGCCCGCTGACGATTTCACTGTGGACCTCGGAGTCCGAACCGGTGGCGGTGGCGCTGTTTTTCCGCCCGTCCGATCCGGCCTACGCGGCGCAGGCGCACGCCCGGTTTTTCGAGTTGAGGCTTCAGCCCTACGAGCACGACACGCTGCCGGTTCGCGTGACCTCCCTCGCGCCCTACCGTGCGGCGGTCGAGGCGCCGGCCGCGGGTTTCCTCGAAACCCACCGTTTTTTTGCCCGCGGCTATCGCGCGATCGTGAATGGACGCGAGGTCGCGGTGGGCGAATCGCCGCGCCATTTCACCATGCTGCCCGTTGCCGCCGGGAAAAACGAAGTGCAGCTCGACTATCTTGCGCCGGGACCGGTCCGGGCGGCGTTCTGGGTGAGCGCGGCCAGCTGGGTGGCGCTGGTGGCCTTGGCGCTCATTACGGGGATTAAATCGCTGCTCGCCGCCCGTCGTCCGGATGGTCTAGCACAAGCCCCGACCTAAACCTCCCGATCTCGATTTTACCTTAATGATCATCACGCGTTCCCCCCTTCGGATCTCACTTGGCGGCGGCGGCACCGACCTGCCGTCGTATTATCGCGAGCACACGGGCTTCCTCGTGGCGGCGGCGATCGACAAGTATGTCTACCTCACGCTGCACCAAACCTTCGTGAAGGAGCTGATCGTGAAATACTCCAAGCTCGAGCGCGTGACGTCCGTCGACCAGCTCGAGCACCCGATCATTCGCGAAGCGATGAAAGCGCTGCAGATCGGCGCGCCGAACCTCGAGCTCACCTCGATGGCGGACATCCCCGCCGGCACCGGCCTCGGCTCCTCGGGCAGTTTCACCACCGCGCTGCTCAAGGCGCTGCACACCTACAAAAAAAACATCATCCACCCCGCCGAGCTCGCCGAGGAGGCGTGTGACATCGAGCTGAACAAGCTGAACGAACCGATCGGCAAGCAGGATCAATACATCGCGGCGATCGGCGGGATCACGGCGTTTACGTTTCACAAGGACGGCCGCGTGGAATTCCGCCCATGCAAAATTTCCGAGGAGACGCTCTTCAACCTCGAGGACAACCTCCTCCTGTTTTTCACCGGCTACTCCCGGAGCGCGTCGGCGATCCTGAAGGACCAGAACGACAAGTCGAAGAGCAACGACCAGGGCATGCTCGACAACCTGCATTTCACGAAGGAACTCGGCTACAAGTCCCTCGATGCGCTCGAAACCGGCAACCTCGACGAGTTTGCCCGCCTCATGGATGTGCACTGGCAGCGCAAGAAGGCCCGCAGCTCCGGCATGAGCAACAGCGCGATCAACGAGTGGTACGACCATGCGATGCAGAACGGCGCGCTCGGCGGAAAGATCATTGGCGCCGGCGGCGGCGGCTTCCTGATGTTCTATGCCGGCGACAAACAAAGGCTGCGCCACGCCATGCGCGAAAAGGGGCTGACAGAAGTCCGCTTCCGCTTCGACTTCGAGGGGACGAAGGTTGTGAACCAGAACTAAGCCCGGAAAATTGGGAAGGTGGGAAATTGGGAAAGTGGAAAACGATCGGAGCAAAACGGATCTCGAGGCGCGGACACTCGCTTTCTCCGTCGCGACGATTCGCTTTGTCGCCACCTTTTCACGCAGCGACGCCTCAGCCATCGTAGG
>DATAKE010000014.1:0-37401 GCA_036261745.1 Opitutaceae bacterium
GTGAGGCCGCAGTCGAAGAAACCGTGTTCGACATAGCGGCTTACCTCCTGCGCACGCACGAAACGGCCGTCGAGTTCGGGATCATCGATCGACGGGCGATAACTGCGCGAATTCGTGGAAATTTTCCAACCCGCCTTGGCGAAGAGGTTCTTGGTGGACTCCTCGAGACTGCCTTTCGGCAGACCGAGCATCAGCAATGGTGTTTGGACGGACACGCGGCCAAGGGAGACGGGGCCGGAAGCACCTTCAAGCAAATTTCCGAGCCGACCAACATCCAGAACAAGCGTTCCCTCGAATTGTTGCGTCCCTGTCCCCTTGGTTGACATCGCGCAAGACGCCCGACTTAAATCCCCGCCAAGTCGGACATGCCCACCACTTCGCCCCCCCGTTCAGAGCCTAAACCACTCATCGTTATTGTCGAAGATGAGGTTGAGCTCGCCAACCTGATCTCCGTTCACCTCGAACGCGCTGGCATGCACGCGCAGGTCTGCAGCCGCGCCGAGCACGCCTTCAAGTTCCTCAAGCGCAATTTCGCCAACCTGCTGCTGCTCGATATCACCCTGCCCGATCAATCCGGGTTTGCGTTGCTCGAGCAGTTGAAGGCCGCGGACATCACCGTGCCGGTGATTTTCCTCACGGGAAATCTTGAGGAGACGTCGAAGGTCAAGGGCCTCGACATGGGCGGCGATGACTACATCACGAAACCGTTCAGCTACGCGGAACTGATCGCCCGCATCAACGCCGTCCTCCGCCGCGCCGAGGCGAAGTCCGACAACAACGTCACCAAGAACGTTAAGATCAGCGACGAGCCTTTCGATTTTTGCGGCGCCAAGATCACCCCGGTTCGCCTCGAGATTACCTTTCCGAAGGGTGTCATCCTGAAACTCGGCCGGAAGGAACTCGGCATTCTCGCCTATCTCAACGCCCACCAGGGAACCGTGATCACCCGCAAGGCACTGATCCATTCCGTCTGGGGCATTCACGCCGATGTGAAGAGCCGCTCGCTCGACCAATACATCGTGAAGGTGCGGAATCTCTATGAGGCGCACGGCCTCACCCTGGCTTCGTTCCGCACCGTCCACGGTGTCGGTTACATTTTCGACCCGAAGAACGTTTCGAAAGAGGGCCGCTGATCGCGGCCGGCTGATTCCTTAACGGCAGGAGCGGCTTTACGCCGCGACCGGGAAGCGCACCCGTCGAGGTTGCGGCGTAAAGCCGCTCCGACCACCGGCCGATCTTCCGTGCCTCAGATCAGGTCGCAGACTTCCTTCACGCGCTCCAGCGCATCCGTGAGGTGGTCATGTCGCTTCTGCGTGGAAAGACCCGGTTTGTTCGGCTCCAAATGGCTCAGCCACGTGGTGATCAACTCAGTGTTGTAAGCCTGCATGACGATATCGATCGCTTGCGCCTGCCCCACTTTGGCAGTGATGGCTTTCATGATTTGTTGTTTTTCCATGGCGGTGGGTCTCCTCGGGATCTTGCGGGTTCTCGATGTGAACGGCGTGGTTAGGTAAGGTTAAATCGGCCCCAAATCGGAAAAATTAACCCCGATCTGCTCACCCAAAATCCAGTTGTTCCTGCCCGGTGTAGCGCCGCTTCGCGTCGGCCAGGGTGCTTTTCATCTCCATTGTCTCCAACAGTCGCAACAGCTCCTCCGTTTGCGGGGCGGTCTTCTCGGCCGCCACGGTTTTAAGCCCGAGGTTCAGCGTGGTGAGCCTTAAGTTCAGCCGGAGGCGATCCGCGCTCGCCGCCACCAGCTCGCGAAACCGTTCCGGTTTCAATTCCGCCGCTTTCGCGATCACGCATTCAACACTCCCTCCGCATTCGGCCAGCCACTTCGCCGCGGTTTTCGGTCCCACGCCTTCCAGGCCGTGGATGTTGTCCGAGGTGTCGCCGACCAACGCCAGGTAGTCGGCAATCTGGGTCGGCGGAACTCCGAATTTTTCCTTCACGCCGGCCGCGTCGAGCAACCGCCACCCCAGCTTCGGGTTCGCCGAAGGCGGCGGCAGCATGATCTTGATCCGGTCGTCGACAACCTGCGCGAAATCCTTGTCGCCACTCACGATCAGCACGTCGTGGCCGGCGCGCGCGAGCATCACGGCCTGCGACGCGAGCAGGTCGTCGCTCTCGACGCCGTCGATCTCGATCCCGACGAAACCCATCGCGCGGGTCAGCTGCTTGATCGGCTCGATCTGTTTTTGCAGCGGCTCCGGCATTTCCTTGCGCTGCGCTTTATACTCCGCGTGCAAGGCAAGGCGGTCGTTCGAACCCCCGAGATCGAAGAACACGAGTGTCGCGTCCGGACGCTCCTGGTCGACGAGCTTCCAGAGCGATTTCACCCAGCCGTGCAGCGCACCCGTGGGAAAACCGTCGGTGCGCGTCAGCTCGGGGAGCGCGTAGAAACAACGGTACGCGAGATTGAACCCATCAACCAAAAGCCATTTCGCCATGCGCCCACCCAACCAATTGTTTTTCCCAGCGCCAGCGAAGAATCACGGCCCGGCACACCCGCGGGACGTCAGGGCGTGAACTGGTAAATCTCCACCACGCCCAGGCCGGTTTTCCCGCGCAGTCCGCTGAGGCGAACAGAATATCCGCCGGGCGCCAGCGTCGTGACGATGGCGGCATCGCCGCTCGCCGGATCGAACACGATGCCGCCGCCGGCGGCCACCATCGCGGCGATGAAGCCTGGCTCGCCGCTTTTTTTCCAGTCGCTGTTCGCTTTGATCACGACGTCCCCGCTGTTCATCAGCTCGATGAAGGGCGCGGCCAGAAACCCTTTTTTCATCCGCGGGTTTTTCAAAGTCGGGCCAACGCCGCGAATCAACACGAGGCGGGGATGCTGTCCTTCCACCGAAAATTGCACCGTGACCGTTTTATCCTCGTCGCCGACGAACGCGCGGGTGGCAAAAAAACTCACGCGCTTGGCCGCGAGGCTGGCGAGTTCCACCGGTGCCGCCATCGCCCCGGGGATCTGAACGTCGATCGCGCCGTCCCGGTCGGGGTTGGCTCCGGGCTGCGGCTTTTTTTCCGACGCGATTTTTTCGGTGGCCGTTTTCATCGAGGCGATCTGCGCTTCGATTTCCTCGCGCAGCCGCCGCACCGTTCCGTCGTTGGGCGCCAGTGCGGACAACTCGGTGATCGCTTTTCGCGCCGCGAGGAGGTCCCCGCTATCGCGCGCCCGCAACGCGTCACCCATCAGCCGGACTTTGCTATCCGTCGCGTCTTTTGGTGGTGCAGCGAAGCCCGCGACACCGACCGAAACAGCCGCCGTGACAGCAGCCAGCCGAATCCAACGGGAGAAAATGCCAACCAGGGAGCGCATCGCCAGCACGGTCCCTGACGTTGTTCGCGCGCGCTACGGCGTCACGCCAAAACCTCGGCTATTCTTTCTTCGCCGGAGTCACGACCTCGTCCGTCGGAGCCACCATGGTCTCCTGGTGGGTCGCCGTCACATCGCGGGCTTTCTTGACGGCTTTGCCGTAGTTGGTCGTGGGCTCGCGCGGACCGGGAGAAGGGGTTGCGGCGGTGGACGCGGCGGGAGCAGCGGTGGGCGGCTTCGCGGTGGTGTTCGCCTTCTCAACCGGTTTTGCGGCCGGCGGAGTCGTTGCCGGCAACGTGTGTGCTTTCGGTTCGGTCGCGGGTGCGGTCGTCGCGGGTTTGGTTTTCGCGCCTTTGAAATCGGTTTTCGACAGCGGAACGAGTCCAGGGAGGTTCCGGTACAGCACGGAGAGTGAGTCCCCTTCCTGCCCGATCACGTCGACCTTGGTCCCGGCCTTCAACCCGATCGTCCCCTTGGTTTTTGTGAGCTCCAGCTTCGTGTCGGCGGTGATGGTGGCGGTCGGAAGAACCGGACCCGACGATTCAGCGCGAACCAAGGCCGTCGCGAGCACGAAGAGCAGTAGGGTTTTCATGGTTGATTTCGATCAGACCCGGCCGGTCTCGAGCATGCGCCGGCGTCGGCCGACGATGCGATGCCGGAGCACCTCCCTCAAGGGGGAACTCACCAAATCGCACCGCCGCCCCGCTTCTAACGACCTGTTTACAGCCGTGGAAAAGCGTTGTCGGGAAGCATCGCACGGTCACGTTTGCCCCTCTTGCCACCCGCCTCGATGCCGACTCCCGCCCTCTCCTATAAAATTGCCGTCCTGGTCTTTCTCGAAAACGCCGCGGGCGAACATCTCCTCCTCCTTCGCGCGAAGCCCCCGAACCTCGGCGTCTGGAGCCCGATCGGTGGCAAGCTGGAGACTTCGACGGGCGAATCCCCGTTTGAATGCGCGGTCCGGGAAACGCACGAAGAGACGGGATTCGCGGTGACCGCGCGCGACCTGCATCTCTTCGCGATGATTGCCGAGAAAGCCTACGAGGGGCAGTCGCACTGGCTCATGTTTTTGTTTCGCTGCAAGCGGCCGATTGCCGGCCTGCCGCCGGAAATCGCCGAGGGGAAATTCGGTTTTTTCACCCGGGCCGCGATCAACACCCTCGCGATTCCCGAGACGGACCAGAGCGCCCTCTGGCCCATCTACGACAAATACCGCGACCGCTTCGTCACCCTCAAAGCCGATTGCGCCCCCGGCAAACCGGTGCAGGTGGAGATCGAGGAAATCACGCCCGCGTAAACGCAGTCCGGAGCCTTCCGTCATCCTGTCAATCCACGCTTGATTTCCCGGCCTTCCGCCGGAGACTTTCCCTTCGAATTTTTAATCGATCCACCTCGTGAGCAAAAAACCGACCGCCACAGCCGAACCCAAAGGAGAAGATAGCGTTAAGAGTGCGTCCCATCGCGACGCACCGATCAACGCCTCCCTCTCCCGCGAACAGAAGATTGAACTTTACCGCACGATGGTGCGGATCCGGCGTTTCGAGGAACGGAGTCTCCGCTCCTACCAGGCCAAGAACAGCGCAGGCGGCACGAACATCGGCGGGTTTCTCCACTTGTACATCGGGCAGGAAGCGGTCGCCGTTGGCTGCTGCTCGCTGATGGGCAAGGACGACCATGTGATCACCGCCTATCGCGACCATGGTCACGCGATCGCCGTCGGCATGGACACGAAACCGCTCATGGCCGAGCTCTACGGCAAGGCGACCGGGTGCTCGAAGGGCAAAGGCGGATCGATGCACTACTTCGATCCCTCGCGGAATTTCTGGGGCGGCCACGGCATCGTCGGCGGGCAAATCCCGCTCGGCACCGGTCTCGCTTACGCGCTGAAATACAAGGGCCTCAAAGGCGCCGCGATGGCGTTCATGGGCGACGGCGCGGTCAACCAGGGCGCGGTGCACGAGGCGTACAATCTCGCGGCACTCTGGCAGCTGCCGGTGATCTTCGTGATCGAGAACAACGGCTATTCGATGGGCACGAGCCAGGAGCGCTCCTCGGCCGGCGACCTCGCGAAACGCGCCGAGGGTTACCACATGGCGTGGGGCCTGTGCGATGGACACGACGTCTACGAAGTTCGCGCGACGATGGACAAGTTCCTGAAGCTCGCGCGCGAGGAGTCGAAACCGGCCGTGGTTGAAATCCGCACTTACCGTTATCGCGGCCACTCCGTCGCCGATCCGGACAACACCTACCGCACGAAAAAGGAAATCGAGGAATACCGGGATACGAAGGATCCGATCCAGGTCTTCCAGCACAAGCTCACCGCGGAAGGCGTCCTCGACGAAGCGCTGATCGAAAAGATCAACACCGAGGCGATCAACGAAGCCGAGCTCGCCGCGCAGTTCTCCGACGCCAGTCCCTACCCGACCGTTGAGGACATCCAAAAGGATGTTTACTGGGAGAGCGACAATCCCTCCGAGCGGAAATCCCAGGGCCGCCTTTTCTTCGACTAAGGAACAATCCTTGAGCGCAAAGATGCGAAGACCCAAAGATCCGAGCAAAGCCCCCTCTTCTTGATCGAACTTCGCGCCTTTGCGTCTTCGCGCTTAATCCGAATTTAAAAATTTCACCCGATGCCACTGATCTCTTACCGCGAAGCCATCCGCCACGCCCTTGCCGAGGAACTCACCCGCGACCCGAACGTCGTCGTGCTCGGTGAGGAAGTCGCCCAGTTCAACGGCGCCTACAAGGTCACCGAAGGCCTCCTCGCGAAGTTCGGCCCGAAGCGCATTGTCGACACCCCGATCTCCGAAGCCGGTTTCATCGGCATGGGCGTCGGCGCCTCGATGCTCGGCATCCGGCCCGTGATGGAGCTGATGTTCTGGTCGTTTTACTCCGTCGCGTTCGACCAGATTCTGAACAACGCCGCCAACGTCCGCTACATGAGCGGCGGCCAGATCAACTGCCCGATCGTGATTCGCGGACCCGCCAACGGCGGCACGAACGTCGGCGCCACCCACTCCCACACTCCGGAAAACGTCCTCGCGAACCATCCCGGCGTGAAGGTGGTCGTTCCCTCCACCGCCTACGATGCGAAGGGCCTGCTCAAGTCCGCGATCCGCGACAACGACCCGGTCTTCTTCCTCGAGAACACGATTCTCTACGGCGACAAGGGCGAGGTCCCGACCGAGGAATACATCATCCCGCTCGGCAAGGCCGACGTGAAGCGCCAGGGCACCGATCTCACCATCGTTACTTACGGCCGCTCAGTCCTCCACTCGCTCGCCGCCGCCGATCTTCTGGAAAAGGAACACGACGTGTCCGTCGAGGTGGTCGACCTTCGCACGATTCGTCCGCTCGACATCGACACCGTGCTCGCCTCCGTGGCGAAGACGCATCGCGTGTTGATCGTCGAGGAACAGAAACCGTTCGCCAGCGTCGGCTCGCAACTCGCGTTCATGATCCAGCGCGAAGCCTTTGACGAACTCGACGGTCCGATCCACCGCCTCGCCACCGTCGACGCGCCCGCGATCTACAGCCCGCCCGTCGAGGTCGAACAGCTCCCGAATCCCCAGCGCGTCCTCAAAGCCGCCCTTGCCGCCTTAGCCTGATCGGATCTCTGACCGAATTGACAAAATAAACAAAATCACCGGCGAAGACTAAGCCTTCATTCTGTTCATTCTGTCCCAAAAAAATCTTCCATGGCCCAAATCATCGATATGCCGAAACTCAGCGACACCATGACGGTGGGAACGCTGGTCAAATGGCTTAAAAACGAAGGCGACGTCGTCAAATCCGGCACGATGCTCGCCGAGGTCGAGACCGACAAGGCCACCATGGAGCTCGAGTCGTTCTTCGACGGCACGATCCTGAAAATCTTCGCCGCCCCCGGCGCACAGGTCGCCATCGGCGCCCCGCTCTGCGCGATCGGCAAGCCCGGCGAAAAAGTCGACGTTCCCGCCGGCAAACCCGCTCCGGCTGCTGCGCCGAAGGCCGACGCACCGGCCGCTTCTGACAAGGACAAACCAGGCGCCGCGACAACGGCGAAAAACGAAGTTCAGGCGCAACCCGCCGCAACCCCTGATTCCGCCAGGAACGCACCGGCCTCCGAGCCCTCCCACGCGAAGTCCGCTCCGGCCCGCGAGGAAAATGAGCGCGTCAAGATTTCCCCCCTCGCCCGCAAACTCGCCGAGGAAAAGGGTCTCGATCCCTCCCGCATCACCGGCTCCGGCCCCGGCGGCCGCATCGTCCGCACCGATGTCATCGCGGCGGAAAAAGCCGGCACGGCCAAGGCCGGCGCACCCGGATCGCGCGGCGGCCCCAGCGGCTCCCTCCCCAGCGGCCCGGGCGCATTCGCCAGGGGGCCGGTGCAGGAGGAACGCTCCGTTCCCGTTTCGAACATGCGCGGCGCCATCGCCCGCCGCCTCGTCGAATCGAAAACGCAGCTCCCGCATTTCTACGTTGAAATCGAGATCGATGCCTCGCCGCTGCTGGCGCTGCGCGAGCAGCTCAACACCGGGCTCGAAAAGGAAGGCGTCAAACTTTCCGTCAACGACTTCATCCTCAAGGCCAGTGCCGAGGCGCTGCGCCGCGTGCCCCAGGTCAACGGCTCCTGGCAGGGCGACAAGATCCAGTATTTCGCCGCCGCGCACGTTTCGTTCGCCGTCGCGATCGAGGACGGCCTCATCACGCCTGTGATTCGCGACACCCATCTGAAGAGCGTTTTCCAGATCAGCACCGAAGCGAAGGCGCTCGGCAAGCGCGCCAAGGAAAAAAAGCTCGCGCCCGCCGAGTTCACCGGCGGCACGTTCTGCGTCTCGAATCTCGGAATGATGGGCATTCCGAAATTCTCCGCGATCATCAACCCGCCGAACGCCGCGATCCTGGCCGTCGGCACCACCGTCAAAAAGCCGGTGGTGAAGAACGACCAGATCGTGATCGGCCAGACCATGACGCTGACCCTTTCCTGCGATCATCGCGTGGTGGATGGCGCCGTCGGCGCGCAATATCTCAGCGCGCTGAAGCAGTTGCTCGAGTCTCCCGCGCTGCTCTTGGTTTGACGCGGCCCGCCGGTTGGGAGAAACGAAAGCGGTCCCCGCTCGCGGGGTTGTCCCGCTTTCAGCCAGTTTCCGCCCCAATCCACCGCTCAACTCCCCTAGTACTGTTATTGCTTCGACGCATCAGCGCGCCTGAAATTGGCGCACCTGCTTCATCAATCCGGTCCGTTGTTCCCTCGTAACCATGCGTCTCGTTGCCATCAGTCCCGGCCTCGGCCTGGCCATTCGCGATTGGGAACCTTTGCTGCAGCGGCTGGCCGCCGAGCCGGGATGGGGACCGGACACCACTGAGTTTCTCCGGCACGAAAGCAACACCAGCCCGCTCTCGCTGCGGCGCCTCGCCAGCGTCGCCGATGATTTAGCCGCGCGCATCAATGCCCGCTGGATCGATGCCAAGGGATATTCCGAAATCATCCTGATCGGACACAGCCTCGGTGGCTTGGTGGTGCGCCAGGCCTTTCTCGCGGGGCGTGGTGCGGTGGCCAGTGCGTCGGGGCCGCAACCTTGGGCGAATGCCGTCACGCGTATCGTGCTGCTCGCCTCACCCAATCGCGGCGTGGCACGCCTGCGCTGGTACGCCCGTCCGCTCGACTGGTTGATTCAACGCCTCCCGCTGCCGACCTTCACCTACGAGGACCTCAAGCGTGGCTCCGCTTTCGTCACCAATCTTCGCATCGCCTGGATCCGGCTTTTTTTATCCGGCGCCGCCGACGCACCGTTGCCCGAGGTGATCCAGCTGCTCGGAACCGTCGATTCGACGGTGAACGAAAACGACAGTGTCGATGTTCTGGCCTGTCCCAACACCACGTACGTCAAGGTGGCCGCCGCCAGTCACGAGAACATCCACCGCTTTGACGGCCTGAGCGCGAGCGATGCCGCCGATCGCTATGCGCTCCTGCGCGCGGCCGTGGTCGATCCCTCCCGGTTGCAGCCCGCGACTCCAGCCGCGCTCGCCGAACGCGAAGCCCCGGCATCGCGGGTGGTGTTCGTGCTCCACGGCATCCGGGCGAGCCAGATCGATCACTGGCTGCTCAAGGTGGAAAACGAGGCCCGCGCCCTTTTCCCGGTGGACATAGTCATCAAGCGCCCGAGCTACGGTTATTTTACCGCGATCCGCTTCGCGTTGCCGACCGTGCGGCGGAGAAACATTCGCAAATTTCAGGACGTGTACACCGAAGTGATCGCCCGTCACCCGCACGTGTTGCCCGATTTCATCGGACACAGCAACGGAACCTACATGCTGGGGCAGAGCCTGCTCGATGTGCCGGCGATGCGCTTTGGCAATGTCGTCCTCGCGGGTTCGGTTTTGCCGGAGGATTATCCCTGGGATGAGAAGGCCCGCAACCAGGTGGGCCGGGTGCGCAGCGAACGCGGCCAGCGCGACTGGCCCGTGGGCTGGCTCTGCAAAGTGCTGCGCCACGTTTTTTTCATGCGCGACGTGGGAACGGGGGGCTATTCGAGTTTCGAGCGGGGCGAAGTCGTCCAGGAAAAATACCACGGCGGCAAACAAGGCCACGGGGCGATGTTCACCGACCAGAATATCCCACGGATGGTCAGGTTTGCACTCGGCGGAGATCCGGGACCGGAACTTCCCACGCAGGTCCCCGAGCTGGCGTGGTGGAGCCTGGTATCGCGCCTGCTCGTCTGGATCGTGCCGCTCCTCCTGCTCGCGCTCGCCATCGGCGCCTTCGTGATGTTCGGCGGGCTGAAGGGGCTGGCAATCCTGGCGGGGGCGACCCTGCTGCTCTACATCGTGCTCGATGTGCTTTGATGGGCCGCCGGCCTCGCTGATTTCAAACCGCCCCGATTTCCGGCCCCATGAAAAAATTGCTGAGGTTCCTCACGTTTGGCTTTCGATGCGTGGTCAACGGACTGGCGATTTTCGGCCTCTATCATCTGTGGACCAACCTGGTCCCTTCACAGACCGCGGAAGTTAAGTTTGTCGAGGAACTCGACGAGCAATACTGGCCGGCGCAGCTCCCGAGCGGTGAAACACCCCGCGGCATTGTGATTTTCGTGCACGGCTTGGGGGGCCACTACAAAAACACGTGGCGCGCCAGCAATGGCGCCTTGTTGATGGATCTGATCAACCAGGAGCCCGAACTCGCGGCGTATGATCTCTGCTCGCTGGGTTATCCCAGCAAAATCGCGGCGGACATGACTTCAATTTCCTCCGTCATGGAACGGGTGGCGGATTTCATCGACCTGAAAACCCCGGAATACCACCGCGTGATTTTGGTCTGTCATTCGCTGGGCGGCTTGATCGGACGCGGGGCGCTGAAACGCAGCAACTTTGGCAACCGGCCGCACCAACGCTGCACGTTCATCACGCTCGGGACGCCGTTCGCGGGCAGTTCACTGGCCGATTTCGGCACCCTTCTTCCCGGTGTCACCAGCTATCAGACCCAGGCGCTCCGCACCGTGGATCCCAACAGCGAGGTGCTCAACGGCGACTGGGAACGGATCCGCCGGAACTGGGGCTCCAAGCTCCGGCATTTTTCGGGATTCGAAACGAAGGCGGTTTCCGCCAATCAGCTCGTGGTCAAACCCGACTCGGCAAACTTCAACGTGAAGAAGGAACGGGGCGACGAGGCGGTCGCCTTCGCGGCGGATCACTTCACCATCTGCAAACCGCCGACGGCCGCCGACCCGGGGTTTCAAACGATTAAACGCTGGGTCCTGGGCCGCGCGGATGGCACTGCGATCGATTTCAGCTCCCTGCCCGAGGGCGCGGTTTTCAAACCTTTCGCGATCGTGGAAATGAACGGCGAAATCGAAATCAACCGCGATCTCCACATTCCCCTCGGCAGCCGGCTGGTGATTTCCCCGGGCACCCTCATCAAGGTGCGCAACGGGGCCATCCTGACCGTCGAGGGCCGGATCGTGGCGAAAGGAACCGCCGAAAAACCAATCGTCTTCGATTTTGACGAAGCGAGCTGCAGCGAAGCCGCGGTCTTCCTGAAGGGACCGTTTGTGGAGGATTCGGAATTCACGCATTGCCTGTTCCAACACGGCAACGGGGTGGCACTCGAAAAACCGGACCCCCGGCGCGAGGAGAAGAACGATCCGCGCCATTTCTGGTATGACCTGACCAAGCGCGTGCTCCCGGAGGAACGCGCCGATTACATCAAGCGGCTCGGGGGAGCCGTCGTCCTGTTGAGCGCCAGCAAAGTGGTGTTTCAGCACTGCACGTTCCGCCGGAACGAAGCTTGGAACGGCGGCGCGGCGGTTTTGCTCAACTCCCGCGGAATCAAATTCCAGCACTGCCGCTTCGCGGAAAACCGCGGCGCGTTTGGGGGCGGCGCTTTGTACACGCAGTCATCGGAGTTGGTGCTGGAGAACTGCAATTTCCTCCGGAATTACGCGTCGGCACCCACCGCGGAACGGGTTCGGCTTTACCACGGAACCGCGGAGAACAAGTCCGACTCGGACGCGGCGCTGGGCCGTCCAAAACATGCCTGTGGCGGTGCCATCTATGCCGGCTATCGCTCGCAGCTCAACGCACGCTACGACAACGTGCTCGAGTCCAATGAAGCCGCCTGGGCCGGCGGCGGCGCCTATTTTCTCGATACCAGTCCGGATGCAGCCAGCCGGGATGCCTCGATGCTCGTGGGCGTGCGTTTTAGTTCCAACATCGCCGGCAACAAGGGCGGAGGCCTCTACCTCGACGGGTTGTCCCGCGTCCACGTCGCGGATCCGATCTACGAGCGCAACGTCGGGAAACAAGTCACGGAAGCGGAAAGTCCGGAGCACTCCCTCGTCAATGAAGCGGCGGCGATGATGATCGCCCGGGACGCGATGGCCGCCGCCGGTTCTTCGCCGGCGCCAATCGAGGCCGGAAAAGAAAAGGGGCCTCGCACCCTCCCAAGTCCCCTGGCCGTTGAAAACCGGTTCATGGCCAACCCCGGCAGTTTCAAAGTCACCTCGGGACGCGAGATCGACACGGTGATCATCCACCACGTTTCCGCCATCAATTGGGCGACCGACAAACTGCTGCGGACCAAAAATCGCGCCCGGGTGGAGGCATTCGAGCGCGCCAACCCTGTGGCCGAACGAAAATTCGACCCGCGCACGTGCCAGGAAATTTTCGAGATCTACGGCGTGTCCTCGCACTACCTGATTGACCGCGACGGCCACGTCATCCGGCTGGTCGCGGACAAGGATATCGCCTTCCACGCCGGGGAAAGCGCGATGCCCGACGGCCGGAAAAATGTGAACGACTTCTCCCTCGGGATCGAATTGATCTCGTCGCATCCCGACGACGATCGCGACGTGCGTTCCGGCCGCACCCCCGCCTACACCGAAGCCCAGTATGAATCGCTCCTGCGATTGATCGCCGGGCTCCGGGCCCAATATCGCATCCCGCCTTCGCATGTGTTGGGCCATGACGACATTGCCCCAAAACGGAAAAAAGATCCCGGCCCCCTCTTCGACTGGAAGCGGGTTCGAGCGGCGCTCCACGCCGAACCTGCCCCGCGTTGAGGCGGGGAGATGGGGCTGCCTTTCGGAACGCAAATTGGCTACGCGTGACTAAGCACGGCTTTCCAACCCATGAAGTCTGAGTCTTCCGCGCCGTCATCCGAACGGTGTACCACTGGTGTCCCTGGACTAGATGAGATTCTCGGCGGGGGCCTGCCGAGAAACCGTCTCTATCTCGTGCAAGGTCACCCGGGCGTCGGCAAGTCCACGCTCGCGCTGCAATTCCTGCTCGACGGCGTGAAGCGCGGGGAACGCGTGCTTTACATCACCCTCTCGGAAACCCGCGAGGAACTGGAGAGCGTCGCCTTCGCCCACGGCTGGGACATCAGCCCGCTGAACCTTTTCGAAATGGTCGCTAAGGATGAGCAGCTTCACACCGAAGCCGACACCACCTTCTTTCATCCCTCCGAGGTGGAGTTGAACCGCACGACCAAGACCCTGCTCGACGAAATCGAACGCTGTAACCCGTCCCGCGTCGTCTTCGATTCGCTTTCGGAAATGCGCATGCTGGCCGACACCCCGCTGCGCTATCGCCGTCAAATTCTGCAGCTCAAGCAGTTCCTGGCTGGGAAAAAATGCACCGTGCTTTTCCTCGATGATCTCACTTCGGGCATTCACGACCTGCAGGTGGAGAGCATCGTGCACGGCGTGGTGACGCTCACGCGTTCGTCTCCGAGCTACGGTGCGGCGCGCCGGCAGGTCCATGTCCAGAAAATGCGCGGGGTGAAGTTTAGCGAAGGCCTCCATGACTCGGTGGTGCAAACGGGAGGAGTGGTGGTTTTCCCGCGGCTCGTAGCCGCCGATCACAATGTGGACTTCCGCCACGAGGCGGTGCCCAGCGGCATCAAGGGTCTCGACGCCCTGTTGGGCGGTGGACTCGACCGGGGCACGAGCAACATGTTCATGGGCCCGCCCGGCACCGGCAAATCCACGCTGACCCTGAAATTCGCCCATTCCGCCGCGCAACGCGGCGAGAAGGTCATGATGTTCATCTTCGACGAGGTCACCGACACCCTGGTCTCACGCAGCGCCAAGCTGGGGATGGATATCGGGCCGTTTGTGGCGAACGGCCTGATTCGGATTCAGCAGGTCGACCCGGCCGAAATCGCACCGGGTGAACTCGCCCACAAAATCCGGCGTGGCGTGCAGACCGACGACGTTCGCCTCGTCGTCATCGACAGCATCAATGGCTACATGAACGCCATGCCGGAGGAACGGCATCTCAACCTCCAGCTCCACGAGCTCCTCTCGTTTCTAAATCAGCAGGGCGTTTTGACCATCATGGTTCTCGCCCAGCAGGGTCTCGTGGGACAGATGCAGTCCGGCGTCGATCTCACCTACCTCGCCGACACGGTTTTGATCCTGCGTTACTTCGAGGCCGCCGGCGCCGTGAAGCAGGCGATCTCCACGATCAAGAAGCGCAGCGGCAGTCACGAGCGCACCATCCGCGAATTTCGGGTGAGCAGCCATGGCATCGAAGTCGGCGAACCGCTCACCAACATGCACGGCGTCCTCACCGGCGTGCCGATATTTCTCAACAGCAACGCCAACCCGCTTCTTGCCACCGCCGGGACATGACTCCCGCCAGCACGAGGACCTCGCCATTCCCTGCGCACACCAACCCGGGACCGGGCGCGGCTTTCCCCAGCGCGACCACCCTGGAGGAGCAACGCATTCTGATCTTCGCGCCGATCGGAAACGACGCGCTGCTGACCGCGACTTTTCTGATGCAGGCCGGCCTCTCGACCCAGGCTTGCGCGAGCATGCGGAATCTCGCGGACCGGGTGAAGGAGGGCTGCGGGTTGATTCTCCTCGCCGAGGAAACCCTCAATCCGCAAGCGATGCCGGTGTTGTCCGCGGCGCTCTCCTCCCAGCCTTCCTGGTCGGACATCCCGGTGATCATCGTCACCAGCGCGAGCGAACTCAGCCAGATCCGGCTGCAACGGCTGGAACTCCTCGGACGCGATACGAACGTCTCCCTGCTCGAACGGCCGTTTCGCGCCGTGACCCTCCAGCGCATGGCCGAGGTCGCGCTCCGCACCCGTCTGCGCCAATATCAGGTGCGCGATCTCCTCGGCGAGGTGCAGCGCAGCGAGTCGCGCGTCCGCCGGATTCTCGAGCAAACCGCCGTGGGCCTGGCCGAACTCGACCTCGACGGAAAGTTCACCCTCGTGAACGAACAATTTTGCGCGATGGTCCGCCGCCCCCATGCGGAACTGCTGGGACTGCGCATCACGGACATCGTCCATCCCGACGACCAGGCGGCGAGCATCAGCCGGCGCAACATGCTCAAAAGCGGGCACGCCTCGCGCAGCGTGATCGAAAAACGCTACCTGCGTCCCGACAGTTCCGTCGTCTGGGTGCAGGACCATCTTTCCATCATTCGCGACCCTTTCGGATCCCTCTGCGGAATTGCCGTCGCCAGCGCGGATATCACCGATCGGAAATTTGCCGAGGAAATCGCCGGCCGCGCACGCGACGAGGCGGTCGCCGCCTCGCGGGCCAAGGACGATTTTCTCGCCGCGCTTTCCCACGAGCTGCGCACGCCGCTCAACCCGGTTCTGCTGCTCGCCAGCGAGGGCGCCGGCAACCTGGACTACCCGAAGACCGCCCGCGACGATTTCGAGACGATCCAGCGCAACGTTTCGCTCGAAGCGCGCCTGTTCGACGACTTGCTCGACCTCACCCGCATCACCCGCGGCAAGTTGAGCATCGATCCGCGCACGCACGACTTGCATAGCAGCCTCCGCGACGCCCTCACCACGGTGGCCGAGGACGCCCGGCTGCACCGGCTGAAGCTGCAGCTCAATCTTTCCAGCGCCGACGCCGCCGTGCATGGCGATCCCGTGCGGCTCCAGCAGGTTTTTTGGAATGTGCTCAAAAACGCCGTCAAGTTCACCCCGGACGGCGGCACGATCACGATCACGACCCGCACGACCAAGGATCGCGCGGTGGTCACAATCACCGACACGGGCATGGGGATGAATCCGGATGAGATGAACCGGATCTTCGACACCTTCGCCCAGGGCGACCACGCGGCCGGCCACGGCGCGCACCGCTTCGGCGGACTGGGGCTCGGACTCGCGATTTCAAAAACCCTGATCGAGCTGCACGGCGGCACGATCGCCGGGGAGAGCGGTGGCCGCGGTCTCGGGTCCACCTTCACCATCGAGCTCCCGCTCGTCCGCACCAAGGGCAAGGTCGAAATTTCCGCCGCACCGCGACCGGCGGAATCGCCGCCGCCTTTTCCGGCCTCGGGCGACACCCGCCGCCGCCGGGCACTCGTGGTCGAGGACCATGAGCCGACGAGGGTGGCCCTCGCCCGCCTGTTGACACGGAGAAACTTCGAGGTGTCGACGGCCGGTTCGGTGGCCGAGGCCCTCTCGGTCGCGGCTCGCACCGGGATTGAACTGATTCTTTCCGACATCGGGCTGCCGGATGGCACCGGCTACGATGTGATGCGCGAACTCAGCACCGTCCATGGCGTGCGCGGCATCGCGCTGACCGGCTACGGACAGGAACAGGACATCGCGCAAAGTCGCGCCGCCGGATTTGCCGCCCACCTCACGAAACCGATCGACGTGCGATCCCTGGACAAGGCGCTGGACGAACTCAGCGCTATGTCGGCTGCCTAGCGCCGGTGACGGCAGGCGCGGGAGCCTCGGTCGTTTTGCTCCGGAGCTCAGCCGGGCCGGCGATGTTCACGGCCAGATTCTGGGCCGTGTTGACCAAACCGACGTGGGAAAACGCCTGCGGGAAATTCCCCAGCAATCGCTTCGCCGCCGGGTCGTATTCCTCGGCGAGCAGTCCGAGGTCGTTGCGCAGATCGAGCAAATGTTCGAACAACACCCGCGCCTCTTTTTCGCGCCCCATCAAATAGAGGCAGTCCACCAGCCAGAACGTGCAGGGTAGAAACGCCCCTTCTCCCGGTGGCAAACCATCCACGTCCGAGGACTCGTTGGGATGATAGCGATAAACCAGTCCGTCCCTCATCAGGTCGCGCTGGATCGCTTCCACGGTGGAAACCACCCGCTCATCCGTCGCGGGAAGAAACCCGACCAGCGGCAGCATGAGCACACTGGCGTCGAGCTGGTCCGAACCGTAGGACTGCGTGAACGCGCGCCGGCCCGCGTGATAGCCTTGTGCGCATACATCGTCGTGAATCGCCTGCCGGGTGGCGCGCCACCGTTCCAGGTCGCCCTCGAGATTGTATTCCTCCGCGGCTTTCACCGCGCGGTCGATCGCGACCCACGCCATGATTTTCGAATGCACGAAGTGGCGCCGCGGCCCCCGGATTTCCCAAATCCCCTCGTCCGGCTCCATCCAGTGCTTCGCCACGAATTCGGTGAGATGCCGCTGCAGGCTCCACGAATCGGGCCCGAGCCTGAGACCCATCTTCCGCGCCAGATGCATCGCGTCGAGCACCTCGCCGTAGACGTCGAGTTGGAACTGCGCCGCGGCCCCGTTCCCCACCCGCACGGGCTTTGAGTTTTCGTAGCCGCTCAGGTGACTCAGCTCGAGTTCGGGCAGCGAGCGTTCGCCCGCGGCGCCGTACATGATCTGGAGCTGCGCGGGATCGCCGGCCACGGCGCGCAACAGCCAGTCGCTCCACGCGGAGGCCTCCTCGGTGTAGCCGGCCTCCATGAACGAATAGAGCGTGAACGTCGCGTCGCGCAGCCAGCAATAGCGGTAGTCCCAGTTGCGCACGCCACCGATGAACTCCGGCAGCGATGTCGTCGCCGCGGCCACGATCCCGCCGGTGGGCGCGTAGGTCAGCGCCTTCAACGTGATCAACGAGCGCACAACCGCATCGCGCCACTCGCCCTGATAGGTGCAGCGGCCCGCCCACTCGCGCCAGTAAAGATCGGTCCGGTCGAGCGAGCGTTGCGCGTCGATCGGCTCCGGCGGTCGCAAATGCGACGAATACCAGGTCAGCACGAACGGCACTTTCTCCCCGGCGCGCACGGTGAACGTCGCGGCGGTCGCGAGTCCCTCGCCGTGCGTGTCGATCGGGGTGCGCAGGACGAGCGCATCGGGCCCCGCCACCGCCGTCAGTCCGCCGGCCCGATGCCGCACCCACGGAATGGTGAGTCCGTAATCCATGCGAATGGTCAAATGCATCGACATGGTCACTTCCCCGCGAACGCCTTCGACGATCCGCACGACATCGCGGTTGATTCCAAACGGCGGCATGCAGTCGGTCACGCGCACCAAGCCCTTTTTGGTTTCAAACTCCGTTTCGAGAATGAGCGTGTCCTTGCGGTAGGCGTGGGAGACGCGCTTCAGCGGCTCGCGCGGAGCAATCTTCCAATGACCGTTCTTCTCCTCGCCCAGCAACGCCGCGAAACACGCGTTCGAATCGAAACGCGGCAGGCAGAGCCAGTCGATCGAGCCGTCCAGCCCGACGAGGGCACAGGTATGCATGTCACCGATGAAACCATAGTCTTCGATTTTCATCGGTTGACGCGTCCCGTCTCAGCGGCGCAAGACCGCAACCGGCAGTTCGTGGAGAAGTTCACTCACTGGCAGACAACTCCCGGGGGCGAAGGTGCGGCCCGTAAGCAAATCCTCCCAAGGTTGCTGCGAATCGTAAGCGACGGCGGTGTCGTCCCAGATCAGGCCCGTGGGCGGACAACCCAAAAGGGCGGTCAAACGGGGAACCACCACGATGATCCGCCCGCTGGCGTGCGAGCGCGCAAACGCCACGACATGCCGGGCAAAGCGGCCCGACGCTCCCAGCGGCACATAGTCCCCCTCGGCAAAAAGCAACGGATGCTCGCGGCGAAAATTCAGCAGCTTCCGGACGAGGTGGAGTTTGATTCCGCCGTCGCGCCAGTCGCGCAGGAGTTCGCGCGGCGAGCGCGACGCCACGCTTTGCTCGAGGGCGAGCCGGCGCTCGTAGTCAACCGGACGGCGGTTGTCGGGATCGACCAGGCTGAAGTCCCACGTCTCGTTGCCCTGATAAATATCCGGCACGCCCGGCGACGTGATTTTCAGCACCGTTTGCGCGAGCGAGTTGACCATGCCCAGATGCGCGATACGCGCCGCGCGCGGCTGGAAATTCTCGAGGAATTCCCGGCCTGACGCGGGATGAAGGATTGCCTTGAGAAAGCGCTCGCCCGCATCGAGCCAGCGATCGTTGGAATGCGTCCACGAGGTGTTTCTCTTGGCCTCGGACTCCGCCTTGCGCCAGTGCTCGCGCAGTCTCGCGATCAAGGCGTCGTCGGGCACGTCGCCAGTCAGGGGCCAGGCCCCGAGGAGAACCTGGTAGAGCCGGTATTCCTCGTTTTCGTCCGGCGCCAGGCGGCCGTCGATCCGCGTTTTGTGCTGAGCGTTCAACCCGCGCCATTCGGAAAGCCAGCGCTCCCAGTCGTCGATCAGCTCCGACAGCGGGTAAAGCCGCGCCCGCACATCCTCGCTGAGTTTCGTGTCGTGCGTGGACGTCGCCAGCAGGCTGTGCGGCGCGAAGGCGAGCCGCCCGGCGTTCGCATGATGAAACTCCTCGACGGTCGATCCGAAACGCGCGGGATCCCCCCCGACTTCGTTGAGCGCGATCAGCCGGTTGTAGACGTAGAACGCGGTGTCCTCGACGGACTTTGCCATCACGGCGCCCGTGTACTGCTGAAACGTGAGCGCCCAGCGCGCGAATCGCTCGCGCGTTTCCTGGTCGGCCGACGCCGGCGGATAATCGCCCACGAGCAAATTGCGGACGAGCTCGAACGGCGTGCCCTCCAGCGTGGCGTTGCGCCGCCGCGCGTGATCGTAGGCGCGGAAAATCGTCTCGGCGTCGCCCGGTGACGCCTTGCCGTCGAGCCGCCGGTACGTGCGGTAGACATCGAGCGCCGCGATGATCTCGCGGATCGCGACGGTGAGACCGTGGCGCGTCAGGTCGCGCCAGCGGCGGTCGCCGCGCAGCATGTCCGCGAGCTCGGCGCCGAGGTTCGAGACGGCGTTCGCGAACATCTCGTCGAGCACCCAGCGCTTTTTTTCGTAGACGAGTTTGTCGTAGTCCGTCTCGTCCGCGGTGAACGCGCGATAGATGTCCGTGAAACGGGTTTCGTTGGCCGCCTCCGTGAAAAGACCCGCCAGCTGCGCCGGAAATTCGTAGCCCGTGGTTCCATGCACCGGCCATGCCTCGGGGAGGCGTTCGCGGCCCTCGAGGATTTTTTCCACGACGACATAGCACGGCTTTTTTCCCGGTTCCTGTGCGAGGACTTTCAGCCGCTCGAGATACTCGATCGGGTCCCAGAGTCCATCGATGTGATCGATCCGCAGCCCTTGAACGAGGCCCTCGTTCAGCAGCATGCCGAGGAGAAGGTGTGTCTCGTGAAAAACCTCAGGGCTCTCCATGCGCAGCCCGATGAGGGTGTCGATGGCGAAGAAACGCCGGTAGTTGGTCTCGTGCGCGCCGGTCCGCCAGTGAGCGAGGCGGTAGTGTTGCGCGTCCAGCAACTCATCGAGCGCGGCGAAACTCGCGGGATCGCCCTCGCGGCCGTTCAACACGGCGAGATGCTGGCTCAGCCTGTCGGTCACATGGGGATGCCGGTCGGTGAATCCCGCCATGCGTTTCTGCAAATCGCGCAGGCGCATCGAGCGCCCCATTGCTTCCTCCTGTGTCAGCACCGCGTCGTGCGCCGTCAGCTCGCGATATTCCGTGGCGAAAGCCTGCAGGGTCTTCTGTTCTTCTCCGGCAACCGCGGGGAGCCCGGCGATCGCCTCGAGCAGCGCCGGATACGACAGGGGGCGCAGTGGAAATTGCAGCGTCCCGTAACGCACGAGGAAACGCCCCTTCGAGTAGTCGAGCTTCAGTTTCCCCTGCTCGAGCACGATCCCGTACGCGTCTTCGAGCACGGGCAGCAGAATGCGCGCGGCGGTTCGCGCGTGATGCTGGTTCCAGTGGATGTCGAAAAAACGCGCGTAGGGCGAACGGCTGCCCCCCTCCAACACATCCTGCCACCAGGGATTCAGCGGGCCGCTCACGCTCATGTGATTCGGCACGAAGTCGAGCAACACCGACATCCCGCGCTCGTGCAACGCGGCCGCCACCTGGCGCAGCCCGCGTTCGCCGCCGAGTTTCGGATCAACCTTCCGATAGTCGCTGACGTCGTACCCGTGCGTGCTCTCCGGCGTGGAGAGAAAGATCGGGGAAAAATAACAGTCCGACACGCCGAGCCGCTCGAGATAAGGCACCAGTTTCTCCACGTCCGCAAACGTGAAGCCGGCGTGCAGCTGCAGACGGTAGGTGGCGCGCGGAACGTGCTGGGCTTCGGCAAGGGACATTCCGTGTCCGACCCGCACCTCACCAACGGGTTCGCGCCAGAACGAAACTAGCGTCCCTCCGGTCCGGAGATTGCAGGAGGGGCTTTACGCCGCGACTTTCCGACACGTCGCGTTACCGCGATCGGTCGCGGCGTAAAACCGCTCCTACCGTTTCGTGGGAGGCTCCGGCCTAGCCTTCCGCCCGCGCCTTCGCGTCCGCCTCGATCAGCTTGATGAGTCCATCGAGTGTCGCCCTCACCCTGGCCTTCACCGCGGGAAGCTCGGCCGCATTCGCCACCGGGGCGTTGCCGAAAAGATAAAATTTCATCTTCGGCTCCGTTCCGCTTCCGCGCGCGGCGAACGAATAGCCGTTCGAGAGCGTCACGAAATAAAGATCCTGCTTGGGGATCAGCTCGCCGTCGGCATCGCGGATATCCTGGCGGCCGAAGTCCTCGAACTTCGTCACGCGCACATCGCCGAACGCGGTTGGCGGTTTCGCGCGGTACGTTTCGAGGATGCGTTTGATCTTCGCGTTCCCGCTGGCGCCTTCGTAATAGATGTTGATCACGCCCTCGAGGTAGAAGCCGTAGCGCAGGAAAATTTCGTCGAGGTACTCCGGCACGGTGAGGCCGCGGCTCTTCACCCACGCACACAGCTCGGCAAACATCAGGCAGGCGGCGTTGCCGTCCTTGTCGCGGACGAAATCGTTGGGCAGATAGCCGTAGCTTTCCTCACAGCCAAACGCGTAGAACGTGCTGTGCTTCATCAGGAGTTTCGCGCGCTCCGCGAAAGGCGTGTCCTCGTAGTTGAAGCCGGGGCCCATCGCCGCGCAGAGCTGCTGCTCGTAACCGCTCATCTTTGCCGCGATCCATTTGAAGCCGGTCAGGGTGTTGATGACCTTCACGCCGTGGCCGCGGCCGATCGCGTCCTGCAGCTGGGTCGTGACAAAGGTCTTGATGATCGCCGCGCGCTGCGACCCTTCGGGGGGAATCCAGCCGAGCTCCTTGTAACGTCCCAAACGGTAGTCGGCCATCAGCGCGCCAATCTGGTTGCCGGTGAGCAGCTCCATTTTGCCGGCGCGGTTGCGCACCGCGCAGCCCATGCGGTCGCAATCGGGATCGGTCGCCAGCACCACATCGCAATTGTCGCGCTCCGCGAGCGCCACCGCCATCGAGAGAGCCTCGGCGTTCTCGGGGTTCGGCGATTTCACCGTGGGAAAGCGCGCGTCGAAATTCAGTTGTTCACCCACGGTGTGCACGTCGCATCCGGCGTGGATCAACAGCGGCACCGATTGGATCGCGCCGGTGCCGTGAATGTTGGTGAACGCGACCTTGAGCTTGGTGGCACGGAAAACCTTCGGGTCGATCGCGGCCTGCGCCGCCACGGCGAGATAGGCATCATCGGCGTCGCGGCCGAGCACCGTCACGCCGGCGAGCTGCTTGTCGAGAAGCGCGCGCAAATCGGCGAGCGGCACGGCGTTCACCTCGGAAACGATGCCCTTGTCGTGCGGCGCGACGACCTGGGCGCCGTCGTCGAAGTAGGCCTTGAATCCATTGTCGTGCGGCGGATTGTGGCTCGCCGTGATCACCACGCCGGCGTGCGCCTTCAGCCAGCGCACGCTGAAGCTCAGCTGCGGCGTCGAGCGCGGTCCGTCGAAAATATAGGCGTCACCGCCGAGCCGCACCCAGGTGGAAGCGGCCAGCTCGCAGAAATGCCTGGAGAAATGCCGCACGTCGTGGGCGATCACCAGACGCGGCTTCATCGGGGCGTTTTTCGCCGCCAGATATTTCTTGGTGTACCGGAAAAGTCCGACGACCGCGCGGATCAGCGTGAAATCGTTCAGCATGTTGCTGCCGATCGCCGCGTGCTCCGGCGATCCGGTGATGCTCAGGGTGCCGGCTTCCGACGGCGCGCCCATCACCCCGATCGTGCGGCCGCGCATGCCGCCCGTGCCGAACTCAAGGTAGCGGTAAAAACGGTCGTTGAGTTCGCTCCACTCCTGCCGTCCGACGAGTTCCTCGATGCTGGCCTGCGCCCAGGCGGGCAGCCCGGCCCCGAGAAAGGCCGCGAGATTTTCCGCCGTGCCGGGCAGGAGCTGGCCGGCCTTCGCGGCGGCGTTGATGCGATCCAAAGTTGTCATGGGATGAAGAATTATTTTGGCATTCTGCGCGCAGCGAAGAACGACCGGGAAAAATCAGCCGAGATAGAGTCCGTCGGCAATGGCGGGTTTCGTCGAAAGTTTTTTCCACGCGTCGGCAAACGAGTCTTCGTCGTAACCGAAGAGCGGCGAGACCTCGATCGCGTTCGCGGGCAGGCCGGTGGGGTCGGTGGCCAGCGCGGCGCCGTTCGCCTTGAGCCAGCGCCCGAACTGCCGGAGCTGGTCCTCGCGGCAGGTTTTGGGGGAGTCGACGCCCTCGGCGTTCTTCACCGGCGAAAAATCGTTTTCGCGGAGCGTTTCGATCACCACGGGATTTTTCGCGAAGGGCAGCGCGTCGAACACGAACATCTCGAACTTCACGCCGTTCGCCTTTTCCGGTTTCACCGCGTTGCCCGAGGCATCGATCGTGGGAATTTTTTTGTCGGCGCGATGAAACGGCAGCGCCACGCCTTCGCCTCCCGCCGCCATGCGGCGCACGAACTCCCGGTCGAGAATGTGAATCGCGATGCTGCCCGCGATGTAGCGCAGCCGGCCGTTCGCATCCGTCTCGCGCTGCATCGGCACCGGCAGGTCGGAGTATTCGACCACGACGGTCTTTCCGTCCTGCGTGCAGAAGTGTCCGACCTTCTCCTCGGCGTAGGCCTTCGGCACCATCTTGCTCGACATCTCCGAACCGCGCAGCACGTGCCAGCCGATGAAGGTCGGATCGATGCAGCGCACCAGCGGATTATCCACCTGGAAATAGCTGATGACGTCGACGCCGTCGCGTTTCATCAGGTCCAGCGCCCCGCTGCGGTCGAGCGCGCGCAGCGAACCGCCGTGTCCGTCCGGCGACAGGGCGAGCGAGCCCCGGTTCTCGAGGAGGATTTTGCCGTCGAAGTTCACGGCCGGCATCCGGCCCTGGCGGAAAAAATGGACGCGCGCCGGATCGAGCCCGAAAAATTTGTGCTCCTTGAAAAAGTTTTCGGTCGCCTCGTGGTTCGCGTGACTGGTCATGATGAACCAGTGAATCGGCCGGCCGTAGCGCTCGCCGGCGGCCCGGATTTTTTCGGCGAAGACCTGGAAGAGCGGCTTCTGTTTGAGCGGGGTGACGCGAAAGGTGCCCTTCGGCCCGTCGTAGCCGAGACGCGTCCCCTGCCCGCCCGCCACCGTGAACGCGGCGACCCGGCCGGCCCGCAGCGCGGCTTCGCCGGCCGCTTTCGCTTTTGCCCAGGCGGTGGCGTCACCGCCATGCGCCGGCAGACGCTCGTAGGGCGCGGGCGCGAGGCCGTCGAGCTTCACGCCGGCGGCCGCGCCTTTCGCGAGCAGCGTTCGTGTGAGGTGTTCGACCTCGGCGAGATCCACTTCCGCCGCTTCGGCGAGCAGGCGCTCCTGTTCGACGGGACTCAGCCGGTCGAAAAAGGCGAAGACCTGGGCCTGGTCCGCGCGTTTAAACTGATCGGTGACGGAAGCATGATTCGGCATGGGAAAATCGGTGGGCGAACGTCGCCCGGTTCACGGCAGTTCCGGAAACCGGAAAATGATTTCGTCGGGCTTCACGTAGCCCAGGCGATTCCGGATGACTCGCTCGACGTAGGCCGGATCGGTGCGCAGCCGCTCGAGAATTTTTTCCTGTTCGTCGAGCCGCGTGCGCGCCTCGGAGAGCCGCCGGTGGTTGAGTGCCTCCGCCTGTTTCAGCCGGTTGTATTCCCCGCGTGCCTCCAGAAAAAGAAAACTCGCTGTCAGGCCAAAGCCCACAAAAAGCACGAGATAGAGGGTGGTGATGAACCGGTTTAAATTCACGGAGGCCAGATGCAGATAAACGGCGTGAGGCAGTGATGAGTAAAGGAGATTTCAAATTCAGGCACGACTGACACGCAGATGAATTTTGCGTGCGTTTTGGGAGGGGGGAGCCAGCTTCGACCCAGCATGTATCAGAGTTTCTACGGCTTTAAGGAAAAGCCGTTCAACATTACCCCAGACCCGAAGTTTCTCTACCTGAGCCCGACCCATCAGGAAGCGCTGCAACACCTGAAGTTCGGAGTCCAGGAGAAGAAGGGGTTTATCGTGCTCGTCGGCGAGGTCGGCTGCGGCAAAACCACCCTCTGCCGCCGTTTCCTGAACGAGATCGATTCAACGCGATTCGACACCGCGCTGATCCTCAATCCCCGCGTCAACGAAACGCAGATGCTGAAGGCCATCCTGACGGAACTCGGCGAAACGAAACTCGCGCGGGGACAATCCGACCTGATCCAGCAGATGCACCGGCTGCTGCTCGACCGCAACGCACGGGGCCGCGACGTCGTGCTGATCATCGACGAGGCCCAGAACCTCTCCTTCGAGGTGCTCGAGCAAATCCGTCTCCTGTCGAACCTGGAGACCGACAAACAAAAATTGCTCCAGATTATTTTGATGGGGCAACCCGAACTCAAGGAGGTGCTCGGACGCGAGGAATTGCGCCAGCTCCGCCAGCGCATCCTGGTTCACTACGAGCTGCATTCCCTTTCGTTCACCGATATGCAGCACTACATCCACCACCGGCTCACGCTCGCCGGCGGCAACGGCCGTCCGAGCTTCACGAGCTGGGCGCTGCGCGCGTTGCACCGCGGGAGCAAAGGAATTCCCCGCATCGTGAACAATCTCTGCGACAAGGCGCTTTTGTCCGCCTACATTCGCGACGCAGACCAGGTGAACTACTGGGATGTCCGCCGCGCCGTGCGCGAAGTCGCCACGCTCACGGACTAACCCTCGAATCCCCCACCCGAATGAGCCTGATCAACGACGCTCTCAAGAAGGCGCAACGCCAGCATTCGCAGGCCCCCTTCGGCTCCACGCCGCCCATTCCGAACGCAGACGGCAGCAGTCACAGCGGGGGCCACGTTCGCAAACGCGAGACCCCGATGGCGGCGCAAACCATGGTGCTGATTGTCGCCGGCTCCATCGTGCTCGTCGTGCTTTCCGTGGTCGCAACGGTTTTCCTGATCAACCGGCCCTCTGCTGCCCCGAAGCCGGCGGCGTCCACGATCGCTTCGACGAAGACCTCTTCCACACCCGAGCCAAGAATCGAACCCACGCCGATCAAAGTGGAGCCGGTTAAAGTCGAAGCGCCGGTCACTCCCATCGTGATCGCCGCGTCGATCGCACCGGTGCCGGAGAAGCGATCCCCCGAGCCCATCGCCACACCTCCGTCCGCGATGATCGCCGCCGCGCCTGTTGAGACCAAACCGGCGGTCGCGAAATCCACTCCGCCAGCCAGCACGCCCCGCCCGGTCGCGTCCGCTCCAAGTCAACCGGAGGCCAAGGTCGCGGCTGCTCCGGCCGCAGCCACTCCCGTTCCCGCGGAAGAGCCGAAGTTGGCCAACCACGCGGAAAGCATCCACGCGTTCCTCGACGCGATCCGGCTCAAGGGCGTGCGCGCCACCGGCGCCGACAGCCGCGTGCTGATGAACGAGCACGTCTACCGCCTGAACGACCTCGTCGACCGCAGCCTCGGCCTTCGTCTCACAAAGGTGGAAGCGGGAAAACTCACGTTCACCGACGCCCACGGCGCGACGTACGAGAAAACTTTCTAGGCCGCCGCTCCGTCAGATCGCCGCCCGCAGCAACTCGGCGCAGACCGTGTCGATCGTCGGCGCCGCCAGCTCGGGATAAATCGGCAGCGACAGGCAGTTCGACGCCAGCCGGACGGCATTGGGAAATTCCTCCGCACGGTGGCCGAACCGGGCATACGCCGTCAACAGCGGCAGGGCGCACGGATACTGGACCGCCGTCGTGATTCCCGCATCGTCCATCCGCTTCATCACGAGATCGCGCGATTTCACCTGCACGACGAAAAGATGATAAACGTGACGCCGGTCCGCCGGCTCGGTCTGCAGCTTGCTCCCGTTTCTCGAAAGCAGCGAACGATAGCGCTGGGCGTGCCCGCGCCGCGCCTCCGTCCACGCTTCCAGTTTCCGCAATTTCACCGTGAGGATCGCCGCCTGGATTCCGTCGAGGCGGCTGTTCCGGCCCTCGATCTGGTGATCATGTTTCACTTTCGCCTGGCCATGCTGACCGATCATCCGCGCCTTCTCGGCGAGCGCGGCGTCGTTCGTCACCATTCCGCCGGCATCACCGTAGGCCCCGAGATTTTTTCCGGGATAAAAACTAAATGAAGCCGCCTGTCCCATCGATCCCACCTTGCGTCCCTTATAAGTTGCCCCGTGCGCCTGCGCGCAGTCCTCAAGCACCATCAGATTGCGCGCCCGCGCGATCTCGAGAATGGGATCCATGTCCGCCGCGAGCCCATAAAGGTGAACCGGGATGATCGCCCGTGTCCTCGCCGTGAGTTTCGCCGCGATCTGCGCCGGATCCATCGTGTAGGTGTCCGGCGTGATATCCACGAACACCGGCCGCGCGCCCACGGAGGTCACCGCCTCGGACGTCGAAATCCACGACATCGCCGGGACGAGCACTTCGTCCCCCGAACCGATCCCCGCCGCCTTGAGCAGGATCTCGATCGCGTCCGTGCCGTTCGCGCAGCCGATCGCATGCTTCACGCCGCAATACTCGGCGAAATTCTGCTCGAACAATTTCACGTGGCGGTTGCCCGCGTTGCCGATGAACGCGTTTTCCGCGATCACGGTCGCGATCGCCGCGTCGATGTCCGCTTTGATCGACGCGTATTGCGCCGCAAGATCGACGAAGGGAATTTTCATGCTCTCAAAGCGCCCGCAGCCGGCGCGCGGGACTGCCCGCGTACACGCCCGGCTCGGTAATGTCCTTCGTCACCACCGCACCGGCGCCAATCACCACGCGGTCACAGATCGTGACGGGAAGGATGGTGACGTTCGACCCGATGCTCACGTGATTGCCGAGCTTCGTGGCGCGCCAGAGGCTCTTGTCGCCTTTTGCCGGTCCGCCCTTCGCGAAGATGTCGTTCACAAACATGACGCCATGCCCGACGAAACAATCGTCGCCGATGGAGACCAGTTCGCAGATGAAGCTGTGGGACTGCACGCGCGTCCGCGCCCCGATCTTCACCCCGCTCTGGATTTCGACGAACGGCCCGACGAACACTTCGTCGCCGAGCTCGCAGCCATAGAGATTGCACGGCTCGACGATCGTCACGTCGCGGCCGAACGAAACATTCACCACGCCTGTTTTCAGCACGCGGCTGGGCTTCGACGACGGCGACGGGGTGGAATTGCTCATCAGGAGGGAATCAGCGGGAGGCGCGTTCGAGGATACTCACGACCTTGCGCGCGTGTGCAATCCCCGTGAAGGGCTCGCGGCCGTCGCGAATGCACGCGACGAAATGCTCCGCTTCCGCATGGAGTGGCTCGACCCAATCCAGCTTGGGGATCACCACCTCGCCGGAGCGATGGGTGAATTGCGGCGGCCCGGGCCGGTCGTAGTCCATGTTTTCCCCGAGCACGGCCTTGCGATCGATCCCCTTGTCGAAGACCTCGAGCTTGTCGTCCGCGGTGTCGTCGTAGACCACCATTTTTTTCGAGCCGACCACGACCATCTTCCGGGTCTTCTGCGGATCGAGCCAGCTCACGTGAATGTTCGCCATCACCTTGCCCGGATACTTGAGGTTGAGAAAAACCACGTCGTCGACGCCGGGCTGGATGAAGTCGAGGCCGCTTCGCACCACGCTCTCCGGTTCCGGGTCGCCCAGCCAGTATTGGATGATGCTGATGTCGTGCGGCGCAAAATTCCAAAGCGCATCGATGTCCGAGCGGATGCGGCCGAGGTTGAGCCGCTGGCTGTAGATGTAACGCACCGTGCCCAGCTCGCCTTCCTCGATCAGCCGCCGCACGTGACGCACCGCATTGTTATAAAGAAACGTGTGACCGACCATCACCCGGAGCTGCTTCCGGCGCGCGATCGCCTCCAACTCGTCGACCTCCGCCACTTTCGTCGCCAGCGGTTTTTCCACGAGCACATGCTTGCCGGCCTCCAACGCGGCTTTCGCCAGGCTGAAATGCGAGTCCGCCGGCGTCGCGATGATCACGCCGTCGACCTCGCGATCCGCCAGCACCTCCTGCACGGACGCCATCGGCCGGACGCCGGGAAACGTTTTTTCCACAAACGCCCGGCGCTCGGCGCTGCTGTCCACGAGGTATTTCACCTGGCAGCCGCGCAGCGCGGAAAAATTCCGCAGCAGGTTCGGCCCCCAATAACCGCAGCCCACCTGGGCGAGCTTGATGATTCTTTCGTGCATCAAAACGGCATTAGCTCAGCAAAGTCGCCGCTGCTCCAGTCAAAGTTTGAAACGCCCCCGGTGGTGCCCGCCAAGGCCGGTTCATTTTTTGCGCCGCTCGAAATAACTCTGCACGTCCGCGAGACTCCGGGTGTTCAACACCTGGGCCTTCGTCAGCCAGCCTTTGCGCGCTGCGTTCACGCCGGCACGCACGTGCTCGAGGCCGGAGGTGTCGTGCGCATCCGGATTGATCGCGCAGAGCAGCCCGCGCTCCGCGGCTTTCCGCCAGTGACGCCAGTCCAGGTCCAGCCGCCACGGGCTCGCGTTGAGTTCGATGATCACGCCATTCGCGATCGCCGCATCGATGATTTTTATCGTGTCGGTGCGGTACGCCTCGCGGCGCAACAACAGCCGTCCGCTCAGATGCCCGAGCATCGTGGTTGCGGGGTGTTCGATCGCCCGGATGATCCGCGCGGTCATCACCGCTTCATCCTGCGCGAAGGCGCTGTGGATCGAGGCGACGATGTAGTCGAGCCGGGCAAGCAGCTCGTCGTCGAAATCCAAACGCCCGTCCGGCAGAATGTCGCACTCGCTCCCGGCAAACACGTGGGTCTTGAAACGCTTCGACGCGTTGAGCGCCCGGATCTCCGAGACCTGCTGCAACAACCGTTCCTCAGTCAGCCCCTTCGCCTGCACGCTCGATTTCGAGTGATCCGCGATCCCGAGGTATTCCCAGCCGAGGGCCTCGGCCGCCGCGGCCATTTCGGTGAGCGTGTTCCTGCCGTCGGTGGCCGTGGTGTGGTTGTGAAACGCCCCGCGCAGATCGGCGAACTCGACGAGCTTCGGCACCTCGCGCGCCTCCGCCACTTCGATTTCCCCCATGCCTTCGCGCAACTCCGGTGGAATGAAATGGAGCCCGAGCGCCGCAAATAACTCCTTCTCCGTCGCGGCGGGCGTGCGCTGCGCCCGGTTTTCGCTCTTGGCTTTCACCGTCCCCTCGCCCTCCGCCGGAACCAGGCCCCACTCGCTCAGCCTGAGCCCGCGCGCGAGGGCGCGTTGCCGCATCTGCACGTTGTGATCCTTCGATCCGGTGAAGTGATGCAGCGCAAAAACAAACTGGTCGTCCGGCACGATCCGCAGATCCGCCTGCAGCCCGCTCGCGAACCGCACGCTCGCCTTCGTCTCGCCCTTCGCCGTGACCTCCTGGACTCCGGGCATCTGCGTAAACCAGTCCACCACCGGCGCAATCTCCGTCGCCGACACGATGAAATCCAGGTCGCCCACCGTCTCGAGCCCGCGCCGCAAACTCCCCGCCGCCTCGGCGCGCTGCACCTGCGGAAGCTTGCGCAGCCCGGCAACGATCGGGTCCGCCACGTCGCGCGCGTCCCACCAGAGATGCCGCCGGCCGTACGCCTCGCGGTTCTTGATGCCCGCGACGATTTTTTCCTGCGTCTTCGCCCCAAAGCCATCGAGCTCCGCGACGCGCCCCGCCGCGCAGGCCTCGCTCAGCGCCGCGATGCTGGCGATGCCCAGCTTGTCGTGCAGCGCCTTGATTTTTTTCGGGCCGAGTCCGGGGATCTGCAGCATCTCGACCATGCCCGGTGCGATCGACGCCTTGAGTTTCTCGAAAAATTCCAGGCGACCGGTCGTATGGAGCTCGGTGATTTTCTGCACCAGCGCTTCGCCGAAGCCTTTCACCGTCGCCAGCTCCCCCTTCGCCACGAGGCGCGAGAGCTCCGCATCCTCCAGCGCCTCGAGGGCGCGCGCGCCCGCCTGATAGGCGCGGACCTTGAACGGGTTTTCCCCCTTCAACTCGAGCAGCGTCCCAATCTCGGTCAGCACATCCGCGATTTCGTTTTTCGTCACCCGGGCAAATTGCCCGCGGACTTCGCGAAATACACGGAAAAATTTCCTCCCCTTCCGGGCGTTCTGTGTGTTCCGTTCCCGCATGGCGTTCACCTATCACCGCACGATTCACTTCGCGGACACGGACGCCGCCGGGGTCGTCTTCTTCGCCAACTTCCTCTCGATCTGCCACGAGGCCTATGAGGAATCGCTCATGGCATCGGGGATCGAACTGAAAACGTTTTTCGCCGAGAACGCCGTGATCGTCCCCATCGTGAAAAGCGAGGCGAGCTACCTCCGTCCGCTTTTTTGCGGTGACAAGGTGCGCGTCAGTGTCACGCCCTCCCCCGTTTCGGAAAACTCGTTCGAGATTCGTTTCGTCGTCGTGAAGGTCGGCCTCGGGGAAAAAATCGTCGCGCGCGTGCGCACCGAGCACGTCTGCACCTCCCCGGGAAAACGCGAGCGCGCCCCTCTCCCGCCGGGACTGACGAAGTGGATTCAGGTTGAGAGCTGAAAGACCGGGCCGTTGCCGGTGGAACCGGGCGCGGTGCGCCTGATCAAAGCTTTCCCGACGTCGCCGTCGCATGAAAGCGCCTCTCTCCACCGCCGCCCGTTACCTGCCGGAAGACCCGGCGACGCTCACCCTCGAAATCCTCCGCGCGCGGGCCAAAAAATGCCGCGCCTGCCCTCTCTACAAACTCGGCACCCAAACCGTCTTTGGCGAAGGCCCGCAAAAAGCGCGGGTGATCATGATCGGCGAACAACCCGGCGACCAGGAGGACCTCGCGGGCCGGCCGTTCGTCGGACCCGCGGGCCGGTTGCTCGACCAGGCCCTCCTCGCCGCCAAAATCGACCGCGCAGAGGTCTACGTCACGAACGCGGTCAAACATTTCAAATGGACGCCGGTCGGCAAACGCCGCCTCCACCAGAAACCAAATGCCCGCGAGATCGCCGCCTGCCGTCCCTGGCTCGACGCCGAGCTCGCGGTCCTGCAGCCGGAGGTCGTGGTCGCCTTGGGCGCGACAGCCGCGCAGACACTGATGGGACCAAAATTTAGGGTCACCCAGGAACGCGGCAAACGTTTCAGCCCCGCATGGGCCAAAGCGTTCTTCGCCACGGTGCATCCTTCCTCGATTCTCCGCGGCCCGCCGGAGGATCGCGAAGCGGCTCTCGGCCTCTTAATCGCTGATCTGAAGCAGGTGGCGAAACACCTCGCAAAAAGGTAGCGCCGGGCGGGCTCCCGCGGGGCTTTAAGGTGAAGAACGATCCGCCCTGCCTCGCACCGCTTGCTGCAGCGCCAGGCGGTTCACCTTCCCCTGCGCATTGCGCGGCCAGTCGGGAATCGCGACGAAACGCTTCGGGCGTTGATGCGCGACCAGTTTCTCCATCGCGCGCGCCACATCCGGCGCCGCTGCGTCGGTGAGAGGATAACACGCCACGACCACTTCCCCCCACTCGGCATCCGGACAGCCGATCACCGCGACATCGCTGAATTCCCCGCTCTCGCGCAACACCGCTTCGACCTCGAATGGGTTCACCTTTTTCCCTCCCGTGATGATCACCGCGTCACGCCGGCCCAGGATGTGCAGACGTCTGCGCTCATCGATCCGTCCCAGATCCTCGGTAACGAATTCGCGCGCGCCGTTCATGTCAGGAAAATAGCCGCGAAAAACCGCATCGCCCGCGATCGTCACGACCCCTTCCGCGTTCACCGCGATCCGGGCATGGGGCAGCGCCGCGCCGCAACTCCGCTCGCCCGCCAGAAATTCCGCGGGCCGCAAGGCGGCGACCATTGCCGCCGTCTCCGTCATGCCGTAGCTCGGCGAGAGCGGCAGCTTCGCCTGCGCCGCCGCAGCCGCCAACGCCGGCCAGATCGGGCCTCCGCCAATGAAGATCGCCCGGAATTCCCGCAGCCACGCCAGCGTGCGCGCCGAAGTCAGCAACCGCTGCAGCTGCGTTGGCACGAGGGAAATCACCCAGCCGTCCGGCGTGGGGCTCAACTTGGGAAGTTCGCCTGCCTCCAGCAGCTTCCAGTCCCACGCGAGATGCTGGCCACCCGTCGCCGCGCACCGCACCCGCGCCATCAGCCCGCTGACGTGAAACGGCGGAAGCACATCGACCGCGTTCACCTGATCGAATCCGAAATGCGCCCGAAAACCCGCCACGGCGGCCGACAGTGTGGACTCATCATGACGCGCGAAACGCACCCCACCACTCGTGCCGCCCGTCGGGATGCAGAGCCAGCCGAGCGGAACCTGCGACGTGTGTTTTGCGACATGCGACGCCGCGACAGTCAGGGCATCGCGCTCGCCCGGACCCCACTTCGGATCGCAGAGAAAAATAAAACCGCCGAGCTCGCCCGCACAACCGGTGGCGCGCAGCAGCGCGACTAATTCAGCGCGTTCCATACGGCCTCCGGGTTTAAACGCTCCACGTCTTCCCAGCGAACGAAGGGCATCACAAAAGGCGCGTCAAATCGCGCATCGGCAAACAGCGGCCACACGCCGAAGCCCAGCGCACGCACTCCCAGTTTCCAGGCAAACGCCATTCGCAGCGCCCCACGCGCCCCGACGACCGTCTCGAGCGCCGAGGAAAACACGACATCCGCCTTCGCGGCCGCCAGCCTCGCCAGCGTTCCCGGCGCGTCGGCAAACAGCGACGGCTTCACCACGAAAACTCCCGCCCAGCCCGCGCCAATCCAGCGCTCGACATCGCCCCCGCTCACCAGCGACTCATCCAGCGCGACCGGTGTCGGATAGTCGCCCGCGAGTCCCAACAAGATATCCGCCGCCCCACGCGCGTCGGCGGCGATCGGCTGCTCCACAAATTCCACCGGACGTTCCGCGCAACGTTCGAGCCAGCGCTCCGCCTGCCGGCGATCCCACGCGCCATTCGCATCGAGCCGCAACTTCGCACCGCTCGGCAGCGCGGCACACACATCGTCCAACAGGACGAGCTCATCGCCCACATCGCCGACACCGACCTTCCATTTAAAAACGCGAAAGCCCGCCTCCGCTTTCGGCGCGATCTCCGGGAGCGCCGCGCGCCCCGCCGGCAACAACGCCGCCACGCCGAGGTGTTTGTGGGCGGGAACAGTGTCCGCGCTTGGCTCGGCTGGGTTCGCCGCCGCCAACGCATTCCGCAAACACACCAGCCGCTCCGGCACCGACGTCAGGCGTTCGTCGTCGACCTTGTTTCCCAGCTCGCGACACGCCGCCTCCGCCTCATCCGCCGTTTCCGTTCCGAACCACGGAATCACCGCCGCCTCCCCGTAGCCGACCGCGCCCGCTTCGGTTTCGAGCCGGACGATCACGCCCTCGCGTTCCGCCCAGATGCCATGCGCCGTCCGCACCGCCGCCCGAAACGGCAGACGATAACGGCGAAACTGAAAGAGATAACGCATGGCCGCGGTGGAAAGGTGGGAAGCTCGCATCATCCAAACCAAAACCAACCACGGAAGACACGGATAAACACAGATCCGGGATCAGGAACCAATCCTTTCGATCCTTCGCCACAGAGGACACAGAGCTCCGACACAGAATGCACAGAGGAATGCCAAGAATCGGTGCATCCGAAGAGAAGATCGTTATGTGATTCAACCGGTTTGGCTCTGTGAACTCCGTGTCTCAGCTCTGTGTCCTCTGTGGCAATTGCTTTTCCGAGCCTCCGCGTTTCCGCGATTTTCCACCTCCGGCAAAATCCCCGCTTGCCCTCCGGCGCGGAGGGCTTACTCCGATCATGGCAATCATGACAAAGGTTGCCACGCCCGCTTCCCCCTCCACGAGCGCTGACTCTGAGTTCTATTTGCCGGCCGACGCGTTCTTCCGCGCCAATCTCCCCACGGCGCTCACGTTCGACGACGTTTCGCTCGCCACGCTCTACTCGGAGATTCTCCCCAAGGACGCCGACACGTCCACCGCTCTCTCCGACGCGCTGCGCCTTCAGATTCCGGTCATCTCGTCCGACATGGACACCGTCACCGAGTCGCGCATGGCCATCGCCATGGCGCTCAACGGCGGCCTCGGCCTCATCCACTACAACATGGCGCCGAAGGACCAGGTGAAGGAAGTCGCCCGCGTGAAGCGTCACATCCACGGCCTCATCCAGGATCCCATCACCGTTGAACCCGGCCAGCTCATCGGCGACGTGCTCGCGATGATCGAAGCGAAACGGTTCGCGTTCTCCACGTTCCCGGTCGTCGACGCCGCCGGCAAACTCGCCGGACTTCTCTCCGGCAACGTCGTCAAGGACCGCTACAAATCGAAACGCGTCTCCGATGTGATGACCCCGCGCGCGCAACTCATCACCGAAAAACAAAGCGCCGTCGCGAAAGACCCGATCAAGGCCGCCGACAACTTTTTCTCCGGACACGTCGGCTTGAACAAGATGCTGGTCGTCGACGACGGCGACAAACTCCGCGGCCTCATCACCAGCTCCGACGTCGAGAAAATCACCAGCGAGGCGAAATCCCGCCGCAAGCCCGCGCGGGATTCGCAGTTCCGCCTCGTCGTCGGCGCCGCGCTTTCCCCCGTGCGCAAGCCCGACGGCTCGCTCGACCGCGACAAGATCCTCGATCACGTCGGCCACCTCACCGACGAGCAGATCGACGTCATCGCCGTGTCGACCGCGCACGGTCACACCGCCGGAGTCGGCGATGTGGTGAAGCTCGTCCGCGGTGCGTTTCCGAATCTCACGCTCATTGCCGGCAACGTCACGAGTGGCGCGGGGGTGGAGTTCCTCGCCGACTGCGGCGCCAACGCGATCAAGATCGGCCAGGGCCCTGGCTCGATCTGTACCACGCGCATCGTCGCGGGAGTTGGAATTCCGCAGCTGACCGCGCTCCACGTCGCCGGCTACGCCGCGAAAGCCAAGGGCGTGAAACTCATCGCCGACGGCGGCATCACGAAGTCCGGCGACATCGTGAAAGCCCTTACCCTCTCCGACGCCGTCATCCTCGGCGGCCTCCTCGCCGGCTGCCGCGAAGCCCCCGGCGAAATCATGGAGATCAGCGGCAAAGTTTATAAACAGTACCGCGGCATGGGTTCTCTCTCCGCCATGAAAGCCGGCAGCGCCGCCCGCTACGGCCACGACAAGAACGACAACACCCGCAAACTCGCCGCCGAAGGCATCGAAGCCCTCAAGGAAGTTTCGGGTTCCGTCGACGACGTCCTCGGCACCCTAATCGGCGGCGTCCAAAGCGGCATGGGCTACCTCGGCGCCGCCACCCTCCCGGCGCTACGTGCGAAAGCGCGCTTCATCCGAGTAAGCGCCGCCGGCATGAAAGAGGCCGCGCCACATGATGTGATCGAAGTCTCCACGCGCACTTCGAGTTCCTAGTAGTCGAGGTGTCCATCAAGACGCTCGACTACTACATGAGCTAGGAAAATGAAGAAGCCTTCCAACATCTTTGCCGCTTGGGGGCGGCGCATTAACTGGAAGAAACGCGTGAAGGCAGTCTGCAAACCTTGCTGGGAAATCAAATATTGCCCGTACGGGCCTCTTGTTGAGCAGTTCCCTCTTCAAAAAGAACCCGATTCCCGAAGCTGCCGAATCTTCGGTCATGATTGTCCGGTCTTTCACGTCGCTGAGCCGATGACGGAGACGAAAGAGCTTCGAAGAATATCGCGCGAAATTCCACGTCCGACACAGTTTCGCGTCTTGAAGCGAGAGAACCAGATTTGCGGTTCATGCGGAAAATCCGTGCAGGACGGAGATATTCATTTTGACCACATCATTCCGTACTCCAAAGGGGGCAGTTCTGAAGAGAGTAATATCCGACTCCTGTGTGATTCTTGTAATCAGAAGAGAAGCAATCGTTTCGAAGCAGAGTTTCTCGTTTCTAACTTCGTCGAACATACTTCAGATCACATGGACCTGTCGTTTCTCGATTTATTGATCGACACCTTTGAATTCGCTCACGCGTACCGAGCATCAAATAAGTTGTTTCCCTCAGCTGAGATTGTCTCGAAGCAGTTTCACGATGGAAGCGTTAGCATGTTCGAACAGATGGTTTCACGAACACCAATTGAATTTTCGGAATTTTTCTCAGGAAAGAGGCCCGCAGAACTAACTCGGAATCAAATGGGGGCTCTGCAGAAACGCTGGGGATATAAAGATG
>DATAKE010000020.1:0-28311 GCA_036261745.1 Opitutaceae bacterium
AGCTCATCAGGGGCGCGAGCGAGCGGTTGATCAAGCGATCGATGCCAAAGCAAGCAGCCGGAACGAGGAGGCGGCCCTGGAAAGTCAGCGGGCTCCAGTTCGCGAGTTGGAGCAGATTGCGGATGTCGGAGCTCGCCAGCCAGTTGCTTCGCGGGTCGCCCGCTTTGATCCCCAGCAGGCGTCCGAGCGACAATACGGGCCGCCACAGAGTGGAATGATAATTGATGAGCAGTCGCGTGCCCGCGTGAGACACCGTGTGAAGTCGCTCCAGGAGCAACTGGACATCGGCCGAAAAATTCAGCGTGTCCGAAATGACAATGCAATCGAAGCTCTCCTTCAGTTCCAGCTCTTCGCCGGCTTGAACGTGAAATTCCGCTTCCGGCACGCGGATACGCGCTGCGGTAATTTGGGTCGTGGAGAGATCGACGCCCACTTTCCTCCGGCAATTGAGGCGAGCGAGGAGTTCGCCGGAACCGCAGCCGATCTCGAGGACCGACGCATCCGCGGGGATGAGCAGATTATAGTAGTGCGAAAGCAGCGCGCGGTAGCTTCGCGCCGCCCAGTTCGAAACGGTGGGCGCTCCATCGTAGAAGCGGCGTACCGTTGCGAGGTGTTCCTGAGTGAGACTGGAATCAATGCGGCTCATCCAGAAAACCACTAGACGCGGTAGTAGCCACGGTACCATTCGGTGAATCGGCGAATTCCCGTTTCGAGGGGAGTATTCGGCGCGAAGCCGGTGTCGCGCGTGAGGTCGGCGACATCGGCCCCGGTCTGCATCATGTCGCCGGGTTGCGCAGGCAGCAGATTTTTAATCGCCTTCTTCCCGAGGCAGTCTTCCAGAATTTCGATAAAGCGGAGCAGCTCGACCGGCGCGTGATTTCCGATGTTGTAGAGCCGGTAAGGAGCGCGGCTCGTGGCGGAGTCGGGGTTGGCGGCGTCCCACTGCGGATTTGGGACGGGCAGACGATCCAACACCCGAACCAGGCCCTCGACTACATCGTCAACATAGGTGAAGTCGCGTTGCATGTGGCCGCCATTGAAAACATCAATCGGCTTTTCCTCCAGGATTGCTTTGGTGAAAAGAAAAAGCGCCATGTCGGGCCGCCCCCACGGGCCGTAGACAGTGAAAAAGCGGAGACCGGTCGTGGGGAGGGCAAAAAGGTGACTGTAGGTATGCGCCATCAGTTCATTCGCCTTCTTGCTGGCTGCATAGAGGCTGACCGGATGATCCACGTTGTGATGCACGGAAAAAGGCAGGGTGGCGTTCAAGCCGTAGACCGAACTGGAAGAGGCATAGACGAGATGCTCAATTTTATGATGACGGCATCCTTCCAAAACATGCAGAAAGCCTGTGATGTTGCTGTCCACATACGCGCGAGGATTGACCAGCGAGTACCGCACTCCCGCTTGCGATGCAAGGTGAGCGACTCGCCGGATCTGGTACGCCCGGAAGAGGCGGTCCATGGCGGACTGGTCGGCAATATCTGCTTGAACGAAGGTGAATTTTGCCTCGGCAACGAGGAGCGCCAGCCGGGCGCGCTTTAATCCAACATCGTAGTAGTCGTTGAGATTGTCGATCCCGAGCACGGTTTTGCCTTCGCGCAAAAGACGCGAGGCGAGATGGAAGCCGATGAAGCCGGCGCAACCGGTGACGAGGATCATGCAAGCGTCGAAACTGGCCGCGGCGAGCCGAACAGTTCAAGATAACTTCGCGCGGTGCGCGCCCAGGAATATTCGCGCTCCGCGCGCGCACGTGCTGCGACACCTAAGGCATCGGCGGTCGCTGGCTCACGCACCAGATGGAGCACTGCTTCGCGGAAACCGGCAGCATCCTCCAGGGAAAAGAGACTCCCTGTTACTCCATCGACGACCACGCTTTCGTTCCCGGGCACACGACTGGCCAAAACCGGCCGACCGCACGCCATCGCTTCCAACACGACATTTGGCATGCCCTCATAAAGCGACGGATTGATGACCAGATCCACCGCTCGATAGTAGGCGCGCAATGCGGCGCGATCCTGCCAGGGATGAAATCGCACGATCTCGTCGAGACCCAAGGCCTTGGTTTTGGCGAGTAGTGCCGGGCGCTGGGGCCCGTCGCCGACCAGATCTAGCGTCAGCGGCCGGTCGACTTGGCCCTTCACCTCGGCAACCCGGTCGAGCAACCACAGCAAATTTTTCTGCGGCTGAAAGCGTCCGACGAAAAGCAGCCGGAACGGTTCGGTGGCGACACGGGGTTCGGAGCTCGGAGCGAAAAAAGCCGTGTCCACCCCGTTCGTCACCACGTGCACCGGCACGGCGTCGGTTTTTTCGGACAATGTTTTCAGACCAACCGAATTTGCGACCACGGCACGTGCTCCGCGCAGAATACCCCGGCGCACCGGCGCCAACGCCCGGTGAATTAAACCCAAGCCCGGCTCCGCGCCGGGGACATCACCGCCGCGCAGCGAAACGAGGTAGGGCACCCGCGTGCCGCGATGGGCCCAGCGGGCCACAGGTCCTCCGGGGATGGAAAAAAAAGCGATGATGCCATCGATGCGTTCGTCGCGGATGATTTTCCGGACGACGCGCGAAGCCTGAATCACGTAAGAGATCATCTCAGTGATCGACGCCGACTCGCGACGAGCGCGGCGCGAATTGAGCCGGATCACGCGAACCCCCTCTTCGTCACTCGTTCCGACGAGCGAGCCGAAACGAGTGGTCAGGACGGTGGCCGAATGCCCTTGGCTCACCAAGGCACGGGCGATCTGTTGGCTGGCCGTTGCGGCGCCAGCTCCCACGGGCGGATATTCGTAGTTGATCAGCAGAATTCGCATCAACTGGATCGAACCGACCAAAGCGCGGCCGTCGCGATCTGCACCCGAGGGTCATCGCGCCGATAATCCGCCGCAAGGCGCGGAGCGAGCCGGGCAAACGCCTCCGCGTCGCTTTTCTCTTCGAGCAAACGCACCGAAAAACCGGCGGCGCCGAGCTGTTCGACATGATCGTAAACGCGCCAGACCGGCAGATCGCCCGGATTCAACCAACGGTTCCAGGTCGTTTTGGGGAACTGGAGGAAGTGGTACGGATATTTGAAGAAGTGATCCCGGTAATCCACGAGGTGGAGCATGCCGCCGCCCGGCTTGAGCACCCGCTTCAGCTCGGCAAATAGGGCCGCGGGATCGCTCACGTGTTCGAGCACCGAGGCGCTCAACACCAGATCGATGCTGGCGGTCGGTATCGCGCGAAGGTCTTTGAGACGCGTGACCCGCTGCGCCAGTGAATCGACGGTTTGCTGGTGGCGCGTCGCCACCTTCTTCAGCAATTGAGCATCCTCTGCCGGCGCGAATTCCACAAAGGGCTCGAGCAACGAAAGCGCTTCAGGTGCGAATCGCGCCGCCAATTCGTAGCCGGTGGAATTTGTCCGGCCGACACCGATTTCCAGAATGCTTTTTCCCTGCGGCGCGAAATCCACCGACCGCAAAAGGCGTGCGTAGTCGTCAACCAAGGGAGCTGGATCGACCTGATTTCGGTTCGTGCGGTAATACGGGAAAAGCGCGCCAAAGCGCAGCAGCAGGGCGTCGCGCAAAACAAAGCGGCGCACGAGCCGAAGCGAAATGTACTCTAAGTTCGAGAGAGGCATGTCAGTTTTGCCACTGGCCGAGAATCCACGCGTTCCAAAGAAATGCCCGCTGATCGGCGTGGCCGGCGCGGTGGTCGGCCAGCTTCCGCTGGATGAAATTCGTGTCGAGACCGGACACCGGCGCGCCCGGCGCGATCTCAAGCTCGCCGTTTTTGAACCAGGCACCGATCGGCACGCCGAAGCCTTTCTTCTTCCGGTAGAGCACGTCCGCCGGCAGCACCGGTTCCAGCGCTTTCTTCAAAAGATATTTGGTTTCCCCGTTCCGATATTTCCACGCCGCGGGAATCCGGCGGGCGAAATTCACAAAATCCAAATCGAGGAACGGCGCGCGGGCCTCCAGGCCGTGCATCATTGTTGCGCGGTCCACCTTCACAAGGATGTCATCCTGCAGGTAAAGTTTCGTGTAGAACTGCAGAGTGCGGTCCACGACATTGTCCTGCGCGCACGCTTCCCAAGCGGCGATCGCTTCCGCGTAAACGTCCTCGAGGTCAGTCGGCTCCTCGAAAAATTCCGCGAGCTCGGTCGCGTCCAGCGAAGCCATCCAGACCGGCAACCAGAGCTTCGAAGGGTGGTTGAGGCCGCGCAGCGTGCGCTTGATCTTGAAATCCAAACTCATGTTGCGGTGCGAAACCGGCATGCGCGCCGCGATCATTCGAATCGCCTGGTGGATGGGACGCGGCACGAGCTTTGAGTAGAGCTCAGCCTTGCCCAACGCCACGAACGGATCGTAGCCCGCGAAGAGTTCGTCGCCCGCATCGCCGCCGAGCGCCACTTTCACGCTTTTCCTGGTGAACTCGCTCAGAAGATAAGTCGGCAGCAGCGAACTGTCGCCCATCGGTTCGTCGAGCTTTGCAGCGATCGCAGGCAGCAAACCGTGCGCTTTCGAAATCGAGAGGATATCGACGTGATGGTCCGTCTTGAACAGGTCCGCGACGCGCCGCGCATACGCTGATTCGTCGAAACTCGCCTCCTCGAAACCAATGCTGAAGGTCTGCAGCTTCCCCGCGGGGACGTGACGCGAAGCAAACGCGGTGATGGCCGATGAATCGACGCCGCCGCTCAAGAAAATCCCCACCGGCACGTCTGCCACGAGGCGGCGCTTGACGGCGGTGTCGAGCCGGGTGCGCAGCTCTTCGCCCCACACTTCCTCCGGGCGCGAAGGGATCTCGCTGCCCGCGAAGGGTTCGAGCACGAAGTCCCAGTATTTCTCGATGCGCGGAGTAAGAGTCGGCTGGTCGAGATCGAGCCAGAAGGAGTATCCGCCGGGGAGCTTGAACACATTTTCCAGAAGGCTGTTCGGAGCCGGGATGTAACCGTACGCGAAGAATTTTTTCAGGGCGCGTTTCGAAATCCCCGATTGCACGGCGGGATGCTGGCGGAGCGCGGACAGTTCCGAACCGAAAACGAAAGCGCCATTCTGCGTGGTGTAGAAAAACGGTTTTTTGCCGAAGCGGTCGCGGCTGCCGAAAAGTTTCCGCGCGGCCCGGTCGTAAATCACGAAAGCCCACATGCCGTTGAGTCGCCGGGGAAGCTCGGCGCCCCATTCGCGGAATCCGTGCAACAACACCTCGGTGTCGGAGTGGTCGCTGAGAAACTTGTGGCCGCGCCCCGTCAGCTCGGTCCTCAGCTCGGCGAAATTGTAGATCTCGCCGTTGAAGATGATGACGTGGTCGCCGTCGGCGGTGGCCATGGGTTGAGCCCCGCCGCCGAGGTCGAGAATCGAAAGCCGGCGATGGCCGAAGTAAACGCCGCGAAGCGCATCAACCCAATAGCCCGCCGCGTCCGGCCCGCGATGCGCGAGCGCCGTGGTCATGCGCTGCAAATCCTGCTCCGTGCCCCGGCCGATGAAACCGCTGATCCCGCACATGGGTTAGCGGCGAGCGGCGGCAAACGGGCTCGCCGAAAAGCGACGGGCTGGCTCCGCGACATTGTCGCGCGACGCCACCACATAGGTGGGTTTGTCCTGCGATTCGTGGTAGATGCGGATGCTCAGTTCCGCCACCAGTCCGAGGAGGAAACAAATGACGCCGGTGAAAAACATGGTGACCGCGATCAGGGGCAGCGGGGTTTGGATGAAGGATTTTGCGCCCAGAACCTTGTATGCGACCGCCGCGACGGTGGCGAGGAAGCTGAACGCCCAGCTGGTCAGGCCGCACATGCCGAAAACATAGATTGGTTTCTGCGCGTAACGGTGGAGAAAAAGCACGACTCCCAGGTCGAGGACCACTTTGACGACCCGCTCGAGGCCGTATTTCGAAACCCCGTGCATGCGCGCGTGGTGCAACACCGGGACCTCCGCGATGCGCGCACCGTTCCAATAGGCATACACCGGGATGAAACGGTGCATTTCGCCATAGAGCGCGATCCCCGTGAGGACTTCCCGTCGATAAGCTTTGAGCGAACACCCGTAGTCGTGGAGGTGCACGCCGGTCGTGCGCGAAATCAATCCGTTCGCCACCCGGCTGAGAAAGTTTCGTTTGATCGGATGATCCTGCCGGTCTTTGCGCCAGCCCGAGACGAGATCGTAGCCCTCGTCGAGTTTCGTGATGACTTTGCCGATATCCGCAGGGTCGTTCTGCAGATCGCCATCCATCGCCACGATCACATCGCCTTGCGCATGGGAAAATCCCGCCTGCATCGCCGCGGTCTGTCCTGCATTGCGGCGGAAGTGGACGGCTTTGAGCCGGGAATCGGCGCGGCAAATCTCGTGAAGCCGCGCCGCGGTGCCGTCATGGCTGCCGTCGTTGATGAAGATCACCTCATATTCGCGCCCGAGCGCTGCGAGGGCAGGCGTGAGTTTCGCCGCGAGCAGCGGAACGTTTTCTTCTTCGTTATGAAGGGGGATGACGACTGAGATCATGAGTTAGCCGATCGGGTGCATCTCGAAATCGTGGGGGATGAGTAGCTGTTGCTCAAAGGGAGGCTGGTTGGGGGCGAGATGCACGGAGAAGGAACAGGCCAGATCAGCCCAGTCGAGTGTCGTTTTCTCCGTTTCGCCGGCGCGTTTGCCGGTCAGCGCCATCGTGATCGAGTAGATGCCGGGCCGCACGGGAAGCGTCGTGTGAAAAAGCATCAGGGCGCGCGTCCCGGCGTGCTGCCGCGGGATTTTGATGCCTTCGAGATTGGTGTTCGTTCCGGTGATGTTGATGCCGGTGTCGGTGCGGCAGAAATAGCCGATCACCATCTCGTCCACGTCATCGCGAAATTCGCAGTAGAACTTGAGGGTGACGTTCTGTCCGTGGGTGAACTCGCTGCGTTCGTGCCCGGCCGTGTCCTCCATGCGAATGCGCACGATCCGTCCCGCGCCGCTGCCAAACCGCGAGCTCTTCGTCCGCTTCTCCAGCTCGGGATCCGCGCTGAACTCGACGGCCGGGCCGGGGCTGCTGCCCGCTGGCGAGGTGGAAACGGCTGCGGCCGGGCGGGCGACGGCATGTTCGCTGATCCGCTTCACGTCGGCGCTTTGTTTGTCGCGAATCAGCTGGTTGTAGTGATTCACGACCTCCTCGGCGTCGCCGATCATCAGCGGGGCGCCTTTGTCCAGCAGCAGCGCCCGGCTGCAAAGGCTGGTGACCGTCGCGGCGGAATGACTGACGAACAGGATCGTGACCCCGCGGCTCTTCAGGTCGTTCAGCCGGTGAAAGCATTTGTTGACGAAATAATTGTCCCCCACCGCGAGGGCCTCGTCGACGATCAGCACCTGGGGGTCGACGCAGACCGAAATGGCGAACGCGAGCCGCATGACCATGCCGCTCGAATAGGTGCGAACCGGCTGGTGGATGAAATCCCCGATGTCGGCGAACTCCGCGATTTCATCGAAGCGGGCGCGGATCTCCTTTTCGGAAAGGCCGAGGATGGTCCCGTTCAGGTAGACATTCTCGACGCCGCTGAAATTCGGATCGAAGCCCGAGCCGAGCTCGAGGAGCGCGGCGACGCGGCCGTGCACTTCCACGTTTCCGCTCGTGGGGGTGAGGGTGCCGGCGACGAGTTGGAGCAGGGTGGACTTGCCGGCGCCGTTCTGGCCGACGATGCCGAAGGTTTCGCCGCGGCGCACTTCGAAGGAACAGTCCGTGAGGGCGTGAAAATCGCGGTAGCAGCTCGCCGCCTGGGCAATCAGCCGGTCGCGCATCGCAATTCCCGGGGGGATCAGACGCGAACAACCTTCCAGAAACGGCGACTTCAACCGCGCCGACGGTTCGTTCCAGATCCGATAGGACTTGGTCAGATGGGAGACCCGAATGACCACGTCATTGTCGGCCGGGGATAAAACCGGGGAACCAGCGCCTGCTTCCATTCTGCGGGGAGATACCATGAAAAAGTGACGCCCACCTTAGTGAGCCGGGTTTGTGCAGGTCACGGCGAATCTTCGGCTGACAAACCGGACAGCCCACGGCGCCCAACCCGCTATTTGCCGAAGGTGCCGGACTGCAGAATCACGCCGTTCCAACCCACGACCAAAAAACTATTTTTGACGAAGGCCGCGCCCTTCAGGAAATGGGTGACGCCGGAGTGGTGGCTGGTCCAGGCGATGCCGTCCGCGGAACTGAGAATCGTGCCCTCGGAGCCGACGGCCAGATAGAGACCGTTGCCGAAGGCGATGCCGTTCAGATTTTTTTCCGTCCCGGAATTCCGCGGCGTCCATTTGAAACCGTCGGGAGAGGTGAGGATCACTCCTTCATCGCCCACCGCGACGAACTGCTTTTTCCCCGCCGTGACCGAGTGCAGCGAGACCTTCGTCCCGCTGTCCTGCGGCAGCCAGAACGTGCCGTCGGTCGAGCGCAGCGCGATGCCATTCACCCCGACCGCCACGAAATTGGCGCTGTGGTACGCGACGCCGAAAAGGGAATCGACGACCCGCGAGGATTGTTCGCTCCACTGGCTGCCGACGCGCGAGGTCACGATGCGACCGCCGTCACCGACGGCGACAAACACGCTGTTCGTGTAGGTGATGGCGAAAAAAGGCACCGTGAGCGTGGAATCGCGGGCGGTCCATTTTTCCCCGTCCTTCGAGCTGATCAACGTGCCGCGCGCACCGACGGCGTAGAAGGTGCCGTTGGACGTGCTGACATCATACAGCGGCCGCTGGGTGCCGAGATCGTAGGAGCGCCAGGAGGTTTCCGCCGCTTTTCGGACGAGGGCCTTCCCGCTGTTTCCCACCACGACCAGGAGATCGCGCGTGGCTTCGTAGCTGACGGCTTCGTAATTCGCTCCCTTGAAATCTTCCTTCGCATCGGGGCTCACCCACGTCCACTGGTCGAGGGGCGAGGCGCCGAACGCCGCCGCGGTTCCGCACGCCGCGCAGATCGCGAGGACGGAACGCAATTGCAGGAAGCGCAAAGGGCGCGGGAGCCGGGAAAACATGGCGATCGTTAGAATGCGACGTAGATGAAGGGCTGCACCGGAAGCGACAAGCGAAACAGCAGGTAGTGAAACGCGACGCCCACGGCGATCCCGACCAGCAGCGACGCGATCTGCCGCACCGCCTTCGATTTCACGATCATCTCTTCGGTTTTCATTTGGCGGGTAGGTAGCCGAGGTTCTGGGACATTTCGCGGACCTTGTCGGCGATGATGCCGGAGAGTTTTGCGCCGCCCTGCCAGGTGAGATGCGTCCGGTCGCCGTAGTCCTCGATCAGGAAATCCCTGCCGTAGTCGATCGATTCGTAGCCGCCTTCCTTCCACTTTTTCACCGCATCCACGTAGGCGAGATTGTCGCGTTCGCGTTCGTCGGGGGCGAGGCGCTCGATGTAGTACGGACTGTTGCGGCTGAGAACGATGAGCGTGCGCTTCTTCAATTCCGCCGGAACGGTCGATTTGATGTACTCCGTGAACTGGTCCCAGATCGGAGCGTAAGGCTGCCATTTCCCGTCGGCGTCCTTGTTGTAGGCGTAGACGCTGCAGCCGCGGACGTTGACCATTTCCGCCTCGAGGTTCGCCTCAAGGTAGCGGGTGGCCATCGTCATCTTCAGGAAATCCGGCTCGGGATCGGGATAGGTTTTGCGCGCGCGGAGGAATTTCGTCGGCCCCAGCGTGTAGAAGCCCCACACGGTGTTGAATTGGGCGAAGGTGACGTCGTTCCAGTAGTCCTGGAAATAAAACCACCGGTCGAGCTGCTCGCGCATCGTCAGCTCCTTGAATCCGCCCGAGTAGGGAGGCAGGGCGTTGAAATGATTGATCGTCGCCGTGCGCGCGGGGTCATCGATCAGGAGTCCCTTGTGATACGCATCCCAGTAGACGAAACGATACGTGATCGTGCCGTCGGGAATCGGCCACTGCGTCGGAGCGGCGTTGGCCATGTAGATCTGTTTCGGGAATTCCTTCCGCAGGGCCTCGGCCGCCACCGCGCCGCCGTCGGTGATGCCGGAGCCGTTGAACGCGAAGTTCACCACGCAATAGGCGTCGCCGAGATTTTCCTGCAGGCGCTTCGTCCAAAGCTGGTCGGGCGGTTGTCCGACGCCGCGGAAAACGGAATTGCCCCCGACGATGACGAGGATCTGGCCCGGCTTCGCCTTGGTGCGGACGATCGACATCATCTCGTTCACCGTGACGTAGTATTTCGTCTCGGGGCTGACCCACTGGGTGAAGCGCGTGAAGTCCTTGTGCAAATCCTCGCGCGCCGCGCGGCGCCCGAGGAGGCAGAGCCCGACGAAGCCGACGAGCACTCCGACCAGCACGGTTTTCGGTGCCAGCGTGGAGCGGAGCTCGCGGAAAATTTCAGCAGCGGTCATGGATCAGGCGTTGAAAAGAAGGCGGGCCATCGCGATGGCCTGGGGCAGCGGATAGAAAAAGAGGAGCCAGCCGAACCAGGCGAACAGCTGTGTCGATACCCAGCACAGCTTGGGCGATTTCTCCAGCCAGCCTTGCAAACGCGGCCCGAGTCCCGGGATCGCGGCATAGTTGGCGCAGACGGCGAGTCCGACGCCGTGGTAGAGACCCCACACGACAAAATTCCACGCGGGCCCGTGCCACAGGCCGCAGAGCGCAAACGCGAAAAGCCCGTTGAAGATCTTGCGGGCGAGGCCATGGCGGCTGCCGCCGAGCGGAATATAAACGTAGTCGCGAATCCACGAGCTGAGGGAGATGTGCCAGCGCTGCCAGAATTCCTGGATGCTTTTCGCGGCATAGGGCCAGTTGAAATTTTCCGGCAGCTTGACGCCGAGCAGCCGGGCCAGGCCGATCGCGATGTCACTGTAGCCGCTGAAATCCATCAGGATTCGCATCGCGATCAGGATGAAGACGAACCAGCGCGCGGTGAGCGTCATCGCCGCAAATTGCGCAACGGAGCCGTCGGGCGTGAGCGGGGCGTAGTAGGCAATCGCCAGGGTGAGATTGTCGGCGATGACGACTTTCTTGATGAACCCGATCGCAATGCGGCGGAAGCCGGCCGCGACATCCTCCATGCCCACGTTGCGCGCGCCTTCCTCGAGCGAAGGGACGAACTGCTGGAAGCGCTTGATCGGTCCGGCGACCAGCGTCGGGAAGAAAATCGAGAACAGCACGAACTGCAGCGGGTTTTTCAGCGGCGCCGCGCCCTTCCGCACTTCGTAGAGGTAGTGCACGAACTCAAAGACGAAGAAGCTCACCGCGAGTGGGGGAGCGCCCGGCAGGATTCCCTTGGCGGACTTTTCCACGGCGTCCGCCCATCCCGGGTTGATCAGGGTCAGCACGCCGCCCGTCAGGAAATGGATGTACTTGTAGAAAACCAGGGCCAGGACGCTGAGCGCGATGCCCACGGCGCAGGCCAGGCGGTTTCGCGTGAGGCCGGCGGCATAAGTCAGCACGCCGAGGGCGATGATCGGCGCCATGCCGGCGGGTCCGGCGAAGTGGAAGTGAAACACCACGCACGCCACCGCGAGAAACGGCAGGCGGAGAAATGATTTCCTCAGCAGCCAGTACACCGGCACCACGACGGCGGCGAAGAGGATGAACCAATAGGTGTTGAAAATCATGCCTGACGGGGAATGGGGGCGATGAGCGACACGGCGACATCACCCGGAAAGCGGACTGCCTTAACCTTTGTAGAGTTTGCGGGAAATCGGACGACCTTCCTTCTGGATCGAAAAGTATTTGAACAGGATCTGGTCGGCGCCCCACGACGATCCTTTTTGCAGGCGGTTCGGCGACAGGACCCATTCGAGCAGCACGACGGCGCAGACGCCGGGATCCTTGATGTCGAGAGCCGGGATCGTCCTGGCGGTGAGATAGAACAACTCCTCGCGCGAATAGAACACGCCTTTGATCCGGCTGCGGATGAACAGATCGCGGAACTGGGGAAACCGGGCGATGCCGTCATCCTTCAGCGCGTCGGCCTCGGGGTATTTCGCGTTCTGCGCGAGATACTCGACGAGCTTCGCCTGGGCGCGCGCTTGATTGTCAGGGGCGCGGAGCAGTTTCCGGTGCAGGTCTTCGCGACCCGTGAGTATGCCGGTGACGCCGAGGTGGTCGTAGTAATTCGCGATCACTTTCACCAACGCGGATTCGTCCAGCTTGGAAACCATCGTGCGGGCCTCGTCGATTTCGCCTTGGAGCGCTTTCAGGCCGGCCATGGCGGTCACGGCCTCGGGATTGGAATTCGTGCCGAACTTCTGCTGGTAGTACGCCGGAATGTCGTAGCGCGTGGACGGCTTTTTCGGTTTCGCCTCTTCCTTGCCCGCGGCCTTCAGGGCGGCGAGGGCGTCGGCGCGCTGCTTCTTCTTCACCTTGTCGTAGCTGTCGCGGAAGGTGATGCCCTCGCGTTCCACCATGCCGCGGAGGATCGCGGTTTCGACCCGCTTGTCGGGCGTGGCATAGCGTGCCGTCCATTCCTCGAGTTCCTTCAGATCGAGTCCGCCCACCGCCATGCCTTCGCCGTACGCGGCCGCCAGGATGGGCCGCTCGTCGACCTCGGCGCTTTGCACGAGGCTGAGCGCGACGTCTTTTTGGAGATAACGGGTCATGACCCGCACGATCGTCTCCTTTGCAAAGGTGCGGTCCTCGGGGAGCGTGGGAAAAATCAGCGCCTCGTCCGAGCGGACTTTGCGGCAGAGCGTTTCCAAAATCAGCGCGAGCGCTTCGCGGGCGCTCTGGCTGTTCGCGTCGGGAAGGCTGCGCAGGTAGATCGCGCAATTTTCCATGCTCTCGGTCGCCTCCTTCATGTCGCCCAGCTGCGCGAGAAGCGTGGTGCGGAAATATTCCAGCGTGTATTTGCCGAGCTTGAGCTCGTTGCGCTTCAGCTTCTGTCCGTAGTCCGTCTCCGGGTAGGCCGTGAGGATGCGGTTCACGTTATCCATCGCCTGCAGGTAGTGGAAATTGATGTATTCGTAGGAATACTCGCCCTCGCCGATCTTCTGCACGTACAGGTTCGCGCGGTCGTAGAGCGCCCTGGCCTCGGCTTCCCTTTCAGCGGCCGAACGCGTTTGTTTCGAACACCCTCCCGCCAACGTTCCGAGCAACAGCGCACCCGCGATGAGACAGCGAAGTTTGAGGGAGAAAAGGGACGTTTTGAACATGACTGCGACGAGAAAAACCCCCGGCGTGGAGGCAGAAACCACGAAGGCAAGGCCGCGGTCCCAGCGACCGCAATCCTTAAAGCACGTCCGAAAACGAGGAGCGCAACGACATGAAACACGCGTAGCCGACCAGGCAGGTGGCGATCCCCGCGGCATACAGCCAGCCGAGGTGCGTGAAGTTCATCGGATGTCCCCAGAGCATGACGTTTCGCAACAATTCGATCGCGTGAATCACGGGGTTGAAGCGGAGCACCGTCCAGATTTCCGGCAGGATGCTCGAGCGCGGATAAAACACCGCGCTGGCATACATCAGCAGCATGGAGGCGAACTGGGTGACCTGCGCGAGATCGCGAAAAAAAACGCCGATGGCGGAGAGCAGCCAGCCCAGCCCCGCCGCGAGCAGCAGCACGGGCAGGACGATCACCGGCAGCCACAAGGCGGTCATCGGCAAACCGCGCCCGAAAACAATCTGGCCGAGGATCACGAGCCCGAGACTGATGATGAAATTACAAAAGCTCGCGCCGAGGTTTGCCGCCGGCAGCACCTCGAGAGGGAACACGACCTTCTTCACCAGATTCGCCTGGCCCACGATCACCGCGGGAGCCTGGGCGATCACCTCGGAGAGAAAATGGAAGACGGTCAGGCCGAGGAGCAGCGCCAGCGCGACGTCCACGCGCGTCTCATCGGGCCGCTCGCTGAACTTCACTTTGAAGAAAAGTCCGAAGACGGTGAAGTAGAGCCCGAGCAGCAGCAGCGGATTGAGCATCGCCCAGACGATTCCCAGGTAGCTCCCTTTGTGCCTCGTGTGGAAATTCCGAAAGGTAAACTGCCGCAGTAGCTCCCGGTGGCGGAACAGATCGCGCAGCAGCGCCGCGGGGTTGAGGTGCGCGAAAAAACCTGGGTGAGCCGGAGCAGACATCGAAGGGCGCAATGCCATCATGGCATTCGCAGCCCCTTTCAAGAGCAAATCCTTCCGGCCGCCCCTCGGGGCGGCGGGGTTAGCGCCGCTCGAAAAATGTCCGGACCGCCGCGCAAACTTCGTCCACCTGTCCGGCCGTGACATGCGGTCCGATCGGCAGGCTGAGGACTTCGCCGGCGAATTTTTCCGCGAGGGGAAACTGGCCGCGTTTCCAGCCGCCGGCACGATAGGCACCGGAAAGATGCGGCGGAATCGGATAGTGAATCTGGGTTCCGATTCCCTGCGCCGTGAGATGCTGCTGGAGGGCGTCGCGCTTCGCCGTGCGCACCACCCACAGATGCCAGACCGGCCGGGCCCACGCCGGGACCAACGGGAGCGTGAGGTCGCCGACGCCCTCGAGTTGGGAAAGATAGCGGGCGGCGAGCGCGACGCGCCGCTCGTTCCATGCCGCGAGGTGGGGGAGTTTCACCCGCAAAAATGCGGCCTGCAGTTCGCTGAGGCGCGAATTGAGCCCGGCGGATTCGTGGTGGTAGCGGGCCTTCGATCCATAGTTGCGCAGCTGGCGCAGTTTGTCCGCGAGGTCGGAATCGTTGGTCGTGACCGCGCCGGCATCGGCGAGTGCGCCGAGATTTTTGCTGGGATAAAAACTGATTCCGGCGGCGTCGCCGAGCGCGCCGCTTTGCCGGTCGTGACAGCGGGCGCCGTGGGATTGCGCGCCATCTTCGAGCACGAACAACCCGCGGGCTTTCGCGATCGCGCTGATCCCCGTCATGTCGGCGGTCTGACCGTAGAGGTGAATGGGAAGGATCGCTTTCGTGCGGGGCGTCACGAGGGCCGCGATGGCGGCGGGATCGAGATTGTAGGTGCGGGGGTCGGGTTCGCACGGCACCGGTCGCGCGCCGGCGTGGGTCACCGCCAGCCAGGTGGCGATGTAGCCGTGCGACGGCACGATCACTTCGTCGCCGGCGCCGATGCCGCGCGCCATCAACACGAGTTGCAGCGCCTCGAGCCCGTTGGCGACGCCGATGCAGTGCCGCACTCCGACGCTTTGCGCGTACTCGGATTCGAAGGCTTCCAGTTCGCGGCCGAGCAGCAGCCAGCCCGATTCCATGACGCGGTGGTAGGCGGCATCGAGTTCCGCGCGCAGTTCGTCGTACGCCGGCTTGAGATCGAGGATGGGAATTTTAATCACGCGGGCTGGAGGGCGGGGCGGCGGGGGTTGTCATCAGTTGGAGTGCGGGCGGCGCGGGTTCAAGGAATCTTCCACTTCCCACGTGAAGCGCCCGCCGCGAAAACTTTTTTGCAACGCGTTTCATTTCCTCTGGTCGTAGCGACTTCACCCGGGATTTTAGGGGTTGCAATCGACTTGGACATCCCGCCGTCTCAATCACCTTTTTCTCTTCCACATGTTGATGTTTTCTTGGCCTATGCGAAGCGTTGCCCGTCGGATTCTCGGAATGGTAATCGTGTTGAGTGCGCCGGTTGGAATGGTCGCTCAACCTCTCAACGCGGTGGGCGGAATGCCCGAGGATTTGCTGCCCGAGTTGCGCGCCATCCTGCGCGACTCCCTGCAGCGCTCGCCCCAGATGATCTCGAACGACGTCACGCTCGCCCAGGCGGAGGCGATGCGGATTCGCACCGATGCGGCCCTTTATCCCAATGTGAACGCGTCGATCAGTTACGGTGTCAGCACGGCCGCCTCCGCCTCCGCGGGAGTGACGACGCCGAGTTCGTCGACGGGTCTTTCCTACACGGTCAGTTTGGGTCAGCCGATTTTCCATTGGGGGGCGTTGAAGGCCGGCGTCGATATCGGCCGCATTTCGCTGAAAATCGCCGAGCGCAATTACGCCGAGGCCTACCGGATGCTCGCCGGCACGATCCGCTCCCAGTATCTCTCGCTCATCGCGAAAAAAGCCGCCGTGCGCTACGCCCAGCAGGCGCTGACCCAGGCGGAGGGCCTGCTTCTCATCGAGGAGGAGAAATTTAAAAACGGCACGATCTCGGCCGGAGAACTCTCGGTGCCGCAGTTGAGCGTCGCCGATGCGCGGCTGAACGGCGAACGGCTGACGCTGGATTTCGAATCCAGCAAAAAATTGTTCGCCCGCCTGGCCGGCTTGGAACGCTTTGATTCCGCCTCGATTCCCAACGATCTCCCGCGCCCGGTGCACTCCCCGCAGATCGCGTCGGAGCTGGTGCGGATTTTCCTCAAGGATGGCGCGGGGAACACGAACCAGGGGCAGGTTTATCTGATGAACGTCAAGCAGGCGGATCTGAACTACCGGATCGCGCGGACGGGTCTCTATCCGAAATTTTCGCTGGCGGCGTCCACCTCGCTTTCCATTTCGACCCAGGCGTCGCCCGGGGGCGCGGTGACCCAGACCAACGTCCGTTCGAATTACTACGGTCTCAACACCTCGTGGACGCTGTTCGACGGCCTGGCCACCCGCGGTGCGAAGCTTTATTCCCTCGCCGGCCGCCGCGCCGCGGAGCGCACGCTTCAGGCTTACGCGGAAACCACGGTGGAAAACCTGCAGGTGGTTCATCAGCAGCTCCAGTTTTCGGCGCGGGCCCTGGATATCGCGGAGCAGCGGCACGCGCTTGCCGCCGGCGCTTCCTCGGTCGTTGCCGAGGATTTCCGGCGGGGCCTCACCTCGCGCACCGCGGCGGACGCCGCGGCGACCGGTATGCTCGGGGCTGACATCGCCCGGATCTACGCGCGCTCCGACTATTTGACGCGGTGGTCAGACTTCGTTTCTCAAACCGGAGCCGATCCGGTGATGACCAATCTTCCCGCCCGTTATGTCCGCTCCATCAAATAACTCCCGTCTCGCGCTCAAGCTTCTTGTCGTCGTCGGGGTGCTGGTCGCAGCGGGGATTTTCTTCCGCGGGGCCTTCCTTCCCGTCGCGAAGGTCGCGGTGGTCTCGTCGGGACTCGCCGTCAACTCCGTGCCCGGCAGCGTGCTGGTCGCGTCCGAGCGCCCGGGCCTGCTCACCAGCGAAATCGGCGGCCGCATCCTCAAGAGCGACATCGAACCCGGCAAAAACGTCCGCGAAGGCGAGATCCTCGTGCAGATCGACACCGGCGACATCGATCTCGAAATCGAGAAAATCCAGATCGATCTCGATGCCATGAAGAAGAAAGTGGCGGCCGGTTCCTCCCTCACCTTCGAATACGACACCGCCGCGGAAAACCTCGAAAACGCCCAGCGCCAGAATGCGCGGGGCAGCCTCTCGGACCAGGAGCTCGCCCGCTTCAAGCGCGCGGTGGACGCGGTCAAGCTGAGGCAGGACCAGGAGTTTGTTTCGAACAAACAGGCGATCGACAGCCTCGATAATTTGCTCCGCGTGAAGCAGCGCAACCGCGCCAAGATGACGATTCGCGCGCCCTTCGACGGCGTGATCGCGTCGGTGAATGCCCGCAAGGACGACCAGGTGAGCAACAATCAAACCATCGCCAACCTCATTACGCTCCGCCGCAACGTGGAGGCGAAGATCAGCGAGGAAAATTTCGCGGAGGTGCAGATCGGCCAGCGCGCCGTGGTGCGTTTTGTCACGTACGGGGACGAGCGGTTCGACGGCAAGGTCATCCGGAAACTCCCCGCGGCGGAATTGGGCACGCAGCGGTACATCGCGCATCTCGACGTCAAAATCGACCCCGCGAAGCTGCTGCCCGACCTCACCGGTGACGTGAGCATCATCATCGACGAACGCCAGAGCCAGACGCGGATTCCGCGCCGCGCTCTGACCCTGATCGACAAGGTGGTCGGTTACGTCCTGGTCGTGAAAGACGGCCGCGTGGAACGCCGGAAGGTGAAGGCCGGCTACACGGCTGAGAATCTGGCTGAGATCCTCGAAGGCGTGAGCAAGGGCGAACAGGTGATCGTCGACAATCTCGATCAGTTCAAAGATGGCGACCAGGTTCGCGTCGAAATTTCGAAGTAAGGCGGATCCACCGCAGCGTCCTTCCGAGTCTCGATGTCACCGAATCTGCATATCGCCTTTCGTTTCCTGACGGCGAAGAAGCGGGCCATGCTGATGAGCCTTTCGTGCACCGTGCTGGGGGTGTCGCTCTTCATCATCACCCAGGCCACGACGAGCGGGTTCAAGAATTTCTTCATCCGCACGATCATCGGCACCGACGGGGCGATGCGCATTCAGGACAAGATTCAAAACATGCGGTGGTTCATGACGGCGGGAGGCGGTTCGGATTTCGACCTCCGGCAGAGGGAGGGCCGCAAATACATCGAGGGCGTCGAGGAACCCGACCGGATGATCAAGGCGCTGCGCAATTTTCCCAATATCTCCGGGATTTCCCCCGTGCTGCGCGGCAACGTGGAAGTGCGAAGCTCGTTCAAGAACGATTCCGCCCAAGTCTACGGCATCGAACTTTCGGAACATCTCAAGGTGTCCGATCTCGGCAAGCAGGTGGTCGGGGGGACCATCGACGACTTCCGGGGCACACCCGCCGGAGCGCTGGTCGGGCGCGAGCTCGCCGATCGCCTTCAACTCGAGTTGGACGACCGCATTCTGATCGAATCCCACGGGAATCCGCCGCACGGATTTCGCGTCGCCGCGATTTACGAAACGGGCGTCAGCGAGATCGACCGCGCCCGCATCTATATTCACATGGGCGATGCCCGCTCTCTGCTGCGCAAACCCACCGGCGTGTCTTTCATCCAGCTCAACCTCTTCGACATCTACCGGGCGCCCGCCGACGCCGAGCAAATCACGGAGGTCCTCGCCCACAGCGCGAAGCCATGGCAGGTGCGCGAAAAGCCCTGGCTGGAGGCGTTCAGCGCGCTCGGCATTTCGTCCGCGATCACCGTTTCGGTGTTCACGCTGATCGCCGGCCTGGCGATGTTCAACACGCTCGCGATGATCGTTCTCGAGAAGACCAAGGACATCGCGATCCTGCGTTCGATGGGCTACGAGCGGTCTGACATCACGCGGATCTTTCTCTGGCAGGCGATCATCGTGCTTCTCATCGGAACTGTCATCGGTTCGCTCCTGGGGTGGCTGGGATCGTACGCCGTTTCCAGAATTCCCATCGATATCACGGGAATTTTCGCCACGAAGTATTTCCTCGTGGCGTTGTCGCCCTGGCATTTCGTGCAGGCGATCGCCACCGCGGTCGTCACGGTGATGATCGCGAGCCTGATTCCGGCGCGGCGTGCGGCGCGGCTTGAGCCGGGCGACATCGTGAGAGGAACCGCGCAATGAACGTGCCGGCCGCTGCTGCTCCCGCCCCCTCGCGATCCGGTGAAGTCGCCCTGCGTTGCACCGATCTTCACCGCTACCTCGGACAGGGCGAGGGGAGGGTGCACGTGCTCAAGGGCGTTTCGTTCGAGGCGAAGCGCGGGGGCGTCTACGCGATCGTCGGGCCGTCGGGCTGCGGGAAGTCCACGCTCCTCTATCTGCTCGGTCTTCTCGACCAGCCCGATGGCGGTGCGATCTCGATCGACGGCCAGGTGATGTCGAACAGCGACGACGCAGTGCGGACCGCCGCGCGGGGAACGCACATCGGCTTCGTCTTCCAGTTTCACTTTCTGATGCTCGAGTTCTCGGCCCTGGACAACGTGATGATGCCGATGCGGAAGCTGGGAAAGCTCACCCCGGAGGAAATGAAGGACCGCGCCCATGGGCTGCTCGCCTCGGTCGGGCTCGCGGAGAAGACCCACCGGTTGGGGACGCAACTGTCGGGCGGTGAACAGCAACGCGTGGCGGTGGCCCGGGCGCTGGCGAACCAGCCCACGATCATTCTGGCGGACGAACCGACGGGAAATCTCGACGTGAAAAACTCCGCGATGGTGTTCGACCTGTTGACCCGGCTGGCGAAGGAGAACGGGCAGGCGGTGGTGCTGGTGACCCACAACCCGGAAATCGCCGGTCGCTGCGATTTCACCCGGCCGATGCGGGACGGAGTGTTTATTTGAGGGTCAAACCTCCGCGCGGCAGTGCGTTTTCCGCGCCGCCGCCACCGATTAGCGGAGCCACCTTTGCTCTCGGTGTGCGCTAATTCCCTCTGCGAAAAAAAATCCTCAGGAATTTTTGGTTTACATCCTAAACCGCGCTCCCTTCTTTCGGCGGCGATTCCAACCACTTCCATACCCTCCGTGAGTCACGATCCATCGCGAAAACAATTCTTTGGCAGGCTCCTCGGGCTCATCGCCGCCGCCGGGTTAGCGCCAAAGTTACTCGCGAAATCCCCCGAAACCGCCGCCAGCGCCCCTGCGCCCGCGGTCCCCGCGATCCAGATTCGCCCCGCCCTCCGCACCGTCGCCCGCCGGTCGGACGCGCTCTAAGCCTGACGCCTCGTCGGACATCACCCGGCCATGTCGAACATTTTCCCGAAATCGGCGAACAAGCTTCCCCTCCAGATCATCGTTTATCTGGGAGTGCTCGCGACCATCGCGACCGCCGGCGTGACCTACTACATGACGCCGAAATACACGCGCGTCGGCTACGCCCCGGTCCAGCCGGTGCCGTTCAGCCACAAGCAGCACGTCGGTGAGCTGGGGCTGGACTGCCGCTATTGCCATTCGAACGTCGACAAGTCGGGGCACTCGAACGTGCCGACCGCGCAGACGTGCATGAACTGTCACAACCAGATCAAGACCGCGAGTCCGCTGCTGGCGCCCGTGGTCGAAAGCTACAACACCGGCAAACCGGTGCCGTGGGTCTGGATTCACAAGACGCCCGACTACGCTTTCTTTAACCACGCCGCCCACGTGAACCGCGGCGTCAGCTGCGTCGAGTGCCATGGCAAGGTGAACGAGATGGAAGTCGTCACCCACATGCAGCCCCTGAGCATGGGCTTCTGCCTCGACTGCCATCGCAACCCCGCGGCGCGCGTTCGTGAGAAGGCGGATGTCTTCAACCTCGACTCGCAAACGATCGCGGAAAAGTCCGGCGCCCAGGCCGGCAAGGATTTTGTCCACAACTGGAACATCAAGCCCCCGCAGAGCTGCTCTGGTTGCCATCGATGAAACGCAAATTTCACCATCCCGAACCTTCCGAGCGCGAGCTGACCGGCCCGAAATACTGGCGCAGCCTGGACGAGCTGGCGGACACGCCCGGTTTCCGCGCGCAACTCGAGCGCGAGTTCCCACAGGGCGCGGCAGAGCTGGATAACGGCGATCGCCGGCACTTCCTCAAGATCATGGCGGCCTCGTTCGCCCTGGGCGGAATCGGTCTCGCCGGCTGTCGCCGCCCCGAGGCGAATATTCTCCCCTTCGGAAAGTCGGTCGAAAATTACATCCCCGGCCTGCCGCAGTATTACGCGACTGCGATGCCGCTGCGGAAATCCGCGATCCCGCTGCTGGCGGAGACCCATCAGGGCCGCCCGACCAAGATTGAGGGAAACCCCACTTACAAGCCGCACGGCGGGGCGAGTTCGCTCCTCGCGCAGGCTTCGATTCTCGATCTTTACGATCCGGATCGTGCGACGGCGCACACCAAGGGTGGCAGCGTGCTCTCGATTGCGGCGGTCAACGAAGTCCTCTCGACGATCAATCGCGCTTACGCCGCGACCCGCGGCACCGGTCTCGCGTTTCTCGCGGAGGAATCCTCCTCGCCGACGCGGGCGCGTCTCATCACCCGGTTGCGGGCGTCGTTTCCGAACGCGATCTGGGCGGAATACGAACCCGTCGCCGACGAGGCCGATCCCGCGGCGGCGCGCGCCGCTTTCGGCCGCGAGGTGAAACCCCTCTACCGTTTCGCCAGGGCGAAGCGGATCGTGTCGCTCGATGCGGATTTTCTGCAGTCGGAAGCGGGCAGTCTTTATTATGCGCGCTCGTTCTCGGAGGGCCGCCGCGTGACGAAGAAGGACGATCCGATGAACCGCCTCTATATGGCGGAGAGCGGATTCACCCTCACGGGCAGCATGGCGGATCACCGCCTGCGGCTCGCCAGCAGCCACATGCTCGCGCTCGCCGCGGCGCTGGGGCAGAAGATCACGAATTCCCCGCAGTTCGCGCCGCTGGCCGAGGGCCTCGATTTCAAGGACAAGGACAAGTGGATCGCGGAATGCGCCGCCGATCTCCTCGCCAATCGCGGCGCATCGCTCGTGCTCGCCGGCGCCCATCAGCCGGCCCAGGTCCACGCGATCGCCTACGCGATCAATGATTTTCTCGGCAATATCGGCCAGACGGTGGATTTCGTGACGGTGCCGGCCTCGACGGCCGCGACGATTTCCACGCTCGCCGCCGCGCTCAAGGCCGGTTCGGTGAAAACGCTGGTCGTGCTCGGCGGCAATCCCGCCTACAACGCGCCCGCGGACCTCGACTGGCCGGCGCTGCAAAAATCCGTCGGTGAAGTCGTGCGCTTTGGCTACCACGTGGACGAAACCTCGTCCGTGAACGCCGCGGCCACCACCCATATCGCGGCCGCACACTATCTGGAGTCCTGGGGCGATGCCCGCACGGTCGACGGCACCGTCGTCCCGGTGCAGCCGATGATTCTGCCGCTGTTCGGCGGCCTCACCGAAATCGAAGTGCTGGCGCGTATCGCCGGCGAAGCGAACGCGGATCCCTACGCGCTGGTGAGCGCGACGCTCGGCACCCTTCCCGGCGGAGCCGCGGCGGGGGCGATGCAGAAATTTCTGCACGACGGCCTGCTCGAAAACTCATCCTACGAAATCCGGCCGGCGAACTACAACGCGGCCTCGGTTCGCGCGTTCCTCGCCGCCCCGCCGAAACCCGCGGCGTTTTCGCGGACCAATCTCGAGGTGCGTTTCGTGCGCGACCATAAGATGGACGACGGCCGTTTCGCGAACAACGGCTGGCTGCAGGAGTGTCCGGATCCGATCACCAAGATTGCCTGGGACAACGCCATCCTCATCAGTCCGAAGCTCGCGAAGGAACTGGGAATCGACCACCACGGCTCGGCGATCCAGGTCGCGCGCAAAGAGGAAAACGAATTTTCCATCGGCAAGGAAAACGCCCGGCTCTTCGAGCTGAAGGTCGGCGGCAAATCAATCATCGCGCCGGTGCACATCCAGCCCGGTTTGTCGGACTTCACGCTGGTGGTTCCGCTGGGCTACGGACGGACGAAGACCGGCCGCGTCGGCACGAACGCCGGTTTCAGCGCCTATCCGATTCGCACCGCCGCCGCGATGCACGTGACGAGTGGCGCCACGCTGACCGACACCGGCAAGCGTGCGTTGCTTGCGAACACGCAGGAGCACTGGTCGATGGAAGGCCGCGACATTCTCCGCGAAGGAAACTACGAGGGTAAGGACGGCTACCGGGAGAATCCCCGCTTCGCGAACGAGTTCGGGCTCGAGACGCACACGCCCTCGAATTACGGCGACCTCACTCCGGAGGAAGTTTCCAAACTGCCCGAGGCCGAGCGGAAGAAGATCACCACGCAGCGCGCCAAGGAAATCCCGCGCGGCAATTCCCTCTACAGCACGCCGAAGTTCGACGGTCTGCACCAGTGGGGCATGTCGATCGATCTCAACACCTGCATCGGTTGCAACGCCTGCGTTGTCGCGTGTCAGGCGGAGAACAACATTCCGATCGTCGGCAAGGACCAGGTGCTCCGCGGCCGCGAGATGCACTGGATCCGCCTCGACCGTTATTACTCCGACGGCCGCGCCGATGGCGGCGCGTTCGGCGGCGAAGGCAACCGCGAGCTGCCGGAGGATCCGCAGGTTTCCCTGCAGCCGATGACGTGTCAGCACTGCGAGCTCGCGCCCTGCGAGACGGTGTGTCCGGTGAACGCCACGGTGCACGACGACGAAGGCCTGAACACGATGGCCTACAACCGGTGCATCGGCACGCGCTACTGTGCGAACAATTGTCCGTACAAGGTCCGCCGCTTTAATTTCTTCGACTTCAACCAGCGCAACCTCGACAGCCTCTACATGAGCCAGCTCGGCCCGAAGGGCATGCCGGAGCTCGTGAAGATGGTGAAGAACCCGGAAGTCTCCGTGCGCATGCGCGGCGTGATGGAGAAGTGCACGTACTGTGTGCAACGCATCCAGAACGGGAAGATCCAGTACAAGGTGAAGACGGCGCAGGCCGGAAATCCCTCGGATGTCATCGTTCCCGACGGCGCGATCAAGACGGCGTGTCAGCAGACGTGCCCGGTGGACGCGATCGTCTTCGGCAACATCCTCGATCCGAATTCCGCGGTCATGAAGGCCAAGGGTCGCGAGCAGGACTACGCCGTCCTCGGTTACCTGAACGTGCGTCCGCGCACGACTTACTCCGCCAAGCTGCGGAATCCGAACCCGAAGATGCCGGACTACAATCCGCTGCCCTTCAGCCGGACCGAATATAACAACAAGAATCATCCCGGCGGCCACGACGCGCACGACGGGGCGGGGGAGCACGCTCCCGCGCCTGGCCACGACCAAAAGAAGGCGCCCGGTCACGGTGCGCTCGACGCAGCGAAACGACTCGGAGGACTTAGCTAATGGCTCACGCTGAACATGCCGCCGGTTCACCGGCGATCCTCGACGAAGTTCGTCCCGCGACGATTCCCCGCGCCGTCCTGGTCGCGAACAACCGGTCCTTCTCGTGGATCACCGACAAGATCTGCGGCATCATCGAGGGCAAAACCCCCGCGTGGTGGTGGTGGTGCTTCATCGTCGCGTGTTTCGTCGCGTCGTTCACCGTCGCGGGCCTGACCTACCTCGTTGCAACGGGCGTCGGTGTCTGGGGTCACGCGAATCCGGTCAACTGGGCGTGGGACATCGTCAACTTCGTTTTCTGGATCGGTATCGGCCACGCCGGAACGCTCATCTCCGCAATCCTGTGCCTGCTGCGCCAGAAGTGGCGCACGTCGATCAATCGCGCCGCCGAGGCGATGACGATCTTCGCGGTCGTTTGCGCGGCGATCTTCCCGGTCTTCCACGTCGGCCGCATCTGGTACGCCTGGTATCTCTTCCCGATCCCGAATTCGAACTACATCTGGCAGAACTTCCGTTCGCCGCTGGAGTGGGACGTATTCGCGGTCTCGACCTACGGAACGGTTTCCGTGCTCTTCTGGTACATCGGCCTGCTGCCCGACCTCGCGGTGCTCCGCGACCGGTTTGAAGCCGCCGGTAACAAGTTCCGCTCGTTCCTCTACGGTCTGTTTGCAATGGGCTGGCGCGGTTCGAACCGCCACTGGAGCAACTACGAGATGGCGTACCTCATCCTCGCCGGTGTCTCGACGCCGCTCGTGCTTTCGGTGCACACCATCGTGTCGTTCGACTTCGCCGTCTCGCTGCTGCCGGGCTGGCACACGACGATCTTCCCGCCGTACTTCGTGGCGGGCGCCATCTTCTCCGGCTTCGGCATGGTGCTCACGCTGATGCTGCCGCTGCGCGCGATTTATCACCTCGAGGACCTGATCACGCAGTACCACATCGACTGCATGTGTAAGATCACTTTGGCCACCGGCACGATCGTCGGCTACGCCTACGCGATGGAGTTCTTCATCGCGTGGTACGGCGCGAATCCGTACGAGGGCTTCGCGTTCATCAACCGCGCCTTCGGCCACTACGCGTGGGCCTACTGGATCATGATTTCCTGCAACGTGATCACGCCGCAGTTCTTCTGGTTCAAGGCGGTGCGTCACAACACCACCATGGTCTGGGTGCTCTCGATCTTCGTGAACGTCGGCATGTGGTTCGAGCGCTTCGTGATCATTGTCACCTCGCTCGCCCGCGATTTCCTGCCGTCGAGCTGGGGCTATTATTCGCCGAGCATCGTCGAGATCTTCACGTTCTTCGGCACCTTCGGCGTGTTCTCGGTGCTGTTCCTTCTCTTCATCCGCTTCCTGCCGATCATGCCGATGGCGGAACTCAAGGCCGTCACGCCCCAGGCGGACGTGCATGGCGATCATCATCACGGCGACGACAAGACGGGTTTTGGCGACCCGGTCAGCGTCCAGGGCGGAGCCAAACACTAACCGATCATGGCTGCACCTTCCTACGGTCTCATCGCGACCTTCACCACCACGCCCGCGCTTTACCACGCGGCGGAGCAGGTGAGGGATGCCGGTTACAAGAACTGGGACTGCATCACGCCGTTCCCGGTCCACGGGCTCGACAAGGCGATGGGCCTGAAGCGCTCGATCGTCCCGCGCATTTCGCTCGCGGGCGGCATCACGGGCTTCTGCACCGGCATGACGATGATCTGGTGGACCAACTCCGCGGATTATCCGCTGATCGTGGGCGGCAAGCCGCTGTTCAGCCCGATGTTCGCGTTTCCGGTTTCCTACGAACTCACGATTCTCTTCACGGCCTTCGCGACGATCGGCGGCATGTTTCTCGTGAACCGCCTGCCGATGCACTATCACCCCGTGCTGAAATACGACCAGATCAAGCGTGGCATGGACGACACTTTCTTCATCGTGATCGAGGCGCGTGATCCGCGCTTCAATCTCGCCAACACGAAAGCCCTGCTGGAAAAAGCCGGCGGCACGGACGTCAAGGAGCTGGAGGCCTGAGCATGCGCAACGTTTACCTCGCCACTCTCTTCGTCTGCGTGCTGCTCGTCTCGGTGCTGGGTTTCCGCGGCGCGATCTTCACGGCTCCGCCGCTGGATGTGTTTCCCGAATGGGCCTTCCCCGGCATGAAGTATCAGCCGAAGGTCCGCCCGCAGGCCGCCAGCCAGTTTTTCGCCGACGGCCGCGCCGACCGCCTTCCGCCTCCGAATACGGTGCGCGCCGATCTCCCGGTGCGCGCGGACGACGCGCGCTACCTCGGGAAGAACGCCCGCGGCGAATTCATCCGCGGCTTCCCCGCGGGTGTCGCGGTGGACCGCCCGCTGCTCGAGACGGGTCGGGCCCGCTATGCGACTTACTGCGCGCCCTGTCACGGCGCCGCCGGTGACGGCAATGGCATCACGAAACAGTACGGCATGGGCGCGACGCCCACGTATCACGATCCGCGCCTGCGCCAGATCCCGGAGGGCGATATCTACAACACGATCACGAACGGGAAAAACAACATGCTTCCCTACGCGGACAAACTTTCGCCCGAGGACCGCTGGGCGGTCGTCGCCTACGTGCGCGCCCTGCAGCGTGCACAACTGGGCACGGTCGCCGATGTGCCGGCCGGGGAGAAATCGCAGCTTGGCATCCAATGAGCACCCACGCCGCACCCATTTCCGCCGCCATGGCCACTGAGTCCTCGACCGCATCGGCGGCGAGCAAGGCTCTCGTGACGGGACTCATCGGTCTTGCCCTCACGGCAATCGGAGTCCTCGTCGCGCCGGATACCCACGGCGTCGCGCTTTCATACCTCGTCGGGATCACCTACTGGACGGCGATCGCGATCGGCGCCCTGATGCTGGTCCTCATCCACCACATCGTGGATGCGTCCTGGTCCGTCGTGATCCGCCGCCAGTGGGAACACAGCCTCGCTGCGTTCAAGTGGCTCGCGGTTCTTTTCCTTCCCCTGTTGATCCTCGCCTGGGTGAAGCCCGGCTTCGTCTGGCCCTGGATGGATCTCGATCACGTGTTGCACGGCGGGCACGGCACGGTCGGCGCCGATGTGCTGTACCAGAAGAAGGCGAGTTTCCTGAACCGGAACATGTTCACGGGAATGACCGTCGGCTTTTTCGCCATCTGGTGCGGGCTGGCCTATTTCCTCCGGAAGGCCTCGTTCACGCAGGATGTCGACGGCGATGCCAAGTGGACGTTTGCGAACCGCCGGAACGCCGCCATCGGCCTTCCGCTCGGCGCGCTGACCCTGACGTTTGCCGCGATCTACTGGGTGAAGAGCCTCGAGTATCACTGGTTCTCGACGATGTACGGCGTGTGGTTTTTCGCGAACTGCGTGCGCGGCGGACTCTGCATCGGCGTGCTGATCATGGTGTGGCTCTACAACCGCGGTGACTACAAGGGCGTCATCAACAACAACCACTTTCACAGCATCGGTCAGCTGATGCTGGCGTTCACCGTCTTCTGGGCGTACGTGACGTTCTCGCAGTATTTCCTGATCTGGAACGCCAACGTCCCCGAGGAAACCTTCTGGTACAACCTGCGTGAGTTGAACCACGACGGCTCGACGAACCAGTGGTGGTACGTCGGCCTCTACGGAATCCTGTTCGGCCACTTCTTCATCCCGTTCTTCGCGCTGCTCTCGTACCGCTTCAAGGTCACGAAGCACATCATCCGGCGCATCGCGCTCTGGAATCTCACGATCATCCTGCTCGACATGTGCTACAACGTCCTCCCGGCGCTGAAGGACGAGCATGGTGACTCGCTGCCTTTCTTTTCGCTTTCGTCGTTTGGTTGATCGAGGGTTGCGGAGGCGCGGCAAACGTTGGGGCGGTGTTCGGTCTTTCC
>DATAKE010000022.1:0-22240 GCA_036261745.1 Opitutaceae bacterium
AAACGCCGACGAACGCACAGAACGCGTAAACGCACATCACGATGAACTGTTTCTGCGACGTGAGAAACCCCGGCAAAAGTTTTCCCACCACCGGGATCTGCTGGACATCGAATGAGGCCAGCACGACGCCGGAGGTGAACAGCACCACGGCAAAGAAGATGAACACGTCCAGGATTCCGCTCTCGAGATGCGGGTAATCCCGCCGGGCCAGATAGAGCGACTGGATCAACCGGACGCCGGTGACGATCGAAAGCACCAGGAGCAAAACATGCAGGATCGACGCTGAGTCGCCCGTGGAGGCCTGATGCAGGATCTCCAAAAAATTCCGGTTCGCCAGGGCGATGTACCCCGAGGCGCTCAGGAACAAGGCGTGGGGCTTCAGCAAACCGGCATAGAACGAGTCCATGCTGTAATCGCCGGCCGGCTTGTGTTTCGGGGCGCGCCGGATTGTCGAATAGCTTTCCGCTGGTTCCATGACGTGAAATTTTCGGCGGAGAATTCTATCGGTGGGCGGCTCGCCGCCGTTTCCACGGCAGCAACATCACGCCTTGCAGGAACAGTGCCGCCAGGATCATCAGGGGCACCCGCTGCGGCCAGGGCCCAAACCAATCGATGGCAGTCGCTCCCTCGGGCTGGGCGTTGCCGATGTATGCGTAGTTCCAGCCGAACGCCAGATTCACGGGGAAAATTACCGCCGCGTAAACCAGCTCCACGCCCGCCACCTGAAGGTAGTCCTTCATCGTGGGGCGATATCCGCGCACCGAGAGATCGAACAGCCAGCAGGAAATGATGCCGGCGTGCAGAATCCAATAGAGCCAGAATCGGAGCGTCGACGGGTCTTGATTTCCCACCGGCGTCGCGATCGCCTGCCCGGCAAACAGCAGCGCGGAAAAATACAGAAAGGACCGGGCGATCCGCGTCCGCCAAACGAGCGCCACGCCGGCCATGATCGCGAGAAGATCACAAAGCTGCAGCGGAAGACTCGTCCGCCACTCGAAAATCGCGGGATGGAAATAGTAGGCGTTGTACGCGATCCAGACCGCGATCATGCCCAGCCCGATCATCCGCCCGCTTCCGTTCTCACTCGAACGAAGTCCCCAACCCCGGGTCGTCAGGACGACGACCACGAGGAACACCAGCATCAGGCCGTGCGTGAGGGGTGAAATCTCTTTCATGGTCGAGAAGACCACCGCGGGTGAGACGGGCGACGTGACTGGAGCACGCGCCACCTCATTGTCGCGAGATTTGGTTGTCAACGATCAGGCCCCTCAAACCCAACCCGATCCCGTTGGGCCAAAGTCCGCACCTGCCCACTCGACCTAACTCGTCGCAAACCGCACGGCGACCGCCTTGAGCCGCGCCGCCACGGATTCGGTGGCGCGCCGGGTCGCCTCCTCGGCCGTTTGCGGCGGAGTCGGCGACACCGCCATCGTCATGACATCGAGCGCGAGCAGCGCCTGATAACCGGCGCGGGCGTAGGCTTCATGGAAATCCGCGGCCCGATCGATTTCGGAGCCGGCGGATTTCTCCCAAGCCGCCGCGTCCACGATGTCCTTGGCCGGCAGCTCCGGCTGCGCCGCGTAAAGTTCGCGCGCGTTTTCCACGATCATTCCGGCCGCGCGCTTCAACGCGTCGATCTGGTCCGCCTCGCCAAACCGCCGGACACTGGCCGCCATTTTGTCGACCATGCCCAGGCTCGGCGCGAGATCGCGCTGCAGGGCGTTGGCTCCGCGCCGCAGGATTTTTTGAATGCCCTCCATCGCCTGCTGCGCCACTTCGATCTTCTTGCGAATGATGCGGTCGTTCGGACTGGCTTTCAGCTGCTCGAGCAGCTCGTTGCCGGACTTCAAGAGGTCGGCGTGCTGCGCCGTGAGCGTGTCGTTCTCCTGCTTGATTTCGCCATAACGCCCCTGGGCATACTGGCCGATCATCCTGACGTAGTCCGTCATCGCTTCGCCGAGGCCGACGCAGACCACCAGGGACTGAAAGAGGAATTGCCGCGCCGTCTCCGACGACGCTTCGCGCAGATTCGCCTGGAGCCGTTCGAGGCGGTGATTGAGCGCAGCTTCCGCTTTTTCGATGGGGGTCATGGACGCGATGGCGAGGTCTGGAAAAGGAAACGCCCGCGGCGGAAGGGCAACTTTCAATTCGTTTGTCGGTCAGTGCCGTCGACGGCGACAAACTCCCACGCCGAAGCCTGCCCAGGAAACCTTTTGGGGCGGCTACGCGGGTTATTTCCAAGACCCGGATCGTCGCCTCTGGGAAATCCTCTGGAATCCCAAATTACTGCCGGCGGATTGAGAAACGACCCGGCGGGTTCTTCGGTTTCGCGATAAATGATTCGGCGTCGTGTCGGGTTTTCGGGACGTATGGCGCATTTAGGTACGAACCAAGTACCCCGTTGAGCTCACGCGTCCCCGACACGCGTTTGCCCAACTCACCACGCACGTCCGTCCAATCCCATGTCTATGACCCTGCAACACCACCCTGCCCCGGGTTTTCCTGTCCCTCGAAGGAAGATCGCGAGCCTGACCCTGACCGCTCTTTTAACTCTGGCCTCCGCCAGCCTGGCCCATGCCCAGGCCACGGCGGTGACCACGGTGCCGGCGACCGCAGTCGCCGACGCGCCGGTGCGACTCGACGAATTCAAAGTCAGCGGCCTCCGCGCCAGCGCCATCAAGGCGCTCGAAATCAAACGCGCCGACCCGCAGTTCACCGATTCGATCGTCGCCGAGGACATCGGCAAGTTTCCGGACAATAACGTCGTCGAATCCCTCCAGCGTCTGCCCGGCCTGCAGGTCACCGACTACAATCGCGGCAACATCACCGGCGTCACCGTGCGCGGTCTTCCCGATGTCACCACGACCCTCAACGGCCGCAACATCTTCACCGCCTCCGGTCTCTCGCTTTCGCTGCAGGACGTGCCGGCGAGCCTGCTCAAGCGGGTCGACGTGATGAAAACGCGTTCGGCCGCGCACATCGAAACCGGCATGGCCGGCGTGCTCGACATCCAGACTTTCCGTCCCTTCGACTTCGGCGGACGCAAGATCTCGCTCGCGGCGAAGGCCACCTACAGCGAGCAACGCGACAGGTTCGATCCGAACATCAGTCTGCTGCTGAGCGAGCGCTGGAAGGTCGGCAGCGAAGGAAAATTCGGTGCGTTGCTCAACATCTCCTACCTCACCACCCACTATCGCGACCAGAGCGCGACCTCGGGTGCGCAGGTCGTGTTCACGAACGGCGTGCAGTCGAACTTTTCAGCTCTCCCCTACGACCGCATCTTTGGCGGCTGGACCCCGGGGCTGGACGAAGGCCTTTCGAGCGCAGCGGGCGCAACCCTCCCGATCGGCGCCGGCGGCTCGGCCGTGCAGTACGTTCTCGCGCGTGACGCCGTCTTCTTCTTCGACGGCCAGGGCGAGACGCGCCGCCCGGCGGTCAACTTCTCGATGCAGTACGCGCCGAGCGACAAGGCGGAATACACCTTCGAGGCGTTCTACCTCGGCTACCGCAACGACCATTACAACAACCTGCTCTTCTCCTTCGTCGACTGGTGGAATGCCCCGGCCCCCGCGACCCTCGATGTCTCGCTCTACCCGGGCACCAACATCGTGAAGCGCCGCGGTTTCATCGGTGACGTCTTCTCCTTCACCAGCGGCGACTACACCACGTCCCAGACGGACAGCATGCAGTATTCGCTCGGTGGAAAATGGTTCATCAACCCGTCCTTCACGCTCACGTCCGAACTCGTTTATCAAAACAGCGAGTACAGCCAGCAGAACTTTTTCATGCGCGGCAATCGCGGCGTCCGCAACGACGTCTCGGTGGACTTCAACGCCGGCGACGGAATTCCCTCGCTCAAATACCTCGATGTCGCCGGGACGGCGGTCAACGAAAGCAACATCACCGATCCCGCCACGTGGAATCTCGGCCACGCCTGGGACCAGGGTTTCAAGAACAAGGGGAGCGCGACGACCTTCACCCAGGAAGGCATCCTCAATGTCGACTGGGGCTGGATCAAACGGCTGAAATTCGGCGTCCGCGTCGACGATCGCAAGGCTTCCCAAGCCAACCGCTTTGCCGAGGGCGATCCGATCGCGGGCACCAATCTCGCGAACTTCAACACGCGCTTCCCCGGGATCGTGAGCGCCAACGAAGGCTTCTACGACGGACGCGCCGCCGGCGTGCCCTCGACGTGGGTGTCGATCAGCGGGCCGACGGCATTCGGTCTGCAGAGTCCGATCCGCCAGATCTACAATTGGCAGGCCGGAAGCCGGTTCTCGCTGAAGGAAACCTTCGCCATCGATGAAGTCACCAGCGCCGGTTACCTCGTCCTCGACAAGCTCGAGACCCAGATCGCGGGCCGCCGGCTCTCCGGCCAGGTCGGACTGCGCTTCGTCAGCATCAAGACGTCGATGGAATTCACGGATCCCGCGCCCGCCTCGTTCAACAAAACGTTCGGCAACGCCGGCGTCTCGAAGTTTCTCCCCAGCGCCGCGTTCAACTATGCGATCACCGACAAGCTGAACATGCGTCTCGCCTACGGCGAAACGATCCGCCGTCCCGGCTTCAACGATCTTAACCCGCTGATCACCTACACGCGCGACGTGACGAACATCGGCTATGGCACGGCGAGCGGCGGCAATCCCGACCTCGAGCCGACAACCTCGAAGAGCCTGGACCTCGCGTTCGAATATTACTTCGACGAGGCGAGCGCCGTTCACATCGCGCTTTTCAAACGCACCATCGACGGTCTCGTGGTTCCTTCGCGCCGCCGCGTGACCTACACCGACGCGATCGGGCCGTACGATTACATCCTCTCGCAGCCGCTCAACGCCTCCAACGGCGAACTCGAAGGGTTTGAAGTCGGCGTCAAATATTACCCCAGCGAACTGCCGGGCGTGTTCAAAGGTTTCGGCGTCGAAGGCACCTACACGCGCCTGAGTTCGTCCCAGGACGTCCCGATGACGAATTCCGCCGGCGTCGTGACGGGCATCAGGAACACCCGGTTCTTCCTCGTCTCGCCTGACTCCTACAGCGGCACGCTGGCCTATGAACGCGGCCGGTTCAGCACGCGCGCCTCCTACACCTGGCGCTCCGCGTTCCACCACCACAACGAGGCGGCGCTCTTCGCCAATCCGCTGGCGGTATACAATTCGGCTGAACGCAGCCTGAACGCGCAGGTCAGCTTCCGGCTGCGCCCCAATCTCGTGTTCACCCTGGAGGGCACGAACCTCACCGACGACATCCAGCACAGCTACTACGGTGAAAACGGCTCCACGGTGCACAACTTCGGCAACTGGATCATCGGCCGGAACATCTCGTTCAGCACCCGCTTCTCGTTCTGAGCAGACTTGGTCGGTGTGAATAGGTTAGGGGCAGCCCTCAGGGGGGCTGCCCCTTTTTGTTGCAGCGCTCCGACGACGGCGCGGGATCGCCGCACGATTCGGCAGCGATCAGTTTGATGTAGCGGCGGTCTATGACCGCCGACGAACACCCCATCGTCTTCGCACGCTCCCGGACGGCGGTCCCAAGCCGCCGCTACAGTTTCCGAACGGACCCACTGCCCACTATTCTGAAACAAATTGCTGGTTCAGGTGTAAGGGAGGGCGAAGTCTGTTTCCGCCTCAACTCCCCTCCATGCTTTCCTTCGCCGCACGGCCCAGTGTCTCCTCCTCCGCTTCCATTCGCGCGGATGCTTTGCCCTGCCACCGGCGATGGCTCGGTGCGGGCGTTGCTCTCCTCATCCTAACCGGACACGTCATCGCGGCGGATCCCGTGGCGGCGGATTTCGGGAAAGACATCCAGCTGGCGCCTTTCGTGGTCAAGGGCGCACCCCTCTCCATTTCCATCCATGCCCGGACCAAATCGGACCGGCGCTACGCCGAGAAATTTGCCGAGGAAGTCGTCGAGGTCGCCTATGAGACGCTGGACGGCTCCACGGGCAAGGGTCTCGTCATCGTGGGCGCCGAGGGAGAGCCGCATCCGATCGCGATCATGCAGAAATTTCTGGCGCTCGCCCAGGCCGGCCAGCTCGATCCGAGCCTGACGGGATCGAGCGGAGACGTGGATGCCACGCTCAAGCTCGTTCGCGCGAAGATGAAAATGGACAACAACCCGGATCTCCCGCCGGGCATGACCTTCGATACGTTCGTCCGAGCCATTCCCCTCCCGCTGGAGGGCGCGGCGGCGCAACTTTATCAAATGGCCTGGGCCGAGGGATTCGACGACGCGCGCGTTGAGCAAAGGCTGAGGACCGTCACCCGCGACGATCTCAAGTCGGACAAACTCAGCCGCTACGACTGGGTGTTCTACCTGCCGCCCCAAAGCGTCATGTCCGAGGTTTTCAAGGACGTGCTGAACAAAACCATGAAGGCGCAGAAAATGGGGGTGTTCAAACGCGCGGCCGTGCGGACCGCGGTCTTCACGTTCAGTCCCGTCGTCAAGAAAGCGTTCGAAGGGATCCGAAAGGGCATGCTCTACATGACGATCCTCCGGGGGAAGAGCGGCTACAACGAAGGCGACATCGATGCCCTGGTCCGCGCCTACATCCGGGAGATAATGCCCGATCTGAAACCGGGCTCCAACAACGAGCACGGCCGCGTCCTCGCCGCGGTCGCGAAACAGAAGCTCGCCAACGCGGAATACGCGAAGGATCCCTTCGTGAAACCCGCGCGCCTCGACACCTTCGATCCGGCCGCGTACGCGCCCTTCGAGGGCGAATACACCCGGAAACCGCCGGAGACCACGCACCGGTTCAAAATCGAGGGAGAGTCCTTCCAGTGGATCTACAAGGACGGCAAGCCGCGGATCTTTTATCCCGCCGGTGACCGGCTCCTCGTCAGCGAGGACGGTTCGATGACGCTCGGCTTTCTCCTCGACGAAACGGGCGCTGTCACCGGCGCGGAGGAACGCTGGGTCCGCCGCCGGCAGACCATCCCGCGCAAACCCTAGGCCGGCGTGCGCGCCGTTTCAGGCCAGCGGCAGCTTCACGCTAAAGGTCGATCCTTCGCCGAGGACACTCCGCACTTCCATCCGGCCACCCATCGCCCGCGCGAGATCGCGGCAGATCGCCAGACCGAGACCCACGCCCGGCTTGTCCGTCGATTCGATCGTGGTGCGCAGCTGCACGAAGGGCTCGAACACGCTTTGCAGTTTATCCGGCGGAATTCCACAACCCGTATCGCGGACGGAAATCGCCGCCATGCCGTCCGATAACTCGCCGGTGAGCGTGATCGTTCCGCCGCGCGGAGTGAACTTGATGGCATTGTTTAGCAGGTTGATGAGGACCTGCTGGAGACGATTGGTGTCGGCCTTCGCCTGCAAATTTGCCGGGAGGCACTCGCGGTGAAAAGCGAGCCCGCTTTCCGCCAACCGGTGACGGACGCTCGTCTCCGCCCGCACCAGCGCGCGCTCAATCTCCACGGTTTCGCTCATCACCTGGACCGGTCCGCCCTGCATCCGCGCGAAATTCAAAATGTCGTCGATGATGACGACCACGGAATCGTTCGCCTCCTGGTTCGATTCCAACGCCTCCCTTTGTTCCGGCGAGAGCGGACCCATCGCGTCCTCTAAAAGGAGCTGATTGTTCAGGCTCATCAGCTGCAGCGGGGTCCTCAATTCGTGGGACATCATGCCGAGGAATTTCGTCTTCGCGTCGCTCGCCTGCTCCGCGAGTTTTTTGGCCTGCAGCAGCTCATCCTCCAGCCGCCCCCTCTGGATGATCCGGACAAACGAGAGCTCAATCCTGCCGGCACCCTCGGCGGCCACGTACCCGATGTTCGCCAGGACCGGAATCGTGTGGCCCTCCCCGTTTTTCATCCGGAGATAAATTTCCTCGAGACTCCCCTTGAGTTTGAGCATCGGCAGAATCTGCGAGTGCAAAAAAAACTGCCCGCCGCCACCCAGCAGCGTGTGCAGGGAGCGGCCGGCCAGCGCTTCCTGCGAAAATCCCAGCCACTTGGCCGCCGTCTGGTTCACGCGCACGACGACGCAGTCACCGGTGAGCAAGATTCCGCCGACGAGGCTGCCGTTCCACTCAGGGGTAAGACTCATTCCACGCCACCGGGTTCAGGCTAGCCCTCGGCTTTCCAAGTACCCCTTGATCGCGGCCGTGGTCTCCGCGGGATGAGTCATGTGCGGGCAATGCCCCGTCGCCTGCAGCAATCGCAACGTGCTGCCAGGGATCCGGCGGTGGACAAACTCGATCGCTGAAGCCGGGGCGATCGCGTCGTCGGTGCATTGTAAAATCAGCGTCGGCTGCGCGATTCCGTTCAGATCGGTCCGGTGATCCGACAGAAACGTGACCGCGGCAAACCGGCGGGCGATCGAGGGATCCGCCGCGCAAAAACTGGTGGCCAGTTCCTTCTGCAAATCCGGCTGGTCGTCGTTCTTCATCACCAAGGGCGCCAGAAAACTCGCCCAGCCCACGAAGTTTTTTTCCATCAAGTCGAGCAGTCCCTCCAGATCCACGCGCGTGAAGCCGCCAACGTAGTCGGCGTCGTTGATGTAGCAGGCCGAGGGAACGATCAAAATGAGCTGGGCAAACCGTTCCGGCGCCATCTTGGCGGCCAATATCCCAATCATGCTGCTGACCGAGTGGCCGACGAAAATAATGTCCCGGAGATCGTGCGCCTCGGCGATTTCGACGATATCCCGGGCATAGCCTTCGAGCGTCCCATAACGTTCGACTTTGTACGCGCCGATGTCCGAGCGCCCGCACCCGACATGATCGAAGAGCACGACCTTGAACCGGTCCTCGAACCAGGGAGCAACAAAGCGCCACATGTTCTGATCGCAGCCAAACCCATGGGCGAACATCACGGGTTGACGGCCACGACCGGAAATTTGGACAAAATTCCGGGCGGTGATCGCATTCTTCATTCCCGTATGAGACCGGCGTGTCCCCGGTAGGCAAGAAGGCATTGCGCGCGCGTGCGCGAAGCCCGAAGAGAGCAGCCGACTTAGGTTCGACTTCGGCCGTCCGCGGCTTAGCGCTTCACGTCGTGCCCGGTCAGAGTCCCACGAACGTGATGGCAACGCCACAAAACGAAACCCTCCATGAAAGCCGCCATACCAAAAAAGACGTTGTCCCCCGAACAACGCGAGGAACTGCTCGGAACCTTGCAGGCTCGTTTCGAGAAAAATAAGAACCGCCACGCCGGGCTCGAATGGGCGCGGGTGAAAGCCCGGCTCGAGGCGAATCCCGAAAGGCTGTGGTCGCTCGGCGAAATGGAAAACACCGGCGGCGAGCCGGACGTCGTCGGCGAGGACAAAAAGACGGGCGGATATCTCTTCTTCGATTGTTCGCCGCAAAGCCCCAAGGGCCGCACCAGCCTTTGCTACGACCGCGAAGCCTTGGATTCCCGGAAGGAATTCAAACCGAAAAACAGCGCGATGGATCTGGCCGCGGCCATCGGCGTCGAGGTGTTGACGGAGGAACAATATCACGCGCTGCAGCAGCTGGGGGATTTCGACACGAAGTCATCGACCTGGCTGAAAACCCCGGCGGAGATCCGAAAACTCGGAGGCGCCATCTTTGGCGACCGCCGCTTCGGCCGGGTCTTCGTGTATCACAACGGCGCGGAGTCCTACTACAGCGGCCGGGGCTTCCGCGGTTCGCTCAGCGTCTGACCCGGGTTTCACGCAGGGAGGGAGCGGGCCATTCCCAGGTTGTTGCAGATCCCGTGTAAGATTTCGAAGGGACCGGGTATTGATCTTACGATGAACCCTTCGACGCTCGCTCTTCCTCTTCCGGTGACACCCGCCACGGCGACCGGCAGCACATCCCGCGCGCCCCTGCTCCCCCGCGCCCGCATCTCCGTTCGCACCGCGATCTGGTCCGTGCTGCTCGGCATCAGCCTCACCGCTCCGTTCATGATCATCGGCGCCTATTTTCCGCCGTCGGAAACGGTGCGGGCGAAAATGAACGCCATTCCGTTTCATCCCCTCGCGTTTCTGGTCGCGAGCGGATTCATCGGCCCGGTGCTGGAGGAAATTGTCTACCGCGGTTTCTTCCAGGGAATCCTGCGCCGGTATTCACCAGTCTGGGTGGCGATCGTCGTGCCGTCGGTGGTCTTCGCCGCGACCCACATCATCCCGGCGGGCTGGGGTTATATTAACGCGTTCCCCATCGCGTGCCTCTTCGCGTGGCTCGTGCTTCGCACCGGATCGCTGGCTCCGGGTCTCCTGTGTCATTGCACATTCAACATCACCGCCGGGCTCGCGCTCACGCCCATTTTCAACCTCGCGGAAAAACATCTCGACCGCGCAACCGGCGCATCGTTCAACCCCGTGCTGGATTTGTTTCCCGTGTGGTGGATCGCACTGTCCCTCGCCTTGACCGTCTCCGCGCTGGTGATGATCCGCGGCGACACCGCGACCCGCCCCGCGGCGCACTAAGAAACAAAACCTAAATCACACCGCCCCGGGGCGGGGGTTCATGTGATTTTCGGATCGAAGTGCCGCGCCGCTGGCGCGGACCTGTCCCTTCGCCGTCGTTGACAGCAGGTTGGACGGTTTGAACCATTACCGGAACCTGATCGCGGCTGGCGTTACACAAGAGGCAATGCGCCGCATCACCTCCTCCACCATGACCCTCGAAATCTCCGCCCGCGAGTGGCTGCGCTCCCTGTGCCTCGTGTTCACGCTCGCCCTGACTCCGGTCTTCGCCGCCGACACTCCCCCTCTCCAAAACGATTCCGCGGCCGCGAACCGCCCGGCGGCCGGCAATGTCGACCCGATCGTCTCCACTACGCCGATGGCGTTGGAGGCCGACGACGCGAGTGGCGTCCACGGACAGCTCGTCGTCGCCACCGAAGTGATCAGCACCGAGACGCGCAACGATCTCGTCTACACCATCACGTCCGAGCCGCTGCACGGTCGCATCGGATTGGCCGGCGGCGGCGATGAGGTGGATTTTTTCCGCAACAAGACTTCGCGCCTGGGCTATTTCGCGTACCGGCCGGAGGAAGATTTCACGGGCGAGGACTCCTTCGGCTACACCGTGCGCAACGAGACCTCGGGCCTCGTGTTTAAAAATACGGTGGTGATCACCGTGAAGCCGGCCGGTCCGCTGGTCCTGCAGAAGTTCGAGGTCAGCGCCGCGCGGGCGCGTTCCACGGCGGTTCGCGGGGTCTCGCTCACGACCCGCCCGAACACACCGGTCGGACAGAAGCTCCCCAGCCACGAGGATTTCATGTCGCCCGCCGAGCGCATCGACATCGCCACCGCGAAGGTCGCGTACGTGCTGGACGAAAAAGCAAAACCCCAGAACGGCACCGCCAGGCTCGATCGCACCACCGGCCAGCTCACCTACGCCCCCAACCCGGGCTTCATCGGCGAGGAGCGCTTCAAATACTACACGGTCGACGAAAACAACTCGCACCTCGGCGTGGAAAACGTCGTCACGGTCAGCGTCGAGCCAATCCGCAACGCGAAGCACATCGCGGTCGATCGCTCCCGCAGCCGCGAGGTCGACCTCGTGTTCGTCATCAACAATTCGCCCTCGATGGCCGGGCACCAGAGCGCCATCGCGGCCAACCTGAGCCGCTTTCGCCAGCTCTTCCACACGCGCAATCTCGACTACCGCATCGCGGTGCTGACAACCGATTTCGTGAACGCGGACCCAGGCAGCCGGACCGAAAGCTTTTTCAAGGAGGTCCGCTCCGTCCAACTCGACAAGGCGGGCAACCCGGTGCTCGACCGCCGCGACCGTCCGAAGCAGGTGACGAAGCGCGTCGCGAGCAACGGCGCGCTCGTGACGCTCCCCGTGATGCCCCAGCCCTGGGTCACGCCCAAGACGCCGGACAGCATTTTTGCCGAGCTCGTGAAAGTCGGCACCAACGGCGACAGCAACCGCACCGCGTTCACCTCCGTTTATAATTTCGTCGCGGGCTACTACAACAAGCAGCACACGTTCCTCCGACCCGACGCCACCACGATCGTGGTCTTCTTCATGGATGAGGAGGAGACGCGCATGGCCACCTGGAAAGAGCAGCGGACCGGCAAGCCCGAGGCCGAATGGGTCGAGAACGGCAAACTCCCCGACCTGCTGAAGCAATCCAACGGGGGGTCTCCCCAAAAACGCCAGACGCTCGACGGCTACATCAATTACTGGGTGCTGCGCCCCTTCATCATCGCGAAAGGCAACAAGCGCGGAAAACTCGAGATGCACGCCGTGGTCGCACCGGACAATGTCTCGCACCGGCGCGCCGCCGAGCTCAGCGGCGGCACGGTGCTGAACATCGAGTCCGATTTCTCCGCCCCGCTGGCCGCGCTCGGCGACCGCATCGCCGACACCGTCGCCGTCGCGCTCGAACCGGTGCAGGGCACCGCGACCTTCTACAAAAAGAGCCTCCGCGTGCTGGTCGACGGACAGGAAGTCGCCCCGGATCCGGAAAACGGCTACACCTACGACGAGCTCACGCACAGCATCCGCTTCCAAGGCGCCGCGAAGAAAAAGGCCTTCGCCGCCAAAATCGACATCAGCTACGAGGAGCACATGTAACGCGGGCGGGGCCGGCGCGCCGTCGTGCCGCCCGGTTTAGTGTCTGCCGGCGTCGAGGTCGCTCCACCCTCCCCACGCCCGCGTCCATCCTTTCGTTTTCCAGCGAAAGAAAAAATGCACGATGAGGCCCAGCGCCGGCAGGCCTCCCACCCACCACCAGAACCAGGGCGTCGAACGCAGCAGCACCGCCACGCCGATCAACACCGTCCATTTGGTCACGCGAAACCAAACCGGCTGCGCCCGCCGGGAAAAAGCGATGCGGAATTCCCGGGCGATTGGGTTCATCGGGACATGAGCCGCGCGAAGCCGGCGGTGTCAGTTCACGAAATCGAAACGGGCCCGCTATCCCTGTTCGGCGATCTCCGGGCTTCTTCGGGGAGTTTCGCCCCTTGGTCCAGCGGCTCCTCCCGTTCGAGCGAACAACACGAACCCTGCGCCGCATAGCAGTCCACGCACAGCCGGGTGTGACCAAAATCGGTCGCGCCAAACTTCCCGCATTCCGAACACGTGAGGGCTTGATCGGCTTTCAAAAATGGGGAGCAGTGCTCCGACTCAGGCGGGACCGAAGGCATGGCGCTCCACTGGAGCCGAAATCCCGCCCACCGCAACCGCACTCCACCCGCGTTTTTTCCTCAGAGCCCTACTCGCTCATTTCCGGACACGCCCTGTTTCATCCGACCTGTCATTGCGAGGAGTCCCGCTCCGCGGGACGACGAAGCAATACCGCTGCCTCGTGTCCCCCCGCCCGACGCCGTCGGGCCCCGATCCCACTCAGGACACAACCTTCAGCTTCTCCAAATCGACTTCGCCGTGCTGGCTCGTGAAGGTGACCTTCCTGCCGCCGCCGGTCTGGTGTTGCTGCACGCCGGAGATGCGATGATCGCCGGTATCGTAGACCCGGACCTTTCCATCGCCGGAATCCACCGCCAGGCGTTTCTGCTCACCGAAAAAAGCATAACGCGTCTCATTCTGACCGCCGGCCGAATTGGGATTCTTACCCAGACCTTCAGGCCACCACCGCTCCGGCGCCTGCATCGGCTTCATCGGAGTCATCGGCGACATGGGTTTCATTCCAGACATTGGCTTCATTGGTTCCATCCGTGGAATGTGTCGCAAACCGCGCGGCGGTTCCGCAACGCGGCGAATTACGCTGCCAACGTTTCCCCACTGCCGGCGGGAGCAGCGGTGCGACACTCCTCCTCAACGCGTCAGTCACCGCCACCCGAGCCCCGGAGCGACGTTCGTGAGAATGGCCTCCATGACGTGGACGTTATAGGCGACACCCAATTGATTGGGAATCGTGAGGAGAACGGTGTCCGCCTCGGCGATGGCTTCATCCTTCCGGAGCTGTTCGATGAGAACGTCCGGTTCGGCCGCGTAGCTCCGCCCGAAAACCGCCCGCGTGGTCGCGTCGAGAAAGCCAATCTGATCCGTCTGCTCCCCGTCGCTCCCGAAATAGGCGCGATCCTGATCGTTCATGAGGGGAAAGATGCTGCGGCTCACGGAAACGCGGGGAACGCGCGTGTGACCCGCCTCGGCCCAGGCCTTCCGGTACGCGCGAATCTGAGCGGCTTGCTGGAGGTGCAGCGGCTCGCCCGATTCGTCGAACTTGAGGGTCGAACTCTGCAGGTTCATGCCGTGCTTCGCGGCCCAGACGGCCGTCGCATTGGTCGCCGAGCCCCACCAGATCCGCTCGCGCAGCCCCTCCGAAAAAGGTTCGAGCCGCAGGAGCCCGGGAGGGTTGGCAAACATCGGACGCGGGTTGGGCTTCGCAAAACCCTTCCCGCCGAGCAGCTCGAGAAACGTCTCGGCGTGACGCCGGCCCATGGCCGCATCGTCCTCTCCTTCCTTGAGCCGCTGGCCAAAGTAACGCCAGCCATCGATCACCTGCTCGGGAGAGCCGCGGCTGATGCCGAGTTGCAGGCGGGAGCCGGCGATGAGATCGGCCGCGCCGGCGTCCTCGGCCATGTAGTGTGGATTCTCGTACCGCATGTCGATGACTGCGGTTCCGATCTCGATCGTCAGGGTCCGAGCGCCCACCGCGGCGAGCAGCGGAAACGGCGACGCCAGCTGCCGGGCGAAATGATGCACCCGGAAGTACGCCCCATCCATCCCGAGCCGCTCCGCCTCGACCGCGAGGTCGATCGACTGCAAAAGCACATCGGCGGCCGACCGCGTCTGTGACTGTGGCGAAGGCGTCCAATGACCGAAGGACAGGAACCCGATTTTCTTCATGGCGGTAAGTGGTAAGCGTCACCGCCCGATTCGCAAAGCGGACCCGCTCAAGCGCGAAGAAGAGGCGTAGCGCGCAATCGACCCGGCCACGCGAAAGACCCAACGTTTTAACGCCTGCTCCCTTTCGAATCAGCGGCAGCCTCCGCGACGGTTTCTCCGCGATATCCGAACAGAAATGTACGCGGCAACGGCCTTACCTTCTTGGACTGTTGCCAGTCGTGTATTGGGTGAGCAACCCGGACAAGCTGCGCGGCCTGCCGCAGTCGTAAACGAGGAGCGGCCGAAGATGGCCGCTCGTAAGGCTTCATTTCCAACGCGACCTTAGCCGGCCCCTTCGCCTCTGACATAGCCGTATCCAGTTACGTAATCCCAGCGAGCTTCGCGGGACCTCGTAAAGTTCGGATTGATTTTAGGTAAGGAATTCACCGATATCGCGCTCGTGATTGCGATGACGCTCAATGACGCTCGGATTCGGGAGGCCCTGCTGCGCAAGCTGGCGAAGCAGAAGGCGCGGCCGCGGGCGGTGCTGGAGGAACTCCACGTGCACAACGGGCGGGCGATTGCGGATGTCGTTACCCTCCACGCCGAGGCGCATTGTTACGAGATCAAGGGTGCGACCGACCGGATCGAGCGGATCGTGGCACAGGGCGCTTATTACAACGCGGCGTTTCGGCGGATCACGTTGGTGACGACAGAATGCAACCTGAAGCGGGCGCGGAAGCTGGCGCCGAGGTTTTGGGGAATCATCGTAGCGGTGGACGATGGCGAAGTGCGGTTACGGCACGTGCGCGCCGCTAAGTTTAATCCCAATTTCGAGAAGCAGTCGGCGGCGATGACGCTCTGGAAGAGTGAAATGCTGGAGCTCGTTTCCGATGTGGGAGCGAAAAAGAAGCCGCGAAGATTGCTGGCGGAATTGATCGCGGAGACACGGCGAGAGCTCGAGCTCAGCACGAGCATCTGCGACCTCCTGCTCGGTCGGAGCGCCCGCGCTCAGAATTTCGCGCCCATCACCATATAGGTGATGTGGGCGACGATCGAAGGCTTCACGACCGAAGCGTTGTTGGCGCGGTTGCCGATGCGCTTGGTTTTTTCGGCAAAGTAGGCCTCACCGAAGGAATAGTCCTTACGGAAGAATTTTTGGGCGAGCAGCTCATTGGTCATTCCGAAATACTGATCGTGGCCGCCAGCATCGAGTGAGGCACCGCGGCGGATGTAGTGGGAATGGTCGAAGGAATAAATCAGCCGGGGCACCGTCACCTTCTGGAGGATCTCCTTCTTGAACTGTTTGTCGGAGTAGAACGGGCTGACGGTCGCGTAGTCGCCCGGGGTGATGGGCACCGCGGAGAGCTTGCGCGCCTTCGTGATGATCGCGAGCTCATGGCGCGGAACGATCTCAGAGGTCTTCGACTTAACGACGTCTCGGATCGTCGCCGGAATCGATGAGCCGGTAACGATCACGTGCCTGACGTTGTAGGCTTGGGCCAACTGCTTGACAAAGGCGGCGATCTGCGGGGCGGTTTCTTCTGCCTTCATCCCGCTGCAAAGCCGGCAGTCCAAGACAAGGTCGATCGTTTTGAACTTCTTGAAGATCGCGCCGAGTTCATCGCCGATTTCTTTCGCTTTGACTTTGAAGTCCTCGAAGTCGTCGTGTTCCACGCGAAATGCCACCGTGTCTGAAACGAGATCGCCACTCTGCTTGAGCTGCGCGACGGCTGCATTGTGGCTGGTGCGAGCCAGGCCCACGACGGGGATGACCTTCAGGTCTCTGAGCGCCTTGAGCATGAAGGCATACTGAGGCTCGCCCTTCACCGTGAACTTCTGGCCGACGTCGAAGTCGTCGAAGTAGCATTCGCGGTCGGTGCCCCAGTGCGCTTTGAGGCCCTTGGCGATACTGCGTGCGGCCGCCTCATAGGTCTCCGCCGTGTAGTCGGGCTTCCCGCGCGGAAAGTCGAAGAACGGCGTGATGGCGGCCCTGATATGGGGATCCAGCGCACTCATCGCATTCATTTCACCCAGCTTCGCTTTGAGGAACGGGACATAGGTGCTCATGGCTGGAAGATGATTTGGCGAACGTCGTGCTCGGTGATGATGCCACTGTAGCGCTTGTAATTGCCTGACTCCTTCCGGAGGAGCCCTGCGACTAGAGCGGGGTGGACGCCCTGCTCTCCCGCGTAATCGCGCACGGCCTGATCGCTGGTGTCGTATTTCGGTTCGCAACTACGCCAAGACTCGCGGTCGACGATAGAATCCTTTGCGAGACGGTTGGCCGCCATCTCGGCGCGGTTCTTCTCGTCGCCGGCCTCGACGTCAAAGTAGACAGGCTCCTTCAGCTGGTCGCTGTGGAGGACGAGGTGGGCTAGTTCATGGAGGAGCGTAAACCAGAAGTAGTCGAGACGCGGAAAACGGAGGCTCAGGGCGAGGACGGGGTGGCCGGTGCTGAGGTGGAACACGGCGCCATCGGAGTTCATCCCGGGGAGCGCGTAGACGTAGACGAGGATGATGCCGAACTGAGCGAGGATCGCGGGCAGCTCGCGCACGACGTTCGGGTCCACGCTCATCACCGCGAATTTCCGCACATCAGCCTTGCTCAGGCCGGTGAAGTCCGGCCGACCCTCGCTGAGGAGGAGGTATTCGGCTTGGGCGCGGGCGCGCGCCTGCCAGATCGCCAGCAGGTTCTCGTCGGCCTTGGTGTTCTTGCGGAAGAGCGTGGGCTGCTTCGCGAGGGGTAGATCGAAAAAGACGGTCGCGAGCGGCGATAGATCGTCGGGCGAAGCAAGCCAGCCGCGGGCGACGAGTTCCTTGCGCGGGAGATCGCTGAGGAAGCCCTTGAACTCGCTGTAGCGCGAGAGCATCTCCTGCGAGCTGACGTTGGAAGTCCGCGTCGTGTGAGTGAAATCCTCCCAGTTTTCGTGGTGCGGGTTCATGTCAGCTGGCCTCCATGAGTTTGAGGGCGAGGTCCTGGGGCAGCTCGTAGTAGGCGAGTTTCTCCGCGTCCTCCTTGCCGGCGACCTTCACCATCTTGAGCTTCACGTAGAAGCCCTCCGCCTTCGCCAGGGAGTGCAGGCAGAACCCGGGCCGGAGCTTGAGCTCGTCGATGGCGAAGCGCTGGGCGGCGCGGAGGAGGGTCTTCCCCAGCCCCTTGAATTCGGCGGGACGGAGCTTGCAGTCGCGGTTCCAAGGCGCGACGGCCACGAACTTCACGTAGAAGATGTCTCCGGGTTCGAGGGCGCTCTTCTCCGGGTGGTAGATCAGGCAGGCGGCCTGGGGCTTGCCGTCGGCGTGGAGGTGAAACCACTCGTATTCGTCCGTGCTATGGAAGATCGCCTTGTCGAACCAGCGCCAGTGCGCGTCCTCAGTGGAGATGGTGTCGAGGATCGCTGCCCGCTTGGTCAGATCAGGCTCGGCCAGCTCGATCTGGTCGAAGAGCGCGAGCCAGGCGGCCTTCCAGAGCGCGTCGCACTTCATCGAGGTCTTGGCATCCCAGCCGTGCACGATCGTGAACGGCAGTTTCTTGCCGCTAACGTGCGCGATCTCACCCTGCTGAATCTCCCTTGGGGCGGGCTGCTTTTTGCAAGGTTTGCTCATGGTATGAGGTCGGAATGAGTGGGCTTACTTGGAGCTGGTCACCTTACGGAGTTTGGCGGCGAGTTCATCGGAGGTGATGGTGCCGGACTGGACTTGGTTGACGAGGGCGCGGACCGCGGCCCCGAGATTCGGGCTGCCTTCGGCGAGGCGCTTCAAGTCGGCGAGGGCTGAGCGATGGTCGTGTTTTTTCAGGTCATCGGCCGAGGCTTTGATCTTTTGGGCGATCAGGGCCAACTTCTCATCCCCGGGAAAGCGACGACCCAGCTCCACGTCGGAAAGGAAGGCCGGGGAAATCTTGGCGGCCTTGGCAACCTCGCGGAGCGAGAGTCCGGCATGTTCGCGTAGTTCCCGGAGGCGTTGCCCCATTGATGCGGCTAGGTTTTCCATATGTAAGCTAACATAGGCTTACATATGCCGCTTGTCAAATGGGAAAAAAAGGCGGGCCCGTAGATCGATCCAACAGAGCCGAGTTGAGCCGACTAAGTTCGGTCGCCCATTCCCCTTAGAGCCGAACTCCGCGCTTAGTTGCGCGTGCTCCGGTCGGCGAAAATTCGTTTGTTCCGCGGGGTATCGCTGCGGAGATTTTTTCGGTTCGTGCGCGGCGGCAGTGGGAGCGACTCACGCGGGGACGGCGGGAGCTCAGGGAGCTGCTGGACGTGCGCTTTGCCGAAGACGGTGGTCTGGAGTTGATGCACGGCGGCGCGGAAGCCGTCGGCGCGGGCTTGCATTTCCTGCGCGGAATTCGCGGTCTGGTCCGCCGAGGCCGCATTGCTCTGCGTCACGCCCTCGATCTCGCGGATGGTCTCGGAGATTTTTGCGATGCCGGTGTTTTGATCCCGGGACGCGGTGGCGATGGAAGTCACCAGGCCTTCGACCTCGCGCGCTTTTTCCAGGATGCCTTTGAGGGTCTCCGCTGTTTCGAGTGTGATCGTCGCACCCGCGCCGGTGCGCAACTTGGACGCGTTGATTTTCTCGGTGCTCTCCCGGGCGGCATCCGCACTGCGTTGCGCCAGGGAACGCACCTCCTCCGCCACCACGGCAAATCCGGCGCCCGCTTCACCCGCCCGCGCCGCCTCGATCGCGGCGTTGAGGGCGAGGATGTTTGTCTGAAAAGCGATTTCGTCGATCGTCTTGATGATCCGGGTGACGTCGCCGCTCGATGCCAGCAGCGCGTTCATCGCCTCGGTCAGCCGCACGATCTGACTCGCGCCGTGCTCCGCCGCGATGCGCGTGTCGTACGCAGAAGTCTGGGCGCGTTCCGCCCGCTCCGCATTGCCGCTCGCCATCCGGGAAATTTCCGCGAGCGCTTCGCTGGTTTTTTCCAAGGCCGCGGCCTGGCTCGCCGAGCCGCTGGCGACCGAGACGGACGAGGAGCGCACCATGGCCGCTTCCGCCGCCGAGCTTTCCGCGCCGGCCAGCAATTGCTGGGTCGCGCCCGTGATCGGGCGGCCGATGCTCCGCGCAAGCAGGCGCGTCAACCAGAACACGAGACCGACCCCCGCCACCAGCATGATGCCTGACCACAGCAGCCAAAACTGGGCGCGCCGTTCCTCCGCGACGCAGGTCGCCGTGAAATTCTCGCGGACAGCCGCGACTTCCTTCCCGAGTCCTGCGTTGACGAAGATCCAGTAAGGCTCCCATTCGGCGAGATCGGCGATCGGGGGCGCCGCGTTTTCGCGCGACGCCAGACCGTGGCCGCGCAGCAATGCGATCATGCCGGTCCACGAGCGCCCGGAGTGCACCTCAATAAAATGCGTCCGGTCGCTGCCCTGGCTCAGCGCGATGATTTCCTGCCAGAGTTGTTCCGCCTGATCGCAGGCGTTGATCATTTTGAACGCTTCCTCCGGGGTGAATTTGCGAGGGGACTTTTCCGCGCGCAGCTGGTGGTAGAAGTAAACCATCCCCCCCGCCTCACTGATCATGATCCGGATCTGAATGAGCTTCGGGATCACGATGAGTTTGCGAACGATCACGTCGCTGCTCGTCGCATCGGTGAGGAGGGGAAAAACCCGGTTGATGTCGCTGCGAAATCCCTCGTAGCCGTTCAAAATGGCAATGCTGGTGGCGTCGTCGACCTGGTTGTCGACCACTTGCCGCAGCGCCGTAAGCCTGGCGCAGTGGGTCTCGATCCGCGCCAGCGCCTCCCGCAGCAAGACCGTCACGAACGCATCGTCGGTCAACGCCCGCTGCACCTGGTAGTTCGCAATGGCAGCATCGGTTTCCTGGCGCCATTTCGTCAAATCCGCGCGAGCCTGTTTTTTTTCCTCGGCCGGCGCCGGCCAGTCCGGCTTAAAAAAATACCAGCAGGATTTCTCCTGGTGCACGCGCGTATCGAGCTCGCTGAGTTTGGAAACCACCGCTGCCAGTTGCCCCAGCGTCCGCATTTCGGTCAGGTTGCGATTGGCGCGATACATGATCACCGCTCCCGGGATGATTCCCCCCAGGATCGGCAGCAAAATCAGCAAAAGGAGTTTTCGTTCGAGGCTCAGTCCGCGCATGTTCTCTTCCTAAATCGGCTCATTTCCCCGTCTCCGAAGCGAAAGGTGAGCATGTCTGCGAAACCTCCTTGGGACGCGAAATCCCGGGGGGCCTGAAACCTACCGTAACCGCTTAGCCCGGCATGATTTTTGCCGGCTGATCCTCCCTTCTATCGCCTATTAACCGATCACATGAACCGCGCGAGGAACCAGGGTGGCCGGTTCATGGCAGGGCGGGACGGCGGGCCCGCCTCGTCGAATCCGGGGGCATGCGACGCATTCGGCGGGGCGGGCCCCGCGGGACCGCCCCACCACTCAAAACGTGAGCCGGGCGGTCAGGCGGAAGGTTCGTGGGCTTTGGAAGTAATAGCCGTTCGGGATGGGATTTCCGGCCGTGTCTTTCCAGCCGCCGTCGTAGCTCGTGACGATCGGATCGTTTTTGTCGAAGACGTTGTCGACGTTCAACGCCAAGCGAAGGTCCATGTCGCGAAACTTCGTTTCGTAGGCGAGCACGGCGGTGGCGGTCCGGCGCTCCGAGGAATAGTGCTTCACGTTCGCGATGGTGCCGACGTACTGCCGCCCCGTCTGCGCGAAGCCGCCGCCGATCGAGAAGCCGCGCAGGTCGCCGTCGCGGAAGGAATAGTTGGCGAACGCATTCAGCGTGTACTTCACGAGGCCCGTCTTCGTCGCGCCGGCGAGATTGTTGTCCAGCGTGGTCTGCGCGTTGGTGAGCCGGTTCCTGAGCGTCACCGCATCCGGCGACGAACCGCCCACCGCCGCATTCCACGTGGCGAGATTCGCCGCGTAGTAAGCGCGCTGACCCGCCATCGCCTCGACGATTTGCGAATCGGGTTTCGAATAACCGGCCTGCACGCGGAGGCGGTCGGTCGGATTCGCCGTGAGCTCGACTTCGTAGCCTTTCACCTCGAGCGACTCGGTGTCGTCGTAACTCAACTGGGTTTTCGCCGTGTCCGGCGTCTGACCCGTGGCGAGATAGTACTGCTTCCAGAGACCGGACAGGTCGATCCGCGAGCCGGTGATGCGGCCGCTCGACTCCGTGTCGTAGCGATTGATCGTCGCGTAATATTTTCCGTCCGGAGTGGAAACCCGGAAACCGTACTCGTATCCCCTGCCCGTCGCCGGTCCGAAAGGTTGTCCGTCCAGGCCCGGGGATTTTCCCGGGCCGATCGGATCGAAATTTTTCGAGGTGTTCACGAAGGCGCCGACCGATTTGACGAAGTAGTAAACGGCGCCCGCGGAGTAAGTCGTGCCGGATGCGCCGTCGTCGATCGGGACCTGCGTGAACGCATTCACGCGGTGGTGCGAGTAGTCGTCGTTGCGCGCGCCGAGCAGAATGCTGAGACGGTCGTCCCACAGCAGTGAGTGCGACATCACGGACGCGTTCCTCAGTTTGTAGGTTTCGTCGAAGTCGAACCAG
>DATAKE010000054.1:0-86465 GCA_036261745.1 Opitutaceae bacterium
ACCTTTTCCCGGATGTGCTGAAGATTTGCGGGGATTATTGGAAATTCCTTCAGTGGATATGCGCGCAACCATGCGGCGAGATTCGCCTGGATGACCACGTTCCGTGGCTCGCGAATTTTTGAAACCTCGGCACTGATCCGAATCAGGTGCGAATCGAGTTTTACGTCGGCCTCATTCAACCGCAGAATTTCGCCAGAGCGAAGGCAGGGACGAATGCCAGCGAACAGGCAAAGCGCGAAATAGAGCACCGCTTCCGGATGGTGCCCTTCAACGTACGCCATCAACTGCTCAGCCTGATGCGCCGAAAAGGTCACTGCACCCCCCCGACGGCGACGAATCCGACGTGGCGGAATTTTGATTAATGGATTCTCTCCAATCCAGCCGCGTTGGAGAGCAAATTTGAGGAATGTCGAAATAATGCCTCGGCGGTTGTTGAAGGTCTTGTGACCGGCACGGTTCGCCTCGAAATACTCAAGCAAGCGGGGCGCAGTGAGGTCCCCGACAACCGACCGTGGGAAACTTTTTTGCAGCCGCTTGAGGTCTCGTTTGATGCGGGCAAGATGCGGCCCGGAAAGCAGGTCTTGCTCTCGTTCATGGTCTTTGGAGCGCTCGTATTCCATTACAGCTTCGGAAAGAAGTTTCCGCCCAACTGTCTCGCGGTAATTCGCGAGCGCAAAATCGACGTAAAAGGAAAGAGGGTGGGATTTACCGGCTAGTCGCTGGATGATGGCCTCGCACTCGTGGAGCTGGTCCTCGGTCAGGCGCGTGACTGTTGGGCGGAGGCCGGTCTCGTCTTGAACGAGCTTGATTTCCAAGGCATCCGCTTCGGCCTTCGCCTCGGCGCGCGTTGAAAAATTCTTTCGGATGCGTTTCCCCTCCAGCCAGCCGGAAACGCGATAGACGACTTCCCCGGAGGGATTCGTGAATTCTGAAATGACAAAGGATTTGGTATGGGCCATGACCGATTTGCCACGTCAACTGGCAAATCAGCTGTTGGGTCCGTCTTCTCAGAGGAGAAATATGGCGGAGAGGGGGGGATTCGAACCCCCGGTACGGTGTTACCCGTACAACGCTTTAGCAAAGCGCCGCTATCGACCACTCAGCCACCTCTCCGGAATCAGGTCCGCCGAGGCAAACGCGCCGAAACGAAAGTGCAAGGCGGATTTGGACCATTCGACTGGCGCAACTGTGGGAGCGGCTTTACGCCGCGACTTTCAAAGCGGCCGCAAGCGGGTCGCGGCATAAAGCCGCTCCTACAACCGATCCAAACGCCTCAGCTTTCGTCTTCGGCGGGCCGCTCCAGCTCTTCGCGACATTCCGCGATCACGCGCAGCCAGATCTCGCGCAGATCGAACAAGCGGGGCAGCGCATCTTCCCGATACGCGGCGACCGCGCGGTATTTGACGGCGGCTTCGTTGTTGAGCAGAGCGAGCGAGCCGTTGAGCGAACTCAACGCACGCTTGAAAAGACTGATCGCCATCGCGTAGTCGCCGAAATCGAGGGCGTGGATCGCGTGGATGGCTTCCTCCTCCTCGCGATGCAGGGCCGCGAGCAACGCGAGCGCAAGCGGCTGGGGTACTTTTCCGGAATCCCCGGCGGCAAGCTCCCAGCGGCGTTTCAAACTCAGACAGATGGCCTTCGTCGCGATGAAAATCGGATTCTTGTGCAGCGTGTAGACCTCGCCGTCGTCGTCTTCGAAATCATCTTCGTCGTCGTCCGACTTCGCGCTCGCGGTGTCTTCGGCTCCGCTGTCGTCGTCGGTCCAGTCTCCCTGGCCCCAACCCATCAGGTCCGCCACTTCATCGATCCGGTCGTTGTGGCCTTTGAACGATTCGTAGAAGCGGAGATAACGGTGAATCGACTCGTCCTGTTCGCGCAAATAACGCTCCCAGTCGAATTCGTTCCACGCCAGGTCGCCGCGCTCGTCCCACTCGTTTTCCGCGCCGCCATCAGAATCGAAATTACTCATTGAGCTATGCGGGAAAACTGAGTGTCCGCCGCCGGGAAATGCAAATCAAAACACCATGTTCGCGCCGCCGATGCGTAAGGTCGGGTCACGGGCCCGATTACTTTGCGAGTTGAACCGGCCAGCGGGGCCCGCGTAGCGTTCGCCACCGATGGCAGATGTGCATCATGAAACCGTGTTTTTTTCCGGCCGCGTGCAGGGCGTCGGTTTTCGCTACACGACGTTGCAGGTGGCGAAGGAGTTCGAGGTCGCCGGTTTTGTGGGCAACCTCGCCGACGGCCGGGTCCGGCTCGAGGTCGAGGGCGGGGCGGCCGAGATTGAGGCGTTTGTCGCCGCGGTACAGGAGCGGATGCATGGCTACGTCCGGAAAACCGAACGCAGCGCCGATCAGCGGCCTGCGCAGTTCACGGGCTTCGCCATCAAGTGATGCAGCAGAAACGCTGCGCTCGTTTCGCGCACCCTCTGCCGGACGCAGCATGACTCCTTCCCGTTTTCAAATTTGGTTCGGGGCTGCGCGTCCCCGGACTCTACCGGCCGCCGTGGCGCCGGTTTTGGTCGGCGCTGCGCTCGCGTGGCGTGACGGAGTTTTCTCGGCGGGCGCAGTGGTTCTCTGTCTGGGCTTTGCGCTGCTGGTGCAAATCGGCACGAACTTCGCCAACGACTACTACGACTTCATCAAGGGCGCCGACACCGCCGCGCGGGTCGGACCGCAGCGGGCCGTCGCCGCCGGACTGGTTTCACCGCTGGTGATGAAGCGGGCGATGGGGACGGTGTTTCTCGCCGCATTCCTGGTCGGGCTCGGATTGCTGGCGTGGGGCGGCCCTTGGCTGCTGGCGGTGGGAATCGCGAGCATCGTGTGCGGCGCCGCTTATACCGGCGGGCCTTGCCCCCTGGGATATCTGGGGCTCGGGGATATTTTCGTTTTTCTGTTCTTCGGGCTGGTCGCGGTTTGTACGACCTACTTTGTGCAGGCCGGCAGCGTCACGTTTGACGCGGTGCTGGCGGCGACGGGCATCGGGGCGCTCGCGGCGAATATTCTTGTCGTGAACAATTATCGCGACGTCGAGACGGACGCGGCGGCGGGAAAACGCACGCTCGTGGTTCGCTTTGGCCGCGGGTTCGCGCGGGCGCAGTTTGCTGTGTCGCTGATTCTGGCGCTGCTGATCCCGTTTGGACTGATCGCGGGTGGGCAGCGGTGGACGGTGTTGCTTCCCTTGCTGCTCGCGCCGCTGGCCTGGCGGCATGTCCGGCGGTTGCGCGAAAGCAAAACGCCCGCCGAGCTGATCGCGCTGCTCGGCGACACGGGAAAATTTCTCGCGCTCTACGCCGTGCTTTTCTCCGCGGGCGTCGCACTTGCAAAATAACCAGGTCTCAAACCTATCCTTTTCGCCTGGATGCAGCCGCCGAGGTGACGAGGCTGGATAGCGCGACGTTCCCGCACGGCCGCGTTACCTCGGCTGCTACGGACCCAGCCTCAGAGCTGGGCAGCGAGCTTCGCCTTCAGCGCCGCTTTCGGCATCATGCCGACGATGGTGTCGACGACCTTGCCACCCTTGAACAGAAGCATGGTCGGGATCGCGCGGATGCCGTACTCGGCGCCGATCGCGTCATTTTCGTCGATATTGACCTTCGTGATTTTCACCTGGCCATCCATCTCGTTGGCGAGCTCCTCGAGGATCGGCGCGATCGCTTTGCAAGGCCCGCACCAGGGCGCCCAGAAATCCACCAGCACAGGGGTGGTGGAGGCGGTGACCGCCGGTTTGAAGGTGTCGGTGGTGAGGTTCGCGATTTTGTCGGACATGATGATATGAGGGGGAAGGGAGTTAAGTTTTGGCGGGAAGCAAATCGCTCATTGCGGGGTGGACTTGTGGAGAATGTCAGCAAGTTCCCGCCGGCCGACTTCCTGGATGTGTTTTCCGCGGGACTTCAGCTCTTCGAAAGTCTTCACAACCGTTTCGGTCATCTTCTCGTGCGTCTCCGCCGAGCCACCCAAAATCGCGAACTGCTCGCCGGTCGTGACGCGCTTGTGGCCGTCCTCGTTGTCGAGACCGACCCCGAGCAGGCCGGCGACCTTGGGCTTTTTCTTCTTTTTGCTCACGCGTTCACCGTGCTGGGGATCGTCACGCTTTCAAGTGGGTTTTCCTCCACCGCGCTGATCACGATGTCCGTGAACGCCTCGTCCTGCCGGAGGCGCAGTTGTTTGAGTCGCGTGAGCTCGAGCACGGCAAGAAACGTCGCGACCAGCCGGCGCAAGGTCACGGATCCCTCAAAAAGTTTGGAGAACACCAGTGTCTTTTCCGTCTTGGTCCGGTGCAGCAGCCATTCCATCTGGTCGGCCACGGTGACTTGCTCGTCGTGGATTTCGCCGACCACGAGTTTTTCCGCGAGCCGGCGGAGGACCTGGTTGAACGCGTTCCAGAGTTCGATCCGGCCGACGCCCTTCAGCGGACGGTCGAGCGGATCGCCGGAGAGCGCGGACACGTAGCGGTCCATCAAGTCCCGCCGCGTCGCGGCGAGTTCGCCCAAGGTGGCGGCGGCTTCCTTGAATTTTTTATACTGGAGCAGCTGGTGCACGAGCTCCCAGCGCGGGTCCATCTCGTCTTCCTCGGAATTCGGATCGATCGCGTGCTGTCCCTTGGGAAGGAGCATGCGGCTTTTGATTTCCATCAGCGTCGCCGCCATGACGAAAAACTCGCCGGCCAGGTCAAGATCGAGCTGCTGCATCGCGCGCAACGCATCGACGTACTGGCGGGTGACCGACTCGATCGGGATGTCGTAGATATCGAGCTCGTTTTTCCGGATGAGGAAAAGCAGCAGATCGAGCGGGCCTTCGAAGACCTGAAGCTTGATGCGATAGTCGGAGTCGGGAACCACGTTGGCGAAATCGTTGCGGGCGGGTGCAGCGCGGCAAGGGAAATTCCCAACGGGTTTCGCTGCCGCCCCACTCAGGCTTTGCGGCGGAAGGAAGCGACGTAGAAACCGTCCGTGTTGTGCTGCGCGGGCAGAATCGCGAGCCCGACCGGGCGGACTTTGGCGTTGAACGTGTTCGCCGGCGGGACGGGTTCGAACCCCGGATTCGCCGCAAGGAAGGCGGCGGACACTTCCTCGTTTTCCATCCGGCTCAGCGAGCAGGTCGCGTAGATCAGCTGTCCGCCCGGTCGCACGAAGGCGGCAAATCGTGCGAGCAGCTCGCGCTGCTTTTCCCCGGCAGCGGCGATTTGCGCGGGAGTGGTTGTCCATTTGAGGTGCGGCGAACGCCGCCACGTACCCGAACCGCTGCACGGTGCGTCGACCAGCACGCCGTCGTAGGTCGCCGTCGGATCCGACTCGAGCACCCGGATGTTTTTCACCTGGGCGCGCGTCGCGCGGATCGTGAGTTCGCGCAGGGCCTGCGGTCGAACGTCGTGCGCATCGATGGCTCCGCCGGGGCCAAGGAGCGTGGCAAGCTGGAGGGTCTTTCCACCGGCGCCGGCACAGGCGTCGAGCCATCGGCCACCGGGCGCGATCCCGGCGGTGGCAAGGATCAGCTGCGAGCCGAGGTCCTGCACTTCAAACCAGCCCTGCTGGAAGGCGGTCGTCTTCGTGACGTCGGCTTCGGCCAGCAGTTGAACGGCGCCGGGCAAAATGGCGGAGCGTTTCCACTGCCAGCCCTGCGCGGTGAACTCGTCGAGCGTTCGCGCGTCGGCGGGATTCTGAAGGCGCAGCCAGAGCACAGCGCGGGTGTGCAGGGCGTCGAGGTCGGGCGACGCGATCGCTTCGGCACAGTGCCGGCCGACCCAGTCGGGGAGAAGATCCTCCGTCTTGGTGCCGAGGTGGGCGGCCTTGGCGGCGACGGTCGCGGGACTGGCCGGCCAGTCGACACAGGAGGCGGCGCGAAAGGCGCGGGTAGCAGGGAGGTCGGCCGCGAGCCACGCCACCCTCTGCGTGGCGCGAGTGGGATCGCTGTCGAGCAGCGGTTCAACCCAGGGAAGAAATCGCAGCGTGGTGTAGATCAGCTCCCGGTAAAGCCGGCGGTCGCGCGAACCGAACGAGCGGTTCGTCGCGAAAAGTTCCTGGATGCGCGTGGGCAGGCCCGGATCGCGCCGCCAGTGGGGACGCAGGGCTGCGATGAGGCGCAGGAAAACTTTTTGCTGGCTGCCGACGAGACTCATGCAAGCGCGGCGCGCATCAGAAACCGAGCGTGTCGAATTGCACGTTGAAGCCGAAATTGCTCTCGCGCTGGCGTCCCGAATAAAACGTCGCGACGTAGGAGATGCGCCAGATGTTTCCCAGATTTTGCGAGATGCCGTAGGACTGCTGGTTGAAGCGGCGTTTGCGCGCATCGTAATGCAGACGGCCCTCGGCCTCGAAGATCTCGTTGAGCCGGACGCGGGCCTCGACGTGGTAGTCCTCGATTTCGCCGCGGAGAAAATTATTCGCGAAGCGCAGCGACCAGGCTTCCCCGTCGTGGATCGTGAGCCCGGAGTTGAACTCCCGAAACTCGGCGGTCTGGAGCGTGTAGCTGGTGTAGGCGTCGAATTGCAGCCAGTGCGTCGGCATGAGCAGCGCCTCGGTGTGCAGCTCGGAAAACTCGCGGTCGCCCACATCGCGCTTGAAGCGGAAATCGCCCGCGAGATTGAGGATCAGCAGATCGCGCGAGCCGTAAACCGGGTCGCGCGTCTGAAGCACGTTGTCGATGCCGACGCGAAGGATGTTCGTGGGGCGCAGATCATCGATGTTGCGCGTCGCACCCAGGCCGAGGGTGGGGAGATACGTGGTGAACGCCTGGCGCCGGTCGATCATCGGGATGTAGCGCGAGCCGCGGTCCGCGTTGGGAGTGTAACGATAACTTACCCGCGGTGTGACGAGGTGGCGGAGGCCGTTGATTTTCCAGACCGCGTTCTGGTAGTTAAACGTCGCGCTGGCGCGCAGCGCGGCGTCGAAGCCCACCTCGCCGAGGACGCGGGTGTAGTTGCCCGGACGGATGGCGCCGGTGGTGTTGGCGTAGTGAGTGACGCGTCCGCCCGCGACCGGCGTGAAACTAAACCAATCGCGCGGCGTGAACGGCCGCATGAGCGCGTAGTAGGCGTCGAGACGATCGGTGCGAAGCGAGGGTCCGCCGAGCGGGGGATCTTCGCGCAGGCGGACCGCGCTGGCGTTGAATTGCTGGTAGAAGCCGTTGCCAATCGCGAACGGCAGCAAATCGAAGCGTATTTCGGGGAGCCGCTCCTGCACGGCTTGGAATGAATTTGGCTGAAACCGGGCGAAGGCGGAAACGAAGTAGTTGTTTCCCGTGTAGACCGATTCGAGGAACGTGTCCGGCTCCTGCACGGTGAAAAACGCATCGGGACGGAAGTCGCGCACGATGGCGGAGTCCTTCCAATAGTTGAGCTGGCCGTTGAAGGTGAGGTGTTCGTCGATCTGCTGTTGATGCTCCCATTCGACGAAGCCGCGACTTTCGCCGACGGGACGGCCGAGCACGTCGGTGAGCTTGTCGCCGTGATCGTTGATGAATCCGGAACGGAAATGGCCGTGGAGATCGCGGCCGCCGCGGACGTTTTCATACTGGCCCGACGGGCCCACCATCAGCCCGCGCTCGGTAAAGTAGCCGATGTCGCCGCCCAGCTTCAGCCCCTCGCGCACCGGAATGCGGACGCCCGCATCGGCATAGGCGCCGAGTGAGCGGCGGAAACCCGCGGCGAGACGCACGTAGGGCAGGAGCGGTTCATGGACGCGATGCTGGAATTTCGGGAACGGCACCGGTCGCGCTCCACCGATGCCCAGCTGGGCCGACTCGGCGCTCACATGGTCGCCGGGCCCATAGGTGATTTGTTTCGCGCTGACCGTGGGCTGCCAGGGTCCGGGCTCGCGGTATGAGATGGTCGCCTGGTTGAGCGTGATCTGTTCCTTGGTGCCCGATGCGGTGACGCCCGTTCCGTAGATCGGATAATCGCCGAAGCGCATGCTTTCGGCGGAGTAGGTGCCGTCGCGCAGAGTGTAGGTGAGTTTGTCGGCGAGGAGACGGCGCTTGCCCTGCGTGAAAGTGACGTGGCCGATCGCGACGGCCTGGTTGGTGCGGATGTTGTAGCGAATCTCGTCGGCGGTCAGCAGCATGTCGCCGTAGATAATCTTCGCACCGTTCGTGATCACCGTTTCGCCGGTGCGCTGGTCCACCGAGGTGACGGAGTCAGGGTTGGTGATAATTTCCGGACGCAGCGACTGCGCGTTCACTCCCGCAACGCAGAGCGGGAAAAGGGAAATAAGAAAGAGACGGCGAATCACGCCGCGCAGCAAAGTCAGCGGGTCGGACGCAAGCAAGCCTCGGAACGGAGGTCGTCAGGGAAGGTGGAACAACCCAGGCGTCGCGGAGAAGCGGATCGCCCGGCGGCTTGATTCGCTGCTAGACGCGCTGAACCGCATCCGCCAGCGTGGGTCAGACCTAATCTCCTCCGCGTGATCCTTTCTCAAAGCGACCTCGTTTCCCTCCTCGGCGCACAGCATGCCTCGCCTCACAGCGTTCTCGGCATGCATCCCATTAATCGGAAGGGTTCGGCGGGTGTGGTCGTGAGAGCGCTGGTGAGCGGCGCGGAGAGCTGTGCCGTCATCGACCTCGCCGATGGCGAGGCGAAACCGATGACCCGGCTGGCGCCCCAGGGCTTGTTCGAGGTGTTCATCCCCAAACGTTCCGAGGTCTTCCGCTATCAGTTGCGCGTCACGCATCGTGGCGAGATCCGGCAGTTTTTTGATCCCTATGCCTTTCTTCCGACGCTGAGTGATCAGGATTTGTTTCTGTTCAACGAAGGCAACGAGCACCGCATCTACGAGAAACTCGGCGCGCATCTGCGCACGATCGATGGCGTGCCCGGAGTGTCGTTCGCGGTCTGGGCTCCGGCGGCGGCGCGCGTGTCCCTGGTTGGAAATTTCAATTCGTGGGACGGGCGCTACCACCCGATGCGTCCCTTGGGCGCCTCCGGCGTATGGGAATTGTTCGTGCCCGGGCTCGGCGAGGGCGAGCTCTACAAATTTGAAATTCGCGACCAACGCGGGCACATCCGTCTGAAGACCGACCCCTACGGCACGTATTTCGAGCCGCCGCCGAACAACGCCGCGATTGTTTTCAATCCGCGCAAATTCACCTGGAACGACGCCGCGTGGATCGAGCGCCGGCGCGAGTCGGCCGCGCGGCTCGACCGCCCGATGTCGGTCTACGAGGTGCATCTCGCGTCGTGGAAGCGCAAACCCGAGGACGCCGACCGCCCGCTGACCTACCGCGAGCTGGCTGAGCAACTCGCCGAATACGTGACGGAGATGGGTTTCACCCACATCGAGATCATGCCCATCGCGGAGCATCCGTTCCCGGGATCGTGGGGCTATCAGGTGACGGGCTTCTACGCGCCGACGCACCGTTTTGGAACGCCGGAGGATTTTGCGTGGTTCGTCGACTATCTGCATCAGCGCAACATCGGGGTGATTCTCGACTGGGTGCCGGCGCATTTTCCACGCGACAGTTTTGCTCTGGCCGAGTTCGACGGCACGCATCTCTACGAGCACGCCGATCCGCGGCAGGGCGCGCACATGGATTGGGGGACGCTCATCTTCAACTACGGGCGCAACGAAGTGCGCTGCTTCCTCGTCGCCAACGCGCTGGCATGGATGGACCGCTATCACCTCGACGGCCTGCGCGTCGACGCCGTGGCCTCAATGCTGTACCTCGATTACTCCCGCCAGGAAGGACAGTGGATCCCAAACAAGTACGGCGGCCGGGAAAACCTCGAGGCGATCGCCTTCCTCCGGCAGGTGAACGATCTCGTGCACCAGTATTATCCCGGTGTCGCGATGCTCGCCGAGGAAAGCACCTCGTTTGCCGGCGTCAGCAAGCCCACCAAGGACGGCGGGCTCGGTTTCGACTACAAGTGGAACATGGGGTGGATGAACGACACGCTGCGTTATTTCCAGAAGGAGCCGATCCATCGCAAGTGGCACCAGAACGATCTCACGTTCGCGATGCTCTACCAGTATTCCGAAAACTTCGTGAGCGTGCTGTCGCACGATGAAGTCGTGCACGGCAAGGGATCGCTCCTCTTCAAGATGGGCGCATGGCACATTCCCGAAAAAGCGGCGAACCTCCGCTCCCTCTACGCCCACATGTGGACGTGGCCGGGAAAAAAACTGCTCTTCATGGGCAGCGAGTTCGCGCAGTCGCGCGAGTGGAATTTTGACGCCAGCCTCGACTGGCATCTCTGCCAGTACACCGATCACGAAGGCGTCCGCCTGCTGGTTCGGGATCTCAACCGGCTTTACACCAGCGAGCCCGTCCTCAGCCAGAACGATTTCAACCCCCAAGGTTTCCGCTGGCTCTCATGTCAGGATGCGGATGCCAGCGTCCTCGCGTTTCTGCGTGCCGACGTCTTCGAACAGACGTTGTTCGCCGTCGTCGGGCATTTCTCGGGAGCGACCCGCAGCTACCGCATCGGCGTTCCCCGGCAGGGTTTCTGGAAGGAAGTTCTGAACACGAACAGCGAGTTTTATGGCGGCACCGGCTTGGGAAACGATGGCGGACGCACGACCGAGGATTTGCCGTACGACGGCTTCAGCCAATCGATCGCGGTAACCCTCCCTCCTTTGAGCACGACGATCTTCAAGTGGGTCGCCGGGCCGGCGGTTTGAAGACGGATTGCAGGTAGCTCCGGCTCGTCGGAGTGCTGCACGAGTTTCGCGGATGCACTTTGCGGTCCCATGCGGGATGGTCTCCGCAATTTGCAATCGGCGTAGTAATGCCGGTGCCATGACGCCGTGGGCGGCGATATTTTTTTCCCGCTTCCCGGGCAATCGCTTAGCGCCGGAAACCCGCGGGAAAAAGGCCGTGGTATGCGCGTTGCTCTCGAAGTGGGTGAACCGAAATCCGTGGGAAATGTCAGGCACTTCAGGAGAACACGCGAATATGCACTCATCCAATGTTTCCGAAAGACCATCAACAGCCGCCGATGAACCCCAGGAAGGTACGGCGAATCCCACCGGGGCCGGAGCGAAGCAAAAGCTAGCCGGCGCCGCCCGCGAAACCGCGGCAGAAATCAGGCAAAGCGCCAGCGCATCGTTTGCGCGGGCGAAGGAGGAGGCGGGCAGACTTGCCGCCGACAAAAAAACCCAGACCGCCGACCGGATCGGCAACTATGGCTCGGCCATCCACGACTCCGCGAAATCGCTGGAGGAAAAAGATCCGAATATCGCCTGGCTTACCCATCGCGCGGCAGATCGCCTCGAAAGTGTGGCGGACTATGTCCGCAACCGGGATTTTGGCGCGCTCCGGGCGGACGCGGAAAATCTGGCGCGCCGCCACCCGGTGGCATTTTTTGGCGGCCTCTTTGTCGCGGGGCTGGTGCTCGGCAATATCCTGAAGGCATCGGGCGGCGGCTTGGAGACCAACGGGGAATCTGAATCCGACGACGAACGTTATCGTTCAGAAAACCCGCGCCGCGATCCGACCTACGCGCAGAACGATCCCCGGACGGCGTCCGATCTCGGTCTGGAACCGGAGGGCGCATTATGAGCGTGGAATCCCAACCGAATTCGATCGTCAGCCTTTTGCAAAATTTGCGGGACGGATCATCCACGCTGCTTCGGCAGGAAGTCGCCCTGGCCAAAGCCGAGCTCAGCGAAAACGCGGCCGAGTTTGGCCGGAATACGCTTTCGCTCAGCATCGGCGCGCTGGTGGCGTACGCCGGCCTGACGGTAATGCTATTCGGCCTGGCCCAGCTTGCGACCGTGTGGCTGGTGCGGGTCGGCGTCGGACCGGATGTCGCTCCGTGGCTCGCGCCCAGTTTTGTCGGCCTGATCGTGGCATTTATCGGTTGGGTGATGTTCGCGAGAGCCAAACGCGGACTGTCGCGGGACGCACTCACGCCAAAGCGCACGATCGAATCGCTGAAAACGAACACGCGCTGGGTTCAAAACAAAATCCAACACTCCCATGAATCAAAAACTTGAAAACAGGACCGAGACGATTCGGTCCGATATCGATACGACCCGCCGGCAGATGGACACCACGATCGATGCCTTGGGTGAACGCCTGCAAGGGCGGCACCTCCTGGATGAGATCGTCGGATTCTTTCGCCGCGACAGCGGTTCGGAGGGCAAAGTCTCCCGGCTGCGTGAAAAAATTTCACACTCCGCGGGTTCGGCGGCTCACGCAGTTGCCGACACCGTGAAATCCAATCCGATGCCGGCCCTCCTCATTGGAGCAGGCGTGGTGTGGATGGTGTATGCGAGCAGCCGTCGCCGCGGCGAGGGCGGGCGGATGGAATACGATTACACGCCGGACGAGGACTACGGCGCGGCTGGCCGCCGGACCCTTTACGATCCGGACGCGGGTTATGATGAGCCGTTGGACTATCCCGCGGCTTCCGTTTCCGAACACAGCTTGAGCGAGACGGAGGAAACGGGATTCACGGTGGGCGGTGGCGGAATCGAAAACGCCCCGGCTGGAGTCCTCGGTAACAAGATGGAGCAGGCGAGGGAGAAAATCGCCGAGGTGTCGCGCCCCGTTAAACAAAAGCTCTCGGCGGCGGGCGATCGTGCGCGCGACCTCGCCCACCGGGCGCGCGAAAGTACGCAGCACGCGTATGAGGCGACGCGTGACCGCGTGGTCACTGCGGCGGATGAACATCCCCTTGGCGTCGGGCTGGGTTGCCTTGCCGTGGGATTGGCGGTGGGTCTCGCGCTGCCGACGCCCGAGAAAGTCAACCGGCTGGCCGGTCCGTCGATGGATCGTCTCCGGCAGCGGACAAGACAGGCGGGGCAGGAGGTGCTCCAGAAGGGCAAACGAGTCGTCAATGCGGCCGGCACAGCGATCAGGAGTGAAGCCGAAGCTCAGGGCCTGTCCCTCGAGCGGTTGCGTCAGAAAGCTGGCGCCGTCGCAGAGCGCGCCAAAGACGTCGCGAGCGAAACCGCCCGGCAGGAGGGCGTGATGCCTGGGGGCAGCGCGGGGCAAACCCCGCAGAACGGCCCATCGCAATCCGCGCCGCAGGGCCAGGCCCCATCGGCTCCGCTTTAATTTTACGGGCTGCGGCAGCAGCTTCTCACCGGTCTGTCCCCCGGGCAGACCGGTTTTTATTTGGCGCGCCGGCCGATGCCACCGCCGGCACGTCGCGAGATCGACCGGTCGCGGTGAGCGTTTGACGCGCCCGCATGGCTTGCGGGATTAAGAGCGGGTCGTGCCGGGAGAGGACGCGACCGCGGCGGATGATTTCACCGCGCAAAGCGGTTTGTGGCGGGAGATAAGCGCATAGGCGGTCATCTTTCCGCGGTTTTTGAGCGCGAGGTGCCCGCGCGGTTCGATGACGAAAAGGGGCGTCAGCAGGTCGGCGGTCGCTTGCGAGACTTGGATCATCCCGGGCTCGCCGTGGGATTCGAGGCGGCTCGCGATGTTGACCGTGTCGCCCCAGAGGTCGTAGGCGAATTTCTTCGATCCGATGATTCCCGCCACCAGCGGGCCCGTATGCATGCCGATGCGAATCTGCCAGGCGAGGCCGTTGCGCTGGTTGAAAACCTGCATGCTCTCGATCATCGCCATCGCCATGTCGGCGCAACGCACGGCGTGATCCGGAATCGGGAGCGGCACGCCGCCAACCACCATGTAGGAATCGCCGACGGTCTTCACCTTCTCGACACCGTGGCGTTCCACGAGGTGATCGAAGTCGGAGAAAATCTCGTTCAGCCAGGCCACGGTCTGCTCGGGCGTGAGCTTCGCGGCGATGCCGGTGAAATTCACGATGTCGGCAAACATGACGGTCGCCTCGACGACGGCATCGACGATGGTTTGCTCACCGGCCTTCAGCCGGTCGCCGATCGCCTTGGGCAGAATGTTCAGGAGCAGCCGCTCCGACTTGGCACGTTCGGCCTGGATCTCGGCCAGGTAGGCGCGTTCCTGGTCGCGGAGGCGCTTTCGCTCCAGCGCGGCGGTGATGCGGGCGCGAAGAATAACCGGGTTGAAGGGTTTCGGGACGTAATCTTCCGCGCCCGCCTCGATGCAGCGCACGGTGCTGGACGCTTCGTCGAGCGCGGTGAGCATGATAACGGGCAGGTGGCGGAGTTTTTCGTCCGCCTTCAGCCGCTCGAGCGTTTTGAACCCATCGAGCTCGGGCATGAGAATATCCAGCAGGACGAGGTCGAACGTTTCCTTCGTCAGTTGCTCGAGGGCGAGGAGACCGTTTTCCGCGCCCGTGGCGGTGAAGCCCATGCGCTTGAGCCGGCGCATCAGCATCTCGCGATTGAGGGGCTCGTCGTCGACGACCAGCAAATGTCCCGCGGCGGGAACGGTCACCGTCGGATCGAGGATCGGCGTGCGCGAGCCGGGAAACAGGACGGGCGATCCGGAAGTCGGGTTGCTCGCGATCGGCGCGCCGAGGGCGTAACGCTCGGTGAACGAATCCTGGTCGAGCATCATGCGCAGGTGACGCGCCGCCTGCCCGATTTTTTCGAGGTCCGACACTGCTTCCTCGAGGCCGTGGGCCCGCGCCGTCTCTTCACAAAGATCGCGGTAACCGAGGACGCTCGTGAGCAGGCCGAGCAGGCTGCGACGCAACCCGACGAGGTCGACCTTTCCGGCCTCGAATTTCCACGGGGCGAGCCCCTCGTTGAGAATCGCGAGAATCTGGCTGCCCGAGGCGTTCAGCCGTTGCAGGTCCTCGGTCAGGGCCGCGGGTGCGCTTTCGCCGGCGGTCTCCACCAGCATTTCCGTGTAGCCGATGATCTGGTTGAGCGGGGTCCGGAGATCGTGACGAAGGCGTTTCAACGCTTCTTCATCGACGCCCTTGGGCGGGGTGTGCGGGGAGCGGCTTGCGGTGGCGCCGCCGACCGAACTGGTTGAGCCGCCTGTGGGGTTTCCGGTCATGCGGGCGGCTTCGCGAGAAGAGCCTGGATTTTGCCGAGCAGACTCGTGAGCTCGACGGGCTTCGTTTCGTATTCGTCGCAGCCTGCCGCCATCGCCTTTTCCCGGTCTTCCGCCATCGCGTGCGCGGTGAGGGCAATGATCGGAATGCGGGCGGTGGCGTTGTCCGACTTCAGCTGGCGGCTTGCCTGCCAGCCGTCGAGCCCCGGCAAGCTCATGTCCATCAGGATCAAATCGGGGAGTTCCTTCCGCGCCATTTCAATCCCGGCGAGTCCGTCCGTTGCGATGACCAGCTGGAAGCCGCGTTTTTCCAGGCGACGCGCGAGCATGTCGCGGTTCATTTCATTATCTTCAACGAGCAACAGTTTGGCCATGGGGGATGCGGGCTTAAAGTTTGGGAAGAAGAAGGGACGTCGGGTCGCGGTGCATTACGAGCTGAAAGGAGCGGTGCTCTTGCTGCGGCGGCGCATGAACTCGTTCACCGATTCGCGAACTTCCTGCAGCAGTTCGTCGCGGGTGTAGCGGCCCTTTTGCAGGACGCGTTCGGCCTGTTGTTCGAGGAAGCGGCGAACTTCCGCGGTGAGATCCAGCGAAGTGAGCACGACCACGGGGATGTCGCGCCACGCGGGATTGGCCCGCATTTCGCGCAGCACGGAAAAACCGTCGAGCTCGGGCATGAGCAAATCGAGCAGGACGACCGAGGGCGTGTGTTCCTTCAGCAGCTCGAGTGCGACGCGGCCGTTTTCCGCCTCGATCGCCGGCCAGCCTTCGCGGTCGAGCAGGCGGACGATCATTTCGCGCACCGCGGCGTTGTCCTCGACCACCATGATCGGGATCTGGGTGCGGAGTGCGCTGATCTTTTGAATGATCGGCAGGAGATTCGAACCGACGACCGGCTTGCTGAGATAGTCGGTGGCGCTGAGGGCGAAGCCCATTTCGCCGTTTTCGGTCATCGTGAGCAGGATGATGGGGGTGTTCGAAAGCGCGGGGCTTTCCTTGAGCCGGTCGAGTGCGTCGCGTCCGTCGATCTGCGGCAGGAGGATGTCGAGCACCACCACGTGAGGATGAAATTCCTCGGCCAGGGCAAGGCCCTCCGCCCCGGAGCGGGCGCACTTCACGCTGTAATTTTCGTGCGTGAGCAGGCTCTGCAGCATCGCGTGAACCTTCTCGTCGTCGTCGATGATCAACAGGCGTCCGCGCGGAGTCGTGGACGGCAATCCCGGGACGGTGTTGGTCGATGGAGGCTTGACGGCCTCCAGGGGAGGCAGCGGCGGGAGATCGAGCGGCGTTTCCTTGAGCAACGAGGGCGGGGGCGTGGTACCTTCCGCCACGACGCGCGCCGGCAGACGCACGGTGAAGGTCGAGCCTTTGCCCGCCGCGCTTTCCACCGTGATGTCTCCGCCCATGAGCCGGGCAAACTGGCGGGAAATGGCGAGGCCGAGGCCGGTTCCGCCGTATTTCGCGGACGTGGAATGATCGGCTTGGGAAAAGGCCTGGAAGAGCCGCGTCATCTGCTCGGGCGTCATGCCGATGCCGCTGTCGTTGACGCGTACGACGATGCTCTCGCCCTCGGGCTTTTTTTCGCGGCTGGCCTGGATTCGAATCTGGCCCTTCTCCGTGAACTTCGAGGCGTTGCTAACGAGATTGAGGAGAATCTGCCGGAGCTTGGTGGCGTCGGCGTGCATCACACCGATGTCCGCCGGGCACTCCACGACGACCCGGTTGCTGTTGCGGTCGATCAGCGGTTGGGCGGTCGAGACCACCTCCTGCACGATCCGGGTGATATCGAACGACTCGAGATAAAGATCCATCTTGCCCGCCTCGATCTTGGAGAGATCGAGCACGTCGTTGATGAGGCCCAGCAGGTGGCGGGCGGCGCTGAGAATTTTCCGCAGGTCGGCGATCGCCCCGTCGTCGCCGCGGTCGGTGGCGTCCTCGACGAGAATTTCCGAGTAGCCGATGATCGCGTTCATCGGGGTGCGGAGCTCGTGGCTCATCTTCGCGAGGAACGCGCTCTTCGCCTGGTTTGCGTCGCGCGCCGCGACGGTCGCCTTGTGCAGGTCGATGGTGCGCTCGGCGACTTTGCGTTCGAGCGTGCGATTCGATTCCTCGAGCATCGCGTTGATTTCGGCGAGGCGCTCGCGGGCTTCGACCGCGGCATTTTTCGCCACGAGGAGATCGGCGTCACGCTGCTGGATCGTGGTGAGCATCGTGTTGAACGCCTCGACCAGCACCGCCGTCTCGCCGCCGCCCTTGATGTCGGCGCGCACCGTGTAGTCGCCCTCGCGGGCGACCCGCCGCGCGAGCTCCGAGAGTTTCACGATCGGCTCGGAGATGCCGGCCTGCAGGAAACGGGCGATGACAATCGAGGCAGCGACCGAGGCGAGAAACAGGAGAATCATCCCCGGGATCGGCTTGAGGAGCCGCGCGCGCTGCTCGGGGCTCGCTTTTGCTTTCAGGTAGAAAGTGCCGACCGGTTTGTCGGGCGGGCCGATCGGACGGAAGATTATCACTGCGTCGGTCGAGAAGTTTCCCATGTACGTCGAGGGCCGGGGAATTGGCTCCCACGCATTTGCGCGGTTGTAGCTTTCGACGATACGCTCCCGTTCATCGCGGGTGAAAACCGCCGCGGCGACAATCGAACCGGTGTTGCTCAGGGAATTTTTCAGGTCGAACGGGGTCTTTTTTTGAAGATCCAGGGCGGGTTGCATCGCGTCGGGATCCTGACGCAACGTCGCATGGATCTGCTTCATCATGAGCCGCTCAGTCGTGTAGGAATCGACTGCGACCTGTTCACGGAGATTCAGCACCTCCATGAAAAAGTAACTGGCAAAGGCCGCCGCCAGCAGCGTCGAGGAAATCAGCGTGATCAGCAGCGTGAGCTGCCACCGGAGGGGCAAACGCTTAAGCTTCAGCATGAGAATAAAATGCCGCGAGGACCGCCCCGGCAAACGAGGACGGCTGATCATCGCGAACCGGGGACGAAAATTTGCGCGCGGGGATCAAGAAGCGGGTAGGTCGCTGAGGATTCGGAATCGAAGGCTGTGGGCAAGTCACAACCATCGCCGCGGCCGCTGCCAGAACCATGGTCGTCCGCCTCTGCGAAAACCCGTTATTTTACCGTTTGCTTAAGATTTTAGCGTGATCCGAAAACACGACCATCAGGTCCTGATCGAGCGACTTGAACCAAAACGCCCGCCCCCGCAGCCGGGTCGTCACGCGAAGGAGCAGGCTCGGGCGCCCCGCCTCCGCCCGGCTGAAGCTCATCACCGTCTTCATTTCGGCGAGCTTGATGCCCAGGGTCGGTGAAAACGGGGCCATGCTGCCCAGTTCGAAGGTTTCGATGGTTTGCGTGGGTTTGTGCAGCGAAAGGGTGACCCGGATGAACTCCGCGGTCTTGTCACCCGCCTCGCCCTTTTTCAACCGGCAGCGGCAGACCAGTTGCTCCTCGGTTTCCGAGACCACTTCAACAGTTGCCGGATCGAGCGACTCCGTGATGCGCGGTGCGGTGCCCCCGCGGGACCGGCGGGTTTGTTTTTCGCGATAGTCGCGTTCCTCGTCCGCGGTGGGAGCGCGACCGTTTTTCGCCAGAAGCGTCCAGCGTTCGAACTCGGGTTTCGCGGCGTCGAAACGCTCGGCGAGACTTTCCGTCCCCGCGGTCGAGGTCTGGACAAACGACCAGCCCGGCGGCCCATCCGCGCGGAAGTCGCGCAAGGCTGCCTCCAGCGCCGGTGGCATTCCGCCAAACGCCGCGGCGCAAAACGTGCAGAACAGAACGAGCAATCGCATCGCCGGGACAAACCGCAAAGCCGGTCCGGAATCAATCTGCATCCTAAGAAATGACGGTTTCGAGCGTTTCCTTCCTGTACCCCAACCCAAAACTCCCATGAAAAACCGCTTCACCGTTCCCATCGCCGTGGCCGTCGCCGTGCACGCCACCTTGCTGTTCGGCTTTCATTCCTCGCCTTCCGTGGTGAAGGGCAGAACAACCGCCAAAGCCGACCCGCTTCCTCCTCCGATCGAGGTGGAGATCGAGAAGCCGGACGTGATTGAGGCCGCCATGAGCGGCTGCCGGCTGGGTGATCCGGACATGAGTCGCCTGTCACTCGATGATCCTCCGCGGGAGTTGAAGCTTCACGATATTGCGATCGTCAGCGCACCACCCGAGCCACCGACGAATCTCCGCAACTCACGGATCGATCCGCTGCTGTACGGCGGCCGCACGGGTTCGGAAGACAGCTTGAAGTTCGACCCACATGGGATCGTTCCCGCCACGGGCCTCGACAATCCGCCCAACGCCCGCGTGCGGGTGTCGCCCGATTATCCGTTCGGCGCACGCAATGAAGGAATCGAAGGCGAGGTGGTGGTGGAATTTCTGGTCGATGAACGCGGGACGGTCGTGAATCCAATCGTGACCCGCTCGACGAACCGCCTCTTCGAGGAGCCTTCGTTGCGCGCCGTGTCGAAATGGCGGTTCGAGCCCGGCAAACGCGAGGGCAGGATCGTGCGGTTCCGCATGTCGGTGCCGGTGGTGTTTCGCTTGGGGGAAAGCTGACGCGGGTTGAAGTGGCGCGGGAAAACGCATTGCCCGCGCCACTTTCACCGTCTTGCGTGTCGCGCAGTGACCAAGACCAAACTCATTTGTTTCGACTGCGACAGCACGCTTAGCGCCATCGAGGGCGTCGACGAACTCGGCCGCGCGCGGGGCCCGGAAGTGTTCGCCCGCGTCGAGGCGATGACCAACGACGCGATGAACGGCAAACTGCCGGTCGAGGCCATCTTCGGCCGCCGGCTCGAAATCATCAAGCCGCACCGCGCGGATGTGGAGGCGATCGGCCAGCGCTACGTCGACACGATCGAGCCGACCGCGCAGCGGACAATCGCCACGCTGGTCCGGCGGGGTTGGACGCCTGTGATCTTGAGCGGCGGTTTCCGGCAGGTGATCGCGCCGCTGGCCGCCGTGCTCGGTGTCGGGCGCATCGAGGCGGTCGATTTGTTTTTCGATGCGGCGGGCAACTACCGCGGTTTCGACGAAAAATATCCGACGACGCGCTCCGGCGGAAAACCCGAGATCATCGTGCGGCTCAAGCAGGAACTCCAACCGGTGGAAACCGTGATGATCGGCGACGGTGTCAGCGACCTCGAGGCGAAGCCGGTCGTCGACCGCTTCGTGGGTTTCGGGCGCTACACCGTGCGGCCAAAAGTGCAGGCGGCGGCGGGCACGTTCATTTACTCGCTCGACGAATTGCTGGCCCTGCTCTGACGCCTTCGCCAGCTGTAGGAGCGGCTTTACGCCGCGATTGGTGCAATGTCCGCAGTCCAGTCGCGGCGTAAAGCCGCTCCTAGAGCCGAAGGCAGAAAACGCGGCTCAACCGAGCTTTCGCTTTGCTTCCTCGGGAACCTCGAAGGTGGTCTGGTTGATTTTCGTGATCGAGGTGTTCGAGGTCTGGCGCAGCGAGATTTCGCGGCGGTTGGAGCCCGCACCCACCGCAATCGTGCCGGTGAGCTGGATTTCATACTTCACGAGCGCGCCCTCCTTGATCCACAGGCGAAAGGTGCCGCTCGCGCGCAGCGGCATGATTTCATTCTGACCGGGATGAACGAGCAGCAGTTTCGCGCCTTCCTCCGAGAGGTCTCCACTCACGCCGTCGGATTCGGCCCGCATGCTCGTGTGTGAACCCACGATGAGCCCAATCTCGTCGTGGGGATGGCTGATGTTGAGTTGAAGATTGCTGTACCGGATTCCGCTGCCCGGCGGCAACGTGACGGTGCCGATCCCGGATCCTGAACCGCCGCGGCGCCGGCTCCCGCGCGTTTGCGAACGGGCGAGATCCTCGAGCGATGCGCCCAATTCCTCCGGCGTCTTCCATCCTCCCGGCGAATCGATCACGCAGTGGCTGTCGCCCTTGAAGATCGCGGTGTGCGTTTCGGAACGCGTGGCGCCAAGCTTCCGCTGAATCGCCGAGACCATGGGCATGTTGACCAGCGTGTAGCCGTCGCGCTGGGTTTTTCCGTCGATCACATAAAACCGTCCGTCGTCCTGAACCGTCGAGGTCCAGCTGTAGGTTTTTGCCTCGGGCAGTTTCATCGCGACGACAATCGCGGTGTCGACGGCACCGCCGCGGACGCTTCCGGCGCCGGCGAGGAAAACGACCCACGCGAAAACCAGGCGGCTCACGCGTGACGGGTTACGGGAACAGTCCACGGCTTTGCTTCGCGTCGGCCACGCGCTGAATGCCGAGGGTGAGCGCCGCGAGGCGGCGGCTGAATTTGAATTTCCGCATTTGGTATTCCACCGAGTCCTTCGCCTTGTCGAGAATGGCGTGGAGCTTCGCAATGACCTCGTCGCGACTCCAATAAAAATTTTGCAGGTTCTGCAGCCATTCAAAATAGGAGACGATCACGCCACCGGAGTTACAGAGCACGTCCGGGATCAATTCGATGTCCCCCCGGTTTTCGAGAATCTTGTCTGCTTCGTTGGTCGTCGGCCCGTTGGCGGCCTCGGCCAGCAGCCGGCACCGGAGCTTCGGCGCATTCTGTTCGGTGATGACCCGCTCGAGCGCCGCGGGAATGAGGACGGTGCAGGGCAACTCGAGCAGCGTCTCGTTGGTGATCGGTTCGCCGCCGTCGAAATCCTGCAGCGTGCGCTGGCTCGCGAGATAGGTGACGGCCTTCTTCACGGCGATGCCCTTCGCGTGGTAGATGCCGCCGGTGTAGTCGGAAATCGCGATGATCTTCGCGCCGTCCGCCTCGAGGGCCAGTGCGGTTTCGCTGCCGACGTTGCCGAAGCCCTGGATCGCAACCGTGGCCTCGCGGAGGGGGATTTTCATGTCCTCCAGATATTTTTTGACGAGGTGGGCAACGCCGACACCCGTGGCTTCGCGCCGGCCCTGCGAGCCGCCGAGCGAAAGCGGCTTGCCGGTGACGATCGCCGGCTCGTTGCGGCCGACATGGTTCGAATAGGTGTCCATCATCCAGCCCATGATTTTCTCGTTGGTGCCGACATCCGGTGCGGCGACGTCGATATGCGGCCCGAGAAAACCCACCATCTCCTGCATGTAGCGCCGGGCAAGCCGCTCGACTTCATTTTGCGAGAGTTGATTCGGATCGACGGCCACGCCGCCCTTCGCGCCGCCGTAGGGCAGGCCGACCAGGGAGCATTTCCAGCTCATCCACATCGAAAGCGCCGCGACTTCGCCGATCGTCACGCTCTGGTGAAAACGAATCCCTCCCTTCGACGGCCCCGTGGAAAGATTGTGCTGCACGCGGTAGCCTTCAAAGACGGTAACGCTGCCGTCGTCGCGCTTGATCGGCAGCGCCACGGCGAGACACCGCCGGGGATGCTTCGTGCGATCGCGAATCGCCTCGGGGAGATTGATGGCGTCGGCGGCCTGGTCGAACTGCCGGCACGCCATGCGAAAAACGTCCGAGTCGTAGAGGGTGGAGATGATTATCTTGGACATGCTGGTATTGTCCCGCGCGCGCGGCCGCGGTGCCCGCTCCCTTGCGTTTCGGGTTGGCTCCGGCGAAAGCCGTCCCGCTGACAAAGTAACCTATTGGGTTACTTTGTCGCGGAGCGTGGCGGCAGGCGGCGCGGGGCGTGCGACGGCAATTGAACTCGGCCGGCTTCGACCCACAGTGGCGGGGGATGTATTCGTTTCTGCTCAAACTCGGCGCGTGGCTTGCCCAGAAGCTCGCCGCCGCCGCCTTGATCGTGGTGCTCGGGCTGGCGGCATACGGCTTGTGGCTGTTCGTGCGCGAACAGGGTGATTTCAACGTGAACCGCGACTCCCTGATCCAGGAGCTCACGCTGAAGCGCGCCCAGTTGACTGCGGCAAAAACGGAAATCGAAAAACGACTTGTCGACCTTCAGACGGGAATCGAAACGCAGCGGGACCGCGTGAAGCGTGCGCAACGGGTGATCGATCTCCTCCGTGATATGGAGAGCTGGTGGGACCGGCTCTGGGGGAATCCGTCCCAACAAAAAGCGAACGGGGAACAGCTGCAGAAAATGGAGCAGTTAAAAACCAGCGCGCTCGGCCAGGTCGCGGATTTGCACCGCACCTTGACCCAGACGCGCTGGGAAAAGGACGGGCTCGAGATCGAGCTTTCCCGGGTGAGCCGGCAGATCGTGGACATCGAGGCGAGCAAATCGAAGGTTGCCCACTACCTCCGCGCCGCATGGCGCGAGGCCGGCTGGTACGTGGTGCTGGCGCTCGTCACTTATTTTTTTGGTCCGACGCTGTGGGCATTCATCATGTACTTTGGCGTTGCTGGATTGATCGCCCGGGGGCGCCCGATCCGGTTTGTGAACGCGACACCGGTGGCGCTGCCGCAAGTGGGCGAAAGCCATGTTTCCGTGGAAGCGACGCTGACTCCGAACGAGGTGCTGCGCATCAAGGAGAAGTTTCTGCAGGCCTCCGACGAAGGGGTGAAAAAAAGCACCCGCTTCGTGCTCGACTGGCGGATTCCGTTCACGAGCGTCGCTTGCGGTTTGATCGAGCTCGTCGAGCTGAGAAACCAGGGCGACCGCGGCGAGTTTCGCGTCACGCTCTCCAATGCGAGCGATCCGCACATCGAGCTGGCGGTGGTGGAGGTGCCGGAAGGCGGCGCGCTGATTTTGCGGCCGAGCTTTCTTGCCGGCGTGATTCAATCCGGCGACCGGCCGCTCGAGATCCGCCGTCACTGGCAGCTTTTCCGGTGGCAGGCGTGGGTGACAGGGCAGTTTCGTTTTTTTGAATTCGTCGGCCCGTGCCGGTTGATCGTCGCCGGCAGCCGCGGAGTGCGGGCCGAGCAGCTCATCGAGCGGGCGGAGGGTCCGCCCTTTGCGCGGCGGACGAATCAGGACGCGACAATCGGTTTCACGCCCAACCTCAGCTACCGTCCCGTGCGCGCGGAAACGTTCTGGAGTTACTATCGCGGGATGAACCCGCTGTTCGACGACCTGTTCGCCGGCCACGGGATTTTTATTCTGCAGGAAACCGCGACACCCGGCGCCGCCGCCAAGGCCGGCCGGTTCTGGGCCACGGTATGGAATGGCGTGCTCAAGGTTTTTGGGATGTGACGAAGCCCCGCCGCCGTCCCATTTGCACCGGGCAGCGGGATGTCCGCCGCCAACCCTCCGAACGGCCCACATGTCACTTAATAGGTGACATGTACTCCATGGCAGTCCGCCCAGGGTGGAAGGGAGCGATGTCACCTATTAAGTGACATGTTTGGGAGGGAGCGTTGGCGGGCATTCTTCGCTTCGTTCCCGCGGGCGAATCTGCTCAATTGAACGCTTATGCCTTCGAAGAAGTTTTCCGACATCGGTGTGATCTTTGACTGGGACGGGGTCATCATCGACTCGTCCCGCCAACACGAGGAGAGCTGGGAACGGCTCGCGACCGAGGAGCGGAAGGCGCTGCCGCCGGATCATTTCAAGCTGGGGTTCGGCAAAAAGAACGAATGGATCATCCCCAATTTGCTGACGTGGGCGGCGGACGCGGCGGAAGTCCACCGGCTTTCGCTGCGCAAGGAGGCGCTCTATCGCGAGATCGTGGTCGAGCGTGGGCTCAGCGCTTTGCCGGGCGTGCATGAGTTCCTGAAAAGTTTGCGGGCCGCGGAAGTGCCGACGTGCATCGGATCGTCGACGCATCGCGAAAACATCATGGCGATTCTCCACGTGCTGGGCTTCGAGGGGCTGTTCGGCGGCATGGTGACCTCGGAGGATGTGACGCATGGCAAGCCGCACCCGGATGTTTTCCTGAAGGCGGCGGCAAAAACCGGGCGCCTGCCCGGGCGCTGCGTGGTGTTCGAGGATGCTTTCGCCGGGATCGAGGCGGCGCGGGCGGGCGGGATGAAAGTGGTGGGCGTCGCCACCACGCATACGCCCGACAAGCTGATCGACAAAGTGGATCGCGTGGTGGTCCGCCTCGACGAGCTGACGGTTGCGGATTTGCACACGTTGGTTTTCGGTTAGTCGAATGCGCTTCACGCTCGCTTCCGATTATCAACCGACAGGGGATCAGCCGCAGGCGATCGAGAAACTCGTGGCGTCGGTGAACGCGGGCAACCGGCACCAGACGCTGCTCGGCGTCACGGGCTCGGGGAAGACGTTCACGATGGCCAACGTCATCGCGCAAACGCAGCGGCCGACGTTGATCATCTCGCATAACAAGACGCTGGCGGCGCAGCTCTATTCGGAGTTCAAGAATTTCTTCCCGAACAACGCGGTGGAATACTTCGTCAGCTACTACGACTACTACCAGCCGGAGGCCTACGTGCCGTCGAGCGACACGTTCATCGAGAAGGACTCCTCGATCAACGAGGAGATCGAACGGCTGCGGATGGCGGCGACGAGCTCACTCGTCTCTCGCCGCGACGTGATCGTGATCGCCAGCGTATCGTGCATCTACGGGCTGGGCTCGCCGCAGGAGTTCACCGAGATGCGAATCCAGATCCGCCGCGGCGATTCGCTCGGACGAAACGCGTTTCTCTCGCGGCTCGTGGACAACATTTACGACCGGAACGACTATGAGCTGAAACGCGGGCGCTTTCGCGTGCGTGGCGATGTGGTTGACGTGATGCCCGCGTACCTCGAGCACGGCCTGCGGGTGGAATTTTTCGGCGACGAGGTCGACGCGATCAGCGAATTCGATCCGCTGACCGGTGAAGTCTTGCGGACGCTCGACCAGTTCGACCTCTACCCGGCGAACCAGTACGTCACCTCGCGCGGCAAGCTGGAACCGGCGATCGTGGCGATCAAGGCGGAGCTGGAGGAGCGGGTGGCGTATTTTGAGGCGGCGGGGAAATACCTCGAGGCCCAGCGCATCCGCATGCGCGTGAACTACGATCTCGAGATGCTGCAGGAAATGGGATTCTGCAACGGCATCGAAAACTACTCGCGTCACCTCGCCGGGCGGCGGGCAGGGGAGCGTCCGTCGTGTCTCATCGATTTTTTCCCCAAGGATTTCCTGCTGATGATCGACGAGAGCCACGCGACCGTTCCGCAGATCGGCGGAATGTACAACGGCGACCGCGCCCGCAAGCAGACGCTCGTCGATTTCGGATTCCGCCTGCCTTCGGCGCTCGATAATCGTCCGCAGAGCTTTGAGGAATTCCAGCAGGTGACCGGGCAAACGCTCTATGTTTCGGCGACGCCGTCCGAGTTCGAGATGAAGCTGTCGCCCGTGGTGGCGGAGCAGCTCATCCGCCCGACGGGACTCGTCGATCCGGAGATCGCGATCCATCCGACGAAGGGACAGGTCGAGCATCTCATCGGCGAAATCAACCGTGCGACCAAAGCCGGCGAACGCGTGCTGGTGACGACGCTGACAAAACGCCTTTCCGAGGATCTCACGAGTTTCCTGCGTGAAGCGAAAATCCGGGTCGAGTATCTCCATTCCGACATCGATGCGATCGAGCGGGTGGAGATTCTGCGCAACCTGCGGCTGGGAAACTTCGACGTGCTCATCGGCATCAATCTCCTCCGCGAGGGCCTCGATCTCCCCGAGGTGGCGCTGGTGGCGATTCTCGATGCCGACAAGGAAGGTTTTCTCCGCAGCGAAACCTCGCTCATCCAAACCGCAGGCCGCGCGGCGCGTCACGAAAAAGGCCGGGTCATTTTCTACGCGGATGTGATGACGAATTCCATCCAGCGCACGGTCGAGGTCGTGAATTACCGCCGCGAAAAACAGCTCGCGTACAATCTCGAGCACGGGATCACCCCGCGGAGCGTGAAACGTTTCGCCCAGGCGAGTCTGCACACCTACGACGGTTCCGGTGAGCGCGGCGCCGAGGCGGCGGTCGCCGAATCCGTTGACGATGTGGCGTCCGTGATTGCCGAGCTCGAGGAGGAAATGCAGGAGGCGGCCGCGAAACTGGAATTCGAGCGCGCGGCCTTATTACGCGACCAGGTGAACGCGCTGCGGTCGGGCGACTACAAGAAGGCGGCCCGGATCACGGAGCCGAAAGATTATCCTGCCCGCCGTGGCAACGGCTCGCGGTTTTCGGGAAAAGTGAAGCGGTGAGGTGACTGCGGGTGCCTAAAGTAGGGCGGGTCTGTGACCCGCCCTGGCTTGCGGTGAGAGATGCGCTCAGCAAGGGCGGGTCACAGACCCGCCCTACCTTTCACTCACGCCCACTCGGGCGGATTCTGCAGCGCCGGCCTCAGGACGCCGATGCAGGGGAGGTTCCGGTAGCGCTCGGCAAAATCCAGTCCGTAGCCGACCACAAATTTGTCCGGAATCTTGAACCCGACGAAATCCGCCTCGAACGGAACCTCGCGCCGGCCCTTTTTTTCGAGCAGCACGCACACGCGCAGGCTCGCCGGGTTGAGTTTGCGGATGAGGCCACTGACGAGCGCGAGGGTTTTGCCGGTGTCGAGGATGTCGTCGATCAGGAGCACGTGCCGCTTGGCGATGTCGAGGGTAAGGCTGTGGACGAGCTGTGGGGCTCCGATTGATTTGGTCTTGTCGCCGTAGCTTGAGATGCGGATGCAGTCGACCCGCACGGGGTTGTCGATCTGGCGCATGAGGTCCGAGGTGAACATCATCGCTCCGTTGATGATCGAGATGATCGTGAACTCGCCGTCGCCGTAGACGTCCTTGAGTTCCTGCCCGAGGGATTTCACGCGGGTTTTGATTTCCGCATCGGTGAACAGGACGCTCTCGAGGTCGGGATGAAAGGGGAAAACTTTGCGGAGCTTCTTGGGCGCGGTTTTTTTCGCGGTAGGCATGACGGTTCGAGCAGGGAGACAAAGGCCCGCGCCCGAGGCAATCTGTTCCGCTTGGAAGCGGGGTTTTCTTTTGACTTGGTCTCCGGCGAAACCTTGCTTCGCCGGCGGCTCACCGTCCGGCATGATTTCCATTCGCATCCAGCAATTGACGAAACGTTTCGGGACGGTCACGGCGCTGCATCACCTCGATCTGACGATCGAACCCGGCGAACTCTTCTTCCTGCTGGGCCCCAGCGGGTGCGGCAAGACGACGCTGCTGCGGAGCATGGCGGGTTTTTATATCCCCGAGGAAGGGAAGATTTTTTTCGGTGACGAAGACGTGACGAATCTCGCGCCGCACAAGCGGAACACGGGAATGATGTTTCAAAGCTACGCGTTGTGGCCCCACATGACCGTGGCGGGCAACGTGGCTTTCGGTCTCGAGGAGCGAAAGGTCGCCAAGGACGAGATCAAGCGGCGCGTCGGGGAAGCGCTCGAGTCCGTGCACATGAGCCAGTACGCCGAGCGCCGGCCGAACCAGCTTTCCGGTGGCCAGCAGCAACGCGTCGCGCTCGCCCGAGCCCTCGTGATCCGGCCGCGCTGTCTTTTGCTCGACGAGCCGCTGTCCAACCTCGATGCGAAACTGCGGCTGGAGATGCGCACGGAAATCCGCCGCGTGTGCAAGGAGTTCAAACTCACCACGGTCTACGTCACCCACGACCAGAAAGAGGCGCTTTCGATTTCGGACCGGATGGCGATTCTCGAGAGCGGACACATTCTCCAGGTCGGTTCGCCGCGGGAGGTCTACAAGCGTCCGGCCCGGAAAACCGTCGCGCATTTTATCGGGGAGACGGATTTCATTCCGGCAAAAGTTCTGGGCCTGAACGGCGGAAAGGTGACCGTTGAAACGTCGATCGGCCGGTTTGACGGAGTGCTGGGCGATCCGACGCGTCCGCCGGCGGTTGGCGCGGCCGTGACGGTTTCGATCCGGCCCGAATGCTGGGACCTGCACCGCGAGTCGCCGGGAGCAGGGAACACGGTGCGCGGTCGCATCGGCGATTTCGTTTATCTGGGTGAAGTCGCCCAGTACGAGCTGATCGTCGGCGAGAGCCGGCTGAAAGTGTTCGAGCGCAATCCGCGCTTCATCGACAGTGCGTCGCGCGGCGAACTTTTCGCGGCGGTGTCGCCGGAAGACGTCGTGGTGCTGGTGGACTAGTTCCGCTTTCGGTTCAGCTTTGATCAGCATGCAACCCGTAGTGATCGATCCTGGTTCACGCGGAGACGCAGGGCGCGCGGAGAAAGCCGGAGGCTGGGATTGGGATCTTCTGAACTTCGCGGACTCTGTACCTCGGCGTGAGCCAATCAGCCGATGAAACGCGCGCTGATCATTCTCGCCCTGGTCGCGACCGTCGCGCTGCCGTTTGTGCTGCGGCCGAAGCAGGCGGCGCCGGAGAACGCCGATGTCACGCTGGTCATGGTCACGCCGCACAACGAGGCGATCCGCCACGAATTCACCGTGGCGTTCCGGCAATGGTACAAGGCGCGCACGGGAAAAACCGTTTTCCTCGACTGGCGCGTGCTCGGCGGCACGACGGAAATCGCGCGGTTTCTCGAAGGGGAGTATATTTCCTCCTTTCAGAATCTCTGGGAGCGCAAGCTCGGCAAACCGTGGAGCGCGGAGATCCAGTCGGGCTTTCAAAACGGCCGCCTGCCGGCCGACGCGCCGGCGATCGTGAAGGAGGCGCGGGCGGCCTTCCTGGCGTCGGAGGTGGGATGCGGCATCGATCTTTTCTTTGGCGGCGGCACCTATGATTTTGCGCGGCAGGCTGCGGCGGGGCGGATCGTCGACAGCGGAATGCTCCAGCTGCATCCCGAATGGTTCAACGACGACGTGATCCCGCGGCTCTATGCGGGCGAGGAATATTGGGACAAGGATGGGCGCTGGTTTGGCTGCGTGCTCAGCTCCTACGGCATTGTCTACAACCACGACTCCCTCCAGCGGCTCGGTATCGAGAAACCGCCGCTGCAATGGGAGGACGTGACCGATCCGCGTTATCTCGGGGAAGTCGCGCTCTGCGATCCCACGAAAAGCGGTTCGATCGCGAAGGCGTTTGAAAATGTGATCCAGCAACAGATGCAGCGACGATTGATCGCGTTGCGAGCGGCCAGCCCCTCCGGCGATCCCAAGGCGATCGAGGCGCAGGCGGTGCGCGAGGGCTGGACGGAAGGGATGCGCATCATGCAGCTGGTCGGGGCCAACTCGCGCTACTTCACCGACACCTCGCAAAAACCGCCGATCGACGTGGCGGCGGGAAACTGTGCCGCGGGCCTTTGCATCGATTTCTACGGCCGGCAGCAGGAGGAGGCGGTGCGGCGTCGCGACAACAACTCCGGCCGGCTTGGCTTTGTCGCGCCGGCGGGGGGGACGGTGAGCTCGGTCGATCCGATCGCGCTGCTGCGCGGCGCGAAGAACAAGGACGTCGCGCTGGCGCTCATGGAGTTCGTGCTCTCGATGGACGGGCAGAAACTTTGGAACTTCAAGCCGGGTACGCCGGGCGGGCCGCAGCATTTCGCGCTCCGGCGCATTCCGCTGCGGAAGGATTACTATGCGCATCCCGAGTGGCGGGAATTCCGCAGCGATCCCGAGGCAAAGCCGTTTGGCGAACGCGAGCAGCTGATCTACCGCTACGAATGGACGGGCGGCATTTTTCGGGAGATGGCGTTCGTCATCCGGATCATCTGCCTCGACACGCACCCGGAGCTGAAACGCGCCTGGCGCGCGATCATCGCCGCACCGGAGCCGGCAAAATCGCGGGCGCTCGCGGAATTGCACAGCCTGGCCTCGGTGAACTACGACCGCGCGAGCCGGGAAATCAGGGCCGCGCTCAGTTCAAAAAACAAAGTGGACGAGGTGCGGCTCGCGAACGATTTGTCGGCTGAGTTCCGCAGCCACTACGAACGCGCCGAGCGCATCGCGCGGGGCGAGTAACGGCTGGGACGTCAGGTGGCGGCGGCTTGGTTCCGGTACGCGTTCGAAACGGTTTTCTCCATGTGGCGCTCGGGATGTTTTATCGGGGAAAAACCGAATTGCGTGTAGAGGCCGTGCGCATCCTGCGTGACCAGCTGCTGCCGGCGCAGGCCTTGGAGGCGCGGATGGGTTTCGATGAGGCGCATCGCGGCCTTGGACAAACCGCGATCGCGATGAAGCTCGAGGACGTAGACGTCGCACAGGTAGGCAAACGTCGCGTAGTCCGAAACCACGCGGACGAGGCCGACCTGTTCGCCTTCGGCGGTGTAGATGCCGATGCAGAGCGAATTTTCCATGGCGCGGGCCACGATTTCCCGCGGGATGTTTTCGCACCAATAGCTCCGAGCGAGGTAGATGTGCACCGCGTCGACCGACAGCCGCGCCGGATCGTCGCTGATGAGATACCCGGCGTGAAAGAGTTCCTCCGGCATAGTTATAGCGACGGTCTATGGCCGTCGGGTTTGCGGTTTGGGTTGATCGAACCGGTGCCAGTATTCCTCGGCGGTCATAGACCGCCGCTACAGTTTGGCGAACGCGGCGGCGAACGCGGGCTTGTCGGCCGCCCGGAAAAACGAAGTCCCGGCGACGAAGGTATCGGCGCCCATCGCGCGGCATTCGCCGGCGGTGGCGAGATCGATGCCCCCATCGACTTCGAGGCGGAACTTCAGCGACCGCGCGCGACGCCACGCGTCGATTTGCTCGATCTTCGGCAACATGTCGCGGCGGAAGCTTTGCCCGCCGAAGCCCGGTTGCACCGTCATGACGAGCACGAGATCGACCCGCGCCAGCAACGGCTCGATCGCGCGGGCCGGCGTGCCGGGGTTCAGCACGATTCCGCACTGGCAGCCGAGGGCATGAATGCGGTCAATCGTCGCGCCGTGGTCGTAGTCCGGTTCGACGTGGATGCTGATCTGGTTCGCCCCCGCCTGGGCGAACGCTTCCACGTAGCGATGCGGCTCGGACAACATCAGGTGCGTGTCGAAAAAAAGCTTCGAGCCGTGGCGGCGCAGCGCGGCGAGAGTTTCCGGCCCGAAACTGAGGTTCGGCACGAAATGCCCGTCCATGATATCGAGGTGAAACCACGAGAGCCCGAGTTGCTCGACGAGTTTCGCGCTGGCGGCGGGATGCGCGTGGTCGCCGGCGAGAAGCGAGGGGGCGAGGAGCGGCGGATGCATCATTCAATCACTCCGTGAAGGCCACGAATTTTCCACCTCGAAACACGAAAAGTTTCGGCGTGAGCCGGTAGGGTGCGGTCCGCGAGAGCTCAGCGGCTTTCTGGCGGAGAAGCTTAAGCCCGGCGGGGTTCTTGCTCCCGGTGATGAGAAGCACGTCGCGCGCGGGAATGGCGACCACGATCTCGCCGGAAACCTTGACCTGACCGCCCGTCCAAATGCCCTCGGCGAGCAGCAGACTCGCTTCGTACGCCCCATCGGCGGTCAGGAGGAATAAATCGCCCATGGGCTTGAGCGCGATATCCGGCACCACGGTCCGCAAATTCTTAACCGCGATTGCCCGGAGATCGGCGGGAGCGAGTTTGATTTTCGCGAGGTCGTCCGCGCCGAAGTAACGAATGTTTCTCGGACTATCCTCCGCGTAAACGATCACGAGGTCCTCGTTATAGTCTTCCCACACCTGGCCGGGCTTGGAGGTTTTTTCCCCTTTGGGCTGCACCGCGCGCATTTCCTCGAGCCAGGCGCGATCCTTGATGATGGGAACGATGCGATCCCGCTGCAGCTCGTTCGCGTCCGGGGTTAGAGACTCGATCGTGCTCGCAACATAACGGCGGATGACATCGCGGCCGGTGGCCGGGGACTCCTGATAGGACTGGTAGGCGTTATCCAGATAGATGAGGTGTTCGTTTTCGGCCCCGTCCGCGAGCTTCAGCTCGAGGTCCTTCACGATGACGATTTTCAAGTGCGGGGCCGCTTCGCGGAACGCTTTCGCGTAGGCGCGCGTGAAGTCGGCGGGAGAAGTCACCGCGATCGCCCGGGACGCAAAGACCAGCGCAAAAGCGAGGACGGCCAGCAGAGTCTTCATCAGCGAGGCCAACAAAAAACAGGCCTCTTACCAGACGTCGAGCACGGCGTGCGCAATCCGGTCGGCGAGCGATTCAGTGAGCAGCGGGAGCGTTTGAAATTCCGACTGGAGCTGGTCGCTGACAAAGACGCCGTTTTGTTCGCCGCCTGTGAAGGCGTCGCGGTGGGTGGTCACCGGCCGGTTTGCGAAGAGCACTTTGCCGCTGCGGTTGTCGCGCAGCGTGCAGCTGGCGCCAAAGCTCAGGGTGAATTTCCGCGCGAGCCCGGTGTCGCCTTCGCGCACGGTGGCGACTTCGCGTTCGTAGCTCGTGATGACGACGGTGAGCGTCGCATCGGCGCCCTGGGCGGAGTTGACCAAGGTGACGCGTCCGTCCCGCGCGAGATGCTCGCGGAGCCGGGCGCTGAGGCTGGCCTGGGCTTGCGGAACGAGCGTCTTGTTCGCGACCGGTTCGACGTAGAGCGTGGCGAAGGTCAGCTTGCTGTCCGTTCCGAGCTGGTAGTGCGAACAGCCGGTGGAAGCCAAAATCGCGATGCCGAACAGGAAAAGGGCGAACGCCGGCCGGAGTCTCCCCTCGGCTGTCATTCTGAGCGAAGCGAAGAATCCACGGGTGAAACGCATGCGACGTGTGGATTCTTCGCTTCGCTCAGAATGACAAACAAAAAATCCGGGGGCCCGGGAAGCGGGACGTCAGACTGACGCCGCACTCAGAACAACCAGAACCGTTTCTTTTTCGGGGCGGCCGGCGAGGTGCCGGAGGGAACCGGTTTGCCGGCGGCTTTCGCCTCCACGGCGACGAGGCGTTCCTTGGCGCGACCGGCCACGGCGGACTCGGGATAGGCGGTGATGGCCTCGTTGTAGAAAACTTTCGCGGCGGTGAAGTTGTTCCGTTTGTAGAAATAGAAGTCGCCGATCTTCATCTTGCTTTCGGCGAGCATGGTTTTCATGCCGTCGAGGCCGTTTTCCGCGGCGCTGATGCTCCCGTCGGCGGGGAACAGCAGCATGAAGTCAGTGAAGTAGGTGATGGCTTCCTTCGTCGACGCCTGGTCGTAGTAGGGGCCGTCGACCAGCGTGGAGTGGGTTTGCGCGATCTTCAGGTAGGCGTCCGGCGCGAGCAGGCTCTGCGGGTAGGTGTTGATCATCCGGTCGAGCGCATCGATGGCTTCCGGGTTGTTCTTCAGCTTCTGGTGGCCGCGCGCGATGTTCATCAGCGAGAGCGGCGCGTAGTCGCTGTACGGGGCGTTGACCAAGATGGTCTCGAAAAAGCCCAGGGCCTTTTCGCGGTTGCGGAAGCCCGGGAACCAGCCCCACGAACGGCTGCGTGCGCCATCGAGCAGGGCGCTCGAGATCCGGTACTGTTCGCCGATGATTTCGTTGAAACGCTTCGTATTCGGGTAGCGGCCGACGATCTGCTGGAAATCCTCGAAGGCTTTTAGGTAGTCCCGGCGAGCGAGCCGCAGCTTGGCGGAGCGGTAGTAGGCTTCCGGGGCGTAGACCGAGTTCGGGTATTTTTTCGCGGCCTTGGTGTAGGCCTTGATGGCGGAACCGTTACTGCCGCGTTCCTCGGCGAGACGCGCTTTGTTCATCAGCTCGAGGGCGTTCCGGCCCTCGGCGCCGGTGAGACCGGAAAGCGCGCCGCCTTCCACGCGCCAGCCCACCTTGGGCTCCCAGACGAGATCCGCGCGCGCGATTCCGGCGAAGAGACAGCAGAGAACGAAAAGGAAACTGAGTGCGCCGGGTGCGCGGACAGGCGATTTGGGCATGAGAAAAAGTTTTACCAGCGAATCAACGCGCTTCCGTAGGTCAAGCCCGCCCCAAATGCGACGAGCAACGTGAGGTCGCCGGCCTTGATGCGGCCGGCGCGGCGGGCTTCGTCGAGCGCGATCGGAATCGAGGCGGCCGAGGTGTTGCCGTAGCGGTCGACGTTCACGAAGAAGCGTTCCATGGGCAGCTCGAGGTATTGGGCGATGGCCTCGATGATGCGAAGATTGGCCTGGTGGGGGATCACGAGCGAAATCTGATCAGCCGTGAGGGAGTGTTGTTCCAAAATATCCCGGGCCGCCTCCTCCATGCCGCGCACGGCGACTTTGAAGACTTCCTTGCCCTTCATCTTGATGAAGTGATCGCCGTTCGTGATCGAACCGGCCGTGGCAGGCGCACTGCTGCCGCCGCCCGGAATGCAGAGCAGGTCGGCGCTTTCGCCGTAGGCGCCAAGCCGGGTGCCGATCAGACCGGTGTGGGGCTTGGAGGAAAGGCCGATCACCACCGCACCCGCGCCGTCGCCGAAGAGCACGCAGGTCGTCCGGTCCTTCCAGTCCACGATCGTGGAAAGCTTTTCGACGCCGATCACGAGCGCCTTCTTGTAGCGTCCGGATCCGAGCATCGCGCACGCCGTGTCCAGGGCGTAGATGAAACCGGAGCAGGCGGCGTTGAGATCGAAACACGCCGCGTGGGACGGCACGCCCAGCTTGTGCTGAACGATGCACGCGACCGCGGGCATCGGGGAGTCGGGCGTGACGGTGGCAACGATGATCAGATCGATCTCGTCGGGCTTGATTCCGGCGTCGTCCAGCGCGCGCTTCGCCGCCGCGACGCCCATGTCCGAAGTCGACTCCTTGGGTCCGGCGATGCGGCGTTCGCGAATGCCGCTGCGCGTGACGATCCACTCGTTGGAAGTGTCCACCATCTTGGCGAGCTCGGCGTTGGTGAGAACGCGTTCAGGCGCGTAGGCGCCGGTGCCAAGGATGACGGTTGAACGATTGGGCATGCGTGGGTTTGAGAACGAAATCGCCGGCGGAGGAGCGGGCGCTGCTTACAAGGCGACAGGCTGGGCGAGCGCCTCGTTGACGCGCGCAATGTCGGCCTCGATGTGGTGGTTCATGTCGGCCTTGATGATCTGGCTCGCCGCGTGAATCGCGCTCTTGATGGCGTGCCGCGTCGAGGAACCGTGCGCTTTCAAGATATTGCCGTTGAGCCCGAGCAGCGGTGCGCCGCCGTAACGCTCGGGGTTGATGCGCTCCTTCAGCGCGTCGAACGCGCCCTTCGAAAACAGCGCGCCCATGCCGCGCATCGGATTCGCGCGCAGTTCCTCGCGGAGGATGCCGCTGAAAAATTTCACGAGCGATTCCCAGCTCTTCAGCATGATGTTGCCGACAAAACCGTCGCACACGACCACGTCGACGTGCTCGGCGAACACATGGAAACCCTCGATCGGGCCGGCGTAGTTGATGATGTCGCCGGCGCGGCGGAGCAGGTCGTTCGTCTCGGTGATGAGCACGTTGCCTTTGCCCTCCTCGGTGCCGATCGTCATCAGGCCGACGCGGGGCGATTTCACGCCGAGCATGACGCGGCAATAGTGGCTGCCGAGAATCGCGTTGTGCACGAGGTGCTCGGGCTTCGCGTCCGGGTTCGCGCCGGCGTCGATCAAGATGAAATGCCCGCCTTCACGCGGCACGACCGCGGCGAGCGCGGGACGGGCGATGCCCTCCATCGTGCGGAGGCGGAGCGTGCCGCCGCCCATGAGGGCGCCGGTGTTGCCGCAGCTGACGACGACGCTGGCCTCGCCGCTCTTCACCAGGTCGATGGCGCGGAGCATGGAGGAATCCTTCTTCCGCTTCAGCGCCATCAGCGGCTTGTCATCCATCGTGATGACCTCCGACGCGTGGACGACGGACAGGCGCTCGTTGTGCAGGAGGCCGGCATGCTTGAGCAGTGGCCTCAGCACCGACTCGTCGCCGACGAGGGTGACGGGATTGAGCGCGTGATACTGTTTCAGCGCCAGACGGACGGCTGCAACGACCTCGGCCGGGCCGAGATCGCCACCCATGGCATCGACAGCGATGCGTCCCCTGGGGCCGGATGCAGTAACCATCGCGGGGATGGTGGGGGGTAAAAAGAAAGCGCGAGGCTTAGACCTCGACGTTCAGCACCTGGCGGCCGCGGTACATGCCGTTCTTGGGGTTCACCCGGTGGGGGCGAAACGCGCTGCCATCAGTAGGATCGATGGCAATTTGCGGGGCTTTGAACGCGTTGGCGGCGCGGCGGTTGGCGCTGCGGCGTTTGGACTGTTTGCGTTTCGGATTGGCCATGGGAGTGGTGTGATTTCGAGTGCGTGCGTTGCCTTAAGAACACGCGCGGAGTTTGTGAAAGGGTCGGAGTAAAGGGTGGGCCGGAAGTGCGTCAAGCGCCATCACGCCGGCCAAAGATAAAACAGCACGACCAAGACCCCGGCCAGCCCCAGCCGGTACAACGCGAAGGCCGCCAACCCGTGCTTCGCCAGCCAGCTCACCAGGAACCGCACGGAAACCGCCGCCGTCACCGCCGCCACCACGGCCCCGAGCAACACCGGCGGCCACCCGAACACCTGGATCATCGCTCCACCCGTCGTGTAGCTTTTCAGCACCGTGGCCGCGCTCAGGGTCACGAAGCCCAGCAGAAAACTGAACTCCGCCGCCCGCCGTGGATCCAGCCCGGCAAAGTAGCCGCCGACAATCGTCATCATCGACCGGCTCGTGCCCGGCCACATCGAGATGCATTGCAGCAAACCGATCCCGGCGACCTGCCGGTAGGTGAGTTCGGAGGACTCCGGGACGTGCTTCACCAGCACCATCCGCCGGCGGCGCCAGTATTCCGCGAACAACATCAGGAACGCTCCCGCGACCTGCGCGATAATCACCGCGCCGACGGAAAACAAATTCTCCGAGATCCAGTTTCCCGCCAGCAGACCGATCACCGCCGCCGGGGTGAAGGCGATCATCACATTGATCAGGAGACGCAGGCCCGCCGGGTCGCGTCCGAGCAAACCGCGCAGCATCGACATCAGTTGCGTCCAATAGAGAATCGCCACCGCCGCAATCGCCCCGAACTGGATCACGACAACATAGGTGTCGGCCGCAAGTTTGAGGGTGAGCGGGACGCCCTGGGGATATTTCGCCGAGGGCTTCTTATACCAAAGAGGCTGGCCGTCGCGTCCGAGCAGCGGGGTTTGGGATTCGAGGCCGAGCAGCCGCGAAACGACGATCAAGTGGCCGGTGGACGAGATCGGGAGATATTCCGTGACACCTTCGACGACTCCCAGGGTGATCGCGTCGGCAAAGCTCAGCTCCGCAGCGGGGGCGACGTCCTTCACTTCCACCGGCTGGACCGCCGGGTTGGCTGCGCGGGCTCCGGCGGCCGCGAGGAAAAGCAGGAAAGTGAAAAACAGTTTGCGCACGCCGCGTTGGTTTCAGCTTCGGCAGGGAGGCGCAAATTTATTTGCGACCGGGCGGGGTGCCGCCTCACTCGGCCCGAGCATGTCCACGCTAGCCGACCTCACCGCCCAGCTCGCTGCCCGGCGCCATCTCGCCCCCGCCGAAGTTGAAACCGCCGCCGCGGCGCTTGCCGCGACCGCGGAAACCGACGACGCGAAAGCGGCGTTTCTCGGCGAACTCTCCGCCAAGGGGGAAACGGCGGAGGAGGTCGCCGCCTTCGCGCGCGCCTTTCGCGCCCGCGCGAACAACCCGGCCGTCGAGCCGTGGTCCGCGCATGCGATCGACATCGTGGGCACGGGCGGCGATCACGCGGGCGGCTTTAATATTTCCAGCCTCGTCGTGCTCGTGCTCGCCAGCGCGGGCGTGACGGTGATGAAGCACGGCAACCGCGGCATCACCTCGAAGTGTGGCAGCGCGGATCTGTTGAGCGCACTCGGCGTCAACCTGGAGGCGCCGCCGGAAAAAATCCGCCGCGCGCTCGACCAGCTCGGCTTCGTTTTCTTTTTCGCGCCGGCTTATCATCCCGCGTTCAAGCACATCGCCCCGGTGCGCAAGGCGCTCGCGGCGCGCGGACAGCGTTCGGTGTTCAACATCCTCGGTCCGCTGATCAATCCCGGCCGGCCCGCGCACATTCTCCTCGGGGTCTATGCCCCGCTCTGGGTGCCGAAGCTCGCGGGCGCCCTCGATTCCCTCGGCACCAAGTCGGGCATCGCCGCCCACGGCGTTCTCGCGGCGGACCGGGGCATCGACGAGCTGACGACCGCCACGCCGAATCGCGTGCGCGGCATTGGTTCCCTGCGGGACATCGACGCCGAATGGAACGCGAACGAGTTCGGGCTGCCTGCGGCGCCCTTTGCCGAACTCCAGGGCGGCGATCTGGCGGCGAATGTCGCGATCACCGAAGCGCTGCTCGCCGGCCGCGGTCCGGCCGGACTCGTCGACACCATCGCGCTCAACGCCGCCGTCGCGATGTGGATCGTCGGCAAGACCGCGACCGTTCGCGAAGGCGTGGCTCCGGCGCGCGAATTATTGCTCGGCGGCGCCGTCGCGAAAAAAATCGCGGACACGCGCGAGTTCTACCGTTCATGAAGCGGCAGTATTTTGGCACGGACGGGGTCCGCGGACCTTACGGCGGTCCGCTGATCAACGAGGATTTCGCCGCCCGGCTCGGGTTTGCCGCAGCGCGCTGGCTGGGCCGTCCCGGCAGCGTCCTCATCGGGCGCGATACGCGTTTTTCGGGACCCGCGCTCGAGGCGGCGGTCGCCCGCGGTTTGCGCGCGGGCGGCGCGAAGGCGGTTTCGCTCGGGGTCGTGCCGACTCCGGCGGTCGCGCGGGCCGTGAAGGGGCAGGGAGCTGCGCTCGGCGTCGTGATCACCGCGTCGCACAATCCGGCCGGGGACAACGGCATCAAATTTTTCGGGTCGAACGGCATGAAACTCACCGACGCCGACGAGCTGCGCATCGAGCAACTCATCCCGAAGGAGCCGGTCGCCGGCGCCGATTCCGCGCTGCCAAATCTGGATGTGACCGGGGATTATCTCGCGGCGATGGAGGAGTTGCTTCCCGCCACCCTCGACGGCTGGAGCATCGTCCTCGACGCGGCGAACGGGGCCACGGTCCACACGAGTTTCCAAGCGTTGAGCGATTTCGGGGCCGATGTGCTTTGTCTCGGCTCGGAGCCGGATGGCCGCAACATCAACGCCAACGTCGGCAGCGAGCATCCGGAAAAAATGTGCGCGACGGTGCGCGCGCACGGGGCGCGGCTCGGCATCGCGCACGACGGCGACGGCGATCGCTGTGTGTTGTGCGACGAGCGCGGCGACGTCCTGGACGGCGACGAGATCCTGACGATTCTCGCGACCCACGCCCTTTCGCAGGGACGGCTCGCGGCGAACACCCTCGTCGTGACCGTGCAGAGCAATCTCGGTGTCGATGCCGCGATCCGCGCCGCGGGTGGCCGGGTTTGCCGCACCGCCGTGGGCGATCGCTATGTGATCGAGCGCATGCTCGCCGAGAAAGCCACACTCGGCGGCGAATCGTCGGGGCACATCATCTGCGCGGAAATTTCCCCGACCGGCGACGGCCTCGTTGCCGCGCTGAAGGTCATCGAGGTGATGCTCGCCACCGGCCGGCCGCTATCGGGTCTCCGCGGCGTGCTGAAAAAATTTCCGCAGCTGAGCACCGCCTTGAAAGTCCGGGAGAAAAAACCGCTGGAGTCGCTGCCGCGCCTGGCGGAGGCGATCCGCCGGCTCGAGACCGACCTGGGCGTGAACGGCCGGGTGCTGGTGCGTTATTCGGGGACGGAGTCGAAGCTGCGCCTGTTGGTCGAAGGACCGACCGATGTCGCCGTGCGGGAAGGGCTCGCCGCCATCGAGGAGGCGGCGCGGAGCGAACTCGAAATTTTATAAGGTTTTGCAAGTCGCGAACTAGACTGGGGCGCCGTGTTTTCCAGACTGGGTGACACCATGTCTCACGGAAATCCGACGGAGGAAATCGAAGCGTTGCGCAAACAGGTCGCCAGTTGCGCGAGCTGGTTTTACTGGATCGCGGGAATGACGGTCATCAACTGCATGATGATTCAGTCAGGCAGTGACACGAGTTTCGTGATCGGCCTGACCGTCGGCATGGTGGTCGACGCGATGGCCGCGTCCGCTGGTGCCACCGCGAAACTCTTCGCCGCGGGCTTCGACGCCATCTGTGTTGCGGGCCTGATTTTCCTGGGAGTGAAGGCGCGCCGCGGTCTGCGCTGGGCGTTCATCGCCGGCATCGTGCTCTACGGCATGGACACGCTTCTTTCCCTGGTCGCACCGAACGCCATTTCGATCGGTGTTCATGCCTGGGCCCTGTTCTCGATGGGAATGGGCCTGCGCGTGGCCGGAAAACTGCAGGTGGCCGAATCCGCCGCGGCGCTTCCGCCGGTTCTCGGTTCGCCGGTGGTTGCTTCGTCCTCTGCTCTTGATCCAGCGCGGGCGGGCTTGTCCGAGTCGAAGCAGGTGGCTGCGACGAGCTCAGTCTGAGCAACGCGGACGCGGGCGCCGGAAAGGTTCAGGCAGTTTCGCCTCGCCCGGGAGGGTCGTAGTCGGTTTGAACCGTCTGCGTATGAAAAACCCCACCCGGCTCGCGCTGGCTCTTTGCGCGCTCCACGCTTTCGCAATCGCGGCGCGCGCCGCTCAGAAGGACAAGACGCTCGACATCTACTGGATCGATTCCGAAGGCGGCGGCTCGACGCTGATCGTCACCCCCAACGATGAATCCGTGCTCATCGACACCGGCAATCCGGGCGGCCGCGACTCGGGTCGGATCGTCGCGGCGGCCAAGGCGGCCGGTCTCACGCGGATCGATCACATGCTGATCACGCATTTTCACACCGATCATTTCGGCGGCGCCGCGGAGGTTGCCCAGCAGCTGCCGGTCGGCGCGATCTACCAGCGGGCGATTCCCGAGGGCGATCCCGATGGGCGCGCGACCTCGTCGTTTCCCGTGCAGATCAAACCGTTTCGCGAGATCCAGGCGAAGCGCGTTCCGCTTGCGGCGGGCGTGGTGTTGCCGCTGCAGGGTGTGAGCGGCGGCCCCAGCCTCGCGTTGCGCTGCCTGGCCGCCGACCAGAAATACGTTGAGCCCACCGCGGCGCAGGCCGCGCAAAAAAATCCGCTCACGGGCACGCCGAAGCAAATCGCGCCGTCGGACAACGACAACAGCGCGGTCTTCGTGCTCGAGTTCGGCGGGTTTCGCTTCTTCGACGGCGGCGACCTCACGTGGAATTTCGAGGAGAAACTGGTCACCCCGGTCAATCTCGTGGGCACGGTGGATGTTTACCAAACGAACCACCACGGTCTCGAGGTGAGCAACAACCCCGTCCTGATTCAGAGCCTTGCCCCCACGGTGTCGGTGATGAACAACGGCCCGAAAAAAGGCGGGAAGCCCGAGGTGTTCGCCGCGTTGGAGACCGTGCCCTCGCTCAAGGCGCGCTACCAGGTGCACAAAAGCATGAACGTGCCGGCGGAGGAAAATGTCGCCGACGAATGCATCGCGAACCACGGCGACCTCACCGGCGCCAGCGCGCAGAAATGCACGGCGAATCTCATCAAGCTGTCCGTCGCGCCCGACGCGAAGAGCTACACCATTTCCATTCCCGCCACCGGCCACTCGCGCACGTTCGCCACAAAAAGCAAGTGACGCACCGGCCGGCTCCGGGGGGAGTGGCGTTTTTTTCATCGTGGTTCGGTGCCCCGGGCTCTAATCGCTGTCTGACCTTTCTCCCTTCCGTCATGCCCAAAATTTTCGTCCTGCTGCTCCTGGCGCTTTCGGCCCGCGTCCTTCACGCCCAATCCGAGACGATCGATCTTCGCTCGCGCGGGGCGCTGACGTTCTTTCTCGATGGGGAATGGAAGGTGGACATCTCGGAGTTCGGGGACCGCGTCATCGTGGCGATCGAGCCGACCGGGGACGCGAATGCGAACTGCAACCTCACCATCACGTTCCCCGAGGAGGATCATTTTCCCACCAAGGCGAAATTGAAACAACAGGTCGAGATTGCGTCCCGGCAGCTGGAAGAGGGCTCGGTCGAGCGGAAGGCGGTCGCGCGCGAACTGCAGACCCGCGCCGGCGTCGGCTTCTACTGCAATTTCACCGATCCGGAACTCGTCGGGAAAAAGCCGCAGAAGGGAAACTACAAGACGATCAGCGTCGGCTTCATCCGGGTGGCGCCGAACGTGGTGGTTGAAATGGCGATCAACTCCGACGGGTTTCGCACCGCGCCGTATCAGCAGCTGCTCGGAGCGCTCGAAGGCATGGAATATCAGTCGCGCCGCCGCGGTGCGATGAACCGCACCCAGCCGGAGCCGCGTCCCTCCGCCGCCCGCGCGAGCGAACGGGCCGTGCGCGTGCTCCCCGTCGGAATTTCCGGATGACGCCGGCCGAGCGATCTCCGGCGGCCCCAGCGCGGGCGACGCGCGTCGCGTTCTATCTCGTGGTGGCGACGCTCGGAATTCTCAGCATGGGATTTCAGCTGCTCGCGTCGCGCCTGCTGAATCCGCATTTCGGCTCCTCGATCATCGTGTGGGCCTGGTTGATCTCCACGTTTCTCGCGGCGTTCAGCATCGGATCGATGACGGGCGGCTGGATCAGCAACCTGCCCGGGGCGCCAAGGCGGCGCGCCTGCTGGCTCGGTGCGGCCATCGCGGTCGGCTCGCTGGCACTCACGGCATTTTTCGGACGGGGGATTTTGGATTATTTTGAAATCACGTTCACGGAAGTGAGCACGGCGCTGCTGGTGTCGTGCCTGGGATTGTTTTTTGTGCCGGTGACGGCGCTGTCGCTGTTCGGTCCGATGTGCGTGCAGTATCTCGCCACCCGCGGCATGCCGCCCGGCAAGGCGTCGGGCGCGATCTACGGCGTGAGCACGCTCGGGAATATCGCGGGCGTCATGCTCACGGCCTTTGTGCTGATCCCGAATTTTCCGGTCTCCACGCTGCTGTACGGCTGGCTCGGAGTTGCGGTGTTGAGCCTGCTGGCGCTGCTGAAGCTGCTCGGCGGAACCGAAGAAAAGTGAACGGCGTCCAAATCTTCTGAGTCCGTCTCGCGTCTATCTGCCATGAAAGTTCTGCGCGTGCCTCGCTGCCTTCCGTTGTTCCTCCCGCTGGCGCTTTTTGCGGCGCAGCCGCGCGGGGATTATGTCGAGCGCTACGACACGATCTACAACAGCCTCACGGTGGAGAAAAAGGGAAACATCGTGGAGCTCCGCGCCCGGTCGCGCGGGGGTGAGGCGCTCGAGTCGGCGGTGGATCTCAACGACCCGCTGCGCCTCGTCGTGCCCTACACGCGGTCACTTTACGCCGCGTTGTTTTTCCAGCCCAAACCGGAACGCGTGCTGATGATCGGGCTCGGTGGCGCCGGGTTTCACCGGCTGTTCCACGCGGCTTATCCCGACGCACTGCTGCAGACCGTCGAACTCGACCCCAAGGTGAAGGAACTCTGCGAGACGCGCATGGGCTTTGCCGCCGATGCCCGGACGCCGGTGGCGCTGATGGACGGCCGCATGTATGTGAAGCGGGACAGGCGCACGTGGGACTGGCTGATCCTCGATGCGTTTCGCGGCGGGTTTGTGCCGCCGCATCTGAAGACGGAGGAATTTTATCGCGAATGCGCCGCGCGGCTCGGCGATCGGGGGGTGTTTGTCAGCAACCTCCACATGAGCAGCGAACTTTTCTATTCCGACATCAAGACCCTGCAGAAAGTTTTCCCGCAGGTCGTGCTCTTTGCGACGGCGGGCCGGGGCAATGCGATCATCTGTGCGGTGAAGTACCGTGAGCCGGCGATCACCGATCCCGCGACGTGGCCGGCAGCGAGCGAGCTCGCCCGTCCGGTGTTCGCGAAACGCCTCGACCTGGACGCGCTTCGTCGTGAACGAATCGATTTGCCGATGGACCAGATGAAGACGGCGCGGGTGCTGACGGACGATTTTTCCCCGGTGGAATTCCTCGACGCGGTGAAGACCGGGAACACCAAGGAGCACTAGCTCCGACCTCGGCGCCTATCAGCCGAGGATCGTGAGGACGATGCCGGCGAGCACGCCGGCGACGGCGGGAAGTTTCGAGCGCCAGTTCAGTTCGCCGAACAAAAGAATGCCGCCCGCGAACGCCACCAGGGTGCTTCCGCGCCGCAAACTGGACACGAGTGAGACCAGGGCGTCGCTGCTGCGCAGGGCGTCAAAATAAACGAAGTCCGCCACGAGCAACGCCGCGGAAACGCCGACGATGCTCCAGCGCCAGTGAAATTCGTTGCGCGGCCACCAGCGGAGTTTCCAACCCACCGCGAGCGGAAGAAAGAGTGCGGCGAGGTAAATTGAGAACCACGCCTGCACCGTCGAGGTGCTGAAGCCGACGCGGCCGAGGAGAAATTTGTCGTAGAGCCCGCTCAGCGCGCCGAGCAGCGTCCCCGCGAGCAGCCAGCCGATCCATTTGTCCCGGTGGAAATGAATCCCCTCGCGACTCCCCGCGACGGACAGCCCGACAAACGAGGCGAGCGTGATCACGATGCCCAGCATTTCCAGCCACGACGGGCGCTCGCCCAGCAACAGCAGCGCACCGAGCAGAGTCCAGATGGGACCGGTCGCGCGAATCGGCGCCGCCAGCGAAATGGGGAGATGTTTGACCGCGAAGTAAGAGCAAACCCAGGAGGCGCCAACGATCACCGACTTGAACAGGATCTGGAGGTGCTCGAACCAGTTGAGTGAGGGAACGGTCAGCGTGGCCGGAAAGCCGGCGGGTCCGAACGCTTGGGTGGCCATGAGAATGGTCCACACGGAGGCGCTGCAAAGATTCGCGAAAAAAAGCACGGGCAGCACCGCGTTGTCCCGCACGGCGTGTTTGGTGCAGAGATCATAGAGGCCGAGAAACAGCGCCGAGATGAGGCTGGCGACAATCCAATGCATGCAAAAGGGGCGAGCGTGTCGGTCTTCGCGCCGCCGCCGCAATCCTAGATCCGGAAAGTGTCATCGATTAGATGACGCTTTGCTCATCCCCCGGCGGCAGGGCCGGAATTATTTGTCATCTAATAGATGACAAACTGGGTTCTGGCGGTGCGACGGAAGGAAGCGCCAGGAGGAATGATGACGCAGTGAGGGTGGCGCGGGTGAAAAATTGCATGGAAAGATCGTTTCGTTTCGCGCCATGGTCTGCGCCGTCCCGTGCCTTCCCCTGTGAACAAATCCTCCGTCCGACGCTGGAAGTGCGTCTGTGCCTACGACGGCACCGGTTTTGCCGGCTGGCAGAGTCAGGCGGCGGGAAAAGGCCGGGCGATCCAGGATGTGATCGAAAAGAGGCTGGCGGAAATTTTTGGCGCGCCGATCCGCATTCACGGCAGCGGACGCACGGATTCGGGGGTGCATGCCTCGGGGCAGGTTTTCCATTTCGACGCCGAATGGCGGCATGGCGCCGCGAAACTCCTGGCGGCCTTTCGCGTCGGTCTGCCGCCGCAGATTCAGGTAAAGTCCGCGCAGATCGTGGCGGCGGATTTTCATTCGCGGTTCACGGCGAAGGCGAAGCGGTACGTTTATCACCTCTATCACGGGCACGCCGACCCGTTCGCCTTTCCTTATTTCTGGTCGATGCAACGGCCGCTCGATGTTCCGGCGATGCGGGCGGCGGCTGCGGTGCTGCGCGGGCGGCATGATTTTCGCGCGTTCACCGCTTTCAACGGGCAGGATCAGGCCGACGCGGTGCGCGACCTCCGCCGCCTCGAAATTGTGCAACGGGGGAAAAAGCTCCGGATCGTGGCCGAGGCGGACGGGTTTCTCTACAAGATGGTGCGCAGCCTGGTGGGTGTGCTCGTCAGCGTGGGGGAGGGGAAACTCACCCCGGACCGCGTGCGCGAAATCCTCCTGTCGAAGACGCGCACCGAGCGGGTGCTGACCGCCCCGCCGCAGGGACTTTTTCTGGACCGCGTGTTTTATCGATGAGCGTCGCCGTGCGCGAGTTTGCCCGCGGGTTGGGGGACGTGCTTTTCCCACCGGTCTGCGTGCATTGCCGGGGCGTCGTCGAAAGCGACGGCGGTTACCGGCATCTCTGCGCGTCGTGTGTGGGCCAGCTGGAGTTCGTGCGGGCGCCGCACTGCGTGACGTGCGGTCATCCGTTCTACGGCGAACTGGCGGAGGAGACGGAGCGGATGTGTCCCCACTGCGAAGGCCTCGCACCGGCGTTTCGCGAGGGACGCACGGCGGTCCTGTTCAAGGGACCGGCCCGGGCGCTCGTGATCGAACTGAAATATCACCGCGGGGTTCATGTCCTGGCCGACATCGGGGAAATTTTCCGGCGGTCGGAGTCGCTCCTCGCTTATGTGCGGGACGCGATCCTCGTGCCGGTGCCGCTGCATTCGCGAAAACTGCGGGAACGCGAGTACAACCAGACCGTGTTGCTCGCGGAAAAACTCGTTGAAGCCGCAGGCGGCAAGACGCGGATCGAAATGCTGTTACGCCGGACCGCCGACACGCCCACCCAGACGGCGTTTGACCGGCGCACCCGGCAGGCCAACCTCAAAAATGCCTTTGCACTTGTTCCGGGCGGCCAGCTAAATCCCGGCCAGCATTACATCCTTATCGATGACGTTTTTACCACGGGCTCCACGCTCAATAGTTGTGCCCTTGTCCTGTGCCGGGCGGGCTGTTTGAACCTCGACGTCGTCACCTTCGGCCACGGTTAACTTTCCATGCATTTCGACAAACCGACCTACACGGTCCGCAAAACCAGAAAAAAGGATATCCCGAAGGGCCTTTACACGAAGGATCCCGTCAGCGGCGAAATCCTTTTCAACAAGGAGATCGAGGATAACCAGATGGTCGTGCCGAAGAGCGGCCACCATTTCCCGCTCGGGGCCCGCGCCCGCATCGCGAGATTGTTCGACGAGGGCACGTTCACCGAGAGCGACGCGAAGGTGAAGTCGAGCGATCCGTTGAAGTTCGTGGATTCGCAGCCCTACACCAGCCGCATCATCCGCTACGAGAAAGACAGCGGGCTCCCGGAGGCGGTCATCTGCGGCACGGGCGAGATCCTCGGCATCCCGGTTTCGGTCGCGATCATGGATTTCCGTTTTTGCGGCGGCGCAATGGGCGCGGCGGCCGGTGAGAAAATCACCCGCGCGATTGAGTGTGCGACCCGGAAAAAGATTCCCTGCATCATTTTCAGCGCCTCCGGCGGCGCGCGCATGCAGGAGGGAATTTATTCGCTGATGCAGATGGCGAAAACGAGCGCTGCCCTCGGGCGCCTCTCCGCGGCGAAACTGCCCTTCATTTCGGTGCTCACGCATCCGACGATGGGCGGAGTCACCGCGAGCTTTGCGACCTTGGGCGACGTGATCATCGCGGAACCGGGCGCCCTGATCGGATTCGCTGGCGCTCGCGTGATCAAGGACACCACGAAGCAGACGCTGCCGACGGGATTCCAGACGGCGGAATTCCTGCTGAAACACGGGTTGATCGACCAGATCGTGAGCCGCTTGGAAATGCGCGAGCGTCTGGCCGAAATTCTCAGCGCACTTTACCTCCGGAAGAAGCGGGTCGCGGCGAACGGCGCGGCCAAAAACTAACCAACCCGGTTGGTCATCTCCCCGCGGTGAGCGGCGTGGGCCGGCGTGAAATGGCGTCAACCGCACCAATGAACCCTTCGTCGCCCGCCCCGGTCTCCGACTATGCCGCGGCGGAGGAGTATTTGTTTTCGCTGAAGCCGCGGGGAACGAATTTCGGCATCGACCGGATGAAGCTGCTGGCGGCGGAACTCGGCCACCCGCAGCGCGCGGTGCCGGCGATCCATGTAGCCGGCACGAATGGAAAAGGCTCCGTCGCCGCGATGCTCGATGCGATTTTCCGCGCCGCCGGCTGGCGGAGCGGGCTCTACACCTCGCCACATCTCGTAAAGGTCGGCGAACGCGTGCAGGTGGAGCGGCAGATTCTGACGGACGCTGAGCTCACCGGGTACGTGCGGGAATTGCGTCCGGTGGCGGCGCGCATCGCGGCGGTAAATCCCGACGACCAGCCGAGTTTCTTCGAGCTGATGACGGCGATGGCGTTTCTGCAGTTCCAACGAAAGGGCTGCGAGATTGGCGTGTTCGAGGTGGGACTGGGAGGGCAACTCGACGCCACCAACGTCCTCATGCCGGAGGTGAGCGTCATCACCTCGATCGCGAAAGATCACTGTGAGTTGCTCGGCGAAAGCCTGGAGCAGATCGCCTCGGCGAAGGCGGGCATCATCAAGCCGCGGCGTCCGGTCGTGATCGGCCGCATGCCGGCCGAGGCGGAGTGCGTGATTCGCGATATCGCGGAGGCGATCGAGGCACCGGTCATTTCCGTCGCGGAGGAGTTCGGTGACGACCTGGCAAACTACCCCAAGACGAATCTCGAGGGAGACTACCAGCGGTGGAATGCCGCCACCGCGTTGCTGACCGCGCGGGCACTGCCGGGCCGGTGGCGGATGTCGGACGACGTAATCGCGCGCGGTCTCGTCGACGTCGACTGGCCGGGGCGCTGGCAGCGCGTGAGGGTCGGCGGCCGCCTCCTCGTGCTCGATGCGTCGCACAATCCCGAAGGCGCCGTGGTGCTGGAAACCAATCTCACACAGCTCATCGCTGAAACCGGCCGGCGTCCGATCGTGATCACCGGGGTGCTCGGCTTGAACCGGGCGGGTCCGTTGCTCGAAACCATCAGCCGGCACGCGCAGGAAATTCACCTCGTCGTTCCGAATCAGCCCCGCGCGTGTTCGCACGCCGAGCTGCTCACGCTGATTCCGGCCGGGTTCAAGGGGCGCGTCGTTCGCGCTACGGTCGACGGACTTTTTCCCGCGCCCGAAGTTTGCACGGCGGGTGCGGCCGACGATGTCGTTGTCGTGACCGGCTCGGTTTATCTCCTCGGCGAGGTGATGACCCAGCTGGCGCGAAGGTAGGTTGTAGCGGCGGTCTATGACCGTCGTCGAGCGGGCGAAGGCCATGGGGCGTTCGTCGGCGGTCATGGACCGCTGCTACAAAAACGTGCGAGGACTATCCGAGCTTCACCAAGTCTGCGGTGGCCGGAACGTCCTTGATGATTTGCGACGGATCGGGGCCGACACCGAGGTAGCGAAGGTTGGGTAATTTTTCCGCCGCGGGCCAGGCCTCGCCCGCATACGCGACGTCGAGGGTCGCCCGCATCATCGCGGCGACGTAACGCTGGGCGTTCCGGGGAAGATCCGCGAAGCGCCGCACGCCGGAGATGTCTTCGCTCCAGCCCGCGTGCTTGGTGTAAACCGGCCGAAGCGTTTTGCGCACGGCGTCGTTGCGCGGGACGTGGGCGTGGCGTTTGCCATTCGCGTCCTCGTAAGCGGTGCAGATCAGCAGGTCGCCGCGCCATTCGCCGGAGTGGGTGAGGGCGTCGGACTTGTTGATCATGACATCCTGAAAACCGCCGTAGCGCAGCGCGTCGCCTTTTTCCACGGCGTCGAACCAGCCGACCATGCGCTGGCGGCCGGTGCTGGTGCCGAACTCGATTTTTTTCAACTTCACGGCGAGCGGGTGCGCGTCGTCCATCTGCGTGAGGAACGTGTGCGTGCCGACTTTCGTGTCGTAGGCCTTCGCCACGCCGAACGTGTGGATGCGCTGCACCGGGATGCCTGCGCTCTGGAAAAATTCCGGGGTGTAGGTGTGCGAGGCGGTGACGTTGGGCGAAAAGCCGTGGCGCTTGTCGAGCCAGTAGGCCTGGCCGAATTCGCCGATGATGGTGTGGCCGGCGTGCAGCTCGCGCAGCACGAGCTCGCGGACCTCGCCGATGTTTTTGGCGAGACGCGTGCCCGCCTGCCAGTAAACCTCCGTCAGCCGTTCGAGGTTCAGCGTGAATGGCGCGGTCCCGCGAAACTGCGTGAAGTCGAACTCGTCCTTGGTGAACACGCCGAGCTCGATCGCCTCGGCATTCGCGCGCACCTCGGCGGCGGTGAGAAGGTCGAAGAAGGAATGCCACGTCTCCTCCGTGGTGCGGTAGACATGCTGGATCGTGCGGACCGCGCGCTCGGCGCGCTGGGCGAGTTTTTTCGCGAAGGCTTCGCGCGGGGCGTGAAACGCCGAATAGAAAATCTGCCACAGCGCGGTTTCCTCGCCGAAGGCCGGCGTGATGCCGCGACCCGTCGAGCCACGCGGCTCCTCGTCGAGGACCTTGATGCGGTAGTCTTCGCCCGCGAGGTCGAGCAGCCGGTGCGTGAGATCGGAGAACATGGTGTGTTCGTCGATCAGCAGCCGCGACAGGACCGGATAACCCTTGCGCTCGACCGGGAGCGCTTCCCACCAGAACTTGCGCGGATCGGCCACCACGCCGCTGCCGATGCAGAGGTGCGGCGCATCGTGGACCACGACGCCCGCCGGCAGGAGGTTCAGCTTGATGCCGCCCGCGGTGTGGCCGGAGTTGGCGCCGCCGTTGACCTTGAGGACGACCGAAACCGCGGCACTGGAACCGCGCAGTTCGTCGGCGACCTCCGGGATCAGGCGGCCTTTGCCCTCGTCACCGAGGGAAATGCCGACATCAGCGATGAGCTGGCTGGAAAAAGGGATGAGGGACATGGTTGCGAAACGTGCGGCAACCGAAGTCCGGGAAAAGAGCCCCTGTTGCCGTGAAGGGAAAACGCGAGTGAGGGGGCGAGCGCAAACAGAAAAATTTCCCGTTTTCCCCGGCGCTGGCGGACGAAGCAACCTAATCGGTTGCTTTGCCGGGACAGGACCGGCGGTCTTTTCGCTGCGCGGGTCCGGGTTTCTGGCCGACTGTTCGAAAAGAATAGAGTTCGACCCAATCGCGCGACGCGGACACCGGGTCTTCCCATGCGCTTTTTACCCCGACTGCTGCTTCTCGCCATGCTGGCTCCGACGCTCTCGTTTGCCGATTGGACCATCGCCACCTTCGCGGGAACCGGCGTGATGGGATTCAGCGGCGACGGCGGTCCCGCGACCGCTGCGCAGATCAACGACCCGTATGGCGTGATTCGCGGGCCCGATGGCGCGATCTGGTTCTGCGAGCACAACGGCCACCGCATCCGCCGCATCGCGACCGACGGCACCATCACGACGGTGGCGGGAAACGGCCGGCGCGGTTACACGGGCGACGGTGGCCCCGCGTTGGAGGCCTCGTTGAATTTGCCGCATGAGATTCGTTTCGACGCCGACCGGAATCTCCTGATTGCGGACATGGCGAACCAGGTCATCCGCCGTGTCGATGCGAAGACGGGCGTGATCACGACCTTTGCCGGCACAGGCAAGAAAGGTTACACGGGCGACGGCGGTCCGGCGCGCGAGGCGACCCTGAATTCCCCGCACAGCATCCAGTTTGGACCCGGCGGCGATCTCTATATCTGCGATGTCGCAAATCACGTGGTGCGACGCGTCGATGCGAAGACCGGGGTGATCAGCACATTTGCCGGCACGGGCAAACCCGGGCCCACTCCCGATGGAGCGCCGATTGCGGGCACTCCCCTGAATAATCCGCGTTCGCTCGATCTCGATCGCGCGGGGAACCTCTGGCTCGTCACGCGCGAGGGAAACCAGGTTTTCAAATTCGATCTCGCGGCGGGAAAAATTCAGCACATCGCGGGGAACGGCCAGGCCGGCTTCACCGGCAACGGCGGTCCCGCAAAGCTGGCGACGCTCAGCGGCCCGAAGGGCATCGCGCTCGACGCGGCCGGCAATGCCTGGCTCGCCGATACCGAGAGCCACACCGTCCGCATGATCGACGCCCGCACCGGCAATCTCGAACTCATCGCGGGCACGGGTGAAAAAGGGAATGGCGGCGACGGCGATCCGCTGAAGTGCGCGATGAACCGGCTCCACGGCGTCTTCGTTGACACCGACGGATCGGTTTTCATCGGCGACAGCGAAGCGCACCGCGTGCGGGTGCTGCGGAAACGCTGAAACAGTTCGTTGTAAGAGCGGCTTTACGCCGCGATTCAACGCGCGGTTGTTTTTCGGTCGCGGCATAAAGCCGCTCCTGCAGTTAGCCGGACTGGCGTTTCACCTTTCGCTTGGTTTCGCGCCAGACCGTTTTCCTCAGAAACTCGGTCGCGCCCGCGCCGCGAATGTAACGGTGCCAGACGAAGATCAGGTCGAACACCAGCGTCGCGAGCCACCACAGGTAGAGCGACGCGCCGCCGGCCACGAGGACCCGCCAAAGCGCGCCGGTGTGCGCGTCGGGAAAACGCCGCTCGAACACGATCGCCGTCGCCGCGAGCAGCGCGCCTCCCGCCCAGATCATCAGGCGCAGCGTGTTTCGATCCGGGGGTAGATGCTGCGGTTGGGGCGCATGGTCCTCGCCCGGTGTGACCGCCGCGCACGACTCCTCGGCCTCGCGGTCGCGCAGTAGCGAGCGCAGCCATTTCGAATTGATCAGCAAAATCGCCGCGACCACGGTGGCGCTGCCGGCAAAAACACCCCAGCCCGGTGCGATGCCCAGGCTCGACGGCAGGGTTTCCATCCAGCCCAGCGGTCCGCGCACCGGCTGGTCTTTCAACAGCCACCACGCGCCGCCACCGCACAGCAGGTAAAGCGCCGGGCCGCCCAGCAGCCACCAGCCTTTCGCGGCGAGTTGCACGATGCGCAGCCACACGGTCGTGCCAATCACCAGCGCGGTCAGCCCGCCGATCTGGCGCACGAAACCGCCCGTGGTGTGCGTCGTGTCCGGCGCGAGATAACCGCCCACGGCCTTGTAGAGCACGTAGACTCCGAACGTCGCGATCGTCGCGGCGAAGACATAGCCCGCGACGTAGCTGACGATTTGCGCGCCCTTGTAGTTTTTCGGCGGCTCGGGTTGTTTGACGCGCGGGTTTTCGGGCGTCGGGATCTCCGGTGCGACCACGCGCCGGATGAAATGATTGAAGACCGCCGCGTCGTTCCAGTAGTCGACGTGCGCCTTGCCCGGAAGGTAGTAGCGGCTGAAGGCGTAGTCGTCGGCCGCATCGAATTTAAACACGTCGTCGTAGCCCTGCATCCGCATCCATTCGCGGGCGGTATCGAGCTCGAATCCCACGGGATCGCCGTAGTCGACATAGTTGATCCAGCGAATGTCCGGCTTGGGTCCGCCCTTGAAATCCGCCGGCCCGGTGAAGTCGCGGAAGAGGTCGGGCCAGAGGATGAGATGTTTGTCGATCGGAGATCCCAGCGTCATCAAACCGCGCACGCGGCGGATCCACGGGTATTTCGCCGGGTTGCCGCAGGCCTCGAGCAGCGCGAGAAACGCCACGACGGTGCCTTCGCTGTGCGCGACGACGTAGATCTCGGCGGTCTTGTGCGACGATTCGATGCCGTCCATGGCCGCGTGAAACCGGTTCAGCACCGTCCGACGCAGCGGCGAGAATTCGGTGACAAGCTGCACGTCGCCGAGAAAATTATCGAGCAGCCGCCGGAGGTTGAACTCGACCAGCCCCGCTTTCTTCGCGAGGAAGAGCAGGGAATCGAGCACCCGGATCGCCTGCACCATTTCCTCGAGCACAAGACGGATGCGCTGGTAGTCGATGCCGTGCCCGGCGCGGTTCTCGTCGCCCGCCATCACGCGCACACGATTCACGATCGAGCGCACCCAGGTGGTGGTTTCCTGCAGCGTGTACGGCTTCTCCGCGACGTCCCGCGCAACGTCCGCCCAGTAAACCTCCGCGAAACCGATTTCACCCGTGAGTCCGGCGCGGTGCGGCGGCGGATCGAGAATCACGGCGGGGGCTTTTTCGTCGAGGGCGCCGTAGAAGCGCCCGAGCGGCACCATCCCGGGATAGCTGTAGTAGTCGCAGAAGCGGATCGCGGTGGAGAGGATCGTGCTGTTCTTCACTTGATCGCCGATTCCGTGCACGGCGAGGACGACCTTCTTGGCGGGGGGAGGATTCATAGCGGGAGGAGGAGACCGGAGGGCTGAGGGGCGCAGCGGTTGTAGCGTTCGCCATGCCGGCGTCAGGCTGAAAATTGCGACGACGGCTGGGCGTCGTCGTAATCAGGCCGCCGGCGGCCGGGCCGCGTGGGCATCCGCCTGCAGCGCGAGCTTTCGAATATAGCGGCTGAACTCCTCGTCCTCCCCCTCGAGCAGCGTCGGCAGTTCCCGGCGGAAATCGGCGCGGCGCACCCACTCGGTCATGTAGTCCTCCCACGCCTGCCACAGGCGCTGCGTCTGCCGGTCCATTTCCTCTTCGTAAACCAAAAGGTACGCCCGCTCGAAGAGCGAAATGAGGATGCCGAAGATCGCGAGCCGCCGCTCCTGCTGCTCGGCGGTGAACGTAACCTGGCCGGTTTCCTTGCGGAGCAGGTGCAGGTCGGAGTTTTCGAGCACGAGCTTCAGAAACTCGCGATACTCGTCGGACAGCCGCTGGAAGATTTCCTCGTCCTCGTTCTGCCGCTCCTTCCGCTGTTCGAGCACGAAAATGAGAATCGCGAACGGGAGGCCGACGATCGTCACGAGGTAACTGGCGAGTTCGAACCATTCGAGCGTTCTCATGGCGGAAACATAGCGGGGACGAAGGCGGCGACAACCACGGCGGCGATTTGCCGGGTGACGTTTTCGTTTCGGCTGTGCTAGCGTGCCGCGGTCATGACCCTGGCCGACCTCGGGTGGACGGATGTCCACGTCCTCGCTTTCGCCCCGCACGCTGCGGCGGGGCTGGAGCCGGCGCGCGTGGTGTGCGAGCTCCGGCGTAATTTCTACGCCGTGCACACGGCGTCGGGCGAAGTGCTCGCGGAATGCGGCGGCGGTTTTTTTCATCATGCGCGCACGCCCGATCAGTTTCCCGCCGTGGGGGACTGGGTGGCGGTGCGGTTTCGGCCGGGGGAAGCGCGGGCGGACCTTCATGCGGTGCTGCCGCGCCGGACGAAGTTTTCCCGTCGCGCCTCGGGTTCGGAGGAGATCGAGCAGATTGTGGCGGCCAACATCGACACCGTGTTTCTCGTCAGCGGCCTCGACCGGAATTTCAACCCGAAGCGCATCCAGCGGTTTTTGGTGGCGGCAAAGGAAAGTGGCGCGGAAGCGGTCGTCATCCTGAACAAATCCGACCTGTGCTCCGACGCCGACGCCGTGCGCGAGGAAGTTGAGGTGCTGGTTCCGGGTGTGCCCGTGCACATCACGAGCACGACCACGCGCAAGGGACTGAAGGCACTCACCGCGGCCTATGCGCAACGCGGTCGCACGCTGGCGTTCATCGGTTCATCCGGGGTGGGAAAATCGAGCCTGATCAACGCCCTGCTCCGCGACAGCGAGGCGCTGCCCACGGGTGAGGTGCGGGAGAAGGACAGCAAGGGCCGCCATACGACGACGCGCCGCGAACTCGTGCTGACGCCGTCGGGTGCGCTGGTCATCGACACGCCCGGCATGCGCGAGCTTCAGCTCTGGGGCATCGAGGAGGGGGTCGAGGATGCGTTTGCCGACATCAAGCAACTCGCGTTGCGCTGCCGTTTCACGGACTGCGGTCACACCAACGAGCCGGGCTGCGCGGTGCGCGCCGCGCTGGAAAGCGGCGAACTGCTGGCCCAGCGCTTCGAGCAGTACCAAAAGCTCAAAGGCGAAAAAGCCGCGAGCAAGCCGGCCCAGCGCAAACCCAGCGCGCTCGCGAGCAAACCGGGCTGGCGGAAAAAAACCGAGGGCCAGCAAGCGTACCGTCACCGCCAGCACGGCGAGGAGTGAAGTGGGCCGGCGGGTGGGGACACTGTAGGAGCGGCTTTACGCCGCGATTTCAGCGGGTCCGAATATCGGTCGCGGCGTAAAGCCGCTCCTACAGCGAATCCCCGGCAGTTAGATCACGCTCACGCTTGCGCGCGCATTTTTTTCCACGTGTCGAGGCAGCGCTGCGCCGTGTCGAATTCGGAATACCGGCTGCCTTCCTGTTCCATCAGGTAAAACTCCACGCCGCCCACGGACTCGGCGGCGGCGAAAATTTCCTTCCAAGGCGAGACGCCTTCTCCGAAGAGCACGCGGTAATTTTTCTCCTCCGCCGCGGTGCCCGGCGCCCAATCCTTGAGGTGGACGCTCTTGATCCGGCCGGGATTGGCCTTGATCCACGCGATGGGATCCGCGCCGGCTTCCACGCAGGTGCCGACATCGAATTGAAGCACGAACTCCGGCGGCGTGTTTGCCGCAATGAGGTCCATCACGCGCTGGCCGTTGTCGAGGGGGAGCCACTCCGTGCGATGGTTGTGAAAACCCGCGGTCAGGCCGTGCGGCTTGAGTTGCTCCACCGCCTGGGTGAGCTGGCCGCAGAGGCGTTTCCAGCCGGCGACACCCGAGGCCCAGGGCGGCGCGGAAGCCATGATGAGATGGCGGGAGCCGATGATCTTGTTGAGCTCCACTGCGCGCTCCAGCGTTTCACCCGGCGTGAACGACGCGATGTGGTTGTGCGTCGAAAAACATTTGAGTCCCAGATCGTCTATCAACGTCCGGACTTCCTTCGCGTAGGGCACCGTCCAGCCGAAATAGGGCGAATAAAACTCCACGACCTCGTAGCCCATTTTGGCGACGGTGCGCAGCGTGTTGGGCAGGTCCTTCTTCAATTCCTCGCGCACCGCATAGAGTTCGATGCCGATGGGATATTTCTTCCGGTTGCCCGCAGGAGAAACTTCGGCGCCGCTGGCGGAGGAGATCATGCTGTTGCCGAGGGCTGAACCCATCATGAGCGCGACCGGCACCCTCGAAACGGTTTCGAGAAAGCGACGGCGGGAAAGGGAGGGCCGGGGAGTTTTATTTTGGGACATGGGCTGAACACTGACACGGAGGGGACAGGGGTGGGGCGTTGTTTCGTGAAGTTAGCGCTGAGACGAAACGCAAGTCGCGGCCGGGCGCAAAAGGTTGTGCCCCGCCCGCCCTCGCGACGGATCCCTAGCGGCGATGACCGGGGGGAAAGATCTATTTCGGTTATTTCGGCTGGCAGAAAAAACGAAAACGCCGGCGCGATCGCAGCCCCGCGCCGAGCAGCAGCACCGCGGCCGCGAGGATTCCGGTCGTTGACGGCTCAGGAACGGCTCCTACCGCCGGCGAAATTCTCCCGTATTGAAGGTGGTCCACTTCCCAGTCGATCGTCCCGGAAGCGGGGAGGTCGGCGTCACCGCCCAGGGTGGAGGACAACTCGATGCGCGCGATGCCGCCGGCAGACGTGATGCCGAAAAAGCGGTCCTCGAAGGTCCCGCCCGCCGCCGAACCATCGCCGAGGGTATACGGTCCGATCGCGCCGAGGCTCAAATTCGCGCTGTCGAATGCCTCAAACCTGAAGTCCCCGAAGCCTGAAGTCGGAAAGGCAATGCCGACATCGGTCCAGACCACACCCACATGGGTCGGCAGTGCGCCCAGCACACTCGCATCGAAGGTAATGCTGAGTGTCGACGAGATGTTGCCGGAGTAGAACGAGCCGCCCGCCGCGCCAGACCCGTCGATGGCTCCGTCGTCGGCATCGACCGAATCTGTCAACGGCCCGGGCGCCGCCCGCACCCAGCCCGGGTTGGCGGTCCAACCCGGCGTGAAGACGTTGTCCTCAAAATTTTCCAGGTGGAAATAGCTGAACCCGGGGCCAGAGAAGGGGCTGTCAGCAAATGAGAGGTAAGGACTGGGGCCAACCAAGACTTGCGCTGAAACCGACACGGCGCCGCCAAATGCCGCCGCCGCTAACATGCCGGCGCGAAGGAAAGAGAAGTTCATGTCGGGGAGAGTCATTCTTCCGGCTATGCAAGTTCCAAGCCCAATCCAACTCGGACGCTATCTCCGGCAGCCGCCGACACCGTGATGCAGAAACGCGGCGATTGTTGCCCACCAAAAGCGTTGGGTGCGGTCCATGCCACGACCGAAGAACTTACCAACCATGCCTACGCCTCCCTCCGTCCACGCGTTTCCCAACTTTATTTTCCGCACCTGCCGTGTGCTGGGAATGCTGATTCCGGTCCTGATTGCGACCGTTGCCGTTCCCGCGCAGGAGCCGGTGGCTCCGTCCGAACGCGCCCGCTCCGCGCCGGTGTTCACGATGTATTTCGAGAACGACACCTTCACGGGCACCGACCAGCACTATAGCAACGGGGTGAAACTTTCCTGGCTCTCCAGCGATCTGGTCGGCTGGGGTCAGACGGGCTGGCGCAAGCAGATGGTCGATCTGCTGCCGTTCGTGAACCGCACGGAAGGTCAGAAAAATTTCGGCTTCGCGATCGGACAGAACATCTACACGCCGCGAAACATCGAGACGCCGAATCCCGATCCGACCGACCGGCCCTACGCCGGCTGGACTTACATGGAGCTGGCCTTTGTCAGCAAGACGCCGGACGTCTCCGATACCGTTTCGATTCAGCTCGGCCTGGTGGGGCCGCACAGCTTTGCCGACGACACCCAGCGGGTGGTTCATGAATGGATCGACAGCGCCGAGCCGCTGGGCTGGGGGCATCAGTTGAAGGACGAAGTGGGCGTCAATCTGATCTACGAACGCCGCTGGCGGATGTTTGCCCGCTCGCTGCTGCAGACGGCGGGAATCGACCTGATCCCTCACCTCGGGGTGAGCCTCGGCAACGTCCAGACCTACGCGAATGGCGGCGCCACCGTGCGACTGGGCTTCAACCTTCCGAGCGATTTCAGCGTGCAGCTCGCGCGCGCCGGCAGTGTTGGCGGCTCGCCGACCGACGACCTCGATCCCCGCGTGGCGCTGGACCGCAATTTCAGCCTGTTTGTTTTCGGCGCGGCCGATGGGCGCGCGATCGCGCGGGACATTTTTCTCGATGGAAACACCTTTCGCGAAAGCCGCTCCGTGGAGAAGGAACGGTTCGTCGCCGACTTGAGCACGGGCGTCGGCCTCATCGCCGGACGCTGGCAGATCACCTACACGCAGGTGTGGCGCACACGCGAGTTCGAGGCCGAGCGCGGCAACTACAACAACTACGGGTCACTCACGATCTCGCGGGCCTATTGAACCTGAACCCGCGAGCACCCGGCAGCCTGAGCGCCGCTCAGGGAACGACGATCTCCATCGGACCGAAGCCGGCCGCGACGAGGACCACTTTGTCGTGCGCGGCGAGCGCTTCGATTTTCGAAGTCTTGCCGGGTTCGAGCGTCACGGGGGGAAGCTCGCGGACTTTGGGGCGGTTGTGGGAGATGACGCTTTCGTGAACGGTGGCGGTGATTTTCAGCGCGCTCTCGGAAGCGTTTTTCAGCGTCACGGTAAATAGGCCTTTGTTTTCGCCCTCGGTTTCTTTTTTCGCCGTGAAGGTGACGGGCAGTCTCGCAATCTTGTCCGCCACGGGTTGAAGCGCCGGTTGCTCCGTCGCCGGTGCCGGGGCAGCGCGGGAAACGGCGAGTGAAAGAACCGAACCCAAAACAGCGACGGCAACAGCGCGCGCGATCAGACGGGAAGAAGCGGGGAGGGGAGTATTCATGGTTGGGGTGAAGGTGGCATGATCTTTCCAGGCGTTGAGGCAAGTTTCGAATCGACCGCGGTTATCGAGCGCCAGCTGATGCGCAAAAAGTGCGTCAGGAATCCCAGCAGGCAGATGAACAATACCCAGACCAGCGGCTGCTCGATCGCGAAAACCGTTTGGGCCATGCGCTGCGTTTCCTCGGGCGGGCGTTGGTTGAACACGTGGCGAAGCAATCCCTCGGTGAGCGGATCGATCCAGAGCACGGCGGCGAGCAATCCCATCGTCAGTCCCGCCACGCGTCTGACGGCACGCGGGGTGCCCGTTTCGCGAACGACCCCCCAGAGCCACGGTGCGAGCCAAAGTGCGAAAATCCAGCGGTAGGCGTAGCTCGAATCGGCGAAGAAACAGCCGCAAAGCAGGACCGCCCCGAGGATGAAATGCAGCCAGTGGGCGCGCATCGCCGGTGGAATTTCCCAGTCGCCGAAAATACCCACGCGCCACCAGCCCGCCACGGTCGCGAAGATCACCCCGAGGGTGATCGCCTGAACGGTTGCGCCGCCGAGACCAAACGGTGTGAACGCGTGCAGGGATCCGAAATTCATCAAGCCTTCGACCGGCGGCAGGAGGTGGCGCAGCCGGAGATAGTCGGGCGCCACAGCCACCGCGACCACGACGAGGGCTAGTCCGGCGCCCACCAATCGCCACCGCACAGTCCTGGGCGCGTCGGGCGCGAGGAGCAACAAGGCGGCGGCGGCCGGATAAAATTTCAGCCCCGCTGCGAGCGCAATCAGCAGAACGGCGACTGCCTGCAGCGCCCAGCGCGTCGAAAGCAGGCAGGGCACGAGCGGCGTTAACAAAAGAAAAATCACGAGATCGTTGTTGGCGCGTTCAACGGCCAGCAGCATCGGGGGCGCGCCGGCGATCGCCAGATACCAGAGAAGTTCACCGAGACTCCGGGGGCGCAACCGCATCGCCGCCGCGGCAAAAAATGCCGACCCAATCACGCAGCCGAGCCAGACGTTGTCCAAGCGCGTGAGTCCGAACCGGCCCAGGCCAAGCCACCAGGCGGAATACACGTGGGGCCGTCCAAAGAAATCCAGCGGGTTGCGCGCATAGACATCCAGTCCCTGTGCCAAGGCGTCGTTCGACGCCAGGATCGCGAACAGGTCGATGAACCACGTGCCGTAGTGTCTGATGCCGAGATACGAAAACCACTCCGGGTGGCTGAACATCACGGCCCAGTAACCGAGCAGCACAAAAACGAAGCATGCCCAGGTGCGAAGCGGAGGCGGCGACGGCGCGCGGGTTGTCCGGCTCATCAGGTGACGGCATGAGCCGGTTTCTCCGCCTGACGCTGAAGCGACCAGCCAACCAGAAGGCTGATGGCCGTCCAGTACCCGAGCGAGGCGGCGAGCGTGAGTTCGAGCCAGCGGACGACGGTGTCGCGCATCGTGCGCTCGGTTTCTTCGATCGGAGCCTTGATTGAAACGAGCCGCGCCCGCGCGGCCCTGATGGCCGCCAGCTGCGGGTCGATCCGCGCGATGAGCGCGTTGCGCGTCCGGTCGACCTCGAGCCGCAGGCGCCGCAGCTCAACCAAATCCGCGGGATCGTTCGCGCCAGGGCGCACTCCGAATTCCGTCAGAGCCAGCGTGGGTGCCTGGACGGTGGCGATGCTCGCCCGGAGTTTTTCCAGCGGCGCGATCGCATTGTCGTCCACACTGCGGATCAGCGCGGACAACTCCCGGTGCGTTTCGATCGTGTGCGTCATGCGTTCGAACCATTTCGTGTGCGGATCGGGGGCGTGTTGGGTTTCCTGGAGACACGCGATTTCCGTTTTGAATTCCCTGACGGCCGATTCCGTGCGGTCAACATCCCGCTGCAGACCTTCCAGCGCGGCGGCGGATTGGTGCGCGCTTTTCACCCGTTCCGGCAGGGTGGAACCGAGATAGCCCCCCGGCAGCACGGAGCTGAAGAGGGAGGACAAATCGAGCAAACGCCCCGGGCTGAGTGGGCCGGCCGCCTTCGGGGAGTTGTTTCGCGGCAGCTCAGAGGGGAGCGAGGTAATCCGGTGCATGGAGTCATAGACTCCGGCGAATGACGCGATGTTTTGAACGCCGAGCATCAATCCACCCACCAATACCGCGACCGCCGCGGCCATCGGGAGCCAGTAGTCATCGGCCCGCGAGGCCTTGCGCAGCGCGAGACCAACCGCGACGAACAGCGCCGTCGGAGCGAGCAGCCACCAGCTGTTTTTGAAACGAAGCAGCGTGACGACGAAGAGCACCGTCGCGCTCGCGAAGGCGATCAGCGCCCAGGCCTTCGGTTTCTCCTCCTCGGAGGCAACGCGCAGCAACGGAGACATCGCGCCGAGCACCAGTCCCGGGACGCACCAGACGATCGCCGCCCGCAACATGAGCTGGAAAACCGCATCCAGATTGAGGAGCAGCGGCGCCATCACGGTGAAAGCCGTGCCGATGCCGACGATCCACGCGGGAATCCAGACTTCGTTTTTCGCGAGCACGATCACAGCGACGATGGCCACGATCACGACCACCACCGGTCCCGCCGGATGGTGACCGAACAGCGCCACGCCTTTGAGCAGTCCCGAAAAAACAAAATTCACCGCGAGGTACGGCCAGGAATGCCCGCCCGACGCCATGGCGCGGAGGCTCTCGACATTTCCGATCCAGGTTTGCTGGTGCCAGATGAGCAGGTGCAATCCCCGCAGCAGCCACACGCCGAAGACGTAGACCAGCAGGCAGAGCGGCGCCACGAGGGCGCCCGTGCGCAGCCCGATCCAGCCCCCGCGCAACAAACGTTCGCGCAGGCCTCCCCTGGTCGGGTTGAGCTGCGCCAGCAGCGCGAGCGCGAGCACCGCGCCGGCGAGCACCCAGAAACCGAACAGCACCGCGAGATCGAAAAAAACCAGCGTGGAGCTGGTCAGCGACGAGCCCAGCACGGAAAAGATCACGGTCGAGAATTCGTGCGAGGCGGTGATCTGGGTGAACGTTTCCCACGACATCACGTGAAATTCCGCAAACGCGATGATGATGAGAAAAACGAAGAAGCGCGCCGGCGACCATGGCTCATGCGCTTTGCCGGAACGATGCTCGATCTGTTCACGGAGCCATTCGAACAACGCCGACAGCACGGAGGCGATCGCGAGCACGGCGAGAAACATCCACGGCTTGTCCGCCTTCTCGAGCAGGAGGAAGAAAATCGCGAATCCGCTCAGCACGCCAAAGCCGCCGGTCAAAAACGCCGTCAGAAGCGAAAGGCGGTGCACCGGCCTGACGCTCGCGGGGTGCGCCGCGGCGGACCTGACAGGACTCGAAGTCATCTGCCAGGCGAGGGGGTTTCGCTCCAGAGCCGCATCGCCGACACATGCCGGGCGGGTGGGGGAGCGTCAAGATGCTGGCTCGCCCAGCGAGCGTTGACACTCCGCGGCGGCGTTGAATACATGCCGGACGCCTCGGAGTTACCGGCATCTTCCCCGTGAATATTCGACTGTTGATCGCTCTCCTTCTGTTTGGATCAGTGGCGTCTGCTGCCGGTCTTCCGTCGAGGCTGCAATACACCGCTCCGGAAAAATGGACGCGCACCACCCAGCCGGATTCCCCGGTCGTTATTTTCACCGCGCCCGATGGCAACGCTTCCGTGACTTTCGCCGAGAGCGTCGAATTCGCCGGCTCCGCGCAGGAATGGCAGAACCACCTGTGGAATGAAATCGTCAGCGTGACAAAGCCGGCCGCGCAGGTCCTTCCGGGCGAACAGGGGAAATTTCTCACCCGCACGACCGCGTTCCATGACTTCCACGGTGCAAGGCCGTGGGCATGTGTCTACACGCTCGTGAAGGACGGACGCGGCGAGGCGGTGCTGTTTTTCGCTAAGGGCTACGAGCCGTTCATCGCTCATCTCAATGCGGTGAACCAAATGATTCACCGCATCACGGTCGGACCGGCGACCGCGGCGGCGGCGTCCCAGGACCCGGCGACCATCAAACCCAATTCCCCTCTTGCCTCCACGCCCCCGTCAACGTCCGCAATCCCTCAAAATTCGCCCGCCGCTCCCGGCGGAGTCGATGGGCTCTACCTTGCGACGACACGCCAGCTCCGGATGAACCCGTTTGGCGGGTCGGGCAGCGCCTCGTGGGAAACCGCGACGGAGTTTTATCTGCTCTCGCGCGATGGACGCGTGTTTCGCGGGCGCGATCTGCCGCAGGCGCCGAACGGAGACATCAGCCGCTTCGACTACGCCGCAGCCCAGCGCGAGACGCCGGGAAATTACGGCGCGTATGTGGTCCGGGGCAACGAGGTCGTGCTGCAGCTGGGCGGCTCTCCGGTCGAAACCATCACGGCGAAACGCGTCGGCACCGACGGGCTGGAAATTCGCAGCACGGTTTTCAAGCGGGGCGTTCGCGAACGACCTGCCACGCCCTGACCGGAAACGCGTGTCGGTTTATTTTCCGCTGCCTGGTTTGGCCGGCGGAACGGACACGACTTCCGGCGCCTTCAGCGGAATTTTCGGCGCCCACTTCAACCAGTCCTTGTCCGGTTCGGGTGCGACTTGAAAAACGGCTCCATCCGCCGCGGGCGGAGCCAGGGTTCCGTTTTCGCCGGTTGGGGTCGCGAATGCGATGCCGCCGGAGACCAGCGATTCGAGCGAGGTGTTTTTCAGCTCGGCACCCAGCAGGCCGACCTTGAAGGAGAAACCACCGGCGTTCCAGAAACGCGTGTTTGTCCGGACGAGGTCCGCATAAGGCGCCTCGATGTGGATGCGGATCAAGACCCCCGTCGCGTCGTCGGCGAGCCGGCTCGTTTCCACGACGCCGACTTTCATCTCGCGATAAAAAATTCCCGCGCCCGTCGTGAGCGAACCGAGCCGGTCGGATTGGAGCGTGAAAGTTCTCCCTTGCTCGGGAATTTCCGGCGGGGGCGTTTTTTCCAGTCCCACGAAACGATTCGCGGGCGGCCCTTTTCCCGGGCGCACATTCAGCTTCGCGCCCGTGAGGAGCGTATCGAGGCCGCGCACGCCCGACAGGCCGATCTCGGGGTGCACGATCCAGAACAGCGCTCCGTCGCGCGCGAGGGCGGCCGCGCTTTTGTCGAGGCGGACCCGGACGCTGACGCCATCGAGCGCGGGTTTCATTTCCACCCCGGTGACCATGCCGACGGCGACTCCTTTGTGCTCAAGCACGGTCTTGTCGGCGGCGACACCGGAACCATCTTCAAATTCGATCGTGATTTCCGGACCGCGGTTTTTCAGTTCGCGCATGACCATCCATCCGCCCAGCGCGATGGCGATGATGGGCACGACCCACACGAGGGGAAAGGTCGGAGCGCGGCTGACTTTTGGAACGGGAGGGGAGGAGCTCATGAGGCGGGGGAAGTTGAACCTGGATTCGGCTGGCCGCGCCAAAGGACGCGCGGATCGAAAGCATGGGTGGCGAGCACCGTGAGCACCACGGCGATCGCGAAGGCGACGATTCCGCTGCGCGGCTCGACGGTGGAAAACGCGCCGAAGCGCACGATCCCCGAGAGAAACGCGACGAGGAACACATCCAGCATCGACCAGCGTCCGATGAAATCGAGCGCGCCATAGAGCCGGGTGAGCCGCCGTGCGTCGCGGGTGTTGCCGCGCCTCGCCTGGAGGAGCAGCCAGCCCAGGCCGGCGAGTTTGAGAACCGGGATGACGATGCTCGCGACGAAAACGATCACCGCGATCGCCCACAGGTCATGACGCCAGAGTTCGACCGTGCCGGAAAAAATCGTGTCGGTGCGGCGGTGGCCGGACGTCTGCGTGCTCAGGATGGGAAGGAAATTCGCCGGGATGAGCATCACCGCGGCGGCGACGGAAAAGGCCGTCGCGTTGGCGAGCTTTTCGGAGCGAAGACGGAGACGGCGGCGGCTCATCGAATCAGTGCGGGGCAAGAACCGGGTGGGGTGGCGGCTCGCCCGGCGCCGCCTCCGGCGCACGCAGCGTGAAACCCCGCCAGGCCAGCAGGAGCGAGAACGACATGCCGATGTACGCCCAGAAACCGGCGCCGATTGTGACGTTCACCAGCGAACCCAGTTTCATGAGCGCGACGAGCACCGCGAGCACCTGGACTTCCGGCATCGCCCAATAGCCGAGGGCGTGCGCGGTGCGGGATAAAAATTCGGCGGGCTGCTGCGACCATCCGAAACGCGCGGGCAGGAGCACGCCCGCCATCGTTCCCAGCAGCAGCATCGGCACCACCGCGCCGCAGAGCAGCACCCAGATCGCGAGCAGGCGCATGTCGTGATCCCAGAGGCCCTCGACGCCGGTGAGCAGGAGCCCGCCGCGTTCCTGTCCGAATTTTCCCGCCGTGATGAAGGGAAGCAGCAAAGCCGGCACGATCAGAATCAAGCCGGTGACGGTGAAAACCAGCGTCGCATCGCGACCGCCGCGCGGTGCCCGGGCGAGCACGCCATCGCAGCGCAGACAGAGCGCGCGTTCACCCGGCCCGAGCGGAATCGGCCGGTGCTCGTGTCCGCACAACGGACAGACGAGAGGTGCTTGAGGGGATGACATGCTGGCAGGATAAGACTTTCGGAGATTCGGATTAGCGAGAAATGATGTGCCGCGAGCCATGCGAGCGACCCGGCGCGGGCGGATCGGTTCCTCGGGAGCGGCTGCGGATCCCCCTCAAGTTTGCGCCGGACCTGCCGATATCGGACCAAAGGACAGACCACTCCGCTTCCCTTTTTTTCCGATGGAAACGCATCGCGATGACCTGTCGAAACGGGCCTTCACCGGCCTCTCGTGCTCATTGCATCCTGACGCAGGGACGCGAAAGGCGGTGGAAGTGGCGATCCTGCGCACCCAGCAAATCCTGGCCAACGCGAACCTGCTGACGCCGAGCGACGCCCTCGCCGTGGCCGGCAAGACGGCGCGGGAAAAAGAAACCCTGTTTTCAATCGCCCGGGCTGTCGCCTGGGAAACCGATACCGATCAGGACGAGATCCTCTGCCGCCTCGGCGAAAAGTTCCCCGACTTCGCGTGAGGTTTGTCCGGCTGCGATGAGGGCATCTTGAGGTTGAGAGTTTCCGGCCTGCGGATTTTGTGTCGGCGATGCATTCACCCGTTTCGAATCGTCCCGCCCGGAAGGGAGCGCCGCTCATCAGCGTTGGAATCGGAAGCTGGACCGACAAGGAATGCAAAAACCTCCTCTATCCGAAAGGGCTTCCCGACAACGAGCGGCTCACCACCTACGCGACGTTTTTCGACCACGTGGAGGTGAACTCGAGTTACCATCGCGTCCCGCCCTTGGCCTTTGTGGAAAACTGGGTGAAGCAGACGCCCGGGGATTTCGTTTTCGACTTCAAGCTCCCGAAGGAAATCTCGGGCAACCCGGAAGGCGCCGCGCGCGGTGGGGTGCACGTGCCCCAAGTCCTCAGGGCGGCGCAGCCCCTGATCGCGTCCGGGAAGCTCGGGACATTTTTTCTCGTTCTCCCACCGGGTTTCGGCCCGGAAAATCACCGGCTGGAGGAGCTCGAACCGCTGATTGAAAAACTGCAACCCCACCTGCTGGCCGTCGAATTGCGTCACAGCGATTGGGTGGAAGGCGCGCAACGCGAGCGAACGCTGGCGTTTTTCCGGAAGCATCAGCTCGTCTGGATCGCGGTCGACATGCCGCGGATCAAGGGCTCGACGATCATGCCTCCCGTGGACGAGGTCACGAATTCGAAACTCGCCTACCTTCGATTGCACGGCCGTCGCCCCGACTGGCTCACGCTGAAGGACGCGGAGGCAAAGCACTCCTACGAATACCCTGCGGGCGAGCTGGAGGAGATTGCCGGGCGCGTCCGGGCGCTCGCCAAAAATGCGGACGCGGTCCACGTCGTGGCGAACAACCACGCGCAGGATTTCGCTCCGAAAACCGCACTGGCGCTGCAGCGTTTGCTCGGCATCGGGAAGCGGGAGCCGATCGCGAACCTCGATGAGCTGCTGCCCGGATTTTCGGAAGGGTGAGTTCCCAAATGCCCGGTCGGCCAGCGAACCCTTCAATAACGGTCCGAAGCCGCACCGTCGAAAGCGGTGAGCGCAACGAGGAGCACGATGACGATGAAAACGGAGATCATGACGGGAAAGCGGATTATTTTTGGGCGACGGTTTGAACGGTCGCGGCATTCTTCCAGCCGCCGCCGAGCGCTTTGATCAGCGCGACGCTGTTGTTCAGCCGGAGAGCGGCGAGTTGCGCGGAAGTGCGCTCGACGGCGAGTGAGGTTCGCTGCGCATCGATCACTTCGAGGTAGGAGACAAAACCGGCGTCGTAGCGGGTCTGCGCCAGGGCGGTGGCGCGCCGCGCGGAAGCGAGCGCGCGGTCCTGCGCCGCCGATTGCTCGGCGAGAAACTGCGTCGCGGTGAGCGCGTCCTGTACTTCGCGAAACGCCACGAGCACCTGCTGGCGGAACAGGGCGACGGATTCATCGTAGGCTGCGCGGCTGCGCTCGAGATTCGCGCGGTTTCTTCCGCCCTGGAAAATCGGCAGGTACAAACTCGGTCCGATCGACCAGGCTCGCGAATCGCTGGTGAAGAGGCGGTCGACGTCCCCGCTCGCGAAACCGGCGCTGCCTGTCAGCGAGATCGCGGGAAAGAACGCGGCCTTGGCCACCCCGATCCGCGCGTTGGCCGAGGCGAGGGCGCGTTCTGCGGCCGCGATATCGGGACGGCGTTCCAAAAGCTCCGCGGGCAAACCGCGTGGAACGTCGGGCGGGTTTACGGTGGAAGGATGGGTCGCGGCAGCGAGTGAGAAGGTGGACGCCGGTTCTCCAACCAAGACCGCGAGCGCATGCCGCAGCGCCGCATGGCGGTTCGCGAGCGAGGCGGACTCCGCCTCGGCGGTGGCGAGTTCGGTCTCGGCGCGCACGACATCGAACTCGGCAGCCGAACCGCTCCGGAATCGCGCCGAGATGAGATCGAGCGCACGACGACGAAGCGCAACGGTGTCGCGGACGAGGCCGAGTTCCCGTTCGGCGGCGCGATAGGAGAAATAATTTCCCGCCACCTCCCCGGTCAGCGAAAGGCGCACCGATTCAAACGTCGCGGCGCTGGCCTCGGCGTCGGCGCGGGCGCTTTCGCTGAGACGACGCACGCGCCCGAAAAGATCGATCTCCCACGAGGCAATCAAAGGGGCGCGATAGGTCGTCGACTGCGTGGTTGGGAAAACATTGTCGGTCGTCGCCGAGGTGCGTTCGCGGCTGAGCGACGGGTTCAGCGCCAGCTGCGGCCAGCCGGCGCTGCGCGCAAAACCGGCCGCGGCCCGCGCCTGATCGACCCTTGCCGCGGCGGCGCGGAGGTCCTGATTGGCGGCGAGGGCGCGGGTTTCCAGGTCGTCGAGGACGGGATCGGCAAAGAGCTTCCACCATTCGCCACGGATTGCGTTGTCGGCGGGTTCAGCGGTTTTCCAGGCCACGTCAGTCGCAGCTTCGCGATAATTCGCAGGCGTCGAGATCGCGGGCCGCACATAATCAGGCCCCACGCCCGGCAGGGCGGCGATTGCGGTCGCCGTCGCCGAGATTGCGAGGAAGGGAAGGGAGAAGATCGGTTTCATCGTTGAGAGGAGTTGAATTGAATTAGTTTAACGCGTGCTCCGGCACCTCGACGGGAACCAGCGCCGGGACGGGTGCGGGTTTGCGCACGCCGAGCTTTTCGAGGACGACGTAGAAGACCGGCGTCAGGAAGAGTCCGAAGAACGTGACGCCGATCATTCCCGCGAACACCGCGATGCCCATTGCCTGGCGCATTTCGGCGCCGGCTCCGGTGCTGATCACGAGCGGGAATACGCCCGCGATGAACGCGATCGAAGTCATCAGGATCGGCCGCAGCCGCAGCTTTGCGGCGTCGAGCGCGGCGTCCACGATGCTCTCGCCTTCCTCGCGGCGCTTCACCGCGAACTCGACGATCAGGATGGCGTTCTTCGCCGCGAGCCCGATCAGGACGATCAGGCCGATCTGGGTGAAGACGTTGTTTTCACCGCGGGTGAGCCAGAGCCCGAGCATCGCGGAGAACAACGCCATCGGCACAATCAGGATCACCGCGAACGGCAGCCGGAAGCTCTCGTATTGCGCGGCGAGCACGAGGAACACGAGGAGGATGCTCAACGGGTAAACCCACAGGCCGGCGTTGCCCGCGATAATTTTCTGGAAGGTGAGTTCGGTCCACTCGAGCGCGAGTCCCTTCGGCAGATGTTCGTCCGCCAGTTTCTGCATGAGCGCTTCCGCCTGCCCGGAACTGAACCCCGGAGCTGGTGCGCCGGAAATCTCGATCGCGGGATAGCCGTTGTAGCGCATCACGCGCTCCGGCCCGTAGCTTTCGTGCACGCTGACCAGCGAGCCGAGTGGCACGAGCTGGCCGGCGGCGTTGCGCGTCTTGAGGCGAAGGATGTCGTCCGGCTGATCGCGGAATTCGGCGTCAGCCTGCGCGATCACCTGGTACGTGCGGCCGAAGCGGTTGAAATCATTCACGTAGAGCGAGCCGAGGTTGATCTGCATCGTCTCGAAAACATTTTGGAGCGGCACTCCCTGTGCCTTGGCCTTGGCACGGTCGACGTCGGCGTCGAGCTGCGGCGTGTTGATCGTGAAGCTCGAGAACATCCCGGCGAGGCCGGGAGTTTTATAGGAGTCGGCAATCAGCGACTGTGTGCCGGCGAACAGCGCGTCGAGGCCCAGGTCGGCGCGGTCCTCGACATAGAGTTTGAAGCCGCCGGTCTGGCCGAGGCCCATCACGGGAGGCGGCGGAAAGATCGCGACGAACGCGTCCTGGATGCCGGCGAATTGTTTCTGCAGCTCGGCCGCGATGGCCTGGCCGGAAAGCTCCTTGGTCTTGCGCTGGTCGAAGGGCTTCAGCGCGACGAAGACGATTCCGCTGTTGGTTGAGTTGGTGAAGCCGTTGATCGAGAGACCGGGAAACGCGATCGCGTTGGACACGCCCGGGTGCTTCAGCGCGATGTCGCTCATGCGCCGGATCACCGCGTCGGTGCGGGCCAGCGACGCGGCCGACGGAAGCTGCGTGAAGGCGATCAGGTATTGCTTGTCCTGCGAGGGCACGAAGCCGCTCGGGATCTTTTTGAAAAAGAAACCCGTGAACGCGAGCAGTGCGACGTAGACGATGAGCGAGAACGCGGAGAACCGGACCAGCCGCGCGACACCGCGGGAATATTTATGCGCCGACCATTCGAAAAACCGGTTGAACGGACGGAACAGCCAGCCGAGCCCACCATCGAGGATCCGCGTCACGCGATCCTTGGGCGCGTGGTGACTGCGCAGCAGCAACGCGCTGAGCGCCGGGGAAAGGGTGAGCGAGTTAAAGGCCGAGATGACCGTCGAGATCGCGATGGTGATCGCGAACTGCTTGTAGAATTGTCCGGTGAGGCCGGTGATGAAAGCCGTCGGAATGAAAACCGCGGAGAGCACCAGCGCCGTCGCGACGATCGGGCCGGTGACCTCCCGCATCGCCTGGCGCGTGGCCTCGAAGGGCGTTTTGCCGAGCGCGATGTTACGCTCGACGTTTTCGACGACGACGATCGCGTCGTCGACGACGATGCCGATCGCGAGCACGAGCCCGAAGAGGGAAAGCGCGTTGATTGAAAAGCCGAGGGCGTGCATCACCGCGAACGTGCCGACGAGCGACACTGGCACCGCGGCGAGCGGGATGATCGAGGCGCGCCAGGTTTGCAGGAAAAGGATGACCACGATCACGACGAGCGCGATGGCCTCGAGCAGCGTGTGGACGACGGCCTTGATCGAGTCGCGGACGAAGATCGTCGGGTCGTAGACGATGTCGTAGTCGAGACCGTCGGGAAAATTCTTCTTCAGGTCGGCCATCGTCGCGCGCACGGCGTCGGAGGTGGCGATGGCGTTCGAGCCGGGGAGCTGCGCGATGGGCAGGGCGACGGCGGCCTTGTTGTTGAGTAGCGAACGGAGCGCGTACTGCGACGCGCCGAGTTCGAGCCGCGCGACGTCGCGGAGCTGCACCCGCTCGCCGTGCGCGCCCGTTTTCACGACGATGGCGCCGAACTCTTCCTCGGTCGTGAGCCGTCCCTTCGTGTTGATGAGGAGCTCCGTGTCGGTCGGCTTCGAGAGCGGTTGTTGTCCGACGGCACCGGCGGCGACCTGGACATTCTGCTCGCGAATTGCCGTGACGACATCGGAGGCGGTCAGGCCTTTCGCGGCGACCTTGTTGGGATCGAGCCAGACGCGCATCGCGTAATCGCCGGAACCGAAGACGCGCACATCGCCGACGCCGCTGAGACGGCTGAGCACATCCTTCACCTGAAGCGAGGCGTAGTTGCGGACATAGATGTCGTCGTAGCGGCCGTCGGGTGAAAACAAGTGGACGACCATGAGCAGGTCGGGCGACGCCTTCTGGGTGACCACGCCGAGGCGGCGCACCTCTTCCGGAAGTTTTGGCAGCGCCTGCGAAACGCGGTTCTGCACCTGGACCTGCGCGTTATCGAGGTCCGTGCCGAGGGCGAAGGTGATGGTGAGCGTCATCACGCCGTCGCTCGTCGCCTGCGAGAACATGTAGATCGAATGCTCCACGCCATTGATCGCCTGCTCCAGCGGCGCGGCGACCGTTTCGGAAATCGTCTTGGGGTTCGCGCCGGGATACGACGCCCGGACGATCACGGTCGGTGGAACGACTTCGGGATACTCGCTGATCGGCAGTTGCCGCAGCGAAATCGCGCCGACGAGGAAGATGATGATCGAAAGAACGCCGGCGAAGATCGGGCGCTTGATGAAGAAATCGGAGATGTTCATGACGGGTGGGCAAGGCAGTGGCCGAAGGCCGGATAATCGCGGCGGATTTTTGCGGAGGCGCGGGCGAATCAGCGCCTGCCGCGAAGTGGAACGAGCAACGTCAGCGGGCGGCGACGGTTGAGGTGGTGCCGGCGGCGGGAAGGACGGCCGGAGAAGTGGTGCTGGCGACAGCGTTCTCGGGATCGACCGCCATGCCGGGGCGCACCCGCTGGAGGCCGTTCACGATCACGCGATCGCCCTGCTGGAGTCCGGAACGCACGACGCGTTTACCGTCAACGCTGCTGCCGAGTTTCACGGTGCGGTAGACGGCAGTGTTGTCCTGAGCGAGGGCGAGGACGAATTTCTGGCTCTGGTCCGTGCCGATGGCGCGTTCGCTGATCAACAGGGCCGGGCTTGGGGCACCCACCGGCAAGCGCACGCGGGCGAACAGGCCGGGGACGAGAGCGTGATCCTGGTTCGGAAACACGAGGCGGAGCAGAAGCGAACCGGTCGCGGGATTGAGATGATTGTCGGACGACTCGATGTAGCCGCGGCGCGGATAGTTCGATTCGTCGGCGAGCTGCATCTCGACCGGCACGCGACCGTTCTCGACGGCGAGGCGGTTCTCGCGAACGAGCCGGTTGAATTTCAAGAGCGTCGATTCGTCGATGTCGGCGTACACGTAGGCGTCGCCGACCGTGACGATGCTCGCGAGGAGGCTCGCGTTGCCGGGCGCGCCCGACACGAGGTTGCCGCCCGTCACGAAAGCGCGGCTGATTTGTCCATCGATCGGTGAACGAACTTCGGTGTGGTCGAGGTCGAGGCGCGTGAGGGCAACTGCGGCATCAGCCGAAGCGGCCGCAGCGCGTGCTTCGATCGCACGCGACCGCCGAGCCTCGGCCTCTTCGCTGGAAATCGCGGAAGCGGCGAGCAGTTCATCGGTGCGCTTCGCTTCACGCTCGGCGATCTCGGCGCGGGCCCGGGCTTGCGCGGCCTGGGCGGCGGCGAGGTCGAATTGCGCGCGGTACCAGCGCGGATCGATCGTGAAAAGCACATCGCCTTTGCGCACGAGCTGGCCGGCTTGGAATCGCACGGCCTCGACATGACCGGAAACGCGTGCGCGCAGTTCGACGGTCTCGGCGGCATCCACGCGTCCGGTGAGTTCCTCATATTCGGTGACGAGTTTAACTTCGACCGGAGCGACGGTCACCTTGGGTGCCGGCGGCTTCGATGCCGCGAGCGGTTTTTCATCCGCGGCGTGGGCGCGTGTCGCCGTGTAGGTGGCGATGGCGCCGATCAGCAATAAAGCAGAAAGGAGAGCGGTCCGCCGCGCGGGCGACCGGAAGAGCGAGAGGAGGGACTTGGACATGGGAGTGAAACGATTCGTGAGTGGTTGAAGAAAACGGACGCAAATTATTCGGTGTAGCGCGTGAGCGGCGTCTGGAGCCGGTCGAGCAAGCCTGGCGAGAAAAGCCGTCCGTTCGGAAACGCGGTTTGAGCGGACGATGGACGACGTGCGAAGCGGTCAGCGGTGGATGCGCGTGAGACCGAGCCGAAACGCGGATCGCTGCCGGGGACAAATATCCGGGTGCGCGCATTCTGGACGGCGAGAGAGGTGGAGAAGGAAGAGGAGGAGAGTTGCATGACGAAAGAGGGCGAGTAGTTGACTAGTTAGTTAGTGATTGGCTTAAAAAAAACGCACTGAAAAGTGCGCGTGGAGCGGAGGGTGAGTAGAGAAGGAAGGTTATCGAGTCCCGGCCAGCGCTGGGGACTTGGCGGGTTCTGCGGTTTCTTTTACGCGGAGAATTTCAAGGCCCATTTCGTGAAGGCCTTTGAGGATTTCCGGGTCGTTGTTCGTCCGTGCCTGGAGCATCATGCCCTCGATGAAACTGGTGAGGACGACGGTCCGCTTTACCGGATCGCCGGCTTCGATCGAGCCGTTGGCCATGGCTTCCCTGACCGTCGCTTCCACATAGCGGTGCTTGCGCTTGAGGATCTCACGGATCTTCGAACAGATACTGCACTCCTGGGTGCCGACTTCCGAGCCCACGGAGGCAACCGGGCAACCGATCATGCGTCCGAAGCGAGCCTTGGTTTCGACCGAACGGAGATGAATGCCGGAGAGATAGTTTTTGAGGCGGTCGAGGGGCTCGACGGAGGCGGAGAAGATTTCGTCCATCCGCGGTTTCCAGTCGGTATTCCAGAGCCGATCCAAGGCCGACACGGCGAGCTGCTCCTTCGAATCAAAGAAATAGTAGAAGCTCCCTTTTTTGACTCCGGCCTTCTTGCAGATGTCGTCGATCGTCACCACGCCGTAGCTCTGCGTCCAGACGAGCTCAAAGGCTGCGTCCATCAGGCGTTGATCGGCATCGGAGGTTCTTCCCATGCGCAGACGGATAGTTGACCGTTGGTCTATTGCAAGCCGGATTTTCGAAAATTCTCATTTCCGACTTACCGGCGCGGCCAACTCGTTGAGGTATTCCTCAATCCACGTGTAGCCGCTCGGCGCCGTTCGCGAGCCATCGGCGGGATCGCGCGGATTCAACGCGTGCTGGTCTTCCCAATTGTCAGGCATGTCGTCGTGGTCGGAGTCGACGGGTAAATCGCCGCTGCGATAGGTGGGCAATCCGCCGACGGCACGCGGTGAATTGATCAACGCGCCGGCGGAGTCGCGGACGGATTGGACGATTCGGGCATCGGCGGTGTCGCGGGCGGGAGCGATCGCCCCGGCGGCGGCGAGCACGCGGTCGCGCAGACCCGCCACGGGCTCGATTGAAACGCGATCGCCGCCCAGCACGCGTTGTTCGGAACGCAGCGGCAGCGAACTTTGATTGAGCGCGATCGCCCACTCATCGTCGGTGTCGTTCGCGCGGCCGGGGCCGAGGTTGCCGCGCACATGGACGGATGTCTCCGGCTTGAGATTTTTCAGCAGCGTGACTCCGACGCGCTTCGGCGACTGTGGACCGGGCAGATAGAGATTCGCGATGATGTCGGCGCGGTGTGGTCCGCTGTTTTCAAGATCAGTGAGTGCGGTGCCGTGACTGCGCCAGTTATAGACGACGTTATTGATCACCTCGGTCGCCGTGTCGCCTTTGAGGAGGGGATTTCGATCCATGTTGTGGGCGAAAAGATTGTGGTGAACGGAAACGTTTCTCGCGTGATCGCCGATGATCATTCCCATGCCGTGTCCGCCCTTGGGATGGAGACTTTTTTCCAGTGACTCGGCGATGAGGCACCACTGGATCGTGATATCGTGGCAGCGGTACCAGAGCTGCACGTTCTCATCGATCGCCCAGCTCACCGAGCAATGATCCAGAACAATGTGGTGCGGCTCGCTCTCGCGGTTGGCGATGCCGATGCCGTCGCGGTTTTCCGGATTGGGACCGGCGGGATCATCGCCGACGCGCACGCGGAGATGGCGGACGATCACATCGTGGGTCGTGATTCGAAGGGCCGCTCCCGTGAGACAAATCCCGTCACCCGGCGCCGACTGCCCCGCGATCGTCACGAACGGCTGGCTGACGACGATGTCCTTCGCGAGCGCGATCATACCGCCGATGCGAAACACGACGATGCGCGGTTCTTTTTCCTGCAACGCCTGCCTCAGGCTTCCCGGTCCGTCATCCGCCAGTGTCGTGACGGCAATGACGCGGCCGCCTCGTCCCCCGGGAGTCGTCGTCCCGAATCCTTCGGCAGTCGGAAAGGAGGGAAGTGTCGCCGCCGCGTTGGGGGGCGTCGCAGCGGAAGACGCGCAGGTGAGAAATGCCGTCAGGAGTAATGTCGGGAATCGTCGCACGGCAAAAAGACCCGGCTAACGAACTCAAAAGCAGCGGCAAAGCCAGCGGAGGCGCGCAGGTTTCGCTTAGTTCGATCTCAGGCTCGCGTGCGGCTTCATCTCCGCGACTTCGGTTTTCATCAACACGATCTGGTTTTTCGCATCGAAGAGATACAGTCCGAGTACCCGGGCTTTGCTGAAATCGAGCAGGTAGCGGTAGGTGCGCTGGCCGTTGTCCTCGGCGCGAAACACGAGCGTCAGCGAAACCAGATCGCCCAACTGTTGGAGGCTCGTCTGGATTTCCTTTTGCGCGGGCGAAATGTTTTTCCAAAACGCGGGGGCGAAGTCCGCTTCGCGCATGCGGCCGGCGCCGGCATCGCGGATCATGCCTTGGAGCCGGGCGGTGATCTCGGGTTCGCGGTCCTCGATCGGTGCCAACCCGTCGAGGTAGAGGCGCTGCATGTTGACGAGGAGGGGCTGCGGCGGGGCGGCCACCTGCTCGTTCACCTTGGCGATCTCGTAGTAGTGTCCGCCTTTTTTCAGCTCCGCGGCGAGATTCAGCGTCACGCTTTCGTCGTGGGTCGGGGAGGGAAACAGGACGATGTCACCGGATTTCAGATCGAAGACATTCGAGTATTTCGTGCCGCCGTCCCCCGGTTGAAAACACGCGCGGAGGATCGCCGCGCCGTTCGCGACGGTGGGTTCGGGGGATTTCGCCAGCTCGCGCTCGAGGGCGACGCGTCCGTAGCCGAAGCCGCGGCTTTGATGCAGCGGCACGACGTGAAGTTTGCCTTCACGCGCCCCGATGGCGACCGACGCCCCGCTGCGATCCGCGATCAGGATGCGCGAGCGTTTGAAATCGGGTTCGAGAAATTTCCGGTAGAACGCGATTGCTTCCTCGACCGTGGTGCACGACTCGAGCATGCGTTCGCTGGGATTGCCGCGGACCGGCTGGAGCTGCGGATCGGGTTCGTATTTGTCGTCGAAGCCCGAGACCCAGTCGAAGGCGAGTCCCGCGGTGTTCACTCCGCCCTGCGCCCAGCCGTTGTCGAAACCGAGATAGGCGCAGCCGAGATAATCCTTTCCCGCCGGCACGAACCAGAGGCGGGTAGCGGGATTAAACCAGTCCTCGTTGTTGAAGAAGAGCGCGCGATTCGCGTCGGTGAGAACGAAGATCGTGCAGGCGCGACCGGACGCACCGGCGAGGGCGAACAAGGCGAGGGCAAGGCGCAGGGCGTGACGCGGGAGACGGTGCATGGGGGAATTCTGGTGGAGAAGCTATCGTTGCCACGGGATCCGACAAGCCGGTCGTGGGGAGGGTGGGGCGGGATCGCGGAGCCCGGCCGTCTGGTTTGTGCGCTTCACGCTGGCTGATTGAAAATCCTGTGGCACCGTCACGGCAGAAAGATGAATTGTCGCACCGGAGTTTTCGCGGTGATGCTCGCTCTCGCTTCGCTTGGTGGCGGGGGTGCGATCTTCGCCCAGCCGGACACGGACGGTGAGGGCGACGAACCCCGCGAAGCGCTGACGCGTCTCGAAGGCGGAGGCTACGTGGACGAGAACACGGTGCGCACGGCGCGCGAGACGCTGTCGCATAGTGTAACGCTGCCCGAGTGGAAAAATCCGCGCGGCTTCGAGAAGGATGTCTTCACGTTTGCGCGGATTATTTTTTGGTCGGACTTCGCGAAGCCGGTGGAGCGAGGGGGATTTCGCGGCGGCTTTTTGCGCCGGGGCTGGGTGGTGGACTACCCCGATGCCGACCTGAATTTTTCCCACCGGTTGCAGTCGCTCACCTCGATGAAAGTGGACCCCGATGCGCGCGTGCTGAAGCTCACCAACCCGGAGCTCGCCGACTATCCGTTCATCTACATGGAGCACATCGAGCGGCTCACGCTGCGTCCGGCGGAGGTGACCGTGCTCCGCAATTACCTTAACAACGGCGGCGTTCTCCTCGTGAACGATTTCTGGGGCGCGCTCGCTTGGAAAAATCTCCAGGCGGAAATCGCGAAGGCGCTGCCCGGCCGCCCCTGGACCGAGTTGACGCTGGACCACCGGATTTTTCACAGCGTGTTCGAGCTTCGCGGTCCGATGAGCCAGCTCCGGGTCCCGTCGATGCAGCGCTGGAACCGGGACTACAATCCGAACGACCCGGCCTCTAATCCCACCGCCAACTATCGCGGCGAAGGCTACGAGACGATGCACGTGCAGGCGCTGCTCGACGACAAGCAGCGCATCATGGTGCTCGCGATCCACAACTCCGACATCAGCGACGGCTGGGAGCGCGAGGGCGAATTCGCCGACTACTTCAAATATTTCTCCGAGCCCCGCGCCTATCCGCTGGGGATCAACATCGTTTTCTACCTCATGACGCATTGAGCCACCGTAGCGAGGTGCGTGATCGCTCAGGGGAGGAGCACGCATCGCTCGTCGAGGCCCTTGAGAATCTCATTCGCCATCGCCGCAATCCGCGCCGACGACGTCCGGTCGGATTCGTTGGTGAGAATCACGAGGGCGATTTTCAGCTCCGGTTCCAAAATCAGGTAGCTCGTGAACCCCGGCACATTTCCTTCCTGCCACACCAATCGACGGCCGTCGGCGCTCAGGATCTGCCAGTTCAGAGCCGCCGCGTAGTTGTTCTCGGTGAACACGGGCTGATGGGAGAGCTTCACGGCACCGTCGGTCTCGCTCAGGTGCCAGCGCGCGTACTTTAAGAGGTCCGCGACCGTGGACATCAACCCGCCCGCCGCTTGCAGGTCGTCCGGCGGGGGCGCGAAGAATTTGCCGGCGTCATCGTGGCCGCCCGCCAGCCGGGTGTGCTCTCGCGCGGACAACGTGATCGCGGTGTCCTTCATCCCCAGCGGCTGGGCGATCTTTTCCTTTACCAGCTGTTCGAATGATAAACCGTAAAGCCCTTCCAGAATATAGCCGGCGAGCTGGGCTGCCGCGTTGGAGTACTGGAATTTGTCGCCGGGTGGCGCGTGGAGGGTCACGCGGCGCAGGTCTGCGTAGAAATTTTCCCGCGAATAGGGAACGGTTTCCCGGTCGCTCGACCTGTCGCGGTCCGGCAGCAGGAACGGAAGTCCGGAGCGATGATCGAGCAGATCGCGCAGCCGGATGGGATGTCCCTGGAATTCGAGATTCGGGAAATCGCCTTTCAGGAATTGGCGGACGTCATCGTCCAGCTTCAGCTTCCCCTCCACCGCGGCGAGCGCCAGCAATGAGCCGGTGAACGTCTTCGTGACCGAGGCGATCGGGTACACCGTGTCTTCGGTGGGAACCTGCTTTTTTCCGAGCACCAGGGTGCCGTGGTTGAACGTGAAAGTTTTCCCCTCCTGCAAAACGCCAATCGAAAGCCCCACCGCCCGCGGATCGCTCATGAATTTCCGCACCGCCGCCTCAATTACGGAGGCGGGCTTCGGATTCGCTTCGGCCGCGAAGATCGCGCTGCCTGCAACGAGCAGCAGCGGAATCGCGACACGGTTCAGCCGTGGCGAGAAAAGCCGTGGGGAGCGCGGGGAGAAAACGGACTTCATGCAACCGCGCTATGAACCGGCGCTGACGACAAAGGTTACCTGGTTTCGCGGGCAGCGCCGTGGGCTGCGCGGCTGGCTTGAGTGAACGGGCTACCGCCTGGGTCGGCCCGGCTCCTGCCCGGTCCCGGCGGTCATAGCTTTGACCTTTAACTCGTGCCTCGATTCGGCCCTACTGCGCACCGTCAGGCTAGTTCTTCCCCACACCCCATGAAAATTGTTGCCGCTCTTGTGTTGGTTGCCGCGGCCTCGGTCGCGTTGTTTGCCGCAGAGAAAAAGGCCCTGACGAATGCGGACGTCATCAAAATGGTGAAGGCCGATCTTCCGGAATCGACCGTCCTTCTCGCGATTCAGGCCAGCCAGCCCGATTTCGATACGTCCGTCGACGCCCTCATCGAACTGAAAACGAACCGCGTTCCGGCCAAGGTGATCGATGCCATGCTGCAGCCGGCGGCGGCGCCTTCCGCGGCGGCCGGTCCTGCCCCTGACGCGTCCGCGGAAGCAAGTCCGCCCGCCGCTGAAACACCGGAGCAGAAAACCGGTTCCTCCGCGTTTATTCTGAATGCGGCGGGCGAAAAGAAACGGCTTCCCTCCACGCCGTTCAAGATCGTCGAGACGAAAGCCAAGGGTAACACCATGGGAAAGCTGCTCGCGGAATCGGCGGTGACCGATGTCGCCCGCGACATGGTCGTGAGGAGCGCGATGACCGCCATGATGTCTTCCGGCAACCGGTTCGTGGGATCGATGGGCGGTGTCGCCGGCAATGTGGGCGGCATGCTTGGCAAGAAGATGTTCAAGACCGATGAAGTCACGCTCACGTATGTTTGCGCGATGGATGGCCCGCAGTCGGAGAACACCCTCGCCGCCGATGCGGCCCGGTTCGAAATCAACTTTGCCGACGTCACCGGCGCCGACCCGAACGATTTTCAGCCCGTCCTGCTGAAGATCAGTCCCACCCCAAAAAACTGGCGGCTGGTCGGCGCGATCAAGGCGAAAAAGAGCGAGTACGCCGACCCAAGCCAGGCGAGTGCCTTCAGTGTCGTGGAGGAGCGCATCCCGGTGACGGCAAAAAAATTGGGCCGTGGACATGTTGAGATCAAGAGCACCAATCCGCTTCCTCCCGGTGAGTACGCGGTCGTGCTGAGGCCCGTCGACACCGGCAAGAAAATCATCCTGCAGGAACTGGAAACCGAGCAGGGGGAGGGCGCGGTGCTCCGCACCGTCTGGGACTTCTCCGTCCCCGCAGCCGTGGAAAAGTAATCCTGCCGCGCGCGCTCCGTTCCCGGGGCTGCAGCGTGCGCTCGCGATCAGGCGAGAATGCGGCGTTTGTTTGCGCGCGATCGTTGCCGACCGTCTGCGCGGGTGGGATGCGGGGCAGCTGCGCGCGTGAAACGGAGCGTTACAGCGCCAGCCCGTGGGTTCACCCCTCAACGATCTTCCAGTACGAGTCCTTCCTGATGACCTTCCCGTCGCGAAACTCCCAAAGGTCGCATCCGCGTACGCGCAGCTTCCGTCCGTCACGCAGCGTGCCTGTCAGCAGCCATTCGGACACGCCCCGATTGCCGCCGACCCAGTGTCGGTCCTCGCCGTAGTGCACGTCGGGTAGTCCCTTGAAACGCGAAGCCAATCCCTCGCGTACCGCGGCCTTGCCCGAGAAGCGCTGCCCCCAAGGCTCCCGACCGCGCGGCATGTCAAAAGAGCAATCGTCGGCAAAAAACGCCATGATGGCGTCCAGATCATGCGCGTTAAATGCGGCGATGATCGCCTCCAGCGTCCCGATGGCGGCGGATGGCGATTCAGGCCGTGGCCCTGACGTAGGTCCTGGCATCTGGTCAGGCATTGAGGGGAATCGGCTGCCCGAAACCAATGTCGTAGCCATCGATATCCTGGACGCCAAATTCGCGAATGCCGTAGGGTTTGTCGTGAGCGTCGTAGTCGATCGTGGCGCCGCGACGACGGAATTCGGCGAGCAGTCCATCGGCATCGGTCACCCAGAAATACACGTTCCACATGTTTGGACTCACCTTCCAGTGAGGAACCAGCCCGTGATCCAGCGGCGCTTGATTGAGCATCAGGAAAATTTCGTCGCGGCGCAGGATCACGAACGAGGGCGGCTCGCCCCAAAACCGGTCATAGGAAAACCCGAGTGCGTCGCGATAATGGTTCGCCGATTTCACGACATCGCGCACGAGCAACACGGGAGCTGAAGCCGTGAGACGGGCAGGTGGGGCGGTCGGTGTCGGAGTCATTTGGAGGTAATTTTTTGCGGTGGGATGATTCTCAGTGCGACCATGATTGGATCAATTTTTGCGTCTGTTCTTTTCCGTACTGCATGCGGATGCGCCAGAGAAGCTCTTCGGGGCTTACGATGCGCACGCTGGTGGGGAGGCGTTCCGCGCACCAGGTGACCGGCGTGTAGCCGCGGGCGGCGCCCGGTGTGACCCCGGCGTTTTCCTGCGGAAGGTTCTCGGCGTCTTCGTCGGTGCCCGGCGCCGGTCGGAACCAGGACCACGCGTGAGCGATGACCCAATCGTAGCGCGGCGATCCGGCGGGCGCCTTCTTGTCTTCGACGGTCTGCCGGATCTCGCGGGCGATTTTCGCCGGCGTGCCGGAGCGCGCCCGTGCGTTCGTATGATTCCAGATCGAGTATCGCGCGCTGACGACCGGCACGTCGGCTCCGTCGCGATCCTTCACCCAGAAGATGCGACCCGCCCCCGCTTCGTAGCGATCGTACTGGAAAACGAGGATGCCCAGCAGCCCGGAGGTTTCGCGCGCGAAAACTTCGTAGGCCTTTTGCGCGTCGCGCGAATCGAATTTTCCGACGTTGAATCCGATAACGCGCGTTTGGCTTTTATGCATCGTTGCCCACGTGCGTCGGGCATGCTGCGCCAGCAGTTCCCAGCGGTTCGCGCGGTCCGCTCCGAAAAGCTCGGGGTAGTAATAACCGCCACCCCATTCCACGAACGAGTCGTTTGCGGTCTGCGTGGCGAGCGCGTAATCGGTCGCTTCCGGACACAGCTGGGTCAGATGAGCGAAACAGCAGGACCAGCCGAAAGGAATTTTGCCGCGAAGAGGATTGCCCCAGTAGCTCGCCCCTTCGCGGCTGCGGAAAAAGTTTCCCGCGAACCACTGCACGTTGTCGCCGTCGGTGCTGATGAAGCTGACCGCGCTGCGTGCATCGGTCCAATCGAGCGTGCGGGGATCGAGCGGCTTCACGCGACCCGGCTCGATTTTTTCGGTGCCGGCCATCAGCACCGGCAAATTGCTGCCCCAATCGGTGGAGGTCTGGAGGTGCCCCCACCGGGACGAGAGGGCGGTGGTTTTGAATTCGTCGCCGCCGTTCCAACCGAGAATGGGGGAAAGCGGCGCGAGCCACGGCATCACCGCGTCCAATGGTTTGGCGTCGCCGAACATCGTGAAGGCCTTCTGCGCGATCGCGACGTCCCGGACATTGGGTTTTCGCGGATCCTGAGTGCAGAGAATCGCGCGGTTGAAGCGGTGTTTGTAGGTCTCGAAGCACCATTCTTGCGTTTTGTTGCGCACATCCATCAGCAGCCTGAGGCCGTATGCCCGGGCCAGCGGCTCAAGCCGTTCCTCGACGATGATGCCGTCGAACAATCCCGCCAGACTGGTGGCAACATTGACGGAGCAATCGATGCCACGACGATGATCGTTGGGTTCTCCCCGCGAGGTGTCGGCGCGATAGAGAAAATAACCTTTCACGATACCGCGTTGGACGTAGCGGTTCACGAGCGCCCAAGGCTCGAGCGTTCCGCGCAGTTCGATCTGCGGCTGGCGTTTCAACCGACGCGCGAGCCAATCCTCCGTGTCAATATTGCCGGTATCGACCCAGACCAGTTCCTCGTTGCGGCCCTCGTTAGTCGCTTTGGCGGCGAGACCGGCCACCGACTGCAACAGCATGTCGTAGGCGGCGCGTTGGTCGGGGTCGTTAGTTGAATGCCCGCTGCGCACGATTCCCTTCGGCACCACCTGCGTTGGCCACCAGCGGGAGTCAATTGCGCCGGTCTCAGCCGCGGCGCCGACCCGAACCGAAGCTCCCAGGAGCGCGAGGATCGCGGCAACGAAGACGCTGAACCGGTTTCCTCTGGTTTGCCCGTTTCTATTCATTTCTGTCGAGGTGGAATGTCGAAGTGGAGAACGTCTTCACGAACACCCAGTTTCGAGTAGAGCGCAATTGCCGGCGGATCGCTCACGTCCGCCTGCACGTAAATGACGTAGGCACCGCGCTCCGTCGCCATCGCTTGAAGCTCGCGAATCAGTGCGGTCGCGATGCCTCGGCGCCGATGACCAATGGCGACCGCCAGATCGTAGATGTATATCTCGCTGCGTTCCTGCTCGAATTTCCGCAGCTCATACGCCGCCAGGCCGCCGACCACCCGGTCGTTTTCCAAGGCGGCAATCGCGATGAAAGTATCGCTGCCCAAGAGGCGCTCGAAGTAACGCGCGCTGGGTCTCGCTCCGGAATAAGTCGGCGTGTCCCCGAAAGCTTCCCCGAACACCGTCAGCATTTCCTCCAGCTGCGGAATATCCCGCGGAGTCAGCCGGCGAATCGAAAAGGCGTTCGGTGCGGACATGGATCAGCGCAGCTCACTCCTCGTGCCGTCACTGTCAAGGGTCGCGAGATTCCCGTCCGGCTGGTTTGCCCTCTACACTGAACCCCCGAAAACAGGATGTAGCCGTCAGGATCCTTGAGTTCAAAACCACGCAAACCGTCATCGGTGACTTTCAGCGGCTCAAAGAACTCGACATCGCGGGAAGCAAATTCAGCGGCCTTCGAAAGGATGCGTGCCCTGTGTCGCGCTCATGATTCTTTCTTCGCCCACGTTCAACCGAGTCACGCGCGAAGCGTGATGCGCCTTTTGCACGGAGCACGGACAGCTTGCTTCGCGATCGGCTTGTCCCGTTTCATGAACGCGTCATCTCGTCTCGACTGAAGAACAACCGTGCTCACCGCTCCTGTGCCATGAAATCCTCCGCTCGATTCCTCACGTTTCCCATCCTTTCGCTCCTCTTTATCGCCAGCGGTTTCGCGGCGGCTCCGCTCAAGGTCATGCTCCTCACGGGGGAATCGAACAAGTACCACGACTGGACGAAGAGCAGTCCGCTCGTGAAAACCTATCTCGAGCAGACGAACCTCTTCGCCGTCGATGTCGTGACCGCGCCCGCGAAGGACGTGGACCAATCCGATTTCGCGCCGAAGTTTTCCGACTACGCAGTCGTCGTGCTGGACTACGAGACGCGCGACTGGCCCGCGGCGACCAAGCAGGCGTTCACTGATTACGTGAAGAAGGGCGGCGGCCTCGTCACCATCCATGCCGCCGACAATGCGTTTCCGCTCTGGCCGGAGTTCAACGAAATGATCGGCGTCGGCGGCTGGGGCATGACGCCGGAGGGCGGGGTCAACGGGCGGAAGCCAGGCGACGGCTTCAAACTCCGTTTCCGGGACGGCCACACGGTGACCGATGATTCACCCGGCGGTTACGGCCATCCGCCCCGCGCCGATTTTCTCGTCGTCACGCGGGCGCCGCAGCATCCGATCATGCGCGGCCTCCCGGCCTCCTGGTTGCAGGCGAACGACGAAATCTACAGCCAGCTCCGCGGCCCCGCGAAGAACGTCGAGATCCTCGCGACCGCGCTCGCCGACAAGGCGAAATTCCCCAAAGCCAGCGGAGATGATGAACCGGTGCTGATGGCGATCTCGTACGGCAAAGGCCGCGTCTTCCACACGACGCTCGGCCACGTCAGCCCCGGCGACAAACCGCCGTTCCTGCCGCTCACGTCCGTCGGCTTCATCGTCACGCTCCAACGCGGCACCGAATGGGCCGCCACCGGCGCCGTCACCCAAAAAGTCCCCGCCGATTTCCCCACCGCGGAAAAAACCTCCCTGCGCAACTGAGAGTTCCCAAGGCGTGACTCACGCGGAGACACAGAGTCCGCAGAGTCGGAAGGTTTGTTTGTCTCCGTGAGCTCCGCGCCCCCGCGTGAGCGCGGATAGGAGGATTTCTGTTCCATCAAACTCCCCATGACCCCTTTTCGTCCAGAACCCGACATCCGCTCTGATGAGGGATATCCTGCGGGGGTGAGTCCCGCGACTTTTCGAATTTTAGCCGGCTGTGGCGTCGTGGCCCAACTCGCGCACGTCGTCAGCTTTGCGGCACTGGCTCGTGGAATCCATCGCGCCCTCGGATATGCCGGGGAGGCGGTGCACGGGGATATCAGCAGAGTCACCCAGGCACTGGGGGCGGCTCTGCCCACGATTCGGATCACGGGTCCGGTCGGGTTCGCGGGATTTGTCCTGCTCCTGTTCGCGGTGATGAAAGGCGGAGCACGAGCCCGGTGGATATTCTGGCCGGGGTTGCTGGCGTCGTTTTTTTACGCGCTCAGTCCGTTCATCGTTCTGCTTGCCGGGGTGAGGAGCCTGCCCTTGGGTCTGATTCCCGGCTTCATCGGACTGGTGCACTTCCTAGGGCACCGCCGGGAATATCGGTCCTCCGGCCAGAGCCCGGTCGAAGCGGTCAAGAGTCAAGACATGACCGCATCCTAGCCTTATGAGCTCTGCGCCTCCGCGTAAGCCAGCATCGAAAGATTTCTGTGCTGTCGAAAGTCAATCCCTGGCCCCTTACAAGCTCTCGGACGAGTCGTTATTTTCGGGCCCACTTTCTTCGAGTGAATTTATCCTCCTTCAAGTGCCATCCGGCT
>DATAKE010000088.1:0-12956 GCA_036261745.1 Opitutaceae bacterium
GATCGCTCGGCGTCGTTCCCGAGATGAACTTAATGAACTTGTCGTCCACGAGTGCCGGATCGATTGCAAAGAAATCACCGAAGGCGCCAATCACGTCGCCAAGGCGCATGAGCCATTCCCGCAGAAACGCAGTCGCCAATCCGATAAAGAAAACACGGACGATCAGTCGAAGCAGCGATGCGGGATCGTGACGATTGAGCACGGCAGCAAATACAAAGCCCGCTGCCACGAGAGAACTCGCGACATAAGCGGTGGCACCCCAGAATTGCGACAAGCCGTCGAAATAGGAGTCAGGTAATATGCTGCCGGGAGGCGCGCTCATGGAGCTTTCTTTTGTTCGGGCTGTTTGTCCGGTTCAGGTTTCGGCGGAGCTTGATCGAGCCGCTTGTTGTAACGGGGCTGGAACGCCTCGGGTAGAGTCTGCATTTCCTTTTTTGCAGCATCCGCTCGCACTTTGGCGTCCGCCTCTTCGCGTGCCTTGGTTTCGGTCGCTTTTTTATCCGTGCACCCGGTTAAAGAAACGACCGCGAACAACACAATGTAAGGCGTGATTTTCATGACCAAAGGTGAGACTGAAAATTCGCAGGTTCGTTTCCTTTTCTACGGTCGAAAACGCTCTTCTTTCACGTAGCGCAGAACCGAGTCATACTGCGGTTTGAACGTCGCGCTCACCTTGCGCACCTCTTGCTGGGCCAGACGGCGCCTCGCCTCAGCCTCGGCCTCGTTTTGAGCGTTGTTCATGGCGGTCGCTTCGGCGGCTTTCACCTGAACCTCGGCGGCGCTCAATGCCACCTCAGCATCTACCGCCGAGAGCTGGCCATACTGTGCATTCAGCACCGCCTCTAATTTTTTCTGCTCCGCTTCGGTGTCGGCGGCCTGCATCGCTTCGCTTGTGCGAGCGATGGCCTGCTTCAAATCTTCGCGTCGCTTGTAAACGTCACTCTGCACGGTCTTGAACTCGTCCACCGTGAGAACCATGTCATGGGCCCCTTTGTAGGCATTTTCGTCGCGTGCGACCTCGACGCCGTCGAAGTCTTTGAATTCGGGTGCGATCTCGCGAAAAATTCCTTCGCGCGTGTCGCCGAACAATCCGCGGCCATCGACTCGCGCCACGCCGTCCGCCCATGTTTTGATTTTTGTGGGTAGCTTCAGGTCGAGGCTGAATTCCGGAAAGCCAACCAGGCTCTTCACGGTCGCCATGTCGCCGAGGCGTTTCAACTGCGTCTCGAATTGCTCAATTTGGCGCACTTGATTGCTGATCTGCGTTGCCTGCTTCGCGATCTGTTCAGTGAGCGCGCCGTAGTTTGCGATGCTCTGAGTTAGGTTGGGGACATCGAACACCGCCCATTGCGCGAGGCCGGGAATCGCCCCAGCCGTGACGAATAGAAAAAACGACACGATAGTTTTCATGATCCATTTTCCTCTCTGGGCATCACCACACGGATGACGCGTTTGGTTGGCTCTCGGCGCACGCCATCACGGTCGCTTTGTGGGACCGCGATTTCGTAATACGCCTCCTCATAGTTTTCGTTCACCGACGGACGCTGATTGTCGCGAGCGATCCAGTATTGCTGTTTCACCGCGTTCGATTGGCCCTTTTCGTATCCCGCCAGAAACGCCTCCCGCTGGGCCTTGTTGTTGAAATAATTGATGGTCTCCCCCGCGACGAAGCCGACCGCAGCGCCCACGGCGGCGTTCTTTGCCTTACCGTCGCCGTCCTTAGCACCGATGTAAGCCCCGGCGGCAGTCGTTGCTGCCGTAGTCGCGAAGTTGCGAGTGCGCCCCGCCGAGTCCGCGCCCGCCGTAGCGCAACCCGACATCAGCAACAGAACTATAATCAAAGGAAGCAGCCCGTAAAGATACGGCTGCGAGAAGGCCACATTATCCAGGAATCGTTGCATGGGATTGTCCTCCGCGAAGGGATTAAGGTTCGTCGATCGTGAGTTTGATTTCGTGCCGCTCGGCGAGTCGCTCGCGTCGGTCGTCACGCGCACAATGCCGTTCGATGGCGTGCCCGATGAAGACGCTCGCCTCCAACCGGCCTTCGAGAAATTCCGCGATCTCTGCCTTCGTGCGTATGCGGTCGCCCGGCGGCAGGAGGTTCGTTTCCAGAATCGCCTCCACCTCGGTGACGTCGTCGCCATCCGCGATCTCGGAAGCGTCACGGTCCTCAACGCGCTCGGCGTATGGCGTCAGCAACTCTCCCAGCCTTTCCTCTTCGGCGAGTTCGTAGCCGGTGTGCAACGCTTCGAAGGCGGACTCACCAAACATCACGACCGACGGCGCGGCATCGCGCACGATGCGACCGGAACCGGTCGTTACCGTTTCCTGCTCCATGAGCCGGTAAATCAACTCATCGCGCTCCATCGCGGCATCGATGAATCGCTCGCGACGGTGCGTGCGAACACTCTCCGATTCCGGCTCGGCATTATGAGCCGTGGTGACAAGCGACACCGGCAACCGTACGAGCACGCGAGGCAACGGCGCCGTCACTTCAGACGTTCCTGCACGGCGTTGTTCGTCTTGATACTGACGACCGAGCACCATCAAGTGCTGGGCTTCGGATTGGATTTCTTGATTCGTTTTCATGATGGATTCAGGCGTTGGCGATGATGGCTTCCACGACGTTGGCGTGGCCTCTCAGCGCTTTCTGGCGCTGATCGAAATGCCCGCCGGAGCTCGATGCGCAGTAGAGCATTTCGCGCGAAGCGACGTTGCGCATCGTCACGATCAACGGTCTGCGCTCGTCGGTGTGATAGTAGGTGAACTGCGAGAATTTCTGTCCGATGAGTTTCTCCGGTTCGGGGTGACTCATCACCGCATCCTTCACCGCCTCCGGAATCGGAAAGTCCTGACTCAAATCCTCGATGTCCGAGCGATCGCTTTGCCGAAGCAGGAAAAGCATCCGGCTGTTCCCTAGCACCGCTCCGCGGATGTCCGATGTTTTGAACTGCTCGTAATTCTGAACCGTCGCGACGTTCCAAACGTTATATTTGCGGAGCTGCTGGTAGGATTCCCGCAGCACCTTCTTGCCTGACGGCACGAGCGAGAAGCGTGCGACTTCTTCGAAGATGTTTCGCTTCCGCAGCGCACGCGGCAGCCGCATCATGTGCGACCGTGTGTAGTTCGCGATAAGGAACGCGGCAGCCGCTTTCAATTCCTCCGCTGACTCCGGGATGTAGCCTAACTCGAAATGCGCGATTTTGCCCGTGAGGTTCACGTTCGACACGCCGTCGAACAATTCCCCGTAGCTACCGCCCGCCGCCCACGGCTCCAGGAGCGTGGCGAGGTAGCGCATTTCCTCCGCATGCGCACCGGCCGCCTCCGCCGAAAGCAATTCCTGCAAATGCCCGTGCTGAGGTTGCTCTGCGGACGAGAACCGGGAGAAAACCAGATCGCGCACTTGCTGAGCGCCGGAACTTTCCTTCGCGAAGCGAATGACTTCGCTCTCCTCCGCGCGCGCAAGGAACGACGCGACTTCGTCCGCGTGTTCCTGTTCGAATTCCGCGAACTCGAGGAACGCATCCAACTCCGTCGCCTGCGGCCCCATCCGCTCACGACGATACGCGTCGAGCGCATGAGCACGTCGCGCGAGCGTCGCACGCTGCTCCGGGTGCTTGTTGAAATACCACCGCGCAAAATCGTCGTAGAGCCGACCAATCGCGTTCGAGAGCAGTGCTTGGCGCAGCTTGTTGCGGTCCTCATCCTTCGACTGCCCAACCATCAGCATCGGCAGCGCCGCCGCCGCGCTGAGGTGCAGCCCGGACAGCGGCAGGCCGCGCGTGTCCAGATAGTTCATGGTCAGCTTACCGTTTGCCTGCACGATGATCGGCTCAGTCTTCGGATCGACCGTCTTGGCGTAGGTCGTGTAGGACTCACCTTCCTCCACGATCATCGTGTAATGATAGAACGGCTCCGTCTGTGTCAGGATGTCGATGACGTTCACGCTCTTTCCCGAGCCGGTCGTGCCAATGACAACGGCGTTCTGCGGCGTCTGACTTCCGCCTTCGCCGACGAACGTCCGTCCCCCCACGAGATTTCCGTTCGGACCGTCGTAGATGAATTCCGCGTTTTCCAGATGCCCGACGGGCGTCGAGGAAAACGGCAGGATGTTCGCCACCAGCGCGTCGTCGTAATCGTGCCAGAGGGAGGCGTAGCGGCTATACGACCAGCCCGGCCAAGTGCAGTAGAAGAAATTTCGCGCGGAAGGTTCTAGCGCGGGCTCGTAGGCTTGCGCCCGCTCCATGCTGCCGACCGCCGCCTTGAGCGCCGTGAGTTTCGCGCGAAGGTCTTCCCGGTTTTTATCCCATGCGCGGATGATGTATTGGATGCGGTAGGGAGAACTGTCGCCATTGCTGTAGCGCGCGATCTTGGCGGCCTTCGTCCGCATCGCCGCAAGGAGTTTCACTTTTTTGAGGCTCTCGTAGTCGCCCTCGACGCGGTTCAGCTCTTTTTGCTCTTTCTCGATCAGCTCATCCACGTCCACCGCTTCGACGTTGACCGTGATGGCATACTCCCGAAATCCGAGCTTCGTGAGCAAATACGCGATAGTTGGGCGCGTGCGTTTCGGGAGCGATTTGAGGACGAGCATCCCGTGGTAGTAGCCATCGAGATAAAAACCGGTGTCCGGCTTTTCCAGCGGACGACCTTCGCCGAGCCAGCAATTTTCCTGAATGGATTTCTCCGGATCGAAGAACTCCAGCGGGTCGGCGATCTTCTGCTCCGGCAGCGAGGGATTCAGAAACTCCAAATAATGGAGAAAATGATCGGCGTCCGTCATTGGCCGGACCTGTCCGCCGCTTCCGCCGAAGAGCGCCTGGAGAAATTGCCCCGTCTGTTTGAATTGTTCAGCGTAGGCGCTGAGGAGGGCCTCGTTGGTGAAACGGCCGGATTTTTGGCCGATGGCCTCGGCATCGACCGGCATCGTGAAATACAGGCGCAGCCGTTCACGCCTGAGGGCGCCCTCATCAACCAATCGCGAGTAGCGCACGAAACGTTCGTTGCGCTGACGCGTGCTCCACTCGTTAGTCGAGTGCTTGATCGTGTCCTCGCGATAACGTTGGAGCGGTTTCCGAAAATCGGAATCGTTCGTCCACTGCACCTGCATCCGCCACTCCGGTTTCAAGATCGAGAGCAACGCGACCAGGTCGGATTCGAGCGTATTATGATGCACCGGATCAGCATTCTCCAAATCCGGCGCGGTCACTTCGAATCCACGTGAGATGAAACCGCCGCGGCGCAGGCCCTCGAAAACAATCATGTCTTCACCGAAAAATCCGTCTGTGGGTTCCACGCGCATGGTTAGTCCTCCGCGGTCTCCGCCAGCACGTCCTGTAACAGCTCTTCCGTGTTCGTGAGCTTCTCGTGAAGCTGCTCGTAGGCGACCCGCGTCACCATTGGCTCGAATTTCCCTCCGGATGTTTTCGCTGCCTCTACGCCCGTGTTACTCGACGGTGTCGCCGAGCGCGCCGCGCGTGACCGGATTCGCGGAGCCGCTGGGGCTTGCCGAGGCGAGCGCCGCTTTTCCGCGACTGGCGGCGACACAGTATGCGCCGTTTCATCGCGGAACGGATTCAGCGGGCGACGCACACGCGGTCCGAAAGAGAACCGCAACACACCAGCCTCCACCAACGCGGATTCGAAGAAATCCGTGTCGTAGTGCTCCGGCCTGTTGTTCTTGAGCGCGAACACATACGCGATGGACCCAAGGCAAAGTGCTATGCCGACGAACAGGCACAGGAGGAGCGACACGCCCAGGATTCCCCACAGCAGGATCACCATCAGGATAGTCGCTCCGCCAGAGCCCAGCAGAAACCACCCGGAGTTTCCGGTCATGCCCAGAAACTCACCTGACGATTGCGCGCCTTGGTTGGCGTCGTGCTCGTTGAGGTGCGTCGAGTTCATGCGGAATCTCCGTAAACGGTTACGGCGCGAACGTGCCGACGTTTGCCGCTTCGAGCCCCATGTTGCTCCACATCGTGCGGACGATGGCGAAGGAGAGCCCGCTGATCATCGCGCCAGCGAAGGCCCACTTCGCGATCGATTGCCGTCCCATCATCATCGCCACTCCGGCGGCCACGATGCCGACGGCCGCGAGCGTGCCGCTGAGATACATAATGATCGCATTGCCCGATTCAGTGGCGGTCTTCAGATCGACGCCTTGAGCCTGCACCAGCGAAGGCAATGTTAGGGTCGCGAAGAACAACATGGCGACTTTGCGCCAATTGGCTTCCGCAGTTTGCGGCCGAGTTTCCGAATACAGGTGCAGCGACCTCATCATCATCGCCACACCGAGAACGAACGCCACATAAGGCGTCACGAGGATCATTGTTGTCATGTTCGTCTGAGCTTTTCTGCCGGCGCTTGTGGGGGCCGAATCCCGCAAGGTTTTTCCAGCGCTCCGCGCGACGGGTGGCCTTGCTGGGAACAAGAAAGTGATCTCGGAAAATTCGCCGCAATGGAGCGCGCCTACCGAAAATTCGGTAGAGAAGAGTTCTGGCGCTCGGCCTGAAAAGCGCTGGCCGCTCGATATGTCGGTTCACGGAGCTAACGTCGCACGGCGAATTCGCCCGCAGGTCTATCTTGCCCTCCGAGATCAAAATTCGAGTTGGCCGCCCAGCTTCCCCGAACTTTTACTGGGCGGCTTCGCAAAACGGATCTCAACCGCAAAGGTGTCAATTTCCCGCTCGCGGTCTTGCCGGAACTCCGGGTGCGCGCAAATGCGCGTCAACGTCCGGTCCTCAATCGCCAGAAAGAGCGGCGCGAGGTTATGGCCGGTGATGACGATGACGAAGTCGCCGATCTGAACTTTGATCGTGTTCGGCTCTGAGCGTGCCCGACGCGCTTGGACAAAGTTCATCCACGGGAGGCTGCAGCAGTCATCGAGGCCATCATCAAACGTGACGTGGCTCGGATTCGCGGCCGTATCAAAATACGGCTTTGGTTTTCTTTGCGTTGGCTTGTCCATCACGCCCCCATCCGCTCACCGCGGTTTTGCTGCGCCCGACGCTGAATTTCAGCCTCGAAGAGCCACGCTGCTTTCATTCGCGCGCGCATTCCCTGGGACTCACGAGAGGCAAAATTCTCCTGCTCGATGATGCGACGGCGCTCCATAAACTCCGTCGCGAGTTCTCGACCCGCATCAGGTCGGGCCAGCCGATCAAAGATGTCTTCCTTGTTGGAAACGTAGATCGCGTGCGCACCGCGGTAGCGCGTGTTGCCGACGTAGAACTGGCGCCGGACGAGCGCACGCGCCGCGACTTCGCCGAGGACGAGCAGGGATTCCTCCGATGTGCTGCCCTGCGACCGATAAGACGTGAGCGCATGACCATAGGTCCAAGCGGCGAAGTCCGGTGGCAATGCATGGCCGTCCGTCAGCAGAATTTTATTTTCGACGGGATCGACGTACGCCACCTCCTTGAAATCTCCATTGGCGAAACCTTCGTTATCGTGACGCCCGCGAATCAGGAGCCTGTCCCCCGCGGACAACGCGAGCGTTTGCGTCCGACCCACGTCGAACGCGGCGCGCTGCTTGCGCGTGATCTTCGCTTCGCGCCCCTTGGGTCCGCGCACTTGGATGCCATCGGGTAGAACCGCGATCACTTCGGCGGCGACCCCACGTTTGAAAAACCGCGTGTCGCGAGCAAACAGGAGCCGGTCGCCAACTTTGTATTGGTCCCAATGCACTTTCTGTTCCTCCGTCCAAGTCAGCGGCTTCACCGCGTCGCGCATGACTTCCACTTCGCCAAGCAGTCCCGCGCGGCGCAGCGCCGGGCGCACGTGGCGATTGAACCGCTCGATTTCTTCCCAAAACGGAATCACCACGAGTGTTTCGATTTTCTTCGCGCGGTTGTCGGCGTAGTGCTCCGCCGCCTTACCGAACATGGCTTCGTCATCAGGCATCTCGCGAATCAGGCCGCGGCGGTCGGCAAACTCGAATGCCTCCCCGACCGCCCCTGACGCGAGCAACCGGCTGAACCGGCGGTCGGCTTCGTTGCGCTGGCGCAGCACTTCCGCGAGACGCACGACCGGTGTGCCCGAATGTTTGATGACGTTACGAAGCGCGTCGCCGCGGTTCACGCTGTAGTGCTGCTTCGTGTCGCCGACCAACAACACGCGGGCACGGAGGTCGTAGGCGATCTTCGTGAGTTGATCGAGTTGCTGGGTGGACAACAACCCGGCCTCATCGACCAGCACGACGCGCCGGGCAGCGGCTGCCTGCATGGCTTCACTGACGAGGAACCGTTGCACGGTGTCCGCGCCCGCAAAACCGCTTTCCACCATTGCATCGCGCGCTCGCGTCGTCGGTGCAAGCGGCACGAATCGCTGACCGCCGGCCGCAACGTGCGCCGCCTCGATGGCGGTCAACACCGTTGTCTTACCCGTGCCGGCATCACCGACCAAGACGCTCATGAAATCCGTGCTCCCCAGTATCGCACGTGCCGCCGTTGTCTGACCGGGCGTGAGCATCGCCGGCAACTGCGCAGCATCGCCCAATTCAAACCGTTGATTGCGACCCTCGCGCACGCGCTGCACCGTGGCTTCTTCTTCCCGACGGATCGGGCGCAGGCTCAACTCCCCTTCGTTGCGAATCGCGTCCGGATGAGCCTCCAATGCCTCGCGCAACTCGCGCCAGCGATAAAAGTCGGGATGCAACTCGAGCGCCGCGCCGAGCACTTCGCCCTCACGCGCGACACTGCTTCGTTCGTAGACGTGCCGCAGCGCCGCCGCCAAGACCGTCTGCTCATTGCCGTGCGACCACTGCATCCGCGGCGCCTGCGTTTTCGCGACGTGAACGAGATCGTCCAGCGCACGCATCTCCGCAGGATTGAGTTCGGCGCGCTGCTTCGCGCGAACCTCCGATGTGCTGACTTCAGTCAGCTTATCCTCCCGCGATTCGCGGACGAGGATCTCGATTTCCCGCTTCGTGGCCTTGCGGCCTTTCTCCGCGGCGAACTCCTCCGCGAGCTTTTGCACCTGCTGAGTCCGCTTCGAGAAGCGTTCCCGCAGGTGCTCGACGCCCCGAACTGAGAATCCTTTCGAGTTCATCTCATACGGCTCATAGCCGAGCGCGCGCAAGCGGGTCGCCAATTCGCGATACAACACCTGCCGGAGATACGGCGAGGCACGCAGCATTTCGTTTTGCTTAAGCGCGAGCCACTGCTGCCGATCCTTGCTCCAGGTCACATTCGCCAGCACTGCATGACCATGAAGCTGAGGGTCGAGATCACGGCTCGTATCGTGAACGAAGAGTGCACCGACAAAGTTTCCCGTGAGTCGAATTTCTTCGCTCATCGCGGCGGTTCCACGCCGCTCACGCACGGCGGCGAAACGCTCCATTTCCGCCAGTGCGATTTTGACCGACTCCACGAACGCCTCGCGCACCCGTACATCACCACCGACCATCGCCAGCACGCTCACGTCTTTCGGGGCCGACAGTTGAATATCGAAGAACGCTACGCGGTTCGCATGGTCTCGCGGAGTCAGCGGCTCGCCTGTGATGGGATGCCGATTCTGACGCAGCGCTTCGAACGGTTTGTCGGTCACGGCACCTTCGAGGCCGAGCGCCTTGGCGCCCTGACCGATCCACTCGCCCTGCACCTCTTTCTCGCCCTCCGACCAGTAATCGTTTTTGCGGAGGTGATGCGAAAGGTAGGTGGACCCGTTTCGAATAATGCCGACCGTGATCATGCCCTCAACAAGGACGAAGTGGTGTGGCGCCTCAACGGTCAGCGCCTCCCGATTCTGCGGTAGTTCGCCTACCGCAATCGGTGTAGGCGCCCGCACGTTTTCGCCGCGTTTTTCGGACATCGCTGGCTTCGACCAGCCGGCAGGGTCGGCGTGAATCTCCCGAGCTTTTTTGGGAACAGACGCAAGGCCCTAACGAGTTCGTTGGGTTCGAGCCGCAGCCAAAACAGCCGCCAAGCCAGGCAAACCACGCCTACCGTTTTTTCGGTAGGCGCACCCCATCGCGCTCCATGCCCGTAACGTATCTTTTTCGGACCAACGAAAGCCATGAAAGCACTTCCTTCGCCTCATGTTTTGCTCCGCCAATTGCTCCACGATCCGCACGCAATCACGGTCGGCGCGTTCGTTGTTGCCGCCCTTTTTCTCGGGATCGCGGGCTGGTTTATCCATCGAAATCTGCGCCACAACGAGCCGGGTCTGCGCGCGCCACTCACGCTTCCTTTCGCGCTGATCATTTCGGCCGCGGGTGTATTCGGCGCGAGCCGTCTCCCAGCTCCGTTCGGATTGATCGTGGGAGCCTTGCTCTGCGCGCTCGCCGGCCTGCTCTTCTACTACGCGGATCATCGCCGTTACGTGCGCGATCCGGCCGGAAAGATCGTCGCGGATCGGTGGCAAGTTGTCCTCGCGTTTGCCGGTTTCCGGTGGACCCGCGATAAGGCGAACCGGCATTTCTTTTTCTCCGGCGACACCGGTTCCGGCAAGACCACCGGCATGAATGGGCTTCTCGCCGCGCTCATCCGCCGCAACCCCACGCTCGGCGGCGTCATCATGGCGAACAAGGGCGACGAGTGGTTTTACCTGGAATGGCTCGCGAAGAAATATGGCCGCGAGAAGGACATCATCCGCCTTCGCCCGCGTTTGGTCGGCGAAAGCGATGCGCCGCCACATCGGCTGAACGTGACAGGAGATGCACGTTTCCCGTTTACCACCCGCGCCCGCATGCTCGTGGACACGGCCGCCGCATTGAATCCGAAGGACGAAAAGAGCTTCTTCAAAATGAAGGGTTCCGCGCATATTGGCCGCGCCTTCGAACTGCTGGCCGACATCGGCCGCCCCGTGACCGCGACCAATGCCTACGATCTGCTCACGTCCGAAACCGAGCTAAAAGCTGCACTCGACCAGTTGACCAAGGTCGAATCGACCCTTCGTCGTGCCCGTCTTGCAGAGACTTTCGAGCAGACCTACATCAATCACCAAGCCAAGGAACAGCGCGCCGGCGAGATCGGCACGTCGCAAAACTACCTCGAATACCTCGGCACCCCGGCAATTGCAGAGGTCTTCAGCTCCAACGAACCCGACACGTGCAGCATCGCGGACATAGATAAAGGGAAGATCTTCTGCATCGACGTTCCCCAGGACTACACCACCGAGCGGCAGTATGTTTTCACCGTTATCAAACTGCTCATCTACCGTCATGCCCTCCGGCGCTACGCGCTCCCGCCATGGGAGAAATACGCGCTCAACCAACTCGTCTACGTGGGTGACGAGTTCCAAAACGCCATCACCGCCAGCCACGACGGCACGAGCGATTTCAACGTGATCGATCGTCTGCGCGACTGCATGCTCATGCTTGTGGTATCGGCGCAGGCTTTCGAATCCCTCATTCCCCCCCAGACCAAGGAACAAGCCGACGTACTCGCGCTCAATTTGAAGAACCTCGTCATGTATCGCGCCGCCTCAGAAACCGATGCCCTCCGTTGTGCGAACGCCCTCGGCAAACATTGGGTCGAGCGAGCGACGCGCACCGTGCATCTCGATCATACCGCTCACAGCTATAGTCGGGTGGAGGAATTTCGGATTAAACCACACGAATTTCGCAACCTGCCAGATCACACCGCCGTCGTCCGCCATTGCACGAACGGTTTCAAAAAAGTCATTCTTCGCCCGTAGCCTTACCAGTCGTCGAGCCCGATGAACCCAAACAATAACACCGCAATCAGCGCAGCTTCGTTACTCTCGCTCCGTCAAGAAGCAGATGCCCTCCGGATTATTACCGAGCGTTTGAACGTGAAACAAATGGGCCCGGCTGACCACATCCGCACGAAGCATGAGGTCAAAGCGTTCATCGAATCGGCCGGCGACTTGAAAGAGGCGGAAGCGATTATCGCGCGCGCGCACACACGCCGCACTCTTCAGGAGACACATGAGGTCACGATGAAATTGACCGAGGGGCAGAGACAGGGCTTGAGACAGTAGATAGCTTAGATCCGCATAGCGAAAGTCCGCCTGACCATTGACGCAACGAGGGTGTGCTCCGAGCCCATTGATAATCGAAATTGAAGAGAACGGTCCTTGGATTTCCGATGGCAATATAGAGAAAGTTTTTTGATACGTCTGCGTCTCGCAGCATGCAGACGGGCATCGGACTGGGGATTGGCCTTCTGAAATGGTAAGGGGTAACGGCGGATCAATCAGCACCGTCTCGCACAGAGTTCGGTGTGAGATTGCCTTCTCTACCGGAGGAAGCGCATTTTGCTCCGGCCGATGGCCTCGATTTCAAACCCAAAGCCCGGACATGAACGCGCCTGAAACCATCAGGACCGAAACTCATTCCCGGCTCCCTGCGGATTTCTCAGCTGAACAGAAAGACGAATTTGCGGAATTCATCATTGCTGGAGGCGAGGTAGCCCCGGAGGGGCTGCGTGAGCGATTGGAGTCCGCACTCAGGCTAACTTTCATGTATGCCCAGGGCAAGGCACTCTGCGGCGTAGCAGCGCTGAAACAACAATCCGAGGAATACCGCGGCAAAATTTTCCAAAAGGCGGAGGCCTCAGACCCGGCGGCCAACTTCCCGTATGAGTTAGGATGGATCGTGGTGCAAAAGGAACTCCGCGGGCACCGCCTCTCAGGCCGCCTCGTCGATACCGCCCTTAAAATGATTGAGAAGGCGGGATCTTACGCGACGGTGAGGCTCGATAACGAGCCAATGAGGAGGACGCTGATCCGCTATGGCTTTCGCCCCGAAGGGACACATTTCAGAAGCACGCGAGGCCCCTACGATTTGGCGCTTTATGTGAAAGACGGCGAATTTCCCCCTTCTTACCTTTCCCCTGAATTCAAAGTCAGGGGACAGTTTCACGGCTCACCGGCCCGCTTTTCCTCCTTTAGCTCACATGGCCTCCGAAGTCTGGGTTTCCATTTTGGCGACATTGCGCAAGCCTTGGATTTTGCGAAGGAATCGGGCTTCGTTTACAAAGCCGATCTTACGT
>DATAKE010000089.1:0-1811 GCA_036261745.1 Opitutaceae bacterium
CCAGTCGGTCACGGCAACTTCGCCCGTGCGATCGTTCTTCACGAAGATCGGGCCGTGGTCGCGACACCACGAGTCGTTGGTGGGATGATCGAAAAATTTCACGCGGCCCAAATCGGCCCCCGCCTTTTCGATCAACCCCCAGGCGCGCTTCTGGAGCGGCTTGGCGATGTTGATGCGAACCTCTTCAAAGCGGCTGATCGTCGCGGCGATCTCGGCGAATTTTCCGGGGATCGGGCGAAAATGTCCCGGCCACGTCTTGAGATTGTGCGGCCATGACAGCCAGACCGCTTCCTGCGGTTCCCATTCCGCGGGCATGCGGAAGCCGAGTGCGGAAGGTGTGACGTGTGACATGTGGCGGGTGGCGAGTGGCGGGTGGCGGGTGGCGAGTGCGAAAAAAGTTACGTGGCGAACGATGCGACGCCCACAAGCGGAAACGGGATCGGATTCGGGGTTTTCAACCCGTCACGTGTCACACCCCCCAGGTCACACATCGCTCGATTCAATCGATGAACCGCTTCGAAAGATCGCCGTACGCGTCGATCCGCCGGTCGCGCAGGAACGGCCAGTGCGTCCGCGTCACGTCGACTTTGCCGAGGTCGATGGGCACGAGGAGAATTTCCTCCCGGTCGACACTCGCCTTTGCAAGGATCTGCCCGCTGGTGCCGGCGACGAAACTTTGTCCCCAGAACTCGAGGCCATCGCCCCCGATGGGCCGTTCAAGTCCGACTCGATTGATCGCGGCCACGTAGCAACCGTTGGCGACGGCATGACTGCGCTGGATGGTTTCCCAGGCGCCGTGTTGGTTCACGCCATATTCTTTTTTCTCCTTCGGGTGCCAGCCAATCGCCGTTGGGTAGAAAAGAATCTCCGCGCCCTGCAGGGCCGTCAGCCGCGCGCCCTCGGGATACCATTGATCCCAGCAGATCAGCACCCCGATGCGGCCGTATTTCGTGTCCCACGCCTTGAAGCCGGTGTCGCCCGGCGTGAAATAGAATTTCTCGTAGAAGAGCGGGTCATCCGGGATGTGCATCTTCCGGTAAACGCCCAGCAGCTTTCCGTCCGCATCGATGATCGCCGCGGTATTGTGGTAGAGGCCCGATGCACGCTTTTCGAAAAGCGACGCGATGATCACGACCTTGTATTTTTTCGCGATCTTCTGAAACGCCGCCGTGCTCGGTCCCGGAATCGGCTCCGCGAGCTCGAAGTTGGCGTGATCCTCGTTCTGGCAAAAGTACTGCGAGCGGAAAAGCTCCTGCGTGCAGATGATCTTCGCACCTTTTTTCGCCGCCTGTTCGGTGAGCGCGAGGCACTTTTTGAGGTTCGCCTTCGGATCGGGACCGGAAGCGTGCTGCAGGAGACCCAGGGTAATTTTTGCCATGACGAAAAACTTTTAAGCGCAAAGACGCGAAGACGCAAAGATCAGCCGCAAAGTTTGAGTTCTGGTTTTTCTTCTTCCGAACTTAGCGCCTTTGCGTCCTTGCGCTTAATCCGAATCAATAAACGACCTTGTTGAGCGGATATTCCACGATCCCCTCGGCACCGAGCGACTTCAGCTGTGGAATAATTTCCCGCACGACGCTCTCGTCGATGATGGTTTCGAGCGCAATCCAGTCGGGCGAACTCAGCTGCGAGATCGTGGGATTGCGCAACGCCGGCAGCGCCTTCACCACCGAGGCCAGCGACGCCTTCGGTAAATTCATTTTTAATCCGACCTTGGACTCCGCCTCGAGCGCGCCCTTCAACAGCAGCGCGATCGTTTCGATCTTCTTTCGTTTGGCGGGATTTGCCCAGCTGGCCTTGTTGGCGATCAG
>DATAKE010000017.1:0-21956 GCA_036261745.1 Opitutaceae bacterium
TGGGCTTGTTTGACGGTGTTCTCCGTCGCCCAGCCAATGTTGAAAGGAGACCGTCGCGCCCTGACGGTTTCCGTTGTGATCCCCGCCCGCAATGAAGCAGGGAATATCGAGGCTGCCGTTTCCCGAACGCCACAAATGGGAGCCGGCACTGAACTGATCTTTGTCGAAGGGCACTCGCAGGATGACACGTGGGCAAAAATCCAGCAGGTTGCGCGGGGACATCCGGATCTAAAAATCAAGACGATGCAACAGACCGGCCGCGGCAAAGGAGATGCGGTCCGGCTCGGGTTTGCCGCCGCCACCGGGGATATTCTCATGATCCTCGACGCGGACCTGACCATGCCGCCGGAAGAGTTGCCGAAATTCTACGAAGTCCTCGCCAGCGGCCGGGCCGAATTCGCGAACGGCTGCCGGCTCGTCTACCCGATGGATGAAAAAGCGATGCAGTTCCTGAATCTTTGCGCCAACAAAACATTTGGCCTGATCTTCAGCTGGCTGCTGGGGCAGCCGATCAAGGATACGCTTTGCGGCACGAAAGTCCTGAGCCGCGCGCACTACGAACGCCTGGCCGCCAATCGCGCCTATTTTGGAGAGTTCGATCCTTTCGGCGATTTCGATCTCTTGTTCGGTGCAGCCAAGTTGAACCTAAAAATCGCCGACATGCCCATCCGATATCGCGAGCGCACCTATGGCACCACCAATATCCAGCGTTGGAAACACGGCTGGCTGCTCCTGCGGATGGTGATGTTCGCCGCGCGCAAGATTAAATTCATCTGAATGCCCACGCCTCCTCCCCGCCAATTCGATTTCGGCCAAAACTGGCTGGAATTTTCCCAGCAAGCCCTCAGTTCCGAGAAAATCGCCGCCGCGGTTCGTGAATTCAAGCGTCTCCATGAAAACGTCCCGCTCGCTGGGCGAACGTTTCTCGATATCGGTTTCGGCCAAGGCCTGAGCTTGCTCTCCGCCCACCAAGCCGGAGCGCGGGTGGTGGGTTGTGATATCAACCCGAAGTGTGCCGAAGCGCTCGCGGTCACCCAGGCACAATTTAGCACGGCTGCCGCAATCACTCCCCCGCTCGTCGTGGGATCGGTGCTCGACCGGGCAGTGATCGAGCGCCTGCGCGCTGCATCGCCCGCTGGAGACGGTTGGTATGATATCGTTCATTCCTGGGGAGTGCTACATCACACCGGTGACATGAGAACAGCCGTCGCACACGCGGCATCACTAGTTCGCCCTGGCGGCCATTTTGTTTTGGCCCTGTATAATCGCCACTGGTCAAGCCGGCCGTGGTTGTGGGTCAAATGGCTGTATGTCCATAGCCCGCGCTGGCTGCAAAAAACCCTGATCGCGGTTTGCAGTCCCATCATTTATCTCGCGAAATGGCTGGTCACAGGCCGCAGCCCTCGCCACCAGCAGCGGGGCATGGATTTTTATTACAACGTGATCGATTGGGTAGGTGGCTATCCTTACGAATACGAGTCGGTGAACGAAACTGTCTCCCGGATGGCAGACCTTGGATTCGTCCCGCTCAAAACCGTGACGGCGGAAGTTCCGACGGGTTGCAACGAATTCGTTTTCCTACGCCGGGCTTAACGCGATTCCGCGCCCGTCGCCCGCTCCACGACTTCATCTGATTTTTCCCCTTGCGACGCGTCGCCCTAGCCGCGGAGATTTGACTCTGAATGTCGCAAACATGTCCCGCAGTTCGGTTCTCCGTATGATCTCACCACCCCCGTACCACGACGTGGCCGCTTCCCCCTAACGAGGCGGTCCCCCGAACGTTTATGATTCAAGTTTCCGATTCCATTCTTTTGCGCGTCACCGCTACCTACGGAAAATTTTTCGAACGGCTCTCCCGTCTGCCCGCGGAAAAATGCGCGAAGGATGTTCTCGACGAACAGAAAGTGCACGACCAGGTGGCGCTTTTTTGCCGGACGTTTGGAATTACCGCGGAGGACTTACGTGGAAAGCGCTTACTGGAAGTCGGAAGTGGGCTGGGAATTTTCGTGGCGGTCCTCCGGCGAGATTATGGGGTGGAGGCGTTCGGAATCGAACCGGCTTCGATTGGCTTCGACACAAGCTTCCAACTCGCGCGCGAGATCTTGGCCGGGTACGGACTGGACCCTGCAATTGTCATCGACGCGAAGGGCGAACAACTCCCCTTCCCCGACAACCATTTTGATCTGATCTTTTCTTCCACGGTGCTCGAGCACACCGCAAATCCCCCGCAAGTGCTGAGCGAAGCGATCCGCGTCCTCAAACCGGAGGGCCGCATGCAGTTTGTTTTCCCAAATTATGGAGCGTTTTTCGATGGGCACTATGCGCTCCCTTGGATTCCGTACATGAACAAAAGGTGCGGCAAGCTGTGGGTTCGGCTCTGGGGCCGAGATCCCGCGTTTGTCGATACTCTGCAGCTGACCAACTATTTTTCCACCCGTCGGTGGCTAAAGGGACGCGAGGACATCTGCGTCAAAACATACGGCGAAGAAATCTTCCGCGAGCGCATGCTGGGACTGAAAATAAAAGATTGGGCGGGGCTCGGTCGAATTAAGCGCTGGTTGGAAATCGCGCACAAATTCCGGATCGTGCCGGCACTCACCTGGAGCCTGCTCAAAATCAAAAGCTTCGATCCAATCTTGCTGTCGCTCATCAAGCGCCCGGTGCAAAGCGACACGCACCTCGGGCAAAAAAATCCAAGGTAATGCTTCCCGACGTCTCGCCCTCCACATCGCTTTCCCGGTCATCTGCGAAGGGAGCGCCGCTGCGGATCGGGATTTGCCTGGTCTACGTGCTGTTCGCCACCTTGGTCTTTTGGGCCCACGGAAACGAGCCGACGCTGAGCATCGACCATATTGCCTATTTTAAACTCGCGGACGAAATCGCTGCGGCGAATCCCGGCGGCAGTTATTGGAAAGAAATCACCTCGGTTCGGACCTATGGCGTCCTCCTGGCCTATCTCCACGATTTCACCGGAAATCATGTGGTAAGCCTGAAATGGCTGCTGTGGGGGATGACAATAGCATACCTCCTGTCCGCGGAATACTGGCTTGCATCGTTTACCAAACGCCGAGGTCTGGCGGTGGCCGTCGCGTTGGTCAGTGCTATGCATGTTTCTTTCGGCACGGTCTTCTGGGGGATGACAGATTTTTCCGCTTCCCTGAACCGCAGTTTAGCGATCCCGCCGATGCTCCTGGTGCTGGGGTGGTATTTTCGAAGGCACCCGTCACCGCATCGGTTTCTGATCTATCCGATTCTCATCTACCTTTCTCTCCTGCATCTTGGCACCTATTACCTGCTAGCCCTTGTGCTCGCGTTGGACGGGCTGAATATCGCGTACACCACGTTCAAAACACGTAAGATCCTTTGGCCGGTGGTTCGCGTTTATACCACGGCAATTGTGCTGACGGGCGTCGCCTACCTCTCCTTGTCCGTCGCCGGACTCAACAGTACGTCGCTGGCAAGCCTGGTGCCGCAGATGGCACCGTCGTCGAAATCGGTGGTGGCCGTCAGCGGTGAACCGAAGCAATCCGGGGGAACCCCGGGCAAGATCGCGCCGGGCGAAGAAGCGTCTTGGGAAAAACCCGGAGGCGTGGTGAAACCACCGACGCCAAAAAAAGTGCTGAAGAAATCGGTTAACCTCCAGGAAGCCCTGGAGGCTCCACCTTGGAAGAATGCGCTGACGAGCGACGAGGCGTGGCAGATGGAAATCGAAGCCCAACCCTGGCGCAATTTTCCTCCGCCGCTGGCGACGCTGCTGGGCGCTTCCGGTTCTCTTTTTTTTCTCGTCTCTATCGCGATTTTCTTCGGCGTGCGTCTCGTGCGACCGGCAGGCTGGAAAGCTCCGGACACGCAGATGCTGGTGTTTGCCGTGATTGTGCTGTTCGCGAGCTATGGCCTTCAATCCACACTCTGGGTCCTGCGTAAATTTTTGCCGCTTTACCCGATGAATTTTGAAGAGGTCCGCATGGTGAGTTTTCTCATGTTACCTCTGATGTATTTTTGCCTGCGTGGGCTCGATCTCCTTTGGACCGGCACCGGAACCCGCGCCGGCAATCGGCGGGCGGCGATCGCGGCGTTTGCGCTGCTCGTCGTACAACCCATTCACCTCGTCCGACTGCTTCCCACCGCAGTGCGAGAAAGCATTTATGCAGGGGCCCAATCGGTCGGCTGGCTCGATGCGTATCCTTCGCAGCGCAATTCGTACGCGCGGGAATATCTACGGTTAGCTTCGAACCAAGAGCGTCTCTATTACCCAATTCAGCCGGTTCTCCGCTGGCTGGAAGCCAACACCGATCCCTCCGATCGGGTTTTGACCAATCGGGACGATCTTTACGTGCTTCCCGCGCGAGTGGTTGGCACCTCGAACGGTTTTTTAAATACCAGCAGCGCCTCTCTACAAAGAATCGGCTGGAGCGCGATCCGGGGGCGATTGAGCGATGCAATCGGCAACCGCGACCTGCAAGCGATCATCGCCCTGGGCGCCGAGTGCTCGGCTCGGTTTGCCGTAGTCCCTTGGAAGGTTTCCGGGGCGCGTTTCACCACCGACAATTTTTCGATTATCTGCGTGCTGGACTACACCACCCACGAGGGAAAGACATCGAATTCAAACGCCCGCTGACTCCAACTGCCCGTGTCCAACGAACCATGCCACCGAACGACGTCCTAGGAATCACGTCCGTTGGCGGCGGATTTCACGATAGCAGCGTCGCGTGGGTACGCGACGGAGAGGTCCAATTTGCCCTTTCCGAAGAGCGACTCTCACGCATCAAACACGACTATGCGTTTCCCGCCCAAGCTCTGCGTGAAACGCTGCGCTATTCCGGACTGAAGCCGTCGGATTTCTCGGGCGTCGCGGTGGGTTGGATGGCGTACAATCCGTTTAGCGGCTTTTTTTCCCGCAGCCTTTTTGACGTACCCGGCACCGCGTTGCGTTCCCTCACCAGACAGCCGCAAGCCTTTGCTCGCTACGTCGCGAAAAATTTTCTCCAAAAAAAACTGCTCCCGGGCCCTAATCTGCTCGTGCAGCACGGATTTCGTCCTGAACAAGTTCATTTTTTTTCGCATCACCTCGCTCACGCTGCCAGTTCCTATCGCACCAGCGGTTTTGACGAAGCGCTGTCCGTCAACCTCGACTGTTTCGGGCCCGACGACCAGGGCAACCTGTGGAGCGGAGCGTCGTTTATTTGTCGGGGCGGCGAAATCACGCCAATCGATTTCATTCCGCCATACGCTTCGCTGGGGCTTTTCTATAGCGCAATCTCCGTTTGCCTCGGATTTCGATTTGGCGATGGGGAAGGAAAAACCATGGGTCTGGCGGCTTACGGGGATGCGCGCGTCGCTTATCAAAAAGTCAGGATGGTCAGCCCAACCTTTCGCGCGGGCCGATGGCATGGCCACACATCATGGTCGGACTTTCGGCTCATCGACAACCCCACGCTGCTTTTCGCATCGAAATGGGGACGGCACCTTCGTGAAACCATGGCGGCTACGTCTCGGGAGGATATTGCTGCCGCCGCCCAACGCATCCTAGAGGAGGAACTCACCGCTTATTTCGATCATCTGCTGAAAAAAACAGGGATGCGAAACGTCGTGCTCGCTGGCGGCACGTTCCTCAACGTCACCTTCAATCGAAAACTCGTTGAACGACTAGATGTCGCCGAAGTTTTTGTACATCCGTTTCCGAGTGATGGGGGAACTGCCGTCGGCTCCGCCTTGGAGCTCAGCCGGCGGATGACGAAGGGCTCCGTTCGTCCCCGCTTGGCCACTGCCGCGCTCGGGCCCGAATCGACCGAGGAGGAAATCAGACAGGCAATCGAAGCGGTTGGCCCGAAAGTCTCGGCGCACAAACCGGCCGACCTTCCCGCTGCCGTGGCAACCGAGGTGGCCAGGGGGGCGATCGTAGGTTGGTTCCAAGGCCGCGCCGAGTGGGGCCCGCGCGCGCTGGGACGGCGAAGCGTCTTGGGGGACCCTCGGCAGGCCGGCACCAAAGAACGACTCAATCGTCTGTTGAAAAATCGTGATTGGTTTATGCCCTTCGCTCCGTCCGTGCTCGAGGAGTTTGCCGACGAATATTTCGAGAAGGCATTCTACGCGCCCTTTATGACCTTTGCTTTCCGCGTTCGTCCCGAGCGGATTTCAAAAGTCCCGGAAATCGTCCATGCCGATGGCACCGCCCGACCGCACGTCGTCAGAGAGACCGAGAATCCGCTCTACCACCGGATGATTTCTTCCTTTCGCGACCTCACGGGTGTGCCGATCGTATTGAACACCAGTTTCAACCGGCATGGATTGCCGTTGGTCAACACGCCGAGTGAAGCGTTGAACCACCTGCTCTGGGGATGCTTCGACATTCTCGCCATTGGAGGTTTCATCGTGTCGCGCGTGGCTCAGCCAGAAGCAGTCGATGCATTCACTCAAAATGCTTTGATCGGGGCGTACACCGATGAAACCGCGCTGAACCACGCTCACACCCACCAAACGCCTTCACCGCCGGCAATCGACGCCTCCACTCGGAAAACCAGTCGTTAATTTATGGCCGACAACGCTACCGCCGAATTTTATGATGAATTCTGGCCGAAAAATGTACCTCACTACGAGGAAACCAAAAAATACATGCTCGCGACCCTTTCTGGGCGGAAGTACGCGCGGGCGCTTGACGCGGGATGTGGACACGGTTTGTGCGCCGTCGTGCTTTCGGAACTGGCGGACGAAGTGGTGGCGATCGACATTTCCCCGTCTTGCATCACCACGGCGCGGCAGCAGGCCAATCACCGTCAGCGTTCCAACGTCCGTTTTTCGGTACAGGATCTACAGAAACTTTCCGAACCGAGCCAACACTTCGATTTGGTCTGGTGTTGGGGCGTCGCGATGATGGCGCCCGAGCCCATGAAGGTGATCCATCAGCTCTTCCGTGTCACGCAACCGGGCGGCGAGCTTTACCTGAGTCTCTATTTGAAAACCTGGTTGTCCCCGGTGCACGAGCTGGTCCGCCATTTCTGCCGCGCTTTCATGAACACCCCTCGCCGAAAAAAATGGGTGCTTCTCGGCTTCACGAAACTGACTTTGGCCATCGTCGCGTTGAGGGGCAGTCAAACCAACGCGCGAGCCGACAACGTTTCCATCCAAGCCCAGGTCGACGATTGGTATTACCCTCCCCATAAAACATTTTATTCGATCGAGGAGATCATCGCACTCTGCGAAGCGAACGGCTTTGAGGCGCAATGCATCCAAGACCGAGTCGGCCGGATGCGCAGTGCGACAATCTTCGTCATCAAGGCGGTAAAACGCCCTCTCCGCCGCTAGGCTTCCACCTCGCGCGCGAATTCCCCGCATGAAGCCGTCGTCCAAATGGCCGCGCTTTTGGACAGGGTGCGCGATCCTCCCCGTCTTGGTTGTCACGGCGGTTTTTCTGCAGGGCATATCCCGAGGTTTCGATTTTACGGACGAAGGTTTTTACTACCTCAGTTTTTCGTATCCCGGCCACGTCTCGGACAACCAGACCTCGTTCCATTTGTTCGGAGCGAAAATCTTCGCTCTCCTCGGACGGAATATCGTCGCGATGCGCGTGTGGACGCTCCTGGCCGTGTTCGCCGGCACGGGGATTTTCCTTCACGGGGCGTGGCGGTTCGTCGACCGGTTTGCGCCCGACCTTGGCCCTCGTCCGGAACAACGCAACTGGTGCAACGGCGCTGCGCTGGTCGCCGCTTTTCTCGGCTTTGCGACCTCGCCCGCGGCATTCTCCTACAATTTTCAGAACGCCCTTTGCCTGCTGGCGGCCACTGGATTCCTGCTTCGAGCCTCCGCCGAACCTCCGAACGATGTGATCTGGAACCGCTCGACCCTCCTCCCCCTTGGCGCCTTTGGCATCATCGCCGCGTTTCAGTTTTTCGTGAAATTCAGTTCCTGCGTCGTGCTGGCTTTCGTCGGCAGCAGTTTCTTTTTTCTGACGAGCCAGAAACGCATCCGACAAAAAACGGCACTTGGCGGCATGATTCTCGGATGCGCCGGGGCGGTGGCTTTGGTTTATTTTACGCTGTTCCAGAGCCCGGGCCGCTGGTGGCAGGGCATCATGGGTACCGCCCAAGGAATTATGGGTGGATATGCCACCCAGGCGATCCATCGCTACGGGGGGGAATTCGCAGAATTGGTTCAACACGCAATGCGGAATTTCGTTCCGGTTTGGGTGGTGGCCGTGCCGACCTTGCTCGCGGTCCTATGGCTGCGTCGAAAGCCGCGCCGGCAAGCTTTCATCGCCGCTTTCGGCGGAGCGTGGACGCTCGCCCATCTCCTCTGGCTCATGCAAGAACTCGAATACCTCACGCAACCCGGCCTCGAGTTCTTCTGCGGGAGCCTCATCCTCTTCGTCTTGCTCGCGACCGTATCGAGTTGGGCCAAACCGCGCACGTTACCCGCATTGCCCAGCCGTTGGAGACTGCCGGTCGCCGGGGCGTTTTTTTTTAGCCTCCCGTACATCGGCTCGTTTGGGACGACCAATTTCATCCACACCAACTGCCTTTATCAAATGAGTCCCTGGTTCGTTCTGGCCGCGCTCCTCCTCCTCGAAGTCGATCGGATCTGGAACACGCCATGGCCAAGCCGCCTCGGATTGTCGGTCCTCGTCACCGTTGCGTGCAGCCAGTTCTACCTCGGCTATTGGCAAACCCCCTACCGGGTCGCGGGCAGCAGGTCGGAACAACGTGTCCCGACAACCATCGGACAACCCGCTACGACCCTCCTTCTGGATCCCCGAACTCACACCTTCGTCGTTGAAAGTCGTCGGCTCTTACACGAGCAAGGGTTCAAACCCGGGGACGATCTGTTGGTGTTTTTCAACCTTCCCGGATTCGTGTTTGCAATGGGAGGCCAGTCGCCGGGACATCCTTGGTATTTTCAAGGCAGTCAGCGTTCGCTGGACCTCGATCTGATGCGGTTGCGTTTCATCGACCCTGCGCGGCTCCGCCGTGCAGCTATCGTCTGCAACGATGCCGGGGAGGAATATCTCACCCTGCTGCGTGCCGCCGGCTTGAACTTTCCTCAAGACTATCAACGAATCACTCCGCCCATGATTTCTCCGTTCACCGGGGTGCCGTTCGAAATTTGGAAACCCAAGTGATTCCGAATCCCCCCAGGTCGCACGGCAAAGTACGACCGACACTATCGACCCGATTTCTTCTCACCCACCGTGGAACTCTGGTCGGCGAACAGCTCCAGCCCAGCGCAGGCACTCATTTGCGCGTGACCGCTCTTCCTTTTTCGTGACGTCCCGACGGCAACTGCTGCTTTTCATCGCGAAACTGGGCTGCTCCGGCCTGTTGCTCTGGTTGGTTCTGTCGCGACTCGACACGGCCGGAATCGCCGCGCGCCTGCGCACGACGAACAGTCACTGGCTGCTTCCGGCGCTTGGTTTGTCCCCTGCTATTGTCTTACTTTCCGCGTGGCGATGGCGGGTGGTGAGCCTTGGGCTGCTTGGTCTGGGAGAGGCAGTCCGTTATACGTGGATCGGTTTCTTTTTCGGGAGTGTCGTTCCCGGTTTGGTTGGAGGCGACGTCGCCAAAGGGCTGTCGCTCGCCGCCAAGGATCCCGGCGTCCGGGATTCGCGCCTCCCCATGTCGATCGTGGTCGACAAACTGGTCGGGTTTTGGGTGCTGTTGTTTCTCTTCAATATCGTTGGTCTGATCATGATCACAAAGGAACCCCAGCTTTTGGGCCCGGCGCGCAACGCGGTTTGGAGCGTGGGAATCCTGACATTGGCCGGGTTGATTGCGGGCACCGGGCTGTGTCATGCGCGCGGCGCGATTTTTTTTAATCGGCTCATCGGCTCGTTGCCCCTCGGGAAGCTGCGCACTTTCGGCGAAAAAATTGGCGCGGCGTTGGGAGCCTATTCAGGAAACGCCGCGGTGTTGCGCCGGGCCGTGCTCATCAGTGGTGTGCTCCACGTGGTGAATGCATTTAGCCTCTGGCTGGTGCTGCGCTCCCTCGCGATTCCAGCCAGCCCGTGGTTCGCTGCCGTTTTTTACCCCATGCTCTCCGTTTTGCTGGCCTTGCCTGTCAGCATCTCAGGTGTCGGCGTGCGCGACGTCTTCGCGGCGGGAATGTTCAGGGCCTTTGGCTTGGAAGCCGAAACCGGCATCGCGTTCTCCTGGCTCCTTCTTGGTTTGGGCATACCCAACGCCTTGATTGGCGCCGGAATTCAACTCACCGAGATGTTTCACCGCAGCTCATCATTGAAATAGTTCGAGGGCTGCCATGCCTACCCTCGCCCCTCGGAAAATCAAAGTCTGGTTGCTTGCCGCCTGCGCAGGGTCGCTCGTCGTGCTGTTGCACAATTTCGCGATTCCGTTGCTGCCCGAAGTTCGCATCGCGATCCCGACGAACTCGATTCAACCGGAAACGACCGGCCACGTCTCCCACGCCTACGCCAGCCCGATCGCGGCGAAATTGGGCGCATCCCCAAACGATCACTGCATCGTCGCGCTCTTCGAAGACGGCCAGCCGCTTCCGACCCATCGCACCGACGAGAACGCCATCCGGAACAACGGTCACGGTCTCTATCTGATTCGGAACGGTCGGCTGATTTTTTCCGCCAGCGACAACACCGATCCGCGCACCAACGGGCGCGACTACGACGCGTACTACACGCCGCTTCGCAGCCGTTCGATCGGCTGCGCGGCTGCCGTGATTTTTGCGGCGGTCACCGTCGGACTTTATCGCCTCAATCGCCGCACGTCGCCTCCGGCAGTTTCCATCGCGTCGGTCGCGACGGAAGCCGCGCCACGGCGCTTCAAGCTCCATCTCGCCGGAGCCGCTTTCCTGCTCCTCGTGGGTCTGTACGTTTCGACAGGTACACTATCTCCCTACGCCCACAACGCGCCGCCCCACGTCGATCCGGCCTCGGGTTATCTCTACAATCTGGACCACGTGCATTTCAAAGTCCTGTTTCAGTTTCTCGATGGCGCGGATCGATCCGTGTGGGACGGCGCGTTGTTTCTCCGCCGCATTCTTTTTCCGGTGCTCGCCTATCCCTTCATGAAACTGTGGGGCTTCGAAATCGGAGGCACGCTGGCCAGCCTTTTGCTGAATGTGTCCGGCTTCATCGCGTTCATTCTGATCGTCCGGCGATTCACCGGTGAACGCGCCGCCGTTTTCGCCGCGTGGCTGCTGGCGCTTTATCCCGGTGCCGCCTACTGGGGCGGACTCCCCTACGTCTACTCCACGATTTTCCCGTTCAGCCTCCTGCTGACCGGCGGACTGCTCGCGCTTCACCGGGGCAACTCACCCGCGCGCGTCGCCGTCATCTCGCTTCTGATGGGCATCGCTTATCTCGGCTACGACCTGGTTTTCTATTTTCTCCCGGCGAGCATTCTCCTCCTGCTGTGGCGCCGGCAGGTTGTTTCCGCCGTTTTGTCCGGGGCATGTCAGGTCATCCCATTGCTCGCCTGGCTCATGTTTCTGCGCCACGGACTTGGACAGTCGCTCACCAACTCGAACTCCGCCACCTTCGACATCGTCCTGAAAGCCTACTTGCATCCGGGCGATCTGGCTCGCTGGTGGGAAATTGCCCAGGCGGCGCCGGGCATCGGGCTCAGCGTTTTTTTCGCCTCGAATTTCATTTTTCTCCCGGCCGTTTTCCTGCTGCTGCTGGCGGTCAACGCCGTCACTTCGCGCATCGTCCTTCATCCCGTGGAAAGCGTGCTGCTCGCCGTGGCCGCCGCCCTGTTTTTCTTCAATCACCTCGCGCCCGACTACGCGGGACCGTGGCAAATGCGCGGGACCTGGATCTCCCGGCTCTATCAGCCGATTTTTCCCGCGCTCGTCCTTTTCGCCGCCCGCTGGTTTCAGGGCCTGCCCCCGCTGGCTCCCGCGCCCCGCTTCTCGCTCGCGGCCATCCTTCTCGCCGCCGGGATTGGCAATGCCTTGATCGTGTTCGGACCGCTGCTTTTCAACCCGCTCGCCCTTTCCGAAACGGCATTCTTTTCGTTCTACGACTGCGGCGCCAATCCCGCCGGCTACGAACAGAACCTGCAACAGCACGGCCGGCGCCCCCTCGGTTTTTAACCGCCACGCCGCGGCGGCCCCGGCCGGAGTGCGGAAAAAATCCTTTGCGGTGGCTCCGCCGCGCGTGAAACAGTGACGGGATGCCCGCCACTCTCTTTTCGCTCCCAGCCCGGCGTTTCGCGGGGGGGCGTCTTCGCCCGCGCGCATGAGCGGCATCGCCGGCATTTTCAATTTTGGCGCCACGGTGGATCGTGACGCGCTCGTCCGTTTCACCGACGCCCTGGCCCACCGGGGACCGGACGGCCGCGGCGTCATGTACGACGGCAAACTCGGGCTCGGGCACCGGCGGCTCGCCGTCTTCGACCGCACCCGCCACGGGCATTGTCCGATGCCGTATGAAGACTCCCAGCCGGTGAGCGGGAAAAGAAGCCTGCGCGACCGGATCGCTGCTTTCGCCGGCGTGAATTCGGAAGAGGCGGCGCTCACCCCGTTCCGCTACTGGCTCACGTTCGACGGGGAGATCTACAACTTCCCCGAGCTGCGGCGCGAATTGGGCGCGATGGGTTATCGTTTCCGTTCTGAAACCGACGCGGAGGTCGTGCTCGCCGCCTACGCCCAGTGGGGCGAGTCGTGCCTTTTTCGATTCAACGGCTCCTGGGCGTTTGCCCTCTGGGATCGCCAGGAACGCACGCTGTTTCTCGCGCGGGATCGTTTTGGCGAACGTCCACTCTATTACACCCACTCGCCCACGCGCCTCGCCTTCGCCTCGGAAATGAAGGCGTTTTTGAGCCTCGACGGTTTTCGCCCGGCGCTGAAGGAAGAGCTCGTTCCCTCCCTTCTCGTAAATCCGGCGGCTCATGAAGGCACGACCGACGAAACGTTGTTGATCGGTTTGCGGAGGCTGCCATCCGGCCACAGCGCCCGCGTGACCGGCGAAGGCGCGCTCCACGTCCGGCGCTGGTGGGACACCCGCGAACACCTGCCGAAAATCGGCTCGCGTTACGAGGATCACGTCGCGCGTTGCCGCCAGCTTTTCCAGGAATCAGTTCGCCTGCGGTTGCGGAGCGATGTGCGCACGGGAATCCGGCAGGACGGCAGCTTCGCCGACAGCGCCATCGCCGGCGCGGCGGCCGGCCTCAAGAAAACCGGGGCCGATCTTTCCCGGGTCCGGGACAAATCACCGCAGCTCTTCGTCCCGAACCCCGCCAGCGGATTCGAGGACGGGAAATCGCCGGCCGGGACAACACCGCAGGGACGCGTGCAGGTGATCACGTTTGATCCTGAAGCCGTGTCGCGCGAAGTCGTCGACGCCGCGTGGAGTGCCGAGGTGATCGGCCCCGCGCCCGCCACGCCGTCGTGGTGTTTCTACCGCGAACTTCGCGGCGCGGGCGGAGTGATCTCGCTCGAGTCCCACGGCGCCGAGGAACTCCTCGGCGGTCATCCGCGCCATCTGGACTGCTTCACGGCGCGGATCAATTCGCAGCTGGCGGACGAATTTCACGCGACGCGCCTGCCCGCGCTTCTCCGCGAACGCGACGGTTGCTCGCTGGCGCATGGCGTCGTGGCGCGCAGCCCGTTTTTGGACTGGGAGCTGGTTGCCTTTGCGCAGACGCTCCCGGCTTCGAGCAAGTTTGGCGGGGGCTACACGCAGCGGGTCTTGCGCGACGCGATGAAGGACATCCTGCCCGAGCAGGTGTTGAAGCAGAGAACGCGCGCCCGCTTCGATTCTCCGCTGGCCGGTCGGTTCAAGGGACGGCTCGCGCCGCTCCTGCGGCAGCTGGTCAACCATCCCCGCTGCCTGGAAAGCCGGCATTGGGACGGGGCAGCCCTTCGAAAATCGGTGCTCGAAAAAAGCGAAGCCGGAAGCTGGACGGCGCAGGACGAAGCGGAGATCGCCGCGGTCTGGACGCGCCTCAGCCTCGTGCTCTGGCAGCTCCTGTTTGTCGATGGCGTGAAACCGGAGGGCGTCCTGCGATGAAGTTTCTCCAGCTGCTCTCGACCTACGGCGAATACGTGCGCGAATTCTACGTGCGCTATCCGGGAATCGGGGAACGTCCGTACGCCGAGCAGAACGCGCTCCTGATCCGCGATGGCTACAGCATCGTGCACATGTTCGCGCGTTATCTCGGGCCGTTCGGTTTCGAGACCGGGATGATTTTCACGGATTGCGAGACGACTCAGAAAAAATGGGTCGCGGAGCAAGGCGTCACGCTCACGCGTCCGGAAAACTGGCGTCACGAAATCGCGGCGCGGCAGGTCAACGCGTTCCGCCCCGACATCCTCTACCTCACCGAACCCGTCTACTTCGACCGGCGGTTTCTCGACTTGCTGGATCACCGCCCGCGCATGGTGCTCGGCTGGAAAGCGGCGGCGATCCCCCCGGCCACGAACTGGCACGGGTTCGACCTGATCGTTTCCAACTTTTCGCCCACATTCGCGCGCGCGCGGGAGCTCGGGGCGAAGCGCGCCGAGTTCATCACGCCGGGATTTCCGGACGGACTGCGCGAGGAGCTGCCGGACGACGGCAAGACCTGGGACGTTTCATTTGTCGGCAGCGTCAGTTCCGAACACCAGACGCGGACCGACTACCTCAACTCGCTCGCCAAGGCGCAGCTCGGGCCGGGCCACGATTTTTCGCTCGGTTATTTTCTCCGCACCGCGGAGCCGGACATCGTGCCGCTCGGCGTCGCGCTGCACAACCAGGGCACGCGCTGGGGCGAGGACATGCACCGGATCCTCAAAGGCAGCCGGATCGCGCTGAACATCGGCATCGACCTCGCGAAAGGCGAAACCGGAAACATGCGCATGATCGAGGCCACGGGCCTGGGATCCTTCCTGCTGACGGAGTACCAGGACAACATCCGGCGCTACTTTGAACCGGGGCTTGAGGTCGAGACCTTCCGGAGCCCGGGCGAGCTGGCGGAGAAGATCCGCCACTATCTCGGCCATGAGGCGGAACGCGAGGCGATCGCCCGGCGCGGACGCGAGCGTTGCCTGCGCGATTTTTCGATGAGCAAAAGCGCGAAACGACTGGTGGATTTGATCCGCGAAACTGTCGTTTGAAACGGCATTCCCACGAGGGGAAGCGCAGCCGATTGGCGCATTGACATCCGCTCGCCGCAATCCGCAGCATGACCCCTTATTTTCTGAAACATGGGTGATATAAAGTTCTCAATTGATACCGGTTTGGTGGAGGCGCTGAAAAGCGTGCTGCCGCTGCCCGTTTTCGTTGAGACCGGCACCTTCGAGGGCGATGCGATCGAACTCGCCCGGCCGTATTTTGAGGAGATCCACTCGATCGAGTTGTCGCCGGAATATTTCGAACACGCCAAAAAGCGGTTCAAGGGGATGAAGGGTGTTAACTTCTACCTCGGCGACTCGGGCAAGATGCTCGCCGACTTGCGGCCGAAGTTTGCCGGGCGCTCCGCGTTGTTCTGGCTGGATGCGCATTGGTGCGTGGCGCAGGACACCGGCGGGGAAAAGTCCCAGTGCCCCCTGCTCGATGAGATCCGCGGCATCGGTCCGTTGAACGAAGACAGCGCGATCATGATCGATGACGCGCGGCTTTTTGCCAGTCCCCCGCCCCAGCCCCACGAAATCAGCCAGTGGCCGCGGCTGGACCAGGTGGTCGACACCCTGCGTTCCGTCGGGGGAAAAACGCACGAGCTGAAAATTTTCAACGACGTCATCGTCTTCGCGCCCCTCAAGGCCAACGCGGCGCTGACGAGCTACATGACGCGCAACACCGTCACGCTGCTCAAAATCAAGGACAAGGCGGACGGTTACGACATCCTCGACGCCCAGCTCAAGGAGAAGCAGACGGAAATCGCCGCGCTCAAGAAGGCGGCCGTCGAAAAAGACACCGAGATCGGGCAGCTCAAAAACGCCGCCAACGAAAAGGACGCCGAGGTGGCGTCATTGAAACGCGAGACGGACACGAAGGACGGCGAGATTGCCGCGATCAAGCAGTCAGCGGACGAGCGCAAGGCCGAGATGGAGAAAATCAAGGCGGAGCTCGAGGCGGAGTGCGCGGAGAAAGACCAGGAAATCACCGGGCTGAAAGCGGAGGCCGACGGCAAGGACGCCGAGATCGCCAGCCTCAAAAAAATCTCCAACGAGCGTGAGCAACTCATCTTCACGCTCGATGGGCACGTGAAGAACTTCCAGAAGATGGTCGCCGAGCTCCGCAGCGGCGACGTCGCCAAGGATCAAAAGATCACCGCCCTCAACAGCGAGCTGGCGAAGACGACCACCCACATTGGAGCGATGGCTAAGGTGGAGACGGAACTGCGCGCCAAACTCGCCTTTCAGGAGGAGCGGTTGCAGTCACTGCCCCCGGATTCCCTCAAATGGGGCGAGGTGATTCTCTTCAAGGAGAACCACATTAAAAACATCGAGGGCTTTCTTGCGGTCCGGGAAAAAGAGGCGGCGGCGCTTCAGCAGACGATCACGGAGCGCGAGACATCGCTTTCGAACCTGATCGGCACCCAGGCCCACCTCGAGATTTCCAAATTCTACGGCCGCCAGCTGGCCGAGAAGGAAGCGGTCATCCAGGACCTCAAGCGCGCCTGCGATGAACGCGAAGCGCTCATCCAGCGCCTGGCCATCGAGGCGACGGGGATCGGCCCGAAGCTCCACAAATTGTGGACCGGCGCCCGCGAACATTTCCGTTTAAAAATCCGCGAGCCCTTCGGCGAATGGCTCTTCGACCGGGTCGTGAAGGATCACTGGATGCAGGTGGGCATTCTCCGGCAGTACGAGCCGCGCCCCCTCGTGTGGGACAAAATCCCCAAATCGCAGGTGGCCGTGCACCGCCTCCCCAAGGTCGCGATCGTCACTCCTTCCTACAACCAGGAGGCTTTTGTGGAGAGCACCCTGTTGAGCGTGCTCAATCAAAATTACCCGAAACTCCGGTACGTGGTGCAGGATGGAGGGTCGACGGACAAAAGTCCGGCCATCATCGCGAAGCACGCGTCGAAACTTCATCACTGGGAATCGGTCCGCGACCGCGGACAGGGCGACGCGATCGTCCGGGGATTCAGCCACATGAGCGATCTCGCGCCGGACGACGTGATGGCCTGGCTTAATTCGGATGACTTCATCAATCCGCGGGCGCTTCATTATGTGGCGGAGTACTTCGTGAAGCATCCCGACGTGGATGTGGTTTACGGCCATCGGATCATCATCGACGAAAACGATCGCGAGATCGGGCGGTGGGTCCTTCCGCCCCACGACGTGCACACGCTCGCCTGGATCGACTATGTGCCGCAGGAAACCGTGTTCTGGCGGAAGCGCATCTGGGACCGGGCCGGCGGGGTGGATGCGGAATTCCAATTTGCGCTCGATTGGGATCTCCTGCTGAGGTTTCAAACGGCCGGGGCGAAGATCGTCCGTCTTCCCTACTTTCTCGGTTGTTTCCGCGTGCATGCGCACCAAAAAACCAGCCAGCATATTCATTCCATTGGCAGCGACGAGATGACGAAGATCCGCAATCGCATTCATCCCCGGGGGATCGATCACAAGATGATCGAGAAATACGCGCGCAAGGCCCGTTTCTGGGGGGCGATTTGCTCCCGGGTGCAGGCGCTGAAGGTCCGAATTTAACGTGGCCCCGCGCCAACGAGCTCACGAAGCTGCTTTTTCATTTTCATGCTATCGTTCCTTTTAATCGTCAGCCTGTTCGTCTTCTTCACTGCGGTCGGCCAGGCGGTTCTCAGCGCTCTTAAGGTCCGTTTCGGGGTGTTCTGGAGCTGGTTTCTCTCCCCGACCCTCGGCATGGGAATCACGGTGTTGTGCGTGAATGCGTTCAGCAAATGGGGCTTTCCCATTCGCGCGACCGGCCCGTGGATCACCGGCATCCTGGCGCTGGCAAGCATCGCGGTGTTCATCTGGCGCAGGCCGGCGTTCCCGTGGCGGCAGCTGCTGCCGTTCCTGGCGATCCTGGGCTGCTTCCTCCTTTATACCGGGTGGCCGATTTTCAAGTTCGGCTTCAACTGGATTTCCTACGGTAACGACGACATGGCGAACTACACCCTCGCCGCCGAACGTTTCCTCAACAACAGCTACTATTTCCTGCCGGAGCAGACGGAACTCGAGGGCAAGGACTACAGCCAGCACTTCTGGTTCATGCATGCGCTGCAGCAGATCCGGCCGGGCAGCGAAATGCTGCTGTCGTGGACCTGCTCGATCACCCGGTTGAATCCGCACCAGGCGTTCATGCCGGTGATCTTCACGCTGACGCTGCTGCAGTTGTTCAGCCTCGGCGCGCTCACTCTCTACAAGGGCCGGTACCGCCGGCTCGCGTTGTATGCGATGGGGCTGCTGGCCATGAGTCCGCTCTTCACGCTCGGAACGCTCTACCAGCTCATCGCCCAGGTCGGCGGCATCTCCCTCCTGATTTGCGCGTGCTCGCTGATGCTGCGGGAGGTCCGCTTCGCGTGGAATACGATCCTCGCCACCGCGCTTTTGATCGCCTCGATGGGCATCACCTATCCGGAAGTGGCGCCTTTCGTCGCGCTGAGCATCGGCGTGTATGCGATCCGGATGCGCTATGCGAACCCGGCGGGTTTTCCGATCTTCATCAAGCGCATCCTTTGGATCGCGGCGCTCACGTTCCTCATCATGGGGATCAACACCTACCAGTTCATCAACACGCTGATCCTCCAATCGCTCGGATCGGCCGGCCTCGGCGCGATGGCGGATATCTCGCAGCTCGACGGGTTGGTGCTGTTCCCGTGGACGCTGGTGCCGTCGTTCCTCCCGATGGTTTTCGGCCTCCACGCGTTCGGCGTGGTCGGCAACGATCCCCTGCTCTCGATCTGCATCGGTCTCGGCATCGTCCTCATCATCTTCCTCGTCGTGCGCGTGCTGATCGGCCTGTGGCGTGGTCTTCCGACGGCGGTGCTCGGCGTGATCATGCTGCCGCTGGGCGTCTTCCTGTTTCTCAAGGGCCAGGACTTCGGGCTCTTCAAGCTCGGCATGTTTGCCCAGCCGGTCGTCGCCTTTTTCCTCGCCCAGGGAATTTTGTGGATCTGGCAGCGCAACCAGCGGCGCACCTCGCTGGCCGTGCTGCTGCTCTATTTCGCCGCGACCGTCCCAAGTCACTACTACTACGTGCGCTCGTCCATCGGTGATGTCGGTGGCGGTCTCTCGGAAGTCGTCGGCGCCTCCGAAAAAGGCGTGCAGTTCAAACCGCCGGCCGACGTAAAATTCGACGCGATCGAAAGCGACATCACCAACGTCGTGAGCGCAAAAATGCTCGCGATGTACACGCGGGGCGTCGACACGCGTTTCCTCAGCCGCAACTACATGGACAACGTTGCGAACATCGCGCCGCTCGAGTTCCTGCGCAATCCCGACCCGGAGTTCGGTGACAGCCGCAGCCAGATGCTCCGGCCCCTGCGTTTCCTCCGCTGGATGCTGCCCGACGAGCTGATGACCGGCCACGTTGCCGGCTACAACATGATGGCGATGCGTTCCATCGACAATTCGTGGTCGGAAACGAGCTTCCGGCATCTCGACTACAAGAACCCGATTTTCGTCTCGATGCAGTCGCGCTACGATCACTTCAACAAATTCCCCTCGCTGATCGGCGAGGAGACCGGCTGGCGCGAACAGGGCGTGTACGCCTACAAGCCGCTCGCCGAGGTGAAGAACCGCCTGATTTTCACCCACTCGGAAAAAGGGCCCCACTACTATTCATCGGCCCGTTTCCGCGCTTCGTTCTTCCAGCGCGAACCCGAGCCGATCAGCCGCAGCAAGCGCTACTTTCACGGCACGGGGCGCTACTCGATGTTTCAGGTTTACCACCCGGCCGGCGACTTCCGCCTCGTGATCGATTTTTCGCGGACGTCGCTGGGCGGGAGCCGTTCGCAGCTTCCCAGGCAGGCCACCGTCATTGGCGAGGACAACTACCCGCTGAATTTCGTCGGCGCGGGCAGTGCGCGAATTTTTTCGCAGCCGATCAAGCCACAGGTGTTCGAAGGCCTGAGTTACCTCACGGTCGATTTTGGCGAGGAAGGTCAGATGATCTTCAAGGAAAAGACCGGGCTGATGAGCCTCTACGGATTGAAATACAACCTCGATGACCGCCGGCTCGTGGGTTTCACCCGCGACATCTCGCTCGTCACCGAGGAACAGTATCGGAAGCTGAAGCGGCCGAGCCGCATCAGCCGCCTGCCGGACGACCTCTACGAAAACCCCGGCTTCGAATACAGCGGCATTTTCGAGGACGGCTGGTTGAGCGAGCAGGCGTACCTCACGCTGGGACCGGGCAAGCGCGGCGACCTGGTGACGTTCAAGGGCGTGCTCCCCGAGCTGGCGGAGTTCCAGAACGGCGGCGTCGCCCTCACCATGACGATCAACGGCCGCGAGACCGAACCGATCATGCTCTTCCCCGGAAAGTTCACGGTGAACCGTTTTGTCGAGGAGGACACTGACATCACGCGGATCGAAATGCGGTTCTCGAAATCCGGGACGTACGGGCGCTTCGATGTGCGCCGGCTCACCGCGTTCATCGACGAAATTGTCGTGCGGCCCGCCGGCGATCTGCTGCCGATGCTGCAAAACACGAACCGCGTCGCGGACAGCTTCCGGATTCAGGGCATCGACTTCGATGGCTGGGCGGCAAAAGAGGCGGCGTTTCGCCTGCCGCCGGCGGTGGGTTCGAAAGTGCTCGAGCTCCAGTTGGAACTGCCGTCATGGGCGACCGGCAGCGCGGGCGATCTTAAAATCGCGATCGATGGCGAGACCGCGTTCTCCCGCTCGACCTCGCCCGGCTCCTACCTGGATATCAAACTCCCGATCACCGGACCGGCGGAGAAAATCATCACCATCACCGCGCAAAACGACTTCAAGCTGCCCGGCCAGGAAAAAATGCGCTCATACCGGGTGACGAAGATGAACGTGCGGGATTTTGCCGCCAACGAACAGATCGACGGCACCACCGTGCGGTCGCTCGCGAGCTACCAGCTGATGGGTTCCGACGAGGACGGATGGGCGGGCCGGCAGGTGCGGCTGTTTGTGCCTTCCACGACGAAAGGGACCGAGGCCAGCGTCGAATTCGAATTCCCCGGCTGGGCGGCGGCCACGAGCGGAAAGTTCACCTTTACGCTTAACGGCCGGCAGATTTTCGCGGAAGAGTTGTCGCGTGGCGTCTACAAAACCGTGAGTGTGCCCCTCGATTCCGGAAAGGATAACGAGATCGTGATGACGGCGTCGCACAGTTTTGACCTGCCCCCGCCCGACACACGCCAGCGGTCGTTCCGGATTCTCAAGGTCGAAATCAAATAGCCAGCCCCATGCAGCTCAGCCTCGTAGTTCCGGTGTACAGGGAGGAGGGAAACATTCCGGAATTCCTGCGCCGCATCCGCGGGGTGATTGGCCCCATCACCGAGGACTACGAAATCATCTTCTCCATGGATCCCTCCCCTGACCGGACGGAGGACGTCATCCTGGAGGCCAGATCGGCCGATGCCCGGATCAAGCTGCTGAAATTCTCCCGCCGCATTGGCCAGCCCATGGCCACGCTGGCGGGCATGGAATATTCCCGCGGCGACGCCGTCGTCGTCATGGATGTCGACATGCAGGATCCGCCCGAGCTCATCCATGAGATGGTGGCAAAATGGCGGGAGGGTTTCGATGTGGTGCTTCCGCAGCGGCGGCAGCGCACGGGCGAACCGTGGATCAAGAAGGTCGTTTCCGAAACGGGGTACAAGGTGATCAACAAAATCGCCGACGTGAAAATTCCCCCAAACACGGGTGATTTCCGCCTCATGTCCCGCCGGGTGGTCGAGGAAGTCGTTAAACTGAAGGAGTCGCATGGCTTCCTTCGCGGCATGGTCGCCGTCGTTGGCTTCCGGCAGGTCATCATCCCTTTCGACCGCCCGCCGCGTTTCACCGGTGCGACGAACTACAACCGCTTCCTCGGCTCCCTCCGCATCGGTTTCAACGGGATTTTCTGT
>DATAKE010000123.1:0-11466 GCA_036261745.1 Opitutaceae bacterium
CTCATCACTTCCGCGTTCCTAAAACGCAAATCCAGCGAACCGCCTCTCGTGGCCTAACGGGCCTGTTAAATTAAAAGGGGCCCGGATTACTCCGGACCCCTTGTTATTGGATTACTCTAGGCCCGCGATTAGCGGCCGAGCAGCCGTTTCCAGTTTAGGCGGTACTCCAACGTAGCGACTCCCAAAAGCGTTAACACGCTCAGGTAGCCCACGATGGCGTCCGCGGTTACTGGGGTACGGAAAGAAAGCAAGAGCGCGGCCGAGACGATGACGCCAGGGATGACCGCTAGGATGATTTTGTTCTTCATGTTGTTATCTTTCGTTGTTGATCGCCGGAACGGTGATCTACCGCCGCAACGATACCATAGGTTTTCGATAGTTGAAGTTGCGTCTTCCTATCGTTCTCATCGATTCCTCCTATGGAACTGCACCAACTTCGCTATGCCATCGCGGTCGCCGATACGGGGAATTTCACCCGCGCGGCAGAACGCAGCAACGTAACTCAACCATCGCTAAGCCAGCAGATAATAAATCTAGAAAAGGAGGTTGGTCACAAATTGTTTCACCGTCTGGGCCGGAAGGCGGTGATGACCGAAGCAGGTGCCGTGTTTCTTGAGCGGGCCCGGCGCATTCTGTTTGAGGTGGAAAATGCCGCGAAGGAACTCAGCGACCATCCGGCTCTTGGCCGGCGCATCACGGTTGGAGCGATTCCCACGGTCGCCCCCTACCTCCTGCCGCCGCTGATTGAGCGCTGCTACCAGCGTCACCCCAATCTGCAGATCGATGTCCGTGAAGACTTTCGATCGCATCTGATCCATTCAATCATCGAAGGTGAACTCGACGTGGCAATCGTCGCCCTCCCCGTGAAGGACCACCGTTTGTCGATCGAACCTTTGCTGACCGAACCTCTGCTACTCGTGGTCGGAAAAGAGCATCCGTTTGCCAAAAAGGAGGCCGTTCGCGCCACCGATCTGGCCGGCGAAACGTTCGTGATGATGGGGACCTCCAGTTCGCTCGCCACGCAGATCCGTGGTTTCTGCGGTGATCACCATGTTGAACCCCGCGTGGGCTTTCGCTGCGCGCAAGTGGCCACGGTCAAAGCCCTCGTGGCCCTTGGCGCCGGCATCTCGATTCTGCCAAGGGTTGCCCAATCGCCCGACGATAAAAAAAATCTGGTCTACCTCACCCTCGCGGATGGTGCTCCCATGCGGGAGCTCGTGATCATTCGTCACCTTCAACGTTATCAAAGCCGCGGCGCCGAACAATTTCTCGGCCTGTTGCGGGAGATGTTTGCTCCGTCCGCTGCGGTCTGACGATTTCGCTTTTAGGGCCATGTCCCGTTTTTTCGCCACCTGTCCAGTACGACCCATCCGCAACCCGGTGTGAGTGGCGATGCTCGTAACCCGGCAGTCAGGGTCACCATGTCAGGGCGTTTTTCGCCTGCCATGGTCATGATCACCAACTCGGTGGACAGTCGCTATCGCGGTGGATTCATCAGTGTGAACTCCGCGCTGTAACAAACAGCCTCGCGAATTTAACCGCGGCGCACTCGTCGCGCGCGGGAGTGGCGGCGACTCCTCGGCTTTCCACGGGCCGGCTTCGTCGCGGTCGTGTGCTTTATCCTGACTTTGTTCTTCGCGCCGCGGCTTCGCGCCGCCGCACCTCAGGCGGCAAAATCGGGTCGTCCGGAAACTTTACCTTTCGCTGTCCCCGATTGAGTCGGGATCAGATTTTTCGCGCGGAATCCAACTCCTTGAGCAACTTGTTCCGGGTGAGTTCGAATTCTGATTTGATCCGATCAAAGTCCGCCGGACCCGCCTTCTTTAACTCCGCCAGCACTTTGTCGCAGCGCGCAAAGCCCGCCGCCACTTTTTCCAGCCGCTCCTTTGCGCTGTCGTCTTTCGCTCCTGCCACCAGCAAATCCACCTCGGCACGAACTGCGGTGAGCTGTTCGCTGGCCGCGTCGATATAGCTCTTAACTGCACGGTCGTAGTCGGATTGTGGACTCGAGACCGAGGCAGTCGACGAAGCAGCTAACGAGGCCAAGGGAAGCGCGGCTGATAGCAAAAGCGCCAGACGGAGGGATTTAATACTCATGTCCCAATTGGACGCGTTACCCAGAAATAGTTCCCTCATTCTCCGGCTATTCTGATCCCCGAAACCAGTTGCCCGCGCTTCGAACCCGTCTACGTCTCAAGATATGTTGGAAACCTCCCTCCCGTCGCCGTCGGTCACCGTGCCCCACGCACACGGTCCGAAACGGCCCGAGCTCCTTGCTCCGGCAGGCGATTGGGAATGCGCGCGCGCGGCAGTCGAGAATGGCGCGGACGCGATCTACTTCGGTTTGGAGCGTTTTAACGCCCGCATGCGGGCGAAAAACTTCACCCAAGCCGATCTTCCGGCCCTCATGGAGTTTTTGCACCGGCGCGGCGTCCGGGGCTACGTGACGTTCAACACGCTGGTCTTCACCCCGGAACTCGCTGACGCACACGATTACTTGCGCAGCATCATCGCGGCGGGAGTGGACGCCGCGATTGTCCAGGATGTCGGCATCTGCCGCTTGATTCGCGAAATCTCCCCGGATTTCCCGATTCATTGCTCAACCCAGATGACGATCACGAGCGGCGCCGGTGTGGCTTTTGCCCGCGAACTCGGCGCGCAACTCGTCGTTCTCGCGCGCGAAAATTCGATCGCGGAAATCGCCAAAATTCAGGCGGCCCAGCAACAATCGCCGCAGTCGGCAGCCCTTCCTCTCGAGGTTTTCGTCCACGGCGCGCTGTGCGTGGCGTATTCGGGACAGTGTCTCACGAGCGAGTCGCTCGGCGGTCGTTCCGCGAATCGCGGTGAATGCGCCCAAGCCTGCCGCCTGCCCTACGATCTCATCGCGGACGGCCAGCAAGTTCCCCTCGGCGACAAACGCTATCTCCTCAGCCCGCAGGATCTCTCGGGCCTGGAAGTCCTGCCTGACCTCGTCCGTGCCGGCGTCGCTTCCTTGAAGATCGAGGGCCGGCTGAAAAGTCCCGAATACGTCGCCAGCATCACGCGCGTTTATCGGGCGGCCCTCGACAAGGTCATGAGCGATCTGGGACAGCCCGAGGCCGTCGCTCCAAAATTTTCGCCCGCCTCGGCCCGCTATGAACTCGAGATGAGTTTCTCCCGCGGCCTCTACACCGGCTGGTTTCGCGGGATCGACAATCAATCGCTCGCCCATGCCCGCTTCGGCACCAAGCGCGGGGTGTTTCTCGGCGAGATTTCCCGCGTCGATGGCGAAAGCGTGAGCCTCCGTCTCGTCGCCCCGCTCAAGCCGGGCGACGGCGTGGTCTTCGATGCCGGCAAACCCGCGGAACGCGAGGAAGGCGGCCGCGTTTACCAAGTGGATCCACACGGTGCGGAAACCTCCCTCCGCTTCGGTCATGGCGACATCAACTGGCGGCGCGTGCGGGCCGGACAGCTCCTTTGGAAAACCAACGATCCCGCGCTCGACCGCGACGTGCGCTCCTCCTTCGGGGGCGATCAGATCCGGTTTCGCCGCCCCATTCATCTCGAAATTCACGGGCGGGCGGAAGGTCCGCTGACTTTGATCGCCACCGATGGAGCGGGCCATGTCACGAAAATCGAGTCGACCGTTCCGCTTGCCACCGCCGCCAAACAACCGCTCTCGGAGGACCGGCTCCGCGAACAACTCGGTCGTCTCGGCGGCACACCCTTCGAGCTCGGCCAGCTGAAATCGTTTCTTGAAGGCGATGTCATTCTTCCCGTCAGTGAACTCAACCGGCTCCGCCGCGAAGCGGCCGCCGCCCTCGAGAAACTTTGCGCGCAGCCGAAACGCTGGACGTCCCGCGATTTTCGTCTCCCCGATTTCACCGGTGCCGGGGCCAATCCGCGCCCGCCGGAAATCATCGCCGTGATCCGTCTCCAGGAGCAGTTGGAAAGCGCCTGGCGCGCCGGCGCCCGCACGATCTACTGCGAGTTCGAAAATCCGAAACACTATCGCGACACCGTGGTTCGCTTCCGCGAACTCCAGCGTGAGGATCGCGATTTAAAAACAGCGGACTCCGGCATCTGGGCGGCGCCGCCACGGATTTTCAAACCCGGCGAGGAATGGATTCTCAAACAAGTCCGGTCCTGCGAGGCGGATGGCTACCTCGTCCGCAACTACGATCATCTCGAGTTTTTCGCGGGCGATCGCAAACGCGGCGATTTTTCCCTCAACGTCGCCAACCAGCTCACCGCCGATTACTTCATCCGGCGACACCGTCTCGAGCGCGTGACGGCCAGCTACGATTTGAATGTCGCGCAGCTTGAGGCGTTGCTGCGCGCGGCGCCGGGGGCGTGGTTCGACCTGACGATTCACCAGCACATGCCGATGTTTCACATGGAGCATTGCGTGTTTTGCGCGTTCCTCTCGAGCGGCAAAGACTATCGCGATTGCGGCCGCCCGTGCGACACCCGCCGGGTCGCGCTTCGCGATCGGGTTGGCGCCGAGCTTCCGTTGCGCGCCGACGCCGGCTGCCGCAACACCGTTTTCAACAACCGCGCACAAAGCGGCGCGGAATACGCGGCCCGCTTGATCGAGCTCGGCGCCCGGAGCTTTCGCGTCGAGTTCGTCAACGAGAGCGCCGACGAGGTCACGCGCACGCTCACGCGCTACGGCCAGCTGCTCCGGGGAGAAATCACCGGCGGCGATCTTTGGCGCGAGCTCAAGCTGCTCAATCAGCTCGGTGTCACGCGCGGCCAGATGGAAGCCGCGCCGCAGACGATCCACCGGAAGGTGTGATCTACCGCGCCGCGGTCACACCGCGAAAAACCTTAAATGCGAGCGGGCCCCAGCGCAGGAGGGGTCCGATGATCTTCGCCCGCCGGAACAGCGTTCGTTTCAACAGCAACACCGCCGGCACCGCGGCCATTTTTGCAAACGGTGAAATGCGCCGCCACTGCGCGACGGCGTGATCCACCTTAATCAGGGGCTGCGAGACACGCCGGGCGGCCACGACACACAGCCGGCGCCGGAGCGAGATGCGCTGGCGCAGCATCAGCTTGTGCACCGCCAGTTCGTTCAGTTGTCCGTCGGGATACATTCGCGGTCGTTTTTCAGTTCCTGCAGCGAGCCGGCAAAAAGTCCGGGCTGCCGCGCGATCATCCGGCGAAAACCAAGCGCGATGCCGGTGGCAGCGGCGGCATACACCACGGTGACGCCCACCAAGGCGGGCACACGCGCGCTTTCCCAGAACAGAAACACGATGGTGAAACTGGCGAAAGCGATCGCCATCATGCCGGTGAAAATCGCAGCGCTGATCCAGATGAAGATCTGGATCAGCCGCTGTTTTTCCTCCTGGAGCTCGACGGAAATGAGCTCCAGGCGGTCGTGAACACTACCAAGGAGATTGTCCGCCAGGACTCGCACGGAGCCTAACAGACCCGACGAGCCTCTGCTGGACTGTTCCATGGGAAGATGAGCTGCCGCTCTTATTTGGAACGACGCCCGAGAAGGACGCCCGCGAGGAGTCCCACGCCCACCGCAATGGCGATGGATTGATAGGGATTTTCGCGAATGGCTTCGTCGGTGTACTTGGCGCCGTCGGTGACTTTGCGCTTGGCCGTCGAGTAAACGTCGGCGAGCCGCTCCTGGGCGGCTTCGTAGCGTTCGCGCAAGGCGCTCACGGCGTCGTCCGAATGTTCAGTGAGCGAATCGCCCACCATTTTTTCGGCGTCGGCCACGAGGCTGCGCAACTCCTCCAACATGTCTTTGGGGGATTGGGCCGTGGATGTTTTGTTATTTTTCATGGAAGTAAGGAGGACAGCCCCCGGATGGAGGGCCCGTCAGAGTTAGACGCTTTTCCCGCGAATGAGAGACGCGATGAAGAGCACAAGGAAGACAACGAACAACACCTTCGCGATCGTGGCCGCCGTTCCGGCGATAACGCCGAAGCCGAGGACACCCGCGATCAGTGCGATGATGAGAAACGTGACAGCGTAGCTTAACATGGGAGGGAGGGATTGAGGTTGAGTTGACGTTAGGTTCGAGAGCCGCCCCGCATGACGCCAGCGAGGCCGACGATCGCGGCGACAGCGCCGCCAATAAGGAGCCAGACTGCTTTATCGGTCGGAGCACCGGTGAAGAGCTCCGAGAATTGTGAGCCGATGGAATCCGCGGCGCTGATGCCGTAGATGACGAGGATGATGCCTCCAACAAGGAGGGCGAGTGACACGGGTTTGTTCATAGTGATGAGTTTTAGCTGGCGTGATAAACCGCTTGTGGCGGCAGACTAAGATTGCCCCAGCCTAGACAGCGGTTGTCGCTCGCGGTTCGCGGATCAGGGATCCCCCTGCCTCGACGCCAAAAATGCACCCGCCGCCGTCTCGATTTTACGCGCTGAAGCGGACGCGCTTATTCGTCCCGGCGGGAAAACACGGCGCCCAACAAAGCCCCCACTCCCAGAGCGATCGCGAGCGATTCGTAGGGGCACGCGCGAATGGTGGCGTCGGTGGTTTTGGCGAATGACGCGATCTTGTCCTTCGCCGCCAGATAGCGCCCGAAAAGACGGTGCTCCGCGTGCTCGCGATTTCCATTGAGCAACGCGACTTTCTCCTCGGCGTGGTGGCTCGTGGATTCATTCAGCATCTCCTCCGCCTCTGCCATGAGCTTGGTGATGTTCGATACGAGTTCCTCGGTTTCGTGCTGAAGGCCGTTGGTCTTGCGGGAATGATGTTTCATGGGGCTGGTGGACGGAGTTGCGATGAAGCGGGGCATCGCTCCCGCGCCCGGATCGAGACCGTCCAACCGGGCACCCCGTTCCCTTTCCCGCGCACTTTCCCCGACTGCCGCTCAGCCCGGCAGCAAAAAATGAAAGTCGCTCCCGCCATCCGGGGCCGCGGTGCAGGCGATGGTTCCGCCGTGCGCGACCACGATCTCCCGTGCGATCGCGAGGCCCAAACCGGCGCCGGGTTTCGATTCGCCAGGTACGCGGTAAAACCGTTCGAACACCCGCGCGGCGACTTCGGGAGCTATGCCCGCCCCCTGATCGCGGACCGAGAAACGCAAAAAGCCCGGCTGCTCCCGGCTCGCGCCGAGCGTGACGACGCTGCCCCGGGGGGAATATTTCGAGGCATTCGTCAACAGGTTCATGAACACATGGCGCAACCGCGCGCTATCCGCCTGAAAACGTACGGACTCGATCCCCGGCTCGAGTTCAACGACGAAGGTTTGCCCGCCAGCTTCAATGACGGCGCGCGCCTCGCGGGCGATGCCCTCGATCAACGGGCCAACCACCACCTCGCGCCGGTCCAGCGTGGAGGCCCCGGCCTCGAGGCGCGCCATATCGAGCAGATTGTCGAGGATGCGCAGCAGCCGGTCGGCGTCGTCCCGCGCACCTTCGAGCAGCTCGCGTTGGGTCGCGGTCAGGTTCGCGATTTTCTGCTCGAGCAGGAGATACACCGCCATGCGCAAACTCGTCAGCGGAGTCTTCAACTCGTGACTCACCGTGCCGACCAGATTGGTCTTTGCATCGTCGAGCAGGCGGAACTTCGTGACATCCTGCAGCACGACGGCCGCGCCTTTGAATTCAGTCAGCTTGTCGCCAATCGCGAGAATGCGGGGCAGGTAGTGCCGGTCTTCGCGTCCCACACGCAGCGTCACGACGCAACTGTAGTCGGTGGGAAGATAATGCTCCCCGCTCGCCAGCACCTTCGCCAGCGGTTCCGCCACGGCCGCGGGAAAACCCGGGGAGAAATCGGATGACTCCACCAATTGCTCCGCGGCCGGATTTCGCACCTCGTGACTGCCGTCGCGCGCCACGACAAAGACCGGATCCGGCTGCGAGGTCAGTGTCGCCTCCATCGTCCGCTGGGTGCGGAGCACTTTCGCCATGGTCGCGTCGCGATAGGCGCGGAGCCGCACCGCCATTTGGTTGAACGCCTTGGCGAGCTGGCCGAGTTCGTCGCGGGAAGTCACCGGAACTTCGCGATCCAGATCCCCGTCGCCCAGCGCCACCGCCGTGGTGGTCAGCGCCTGAATCGGGCGCAGGAAGGAATCCGCCAGCCGCCATGAGAGGAAGAAAAACAAAATCACGGCCGCCACCATCGCAATCATCAGGAGCCGCAGGCTGGCATCGATCCGCGCCTTCACCGCTTTTTCGGCGGTGAGAATTTCGTGATGCTCGCGATTGAGAAGTTCGTCGAGGGTGTGGTTGACGGCGAAAAACGCCCGCTCGGCCCGCGTGAGGAGTTCAAGGGTGCCCAGTCCGCCCATGCGAAGGTTGTCCTCCCCCGCCTGGGCGAAACGTTCGAAATTTTCATCGAGCGTGTTCAAGAGCGTGGCTTTGTCGGCGGTGGGCTGGTTGAGGAGCTCGTCGTTGAGGTCGCGTTTGAACTTCGTCCGATCCGCCTCGAACTTCTTCCGGTACTCCAGTCCGCTGCTGTTCCTCGCCTCATGCAGGGTGGTGTTCATGCCGGCCGCCGTCTCGCGCAGCGCCTGCACAATGCGGATCGAGCGGAAATCGCGGGAAAGCACGATCTCGACGGAAACACCGAGCTTCTGGCTCGTGTGAATCGCGTAGAGACAGACGGCGAAAAACAGCAGCAGCAGCGGAAGCAGGCCGAAGGTTAGGCGCGTGCGAAGCATGGAGCGACGCGGGTCACAGCAGTCCCAGTTTCTGCCGCTTCCGGTAAAGCGTGGCCGGATCGATGCCGAGGGTGCGCGCCGCTTCGTCGAGATTCTTCGACGCCGCCAGGATCCGGCGGATGTGCTCCGTCTCGAGCGCCTCGATTGTCACGCGCGCGCCGACGTTGATGCTTGGATCCGCCTTCACCCCGAACTCCTCGGGCAAATCGGACAGGGCGATCGTCTCGCCGCGGGTGAGAATGACGGCCCGCTCGATGACGTTGCGAAGTTCACGCAGATTTCCCGGCCAGCCGTACGCGGTAAACGCCTTCAACACCTCGGGCGTGAACGCAGTCGTCTTCTTCCCCATGCGTTCCGAAAAAAATTTCCGGTAGTTTTCCGCAAAGCGCGCCAGGTCGCGGGGGCGGTCGCGGAGGCCGGGCAGCGGCACGCTGATCACATTCAGCCGGTAAAAGAGATCTTCGCGGAACTGCCCCGCCTTCACCTCGGCGGCGAGGTTGCGGTTGGTGGCAGCGATGATTCTCACGCTGGCGCGACGCGGTTTCGCCTCTCCCACCCGCTCGTATTCGCGCTCCTGGAGCAGCCGCAGGAGTTTCGGCTGAATCTCCAGCGGCAGCTCGCCGATTTCGTCGAGGAAGAGCGTCCCGCCTTCCGCCGCGGCGACCTTGCCCACGGTGTCGGCGATCGCCCCCGTGAACGCTCCGCGCACATGGCCGAAGAGCTCACTCTCCAGCAGCTCCTTCGAGAGACTCGGGCAGCTCACGGTCACAAACGCCGAGTCGCGTTGCGCGCTGCGCTGGTGAATTTCGCGGGCGAGCACGCTCTTGCCGGTTCCACTCGGGCCGAGAATGAGGATGGTGGCCGGCGTTTCCGCCGCACGAAAGGCGATCTCCATGCCGCGGGACACCGCCGGTTCGTCGGAAGCGAGATCGACCGCGGGGGTCTCCGCCGCGAGCTGGGTTTCGAGCGAACGCACCCGGCGTTCCAGCACCCGGTTTTTTTCGATCTTCCCCAGGACGGCCCGAATCTGGTCGGGCGTGAAAGGCTTGGGAATGAAATCGAAAGCGCCCCGCCGCATCGCCTCGACCGCGGTGGCGATGTTGGCGTACGCCGTGAACATCACGACCGCCAGGTTCGGGTGCGCCTTTTGCAGCTTCGCGAGCAAATCCAAACCGTTTTCGCTGCCCAGCTGCACGTCGAGGAAACAAACCTCAAAATCCCCCTCCTCGAGCGCCTTCAGCGCCTTCGATCCGCTCGGAGCATCCGCGGCGAGGTGCCCTGAAGTCTCCAACGCAATCCGCGTGGTTCTGCAAATACCGGCATCATCGTCGACTATGAGCACACGCATGGGGAGGAAAGTGTGTTTCGCGGACGACGTTGGCCAAGGCCTAAAACAAGGCGGGGCCGCTTGCGCGACCCCGCCAGGTCCAGCTTCAACTTAACAATCCAGCGGGCTAGGCCCACTTGAATTGTTAGCGCATTTGAAAGATGTCCCACTGAAAGGTTCCCGATCCGGACAAAGATCACGCGAGTTTGTTGGGCGGTGTAAGCCGCGCGGACTGGCGGACTAATCGTCTTCCGGGACGCGAGCGGCCCGGCTGAAATATATTTTCTTGTGTCGAATCCGGCTCACAAACCCTGTAGCTCATCCCGCACTAAAACTCTCCATGCCTCCTTCCGCTCCCGCCACCACGCCGCCTCCCGCCCCTCCCGTGGCGAAACTCGGCGATCTCGAGATCAAGGATGCCCAACTCATTTTCGACACGGTCTGGCGTGATCTCGAGGCGGACTTCGGCCGGGAGAATCTGCGCTTTCCCAAGGAAATCATCCTGCTGGGCGGCGCACCGGGCGCTGGCAAGGGCACGAACACCGCGTTCATCACGAAGACGCGCGGCCTCACGTGCGATCCGGTGGTCGTGAGCGCCCTGCTGGATTCCCCCGACGCGAAACGGCTCAAGGATGGCGGCAACATGGTGGGCGACCGCGAGGTCGTCGGTCTCCTGCTGCGGCATTTGCTGCGCATCGAGTATCGCGACGGCGTCATTCTCGACGGATTTCCCCGCACCAAGGTGCAGGTCGAGTGTTTGAAACTGCTGGTGGGCAAAATGCAGGCCCTCCGGCGGGAATTCTACCAGTCGCCGCTCAGCATCCATTTCCGCCAGCCGACGATCCACATCATGGTGCTGTTCGTCGACGAGAAGGAATCGATCGCCCGCCAGCTGAAGCGCGGCCTTGAGACCCGGCTCCACAACGAGGAAGTCCTGCGCAGCGGCGTCGGCGTGTTGCTGGAGGATCGCGCCACGGACCACGACACGGTGCTGGCCCAGCGCCGCTACCGCGTTTTCAAGGAGCAGACATGGGACGCGCTGCAATCGCTGAAGGAAATCTTCCACTATCATCTCATCAACGCCCAGGGGCCGATCGATGAGGTGGAGCAAAACATCCTCAAGGAGCTCGAGTATCAAAGCACCCTCGAGCTCGACCCGCGGACGGTCGACCGGCTGCGCGGCATTCCGGTGGCGAGCGAGACCATCATCCATGCGCGCCAGGAAATGGTGAAACGACTCGACAGCTACGAGCTGGAGCACGGCCCGCTTTTCGCGCAGGTCACCGTCTTCATCGAAAAGAAAATCATCCCGATCGTGCTGCGCCACGCCATCTCCGGCGTCGCCCACATCAATACCGAGGATCCGGTGCTCGAGGATCCGCTGGCGCTCGCGATGTTGATCGATGTGTTTTCCGAACGCGGCTATCACGCCGCCGTCGATCTCCACCGCATCGAAGTCCCGGATAAATTTGACCTCAAAACCGGCGCGATTTCCTGCCGTGTCAAAAAGGTCTACCGC